>JASGFJ010000026.1:0-74297 GCA_047605645.1 Dysgonamonadaceae bacterium | reverse complement strand
TAAAATTTAACTATACTTTAACTCTCGTTAGGGTTTAAATGCTCAATGTGGGTTAGTGATATTGTAATCGCGAACTTTACCAACTTTCACAGTAATATTTTCAACACCTAAAAAAAGGCGTTTGTGAATGGAAAGAAGTTCGGCAGGGCTAAATGTAAAGGTTTTTTCCGATAGAATTTCGGTAATATTTGCCGAAACTTTATCTGCCTCTTCCGTACGGTCGCCCTCTATCGTTTGTTTGCTCGTTTGTTGCTTGTAATAACTGTTAATACGATATTTGACTTCATCAATCGTGATTTTGCCTTCAATATTTTCTTTGGCAGTTTCAATCAGATAAGCAGACGGCGTTAAACCATCGACCTGTTGCAAGCCAATGGCCGTTTGCCAAATAATCCCCTTTTCTTTTTTATCGGGTTCGCCTTGTCTTATATATTCTTCAAAATCGCTCATAATCGATTTATTCTTCCAGTGGATATTTTGTTTAAGTTCGTTGTCGCCATACCTACATAGGGACAATTTGTCCCTATTGCTTTATAATTTACCATATATTCCATTTTCTCTGATTCGGCAATACCTTCAACGGAATGTACAACTTGTAAACGGTTATCGGATTCAGTTTCTTAAATAACGCGGCTGTATCTTCTTCGGGATTCAGCATCTCAAGTATAGCTCCTAACAATGCAATCGTTGCGGGATTGTATTTTAGAACCAATCGTTTGACTGTAGCAATTTGCGCTTCATCAAGCTTAGAAAATAGATATAGTAGCCGCTTGCAAGTTTCATCAGGCATCGCATCGGGTATGATTTTAAAGAACCGCAAGCAGTCAAGCAAGCGCAGCAACGGGATATTCTCTTTCGTAATTATATTCTCCTGTTTTATAAAGCTAACACGATACTTGTCGCGCACAAGCCTCTTTTTTTCTTTTCTCGTACCGATTTGTATTACGGCAGGAACTTGTGTAGTCAAACCTAAATCATTAAAAGCCGCATAACCTGTTACGTAACCAATCCTTTTACCGTCTTTTTCTAACAAGTCTTTCAGTACTTGATAGGTATCCGGAGGAGGCTCTCCTAACTCGTTCATCTGGGGTTTGTAAAAGCGTCCTTTGGAAAGCTTTCGAATTTGCCCAGCGGCTACCAGCTTATCTAAAACCTTATTGTTCGTTTTCTGTTTTTCAACAGGTAATGGAAAGTCAGCCGCTGTAAAAACCAAACCCATTGCAAGGCTCTTGATTGTATTTTTAATTGTATCAGTCATATATTTACCAATTGACAAGTGTAAAGATATAATTACATTTCTTGTTTCTGCCCGTAAAAACACGAAAATTCATTTAGATACTCCACTCAATACCCGATTACTATCAAATAGTTAGTTCTATCATAACCGCCACCAATCAGACATTTATCGGACATTTATCGGACGTATTATAAGTTTTTCAATTTATAATGAGTTGACTTATTCTCTCCAAACTTCTTAAATACATCACCCTTGACAAGTTCATCCAAGTCTCGAAATGCTGTTTTAGGTGTTGTCAAGTTTATCTCCTGATATTCTCCATTAGTAATTTGCCCTTTCTCTTTCACATATTAGACAAATATAGTAAACAATTGAGAGACAGATATAGTATGCTCCAAAAAAGTTATCAACACAGGTATGCACTTGTGGATTATTCCAGTCAATCAATCCATTTCAGAATCACATCATTCTTGTTTTTACTCGCAAAAACAAGAATAATATTAGGAATAGTAACATTGACATGTGAGTTATTTATCTGATTATGTGCATTGTGAAATTGCTCAGAGACTAACCAAATTCATATTCCTCCCCTTTTACATTTTGTAAACACTCCTCCTGTGAAAAGAATAAACAAGCCTCCACTTTTCAGAAATCTACGCTTTTCTATCCGAAAAGGAAGAAATCTTCTAAAACCGCTTGCGGCTTGCTATTGACGGTTTATTCTTGGAATATACCTTTGTCTTCAAAATAGAACCAGGAGATTCTTTAACTCAACCGTCTTCCGTTCTTCTTTTTGTTAGGTTTCGGAAAAAGCTGTTCGTCTTCCCGGCTAAAGACAATATCCGAAGCGGAGGGAAGAATGAAGAACAAAGAGAATAATTTGCTTTATTCGTTTATATCAGCAGCTGCACGACCAGCTTCTCAGCTTTTAGATTATCTTTTCGCTTGTCATCCACATTCCACACGCTACCTGTTCCAAATAAAGAAATATCAAATCCAGAGACTTCATTGTATTCCGATCGAGGGTCTATAGCTATGATTTCGCTAGTCGTTCTAACCCAAGTTTCACCTACAAAATTATTTTTCAAAAACAACGAGCTGGTTTCGATTTATCCCCAGGCAATAATACAAAAAATCAAGAAATTCGGTTTGCAGAGCTGTCTCAAATTCGAATTGTAGGACACTTTTGTTCCTATTTTTTGTTGTATTTTTGTGATATTCACGTGAATGTATAACTTCGTTTCAACCTCAAATAAACGAGGCAATTACAAAAAAGCGACCTTTAAGAAAATAAAGATCTGTAGGTCACAGCCACCACCCGAATAAGCAGTCTGGAGACATCTACCCGAGAATGTGATGTAGAAAGAGTGATAGTCGTTCTACGGATTGAGTATTGCCTTCTACAATCTCAACCCGATGGGAAACGCTGCACAAATAACAATAAGAATCAATAGGCAAGAGAAGTCTATTCGCAAAAAACCCCGTAAACTTTTCGTCTACAGGGCTTTTATTATCATTATGGCTATTATTTTTAATCGCCTGTTATTTCACTTCCTCGAAGTCAACATCTGTCACATCACCATCATTGGATTTGTTGCCGCCACCTGCATTCGCATTTGGGTCGGCTTGCTGACCTGCATTGTTTGTCGCATTATACATATCCTGGCTCATGGCGTGGAATTTTGTATTTAGTTCGTTCATTGCAGCGTCGATAGCATCAATATCCTGAGCTTTGTGAGCATCTTTCAGTTTATTCAATGACGCTTCCAGATCTGCTTTTTTGTCAGCAGGAATCTTATCAGCCAGTTCACTTAACTGTTTTTCGGTTTGGAAAATCATTGAGTCAGCCTGATTCAATTTATCGATACGTTCTTTTTCTTTTTTATCGGATTCAGCATTGGATGCAGCTTCATCTTTCATTCTTTGAATTTCAGCATCACTTAATCCAGAAGAAGCTTCGATACGGATAGATTGTTCTTTTCCGGTTGCTTTATCTTTCGCAGAAACCTTCAAAATACCATTGGCATCAATATCAAATGTCACTTCAATCTGAGGTACGCCACGAGGTGCAGAAGGAATTCCATCCAGGTTAAATACCCCAATCTGTTTGTTGTCTTTAGCCATCGGACGTTCTCCTTGCAGCACATTGATTTGCACAGAAGGCTGATTATCGGCAGCGGTAGAGAATGTTTCAGATTTGCGGGTCGGAATTGTAGTATTCGACTCAATCAGTTTTGTCATGACTCCACCCATTGTTTCGATCCCCAAAGAAAGAGGAGTAACATCCAGTAGCAATACGTCTTTTACATCACCGGATAATACAGCTCCCTGAATAGCAGCTCCGACAGCAACCACTTCGTCCGGATTCACCCCCTTGGAAGGTGTTTTTCCGAAGAATTTCTCCACTTCAGCCTGAACAGCAGGAATACGAGTAGAACCACCCACAAGGATTACTTCGTCGATATCAGAAGTGTTTAAGCCAGCATCTTTCAATGCATTACGGCAAGGTTCGATACATGCACGAATCAAGCTGTCTGCCAATTGTTCAAATTTTGCACGGGTAAGTGTTCTTACCAAGTGTTTTGGAATACCGTTTACCGGCATAATATATGGCAAGTTGATCTCCGTGGATGTTGAGCTTGAAAGTTCGATTTTAGCTTTTTCTGCAGCTTCTTTCAAACGTTGCAAAGCCATCGGATCGTGACGCAAATCAACACCTTCGTCTTTTTTAAATTCATCTGCCAACCAGTCGATAATTACATGGTCAAAGTCGTCGCCTCCCAGGTGAGTATCACCATTTGTTGATTTCACCTCAAATACGCCATCTCCTAATTCCAGAATAGAGATATCGAATGTACCGCCTCCTAAGTCGAATACGGCGATTTTCATGTCTTTATTTGTCTTATCCAAGCCATACGCCAAAGCTGCAGCAGTAGGTTCGTTGACAATACGACGCACGTTCAACCCGGCAATTTCACCAGCTTCTTTTGTCGCTTGACGTTGTGAGTCGTTAAAATAAGCAGGAACTGTAATGACAGCTTCTGTGACTTCCTGTCCAAGATAATCTTCAGCCGTTTTTTTCATTTTCTGAAGAATCATCGCTGAAATTTCCTGAGGAGTATAAAGACGTGCATCAATATCAACACGTGGTGTATTGTTGTCGCCTTTTACGACTTTGTAAGGAACACGTTTGATTTCATTTTGAACCTGATCCCAAGTCTCTCCCATAAAACGTTTGATGGAGAAAACCGTCTTTTCAGGGTTTGTGATTGCCTGACGTTTAGCAGGATCACCTATTTTACGTTCACCACCATCAACAAATGCAACAATTGACGGAGTTGTTCTTTTTCCTTCGTTGTTCGCAATCACAGTAGGCTCATTACCTTCCAGCACAGCAACACAAGAATTTGTAGTACCTAAATCAATACCTATTATTTTTCCCATAATTTTTATATTTTGTTTTTATTTATAATAATCTTATTTCTTTCTGTTTCCTTTATTACCGCTTACAGCGTTTTGCAGAAACGGACATCTCCTATTAAACAAAAGCTGTGCCAAAAATTTCCTGTCATATCATCCGTCAAATTGTCATACTTAAAATACCTCTAAACACGACACAAATAAAAAAGACCAACATAAATCTTCAAAATACCAGAAACTTCATATCGAAAATTTATACAAACTAAACAGCCATAGATACAATTTATCGATTTTTTAAGAGTCAACAAGAACAAAGCGCACCAGAGATTGTTTTAGTAGAAAAGAAACGACAAAGGACAATCCCATAAAACAAAAATTATGAGACATTATTTTGCCATTTTGTTCTTCACTATTGTGGGAACGACAATAAGTAATAATTCGTACAGTACAAATAATATTAACAACAATAAAAAAGATAAAATCATGAAATTTGAATTGCCTAAATTGCCTTATGCAACAGATGCATTAGCACCAGTAATTGGTCAACAAACAGTGGAACTGCATTATGGAAAGCATTTGCAAACTTACATCACAAACCTAAACAACCTGATTCAGGGAACTAAATTCGAGAATGCGGATTTGGAGACTATCGTTAAGGAAAGTGATGGCGCAATCTTCAACAACGCCGGACAGGCACTGAACCATAATATCTATTTCTTATCATTTAGCCCAAACGGCGGAGGTGAGCCTGCAGGAAAATTAGCCGATGCGATTAAAGCTCAATTCGGTTCATTCGAAGACTTTAAGAAAGAATTTGTTGCAGCCGGAGTTGGCTTGTTTGGTTCAGGATGGGTATGGTTATCAAAAGATGATGCCGGCAAATTATATATCACAAAAGAACCTAATGCAGGAAATCCTTTAACCAAAGGATATACTCCTCTTCTAGGCTTTGACGTATGGGAACACGCTTACTATTTGGATTACCAAAATAGAAGAGCCGACCATCTGAATGATCTTTGGAAAATTATTGATTGGACTGCAGTGAGTGCACGATACTAATTATATTGTTTTAAGTAAGTAAATAAAGTTATTGGGGAAGAGGCCATCCGAGTGAGGATGGCCTCATCTTTGTTATATACTTGCCGGTTAAAGCATACCTTTTTTCAGGGGAAATAAAAATATGATTTCTTCAAATAGCTTTATTGTATTATATTTACATGCATATTAGTAACAAGCCGAATGCAAATAACCCGAAAAAAAACGCGTACGGTCTCTAACAAAACCTTATTTGCGAAACAACAACCGATGAAAATATGGATATCATCAAAAGACTAATTCCCCGGGAACTAATTCTCTCCTATCGTTCTTTACGCCCGCTTTACAACAAAGCAATACGAAAGAACATGAAGAGAAGAGAATCCATCTCCATGCTGAACCTCCATCTGGCCGATCACTGCAATCTGAATTGTAAGGGTTGTGACAATTTCTCTCCATTATCGCCCAAAGTTCTTGCTGATATAAACGTACTGCATCGCGACTTGGAAAGACTGTCAACATTACCAGGCTCAAATATTGAATCTATCCACCTTTTAGGCGGAGAACCTCTTCTGCACCCCCAAGTGAGTCAAATAATCGAATTGGTCAAAAAGTATTTTCCGAAAGCTGAAGTCCAATTAATATCCAATGGAGTTCTTCTAGCTCGTCAAAGTGAAGATTTCTGGCAAGCATGTAAGACCCATGATGTAAAAATCATTGTGACAAAATATCCGATTAAAGTGGATCACAATGCCATGGAAAATCTGGCTCATTCACACGGTGTAAAATTCGATTTTTACGGCAGCACCCGCTCTGTGGAAAAGAACATGCGCTGTGTTCCCTTAGATATAGAAGGCAGACAAGACATCCGGGAGAGTTTTCTGCTTTGCGACCGGGCAAACCGCTGTATCTCGCTAGAGCAAGGAAGATTATATACGTGCACCCTTATTCCGTATGTCAAATATTTTAATTCTCAATTCAACCACAACCTGGAAGTTTCAGAAGAAGATTCAATTGACATTTACAAGGTAAAAGATTTTAATGAAATACTCGATTTTTTATGCCGTCCGGTACCATTCTGCAGATTTTGCAACCAAAAAGGAATCATACAGAATATTGGTTATGGCGTTTCCAAGAAAGCCATTTCCGAGTGGATCGGATAAGAAGATATCCTCATTCAATCGATTTATAAATAGAAAATAGAAATGTTATCGATATTAATTCCTGTTTACAACCGAAACATCCGCGAATTGGTCGACGAACTGCTGACTCAATGTATAAAACTCAACATCGAGTTTGAAATTCTGGCTCTGGATGACTGTTCTCCTCTCCTTTCGATAAGAGACGAAAACGCTGAAATAAGCCATCCTTTTTTCCGGCTTATTCAGCTCAAGCAGAATATTGGCAATGCGGAAGCACGAAATATGTTGGCAAAGACAGCTCGTTTCGACTGGCTACTCTTCCTGGATGCAGACATGATACCTGTAAATGACAATTTTATTCAATTCTATACACAGTTTTTGGATAAAAAAGAATTTGACATAATCAGTGGAGGTATTATGTACAAAGAAGAACACAGGACGGAATTCAGATTAAAATGGCTGCACGGACGACATACGGAGGAACATCAGCAAGCGAAAGATCCCTTTCTGGAAATCAGGGGAAATAACTTTCTAATCAGAAAAACCCTTTTCTTCAGCAATCCACTCGGCGGACTTCCCGAGAAATACGGATATGTAGATACTCACTTCGGATTGAAGCTTAAAAAGGCGGGAGCACGCATAAAAATCATCGAAAATCCCTGCTGGCATTTAGGTTTGGAAACCACCGATCGGTTTATCGACAAAACAAGAATGTCGCTTCGGAATGCTTATTGGATGAAAATGCATGAGCCTGAATTAGCGGAAAATTTACGTATTATCAAAACATACAGGAAGTTGGAAAAATGGCACATCAAAGGCATTCTGAATCTGGCCTTCAGATATACCGCTCCGTTTATTCTCCGGAATATTTATTCTGAGAATCCATCTTTACGATTGTTCCAATTCTATAAACTGGGATACCTTTGCTCTCTGTCCTACAAAAAAGACATTCCTCACAACCATTCAGCAACGATATCGTAACTAAATTTTCTTCAGCGTAAAGACATCGCCTGTTTTCGCCACTTTGGCAGATTTCGTGTAAGCATCGTGAAAAAAGATCAGTTCCCGATCTTCCGTCACAGCATCCTGCAGCAGTTCTTGCTTGGAAAGAACCGAAGCCTCTGCATGTATATCATAAGCCGATACCCAGCGAAGCGGAACGTTGGCCGAAGTCGGAACCACATCGCCGGGAACCAGATAATCCTTATCCTCTCCATCAATGTAACAGGCAACCTGCCCGGGCGTATGTCCATCAAAAATTTTCAGGCGGAAATGTGCATCCAAAGATGTTTTATCATTTATCAAGGTAATTTGACCGGCATCATACATCGGGTCGAAATCTTCACGAAAGAAAGAATCCGCTTCAAGAATTCCGGGATGATGGGCGACATCCCATTGCTGCCGGCTACACCAGTATTGCGCATTCGGAAACATCAGCGTCCACGCTCCTTTTTCATTCTTACGGGTAGAGGCACCACAATGGTCGAAATGAAAATGAGTCAATACCACATCGGTAATATCCTCCGGTTTTATCCCTTCTTCGAGCAGGCAATCATCGATTTGCCGCACTTCAGTAAAACCATAATACGAAAACTTTTTGATGTTCTCGTATTTGATTCCCGTGTCGATAATGATTTTCCTTGTATCGGAAACAGCCAGGACGCAACGCATCGCCAATCGGCAAAGATTGTTTTCGTCGGCCGGATATTTGCGCGACCAGGCTCTTTTGGGAACTGCCCCGAACATAGCCCCGCCATCTGCCAGAAAATACCCCGTTTCTAATGTCTTTATTTTATACATTTATATATATATTTAATACGTATATGCGAAAGGCTGAATGCGGAGACAAGCTCCACTATTTTTATATAACAATAAAAAATGCTTCTATCCACTTCCGGCGCCCTGTTGATAATGCCCGAATTCGACCTTTTATTGATTTTTTAGATAAATAATTTCCTTCTGATTTATTATTGGGAATCGCCATGAAGAAACCCTCTTCCAACCACAAAAAGGAAATCGTTCTTAGAATTTAATCCCCAAGAGTAAGTTTCGGCCTCCTCCTTCAGAAGAAATAGAGACAGAGAAAGACAACATCCGATTGAACGTTCAGGCTCTCTCACTCGCCAGTTTCCCTGAGAAAGTTTGAGAAAGACAACATGCTGATTAAACGAGATAATCACAGTTTAATTTATACATTCGTCTTATTTTCGTACTTTTGCACAAAAGTAAACAAACGGTAGCCCAATATGTTGATTGCCCGTCAAAAAAAAAGAGAAAATATAGCTGAATACCTGCTTTATATGTGGCAGATTGAGGATTTAATCCGCGCTTATCACCTGAATATTGACGCTATTCAGACAAATATTATTGATAAATTTGATCAACCGGATGCCGTTAAAGCGGAAATGCGTGATTGGTACGAGGGACTTATCGCCATGATGCATCACGAACACGCTGAAAGTTCAGGGCATCTGCAAATAAACAAAAATGTCATTATCGACCTGACAGGGCTTCATACGCAATTGCTGAAAGACCCGAACGAAATCGCGTATTCGTCTGCCTACTACAAGACATTACCTTTTATTGTGGAGCTAAGGGCTAAAAACGAGAACAAGGATATCTACGAACTGGATACTTGCTTTTCTGCACTGTATGGATTTCTACTCTTACGTTTACAGCATAAAGAAGTATCGGGAGAAACATTGGCAGGCATCAATCAGATAAGTGCATTTTTGAAACTTCTTTCCCAAAAATACAAAGAGGAAGAGGAAAAACAAATGGAAGAATAAAAATTAACCAAACAACGTATGGGATTAGTATATAACCGCAAAGATAGCAACGAAAATGCAGGAAAAAGCATCGTCTTCAATTTGGAATTGGTACAGAAACAAGTCTTAGTCACCGGAGCAAACGGACAATTAGGTAGTGAAATCAAAAGAGCATCGGCCTTTCATCCGGCCAACCTGCTTTTCCATTTTGCCGATGTCGCAGAATTGGACATAACCAATCCGACTGATGTGGAAAACTATATTGCCCATCATAAAATTGATTACATCGTCAACTGCGCGGCCTACACAGCAGTTGATAAAGCTGAAGACGACATAGAAAGATGTTACCTCATCAATCGCGATGCAGTAAAAAATCTGGCAGAATCGGCAGCCAGACACAAAGCGAAAGTCATCCATGTCTCTACAGACTATGTATTTGACGGAATGGGAACCCGCCCTTATCGTGAAACTGATGCCGTGAATCCACAATCGGTGTACGGAAAATCGAAGTGCGAAGGGGAAAAGCTACTACAAAGCATTTGTCCGGATTCTATTATCATTCGAACAGCATGGCTGTATTCCGTATTTGGCAATAATTTTGTAAAAACAATGATTCGATTGGGACAGGAAAGAGATTCTCTGAATGTGGTTGCCGACCAGCAAGGCACACCCACCAATGCCGCGGATTTAGCAGATGCTATCCTCAAAATCATTAACTATACGGAAGCTTCCGGCGATTTCAAATCGGGAATCTATCACTACACCAATGAAGGAGAATCTACCTGGTATGATTTCACAGTGGCGATCCACGAATTAAAGGGAATCACGACATGCCGGGTGAACCCGATCACCACGGAAGAATATCCGACCCCGGCTGCCCGTCCGAAATACAGCATACTGGATAAAACCAAGATAAAAGAAATATTCGGAATACGTATTCCGGAATGGAAGGCAAGTTTGCAGCAAGTGGTCGATGAACTTTGATCTTTTCGAATCATGCTTTATACAGCTATATCGATTGCGAAAAAAGCATTTGCAGACAAGACAGACAAAGCAGGGAAACCTTATGCCGGACACCTCAAACGTGTTGCAGAGCGTATTTCTTGTGATAAACATTCCTGTGAGCTGAAAACAATTGCCTGGCTTCACGATTTACCGGAAGATTGCCCGGAATGGACCATTGCAGAATTAGAGACTTTCTTTCCGGCAATCATTACCTCGCGGGTTGCTTTGCTCACCCGGAATGCAAATGAAAGTTACGAAGAATACATACGGAAAATATGTACTGATAAATGGGCGAGTATTGTCAAGAAAGCCGATTTGGAAGATAATATGAATCTGACAAGACTTCCTCATCTGACAGAGCAAGATATTGAACGGCTAAAAAAATATCATTCAGCTTATCAGCAGATTTTAGCAGTCCTGAATAAGTTCGATGTTCATAAATAGAAAAAATAACAACAGATAAACCGAAAGAAGAGCATAATCGATTATGTCACAATTAGAAGAGGAAATAGCAAGAAGACGCACCTTTGCCATCATCAGTCACCCCGATGCGGGAAAAACGACGCTCACTGAGAAGCTATTGCTTTTTGGAGGTGCCATCCACGTGGCCGGCGCAGTCAAATCGAACAAAATAAAGAAAACAGCAACCTCCGACTGGATGGAGATTGAGAAGCAACGTGGTATTTCAGTAGCAACCTCGGTAATGGGATTTGAATACGGCAACTACAAGATCAATATTCTCGACACTCCCGGTCACCAAGATTTCGCAGAAGATACTTATCGTACGCTAACCGCCGTAGACAGTGTTATCATTGTTGTAGACGTTGCAAAAGGAGTAGAGGCACAAACCCGAAAACTAATGGAAGTCTGCCGGATGCGCAATACACCGGTGATGATTTTCGTTAACAAAATGGATCGCGATGGAAAAGATCCTTTCGACTTACTCGACGAGTTGGAAGAAGAACTGAAAATCGGTGTCCGCCCCTTGAGTTGGCCGATTGACAGCGGACAGAAATTCCGCGGTGTGTATAATTTGTACGAGCAAAAACTAAATCTTTATACACCCAGCAAACAAATAGTAACAGAAAATGTGGAGTTTAAGGATGTGAATAGCCCTGAACTCGAAAACTATATAGAACCTAGTCAAGCTGACAAACTGCGTGAAGATATTGAGCTGATTGAAGGAGTTTATCCCGCGTTAGACCTGAAGGTTTATCAGGACGGACAGGTAGCTCCCGTATTTTTCGGGTCGGCATTGAACAACTTTGGCGTCAAAGAATTATTAGACTGTTTCTGCCAAATCGCACCACCGCCCCGCCCTGTTCAGGCAGAAGAAAGAATCGTGAAACCTCAGGAAGAAGCCTTTAGCGGATTTATTTTCAAGATACATGCCAATATGGATCCGAATCACCGCTCCTGTATTGCTTTTGTAAAGATTTGCTCCGGTAAATTTGAACGAAATGTCAATTACAAACATGTACGCCTGAACCGTCAAATGCGTTTCTCTGCACCGACAGCTTTTATGGCTCAAAAGAAAGAGACCGTAGACGAAGCTTTTGCCGGAGATATTATCGGTTTACCGGATACCGGAAATTTTAAAATCGGGGATACGCTGACATCTGGAGAAGATTTGCACTTCAAAGGGCTACCCAGCTTCTCTCCCGAAATGTTCAAATACATTGAAAACGCCGATCCGCTGAAAACAAAACAGTTGAACAAAGGAGTTGACCAATTAATGGATGAAGGTGTAGCACAGCTATTTACCAATACATTTAACGGACGAAAAATTATCGGAACAGTAGGACAGCTACAATTTGAAGTGATTCAATATCGCTTACTGCACGAATACGGTGCTCAATGTAAATGGGATCCAATCAGCCTGTACAAAGCTTGCTGGATTGAAAGTGACAATGCTGAAGAGCTTGTGAACTTTAAAAAGCGAAAAGCACAGTATATGGCCGTAGACAAGCAGGGACGCGATGTATTCCTAGCCGATTCATCGTATGTATTGATGATGGCTCAGCAGGATTTTAAGAATATTAAATTCCACTTCACCTCGGAGTTTTAACACTATCGGATGAATATCGAGATTAATCAGTCGTATATCTATTTAGAGAAATTTATCAGAGAAATTCCTTTTCGTTTTGAGAAGGAAGGAACGACGCTGTATTCAGGCCGCAACCAGATAAAACGATTTGAAGTTGATGGTATATCTCTGAATGTAAAACGATTTCGCAAGCCTCATCTCATTAACAGGATTGCTTATTCTTTTTTCCGAAAACCCAAAGCATTCAAAGCTTATCACAATGCCCAAAAAGTGATTAGTCGCGGATTCGAAACACCTATACCTGTTGGTTACCTCATAGAGCAGCAACAAGGGCTTGTCGCTTATTCTTATTTTGTAAGTTTGCAGCAACCCTCAGAGGGTGAGATCCGTGAATATTGGTTTTCGAAAGGCGAAGGAGACGACCACAACTTTTTGGAGTCATTTGCTTCTTTTTCTGCACAATTGCATGAAGCTTCGATCCTTCACCTCGATTATTCACCGGGAAATATTCTTTATGTGAAAGAATCCGGTGGATATAGATTTTCGCTGGTAGATATCAACAGAATGCAGTTCAGGCATGTTTCTTTGGAAGAAGGAGCCCTGAACTTCTGCCGGCTTTTTGAATACGATGAAGCTGTAGAAATTGTAGCTGCGCGATATGCACAGGAGCGAGGATTTGATATCGCGTTATTTACCGACAGGATGCTTTACCACAAACGCAAGTTTCTGATAAAGGACAAACGCAAAGATCTACGGATTGCGAAACGCAAAGCTAAAGAAGCACAACAAAAAAGACAATAGCCATGAGAATAGGATTTGACGGAAAACGAGCTATCCAGAACAATACCGGTTTAGGAAACTACAGCCGGTATGTGGTAGAAATCATGTCTGAATTTCATCCGGAGAATTCTTATGTGCTATTTGCACCCAAGAAGAAAAAAAATCCACGCCTGAACAAACTCTTGTCTCAGGCATCAGTTTCCTTCCGTTTTCCTGAAACCTTTCTAAAAAAAAGACTTTCCGCACTATGGCGACTCACTTTTCAAAGGAGAGATTTACAGCGCGAACAAATTGAAATTTTTCACGGACTAAGCAACGAAATTCCCATAGGCATAGGTCGAACGGGCATAAAATCAGTCGTAACAATTCACGACCTTATTTTTCTAAGGTTTCCGCAATACTATCATCCCATCGACCGTTTTATTTACAAATTGAAATTTCGATACGCTTGCCGTCAGGCTGATAAAATTATCGCCATCAGCGAATCTACCAAACGGGATATTGTCAATTTCTTCTCAATTCCGGAAAATAAAATTGAGGTAGTCTATCAAGGATGCCATCCCGTATTCAGCAAAGAAGTGGAAAATAAAAAAAGAGAAGAAGTTCGCATAAAATACACCTTACCTGCTGAATATCTATTGTATGTCGGGACTATCGAATCGCGAAAAAACCTGTTATTGGTCGTAAAAGCATTAAAGTCCCTTCCTGAGAATATTCGTCTTGTGGCAGTTGGAAAGCGCACAGTTTATCAGGATGAAGTAGAAGAATTTATTCGGGACAACAATATGCAACACCGGGTACAGCTATTCAACCAAATACCGTTTGAAGACTTACCCGCATTCTATTCACAAGCTAAGATATTTGTTTACCCTTCTTTTTTCGAAGGCTTTGGAATCCCAATCATAGAAGCGATGTCACAGGGAATTCCCGTGATTGCAGCTACAGGTTCCTGCCTGGAAGAAGCCGGGGGCAAGCATTCGCTATATGTCCATCCGGAAAATGCACAGGAGTTGTCCGAAAAGATAGAAAAGATCTGGAATAATCCGGAGCAGGCACAACTCATGTCGGAACAAGGACGGGAATATGTGAAAAAATTCTCCGATGAGAAGATTGCCGATGATTTACTTTCGGTTTACGCTTCGCTGATTTAATTCTCTCAGTTTACTGTATTTAATCAGTACCACCAAAGCTCCTAATTTAGAAAGAAGATATCCTTCGTAACCATCCAGAAAACCGAGATTCCAAATATAACTTTTGAGAAAGTAAAAACCTGCACTCAGAATTATCATTGGAAAAGATTTCTTCTTGCCCCGCTGATAATACATTTCAGCCGACTGTGAAGTGTAATGATTGAACTTCTGAAGATAATCCCCCAGATCGATATACGTGTAGTGATTTATATTTTTATGGATTGCACCAATAGCTTCTGTGGTTATAAAATTTTCATGCACTCGGTTATCGTTGTATTTTCCGGAGCCATTTCGGAATAAACGAACCCGGAAAAAACCGCTCCATCCTCCGTGTTTAATGCCTTTTCCGAAACAAAAAGTAAGAAATCGGAGCTTGTAGACATTAAAAGGAGTTTGTTCCTGCACTGTAATTTGCCTGATTTCCTCTCTCAATGCAGGAGATATTTCTTCATCGGCATCAATAAGCAAAATCCATTTACCCTTACATTTTTCGATAACAGAATTCTTCTGCATCCCAAATCCCTTCCATTCTTCCACATAAAACCGTGCACCGAATGAAGATGCAATTTCCGGAGTTTCATCCGTGCTTCCGCTATCCACAATAACAATCTCGTCGGCTATATCTTTGACAGCTTGTAATGTTCTGGGTAAATCGTTCGCTTCGTTATACGTAATAATTCCTACGGATAAATTCATATCTTTGCACTTTAAAGTGAGGCAAAAGTAATCTTTTTCAAGAAATTTACAGCCTCTGACTAGATAAAATTAGCATGTTGAATTTTCTGAAATTCTTTCATACCAAGAGTAAGCTCGCCATCCTGATGTATCATCACATTGGGCCAGTGACAGATGAAAAAGAGCGTAAATATTTTATTTCTCCCGAAATGTTTGAGAAGCAGATTTGCCTTATCAAAGAGAAGGGATATCATGCACTGAGACTGGAAGAAGTGGAAGAGGCCTATTTTCAGAAAAAAACTCTGCCTGAAAAGTCGGTCCTGATTACCTTGGACGACGGATGGCTTGACAATTACACCTATGCTTTTCCATTGGCTAAAAAACACAATATTCCAATTACAATCTTCTTAAGCACGGCACTCATTGGCAAAGAAGACCAATTATTGAATTGGGAGCAGGTGAAAGAAATGCACGAAAGCGGACAAGTGTCGTTTTCTTCTCATGGAGCACATCACAAACGGCTACGGGATCTGTCAGATGAGGAAGTTTTATCGGAATTGAATGAAAGTAAAAACATGCTGGAAGATTTCTTCTCCTCGCCGGTTTACAGTTTCTGCTATCCTTTCGGAGCATGTGATAAACGAGTAAGAGGTTTATTCAAACAAACAGACTACATATTCGATTTCGGCACTCGTAAAGGCCTGAATAATTGGCCCTGGAACGGTCGAAAGCCGCTGTTACGGGCACATATCTTTAATGATGAATCATTGAAAGACTTTGAAAACGAATTGAAAAGAGGTAGAAAATAAAGAATGGGAAATCCGGTAGAATCTAAACATATCCTGCAAATATTTGCTTCCCCGATGTGGGGAGGAGGAGAGCAATACGCTTTTGATCTATCAAAAACACTCCTAGCCAACGGATATAGAGTTTCGGTGGTTTACAGAGAGTGTAAAGAGCTGGAGGATAAACTGCAAAGCTTACCGGCAAAAAGGCATCGCTTCTCGCTGAAGAACCTATTGGATATCAAATCGGTTATTCGCCTGACAAGACTTATCAATAAGGAACAGATTGACATCATACATACCCATATATTCAAAGATGCCTTTGTTGCTTTGTTTGCACGCAAATTTAGCAAAAACAAACCTCGTGTTGTGATGACAAGGCATCTGGTAAAAAAAGCAAAAAGAAATCCGCTCTACAAATGGTTTTATAAAGAAATAGACAAAATTATTTTCGTTTCCTATCTTACCGAATCAGAATTTTTAAGTTCTCACCCTCAGATCGAAGCTGATCGAATGAGAGTGATACACAACAGCATTCTGCCGTATCAATCCACAATTTCAGATACAAGGTTAACAGAGACCTCACAGCTGTCGGAGAATACATTGCGACTGGCATTTGTCGGACGAATTGTCAAAGAGAAAGGGATTGAAATACTTTTGGAATCACTGAAAAAAATCGCAGACAAGGATTTTCATTTATTCATCATCGGGAAAGGAGAAACTGAGTATACAAGCAAGCTTAAAGAGATGGCGAGTAGCTATCAATTAGATGACAAGATAACTTTTACTGGCTTTATAGGCGATGTCAACCCCATTATCAAATCAATGGATGTCGGTGTTCTACCTTCTGTTTGGCAGGAACCCTTTGGCCTGACCATCATTGAATTTATGCAACTCGGAAAAGCCGTAATAACAACAAACAACGGAGCTCAAACCGAAATAATAAGCTCTCAGGAAAACGGAATATTAGTTCCGCCGAATGACACAAAACAACTCAGCGCGGCTATTGACGAATTAATCCGGGATAAAGAGAAAAGAATCCGGTTGGGAGAAAATGCACAAAAAGCATTTCAAGAACAGTTTTCATATCCCGTATTTTTCGAAAAGATTCTTAAAGTTTATTTCGATTGATTCACCCAGCTTCTCTTTAGTTAAGGCTTATTTCCATTTCGAAGCTTCTTTCTTGGAAGGTTACCGACTATTGTCATTGACAAAGCATAATCTTTCAATTGATTTCCGATATCTGAATACTGCTGAAATACATCTACCGGTTTTTCATCATTCAGCCCGAGAAGACAATCCTTATTTGTAAGCAAATTTCTAATATATAAATTGGAACCACTGATACATCCCAATTGGGTATCGTTTGTAAAAAACATACAGGGTCGTTTCTCTTTCAACAAATCAACACCCAAAGTCTTGTTCACAAAAGAATGATTTATCAATCCCATCAACGTAGGAAATACATCAATCTGCCCGCCTAACTGAGAAAAAGTTCTCGGCATATCTTTAAATAATTTTGAATATATAATAAGCGGTATGCGATTGTAGTCCAGTGGCATATCATAATTCGACCAACCTGAGTTTGTTCCATGATCACCCAAAAAGACAAATATTGTATTTTCAAACCATTTTGTCGCTCTTGCTTGCTCCATAAACTCTTTTATCGAATTATCAGCAAACGCGATAATATCCTGGCGCGCATTTGCTCCAACATTTTTAAATTTTGAAGGTACCACTATCGGCTCATGATTACTAACCGTCAGAAAGGTTGCAAAAAAAGGCTTCCCTTCTTGGTTTAGTTCATTCAACTTGTTGACCCCAAATTCGAAAAGATAGTCATCTTGAACACCAAAATTATTCACGACTTTGGCTGAAGGATAGTCATAACTGGAAAAGATACGTTCCACGTTGTTTTCACGCAGGTATGAATTCATGGAATCATACTGAGGATTACCCGTCACGAAAAAGAGCGTTTGATAGCCTATGTTTTGAAGTTCCTGCGGCATTCCCCCATAATGAACTATAGGTGTCTCGTGCATCATTTGTTTATTAAACTGAGCAGGAACAGAATAAAGCGTCGCAACAATTCCACTATTGGTGTGAACTCCGGCAGAATAGAAATTTTCAAAATAATAGGCAGAATCTTTCATTTGATTCAAAAAAGGAGTCAGGGATTTGCCCTTATGCTCCAAAGACAAATTGGCCTTTGACATGGATTCCATCAATACCACTACAATATGGGGACGTATCGGTTTTTCTGTGGCAAACTGATATCGTTCCACTCCTTTTCCACCCGACGATATCGAAGCTCCCAGGCACGTTTTAGCAACAGATAATGCTTCCTCCTCACTCATCAGATGATCAACACAATGCCGGGCTCTTTTGCCATAGCTATAACTTTTAAGCAAATAAAAAGGAGGACTCAAAGGTATTTGATTGAAGAAAGAATTTGTTGAAAAATAAGAATTACTCACTTTCAAGGGATAACGCTGAAAGCTCCCTCTTATTCCTGTAAAACACAAGCCGAATGCAACCAAAGTGAGTCCAATTTTTTTGGATGTATTCATTGGAGGAAACTTTGGATAATATTCCGAACAACGTTTCTTCATTTTCTTCCCAAGCTCCCAAACGATTATCGAAAAACCAATGATTGCAGCGAGGTATACAATCAGAAATACATAATTGGAGCGATCTTCTACAAGCATTTCCACAGTTGTCATTCCGTATTTGAACCAGGCAAAAGCGCCGACATTCAGATGCGCCGAGAAATATCCGAAATAGCGGATATCTGCAGCATTGATCATAAACAAAATAGCATTGACCAAGATGAAATATAAATTGTTTAATTTCACCATTTGATAATTCCACCGATTAACAAAAACAGCTATTAACCAAATAAGTAAAGGGGCTGCCATAGCATAAGAAGCAACCAGGTTATCGTATTGAACCCCTCGGATAAATGACTCTAACAGCAGTCTAAAACCTGAATCCGAAATCTGTTCTTGATTGAACAATATAAATAACAGTCTGAAAAAGCTAAAGAAAGCAAGGTTTAATAAATGGATTGACAGTAAATAAGAAATTATGGGGGATATTCTCTTCATTATATTTTTGTGTTAACTCTAGAAGTTAGTCAGAATTGAAGCCTAAAGATACATTTTTATCTTTAAATTGAAGATAAAAAGAAAGCAAATATTTTCATTGGCAGGAATCCCAGAATAAGAAAAAGAGAATGCTGTGCCCCTTGTTAATCACTGAAACCGAGTGAGCAGCACGCTTTATATATAAGAAGGACGAATTGCAGGATAGTTTATCTTAAACAACAAAATGGGACATTTTACAGATATTGGGAAACCCCATTTTTACACCATTTTATCTTATTTTTTATGGTCTGGCATTGTATTGCATTGTTCTCAGAAACACGATCTTGAGCAGAAACCGGATGATCGAGATGAAAAACAATACCGCAATAACGAAGACGACGGGAAAACACCTGATTGTTAGTCATCCGGATCGCCAAGTCTGAATCTTCCAATCCCCAACCTTCGAAATCTTCGTTATACCCATTTACACTCAGAAAATCTTTCCTCCAGAATGAAAAATTACATCCTCTGAATTTTTCAGAGAAAGAGAGGTGCTTTTTATAAAATCCCGCAAAAAACGGGATATGAAGTATACGTCCTTTTTTCTTAAGTCCCTTTGAAAAAAGAGTAAATTCTGTTTTTCCGGTATTAATTCTCTCAGCAACAAAATCCCGTAATATGGAAGCCCTTGCCCCATACAGAAAACAGTTTTCTTCACTATTTTTTATATGATCCTCTACAAAATGCCTTTCAGGGACACAATCACCATCTATCTGAAGGATATAATCTGCATCTGTTGCAGCCACCGCCTTATTTAGAATTTTCGCTTTTCTAAACCCTTTATCTTCCTGCCAAACATGTTGAATGGGAACGCTTATTTCAGCTTGAAATGCCTTAATCAGGGACTGAGTCTCTGCCCCGGATCCATCATCAGCAATTAAAATCACATCAGGCAAACGAGTTTGATTTTTAACAGCCTTAAGAATCAAACCCAGTGCTTGTGGCCAATTGTAAGTAGAAATTAATAATGCGATTTTCATACAATTCAAATTTCACGGTTAGGCGACATGTAACTTTCCTGATTTTTAAATCATTGCATTGGCCAATTTAATAAGACCAAGCTTCGTTCCATATTCGGTTATTGAGAAAGTCAAATATACGACAATTCCATCTATCCGTCCAAGAGAATAAGATTGAATATTAATTCTTAAAATCACAACTATCTGTAAACAATATCCATAATAACTTCTACCTTTGCGTCACAAACAACCTTTAGCATGTCACAAATGTCTTTCAAATGAAGAATCCTGTAAATGTAAAATCAAAAATCCTTATAATTCGTTTCCGAAGAGTTGGCGATGCCGTAATTTCCTCGGTTTTGTGTTCGTCTCTGAAGAAGAGTTTTCCCAATGCAGAGATTCACTATATTCTAAACGAAAACATTGCACCTCTTTTTGAAAATCATCCGGATATCGATAAAATTATTACATTCTCGGATGAAGATCAGAAATCTTTTTTCCAGTACATTTCCAAAGTATGGAAAATTGTTTCCGATAATCAATACGACATTATCGTCGACACACGCTCCACAATAAAAACACTATGGTTCAGCCTGTTTTCTTTAAGAACACCTTCAAGAATAGGGCGTAAGAAAGCATACAACCAGTTCATACAGAACCACCGGGTGGCATTAGGTCACGAAGATGAGGTATCAAATACGCTGAAGCTTTTAAAACCTCTTTATCATAAGTATAAAATAGAGATGATCAGGCATTTCAATTTATATACCACTTTGGAAGAGAAGCAAGCATTTCGAAGAAAAATGGAAGCAACAGGGCTCGACCTATCGCGCCCTATTATTGTTTGTGCCGTAACAGCACGCTTAGAACACAAGGTCTGGGCGAAAGAAAAAATGGTTGAGATCTTACGGCGAATGCTGGATAAATTTCCTGACATTCAACTGATATTTAATTATGCCGGAGAAAGGGAAAAATCCAATTCATTCGACATTTTTCACGCACTAAACCAGAATCCTCGAATTTTCATCAATCTGGAAGCTCACAACTTGAGAGAACTTCTTGCTCTCTACTCTTTTTCAAGCTTTTTCTTTGGCAATGAAGGAGGCCCGAGACATATATCCCAGGCCATGAATGTACCGGGGCTTGCTATTTTTCCCCCTTCTATTCCAAAATCTGTTTGGCTTCCTAATTCCTGCGAACGTTTTCAGGGAATTGAACTCGCCGATATTAATCCGCTTGCAGCAAAAGAAGAAGCACTCTCTTTTGAAGAAAAATTCCAGCAAATCGATACCGAATCGGTTTGGAATCAATTGGAACCTATGCTCGAAAAATTTGCCGACAATCGTTAATCGGTAAAATTAGCAACAAACTCGTCTATCTGCTGTAAGTATGCACACTTTTGGATATCCGATGCAAAAGAGTAACGAAATCCATTTTTTGCCAGCTCCACAATCTCTGTTTTTGTAAGATGAAGCGCCTTTTGAAGTTGTAGATAGTTTTCAGTCAAATAGCCTCCAAAATAAGCTGGATCATCTGAGTTGATGGTTGGTTTGAGACCTTTGTCCAGCATTTTTCGAATCGGATGTTCCTTCAGATTTGATACAACCCGAAGTGAAAGATTAGATAATGGACAGACAGTCAGAGCCAAATCACGCTTCTTTATTTCTTCAACCAAGGCTTCATCTTGCAAAGATGCGTTTCCATGATCGATACGCTGAACCTGAAGTAAATCCAAAGCCTCCCACACATAATCGGAAGTTCCTTCTTCTCCGGCATGAGCCACCACTTTGTAACCGGCTTCCATTGAAGCAGCAAATACTCTTTTAAACTTGGAAGGCGGATTTCCTTTTTCGGAAGAATCCAAACCAACAGAATAAATAAGATGTTTAAAAGGCAATGATTCTTCAAGTGTTATAAAGGCTTCCTCCTCTGACAAGTGACGCAAATAACTCATAATTAAGAGCGATTGAATACCATACTTATTTTCAGCATCTTCTCTTGCCTTCTGAATACCATTAATTACCGTTGAAAATGCAACATTACGATGAGTATGTGTTTGCGGGTCGAACATAATTTCCGTAAACAGAATATTCTCTTCGGCGCATTTTTCAAAATAAGCCATCGTTAAATCGTAAAAATCCTGCTCGGTAATCAACACTTTTGCACCGGTATAATATATATCCAGAAAATCCTGCAAACAATTGAACTGATAAGCTTTTTTCAGTTCTTCAACAGATTTGTATTTGATATCAATTTTATTTCGTTGGGCAATCCGGAACATGAGTTCGGGTTCAAAACTTCCTTCTATATGTAGATGTAATTCCGCTTTAGGAATTTCCCTGATAAATTTCTCAATAGTAAGCATAGAGATATTTCATTTTTGTGTTGATAAATAGTTTGCAAAATTATATCAAAATAGCTTTACACACATAGAAAGTCTTTTTCTGAAAACCTTTTTAATTATTTTTTCGAGAATTAATCTATTTATCTTCAATATTACGCAAAAGTCCAAACATCTGAGCAAATGTTTTTTTAGTAACTTTGGAGCAAAATAAACAACAAACCAAGCGCATTATGAAAAAATTAGTAACCCTAACTTGTGTCATCGCTCCTGCTTTTGTTTTTTCACAACAGGCATACATCCTGAAGGGAAAATTATCTAAACCGGAACAAATAGAGAAGGTTTTTTTAACATACAAAAAAGGAAATGACCAAGTCAAAGATTCGACTGTTGTCAAACAAGGCACATTTACCTTCACAGGAAACCTTGCCGAACCAACACTAGCCAATCTGATTTTCGTTCACGAAAAGGCTGACGTCAAAAGCCGTGACGTAAAAACCATTTATTTAGAAAAAGGAAACATAACCGTTTCCGGAGTCGATTCGGTTACTTCAGCAAAAATCATCTCTCCTCTAAATAACGACTTGGATAACTTATCTTTATCGCTAAAACCGGTAAGATTGAAAAAAGAAGAACTCATGAAAGAGTTTCGCTCACTGTCTGAAGAGGATCGGAACAACAAGGAAATACTAGATAAATTTTCGGAACGTTACAATGCTCTTAGCCAAGAAGAAAGTGAGACATTGAAAACATATATAACGCAAACGAAAAACTCACTCGTGAGCCTGAATGCCCTTCGTCAATTAGCCGGTTCAAATCCGGAGGTAGCAGAAATAGAGCCTCTTTTTCTGGCTTTTACGCCCGAAGTAAAAAATTCAGCAGCAGGAAAAAGTTTTGCTCTCCAAATTGCTAAATGGAAAAGCCTTGCCATCGGTTCGGTAGCTCCCGAATTTACATTGAATGACTCAGCGGGAAATCCGGTGAAGCTTTCTGATTTTAGAGGAAAATATGTTTTAATTGATTTTTGGGCATCATGGTGTGGCCCATGCCGGGAGGAAAATCCGAACGTAGTGGAAGCATACAATCAATTCAAAGACAAAAATTTCACCGTGTTTGGAGTATCTCTAGACAAATCAAAATCGGCCTGGCAAAAGGCAATCGAAACCGATAAACTTACATGGACTCAAGTCTCAGACTTGAAAGGCTGGAACAACTCAGCTGCCGAATTGTATTCTATACAAGCCATTCCACAGAACTTTCTTCTCGATCCGGCCGGCAAAATCATAGCCCGGAACCTGCGCGGAGAAGATTTGAAATCTAAATTGACTGAACTAATAAAATAAAGGGATAGCATTTAGTAACTTTTTATTAGTTTCATCCGACAATAAATCCCCTGTAAATGAATATTTTTAAGGAATTTGTTATTTCTAATTAAAAGTTTGACTAACTTTGTCCGAATTTTGACGAATTATAAAACATAATATGATTAATCCAATTAGAAAAAGTATTGAGTTGGGAGATGGTCGTACCATTACACTCGAGACTGGAAAATTGGCAAAACAAGCGGATGGAGCCGTAACCCTTTGGTTGGGAAATACGATGCTACTCGCCACTGTTTGTGCCGCAAAAGATGCAAATCCGGGTGTTGATTTTATGCCTCTGCAAGTAGAATACAAAGAAAAGTTCTCTGCTTTCGGACGTTTTCCCGGCGGTTTTATGAAAAGAGAAGGACGCCCTTCCGATTATGAAATTCTAACTTGCCGCCTTGTCGACAGAGCATTACGTCCTCTGTTTCCAGACGATTATCACGCTGAAGTTTTTGTTAATATAATTTTGTTTTCTGCCGACGGCGAAGACATGCCGGACGCATTAGCCGGATTGGCTGCTTCCGCTGCTCTTGCAGTTTCAGATATTCCTTTCAATGGCCCAATCTCTGAAGTTCGCGTTGGCCGTATTGACGGAAAATTTGTTGTAAACCCGACATTCAGTCAGTTGTCTCAAGCCGATATGGATATCATGGTCGGTGCAACAATCGACAACATTATGATGGTGGAAGGTGAGATGAGTGAGGTATCTGAGGCTGAAATGCTGGAGGCTATCAAATTTGCTCACGAAGCTATCAAAGTACAATGTCAGGCTCAGCTAGACATGATGGAACTTTGTGGCAAAACCGAAAAACGTGCATACAGCCACGAGACAAATGACGAAGAGCTAAAAAAAGACGTTTGGGAAAAATGTTATGCCAAAGCATACGCGCTGGCGACAGCCTGCAATCCGAACAAGCACGAACGCAGTGATAATTTCGATGCGGTTCTGGCTGAATACAAAGCAACATTCTCAGAAGAAGAATTAGCAGAAAAGGGTTCATTAATCAGCCGTTATTACCACGATGTTGAAAAAGAAGCGATGCGTCGTTCTATCCTGGATGAGGGCAAACGTCTCGACGGCCGTAAAACGACTGAAATCCGTCCTATCTGGGCAGAAGTTGATTATGTTCCCGGACCTCACGGTTCTGCTGTATTCACCCGTGGTGAAACGCAATCTCTGTCAACTGTAACCTTGGGTACCAAATTAGACGAGAAGATAGTTGACGATGTCTTGGTAAGAGACAAAGAACGCTTCTTGCTTCATTATAACTTTCCTCCATTCTCAACCGGCGATGCCCGTCCTCAAAGAGGTGTAGGCCGCCGCGAAATCGGGCATGGTAATTTAGCACACCGCGCCTTAAAACGCATGATTCCTGAAAACTATCCATACGTAGTACGTGTTGTTTCAGATATTTTGGAATCAAACGGTTCTTCTTCCATGGCAACAGTTTGTGCCGGCACTCTGTCTTTGATGGATGCAGGTGTTACAATCAAAAAACCGGTTTCCGGTATTGCGATGGGACTTATTTCCGAAAATAAGGGACAAAATTTCGCTGTACTTTCTGACATCTTAGGAGACGAAGACCATTTGGGAGATATGGACTTCAAAGTATGTGGAACAAAAGACGGTATCACAGCAACTCAGATGGACATCAAAGTAGACGGTCTGTCATACGAAATTCTGGAAAGAGCATTAGCACAAGCTCACGAAGGCCGTATGCATATTTTAGGCAAAATACTGGAAACACTTCCGGCTCCTCGTCCTGATTTGAAACCTCATGCTCCACGCATCGAAGTTCTATACATTGCAAAAGACTTTATTGGTGCTGTGATTGGCCCGGGAGGAAAAATCATTCAGGGAATACAGGAAGAGACAGGTGCTGTTATTACTATTGAAGAAATTGACGGACAAGGTCGCGTAGAAGTCTCAGCAACAAACAAAGCTTCTATCGATGCCGCATTGGCAAAAATCAAAGGCATTGTGACTGTGCCTGAGATAGGAGAAGTATACGAAGCTAAAGTTCGTTCAGTGATGGCTTATGGCGCATTCTGCGAATTCCTTCCAGGAAAAGACGGCTTATTACACATTTCTGAAATAAGCTGGGACAGAATCGAAAAGATTGAAGATGCAGGCCTGAAAGAAGGAGATATTATTGAAGTCAAACTGATCGAAATAGATCCGAAAACAGGTAAATTCAAATTGTCTCGTAAAGTTCTTCTTCCTCGTCCTCCTCGTCCGGAAAGACCAATCCAGAAGAAAGACGTGAAAGAATAATCACATAAAAGATCAATTCATTATAAAAATAGGTTGCTATCCTCCGGATGGCAACCTATTCTATTTAAAACCGGTTATCTATTTTTTAGTTGTCCGCTTTGTGACAGCGAGATTCTAACTTTACAGATACAAAAAATCCCCTACTCTCTTTTCAAAGAACAGGGGAATATATTATTATTTCCAATCAAAGGAAACTACAAATTACATATTCATTCCACCGCACACATTCAATACTTGTCCCGTCATATAGGAAGACAAATCTGAAGCCAGAAATACGGTCACATTGGCAATATCTTCAGCCTCTCCGATGCGGCGAACAGGTATCTGTTCAATCCATCTTTTCTTAACATCGTCAGCAAGCACGCCTGTCATATCAGTAGAAATAAATCCGGGAGCAATCGCATTTGCACGAATTCCTCTCGAACCAAGTTCTTTTGCAATTGATTTTGTCAAACCAATCAAACCGGCTTTTGAAGCTGAATAATTGGCCTGACCGGCATTCCCGGAAACTCCAACTACAGAGCTCATATTTACAATGTTCCCACTTTTCTGCTTCATAAAAACGGGAGTCAAGGCATGGATAAAATTAAATGCCGATTTCAGATTTGTATTGATCACCGCATCCCATTGTTCTTCATTCATGCGCATCATCAATCCATCACGGGTAATCCCGGCGTTATTAACAAGAATATCAACTTTTCCGAAATCCTTTATCACTTCCTGCACCAATTGATGAGTTGCGTCAAAGTCAGCAGCATCCGAGGCATAAGCTTTAGCCTTCACGCCCAATGCGTTCAATTCTTTTTCTACTTCGAGTGCTTTATCGGATAATGATGTACAGGTAAAGGCTACATTTGCTCCTTCACTTGCAAACTTCAGAGCAACAGCTTTTCCGATACCACGGCTAGCTCCTGTTATGATGGCAGTTTTTCCGTCTAATAGTTTCATGACGATGTTATATATTTATATTTTATGTTCTTTATTTTTGTTCCGTGCTCTGTGGTGGTATTTCTTTATTCTTCTTGCGAATTCCTTCGAGAATTAGATAAGCAATACTTTCTCTTTTCTCATCCATAAGCATACGACTCGAACGAATCTGCCCGCGAATATATGGAACTTCCAATCCCCGCAGGGCATGGTGTAATATCTCAGCTGTCAGTTGAATATCAGGCATTTCAAATGTACCTTCATCAATACCCTGTTGCAAAATTTCTTTGATAATTCTTATTTCCTGTCGATCATAACTTTTTCGGACATTTTCCACACGCCAGATATCCCGAAAGAAATCTGCTTTAAGCGTTCCGTTACGAACAACTACTTTTTTTATCGAGTCAAAGCGGGTATAGAAGAATAGAAGCAGTTTCTCATCGGCTGACATTTTTTTGGTCACAACATCTTGCAGTGCCACAATCATCCGTTCTATTTCAGACTCAACAACAGCCTGATAAACTTCATTTTTATTATTAAAGTAGGTATATAATGTACGTCTTCCTTTTTGTGAGGCCACTGCAATATCATTCATAGTCGTATTATCTACCCCCATACGGGCAAATAATTTACGAGCCACGTCGATCAGCATATTTCGGGTCTTAATAATTGCCATTATTGCATTTTTACGAACTGCACATTACAATGTTATGTGTGCAAAGTTAATAGAATTTTTTGATATTACTAATCTTTTGATAGCAAATGAGCCACCTAGCAGCAGAATAAATGAGCTACATGAAACGAAATAATTCTATTTAGACTCAGCATAATTACAAATCAAAAAAGACATAAAGAAAACCCTTCCTGAGGTCGCGTCGGAAAGGGTTCAATGATCAACTAAAAAAAACTATCAATAGAAATGATTATTAAAAATTGAGTATAGACTTTATTTTATTTCTTTTTGAACATGTCTTGCAATATCTGCGACACTGTTCACTCACACTGTATCCGAGTAAAACACCAAGCATGAAATCTTCTTCCGGGGTGAGTTCATTCAAAGATTTATCTAAACATAATTGTTTCGCCACAATCAGACATTCTTCTTTTCCGAAGAAAACATTGATATTACCGTTCTTCAATTTTTGAATCATATAACATATCTCATTCCGTTCAAGTTTTTGCTTCACAGCACTCTCTTTGTCGCCCGGCAGAGTACAGAGAATCATATCTCGTACACCTTTCTTGAACTCATAGATGTGATGATAAAATATTTGCATACAACGAAAATATCTTTGTGATTCGATTTTTGGCGAAAGCTTATTGCTTAGAATTCTTTTTTAAGCTGCTCCACCCACAACGCGATACGTTCATCCGTCTTTTCCGATTCATTATCTTCATCCAGCACCAATCCGATAAACTCTCCGTCGATGACCGACTCTGAACTTTCAAAATTGTAGCCTTCGGTCGAGGTACGCCCAATCAGTGTAGCACCTTTCCCTTTGACTGCATCATATATCTTTGATATACCATCACTGAAAGTATCGGAATAGGAAGAAGAATCTCCAAGTCCGAAAAGCGCCACTTTTTTGCCGGATAAATCTGCACCTTTAACCTCGTCGATAAAAGAATCCCAATCGTCCTGTAAATCTCCCAATCCCCAGGTAGATGTACCGAATATCACGACATCAAAAGTCGAAAAATCAGAATTTGCGGAGGAAACATCAAACACTTCAACTTCATGTCCGCTTAAAGCTTTTACAATCTTACCGGCAGCAGCTTCTGTATTTCCTGTGCTTGAACCGTAAAATATTCCAATGTGTGCCATTTTTTTCTATTTATATATTTTTACTATTGCAAAGAAAGGATATTTAGGAAGCCTGCACAATACCATAAAATAGGGATTTTCAATTCGTTTTTCATTATTTATTAGTATTTTTTCTCAAAGACAAATGCAATTGCCAAACACAAACAAAAAAAAGAACGGGTTTTCCTATTAGGAAAACCCGTTCTTTTTTTGTTATCTATCTATTACGCTTCTGCTTTTGGCAATACAGAAACATAAGATCTGTCATTTCTCTTACGAACGAAAGTTACCACTCCATCTGTCAAAGCGTACAATGTGTGATCTTTTCCTATACCCACATTTTCACCCGGATGATGAACGGTTCCTCTCTGACGAACGATGATGTTACCGGCTTTTACCGTTTCACCACCAAAATGTTTAACGCCCAATCGTTTACTTTCCGATTCACGGCCGTTTTTAGAACTACCTACACCTTTCTTGTGTGCCATTTGTCTTAGTTTTTAAATGATTAAGCAATAATATCTTTAACTGTCACTTCTGTGAAGTGCTGACGGTGACCGTTTAATTTACGGTATCCTTTTCTGCGTTTTTTATGGAAAACAAGCACTTTCTCGCCTTTAACGAATGCTCCAACTTCCAAAACGACTTTTGCTCCATCTACGAATGGGGCTCCTACTTTCACTGAACCTTCGCTATCAACGAGCAGCACTTCTTCGCAGTCTACTGTTGCGCCTTGTTCAGCATCTAGTTTATGAACGAACAATCTCTGTCCTTTTTCTACTTTGAATTGTTGTCCCTGAATGTTTACAATAACGTACATCTGTGATTAAAAATTACAGGTTATGTGCCTGAGGCGAACCGCTTTGTGCAGTTGCTTGACAGCCTATGAGCAATCGAGGCGCAAAAATAATGTTTTTTGCTGAAACAAACAAGGCTTTTCTCTTCTGAAAACAAGAAGATTGCAATATTTTTTTTAAATATCAGAGGACAGAGGCCCCGCATAAGCCTCAATTCGGACATCTCAAAAACTTTAGAAATTGTTTTTTCTGATATATCTCAATCAAGATCAACACATTTAACACAATCTGAACACTCCTGTCATAAGAATTAAGACCAATTAGGGGAAAAGATTGTCGGAATAATCCTATCTTTGCAGGATAGTACAGTGAATAAACTACATGAGAAGTATCTATCACATATTTTTTGTAGGTGTTTTGGTTACCGTAGGGTTAAGTGCTTGTCACAAAAGTGAACAAAAAAACAACACGAACTCTCTGGCATTCGATTCTCTCAAACTTGTTAAAGTTTACCATCTTGATAATGACTCAACAAAGCCGTCATGTAATCTGAAGATCAATTTTGTATTTCCGGTAAAAGGCCTTTCCGAAAAAGAACTGGCTAAAGTGAAAGCTAATTTTATATCAACGGTATTCGATCAGGCATACGCCGACTCTTTGCCTGGAGTCGCGGCACAAAGTTATGCCAGAGATTATGTGCGCACCTATAAAGAAGATGCCAAATTGTTTTATGACGATGTCAACGAATCGGAAGAGCCTCAAAACTATTTTTCGTATTACGAGACTCTTAGCAATCATATTTTGTATAACAAACATAATTTGCTGTCCTATCAGGTAGAACAGTTGAATTATAAAGGAGGAACCAATTCATTCACCTCTTTTCATAATTATGTCATTGATTTGAAAACAGGAGAATTCCTTTCCGAGGACGCAATTTTCAATCCGGGATACGAACGTTCACTGAATCCGATGTTTATCAATAAACTCCTTCAGATGAACAATGCCAAAGATATTTCCGAACTGGAAGATCTGGGTTATTTCGGAATTGACGAAATAGCTCCAAACAGCAACTTTTTTGTAGACGATTCCGGAATTACTTATATTTTCAACAAAGGAGAAGCTTTGTCGCTGGGCGAAATCCGTATCAGATTCAGCTACAAAGAGCTGGAGTCTTTACTCAAGCCGAATTCGCCACTCCATCCTTTGCTGAAGAATTAAAATAATTTTTTGCCCGCACTCATTATTTGTATGGACATTATTCTAAAATACTTTCCGGATTTAACGGATATTCAAAAATCGCAATTTGCAGCGCTCTCGAATCTTTATACCGACTGGAATTCGAAGATCAATGTTATTTCACGAAAAGACATCGAAAATCTTTACGAACGCCATGTATTGCATTCCCTGGGAATAGCAAAAGCGTATAATTTCCGTAAAGGAACAACATTTATGGATATCGGAACAGGAGGCGGATTTCCCGGAATTCCTCTGGCTATTTTCTTTCCGGAATGCGAGTTCCTATTGGTGGACAGCATCGGCAAGAAAGTGAAGGTAGCTCAGGAAGTGGCAACGGCAATCGGACTTAAAAATGTCCGTTTTATGCATGCTCGCGCAGAAGAGGTAAAAGAGAAATTCGACTTCGTTGTGAGCCGCGCTGTAATGCCGTTGGTCGATTTGGTCAAAATATCGAAGAAAAACATCGCAAAAGAAAACCACAATGCGATACCGAATGGACTTATCTGTCTTAAAGGAGGTGAATTGGATAAAGAAGTTATGCCTTTCAGAAAGGTGGTCGATATCACGGAACTGAATACTTACTTTGAGGAAGAATTCTTCGAGACGAAGAAGGTCGTTTATGTCGCCTTCTAATCTGAAACGATATTACAAAACCATTTCGAATAGTTCCAAATAAGATCTTGCGACACAATCAGGTTTTCATCTCGATTCTGAAATAAAATAAAGAAATACGGACAAGTTCTGCCGGCTGAAAACTCAAAAAAATTAAATACTCTTCAAGGAATGACTACTTGAAAGCTGTGGCTTTCTTTTCCTTAACAGAAAAACCCATCCGATAAACGGAGAAATAAAACAGGAAGGCCGCTCGTAATTGAGCGGCCTTCCTGTTTTAGAGCGACAGAAAAAAAATAATTAATACATTTTTTCTCTCTGTTTTTTTATGTCTTCAGAGATGATGTAATCATCATAATCCATCAGTTTATCTATTGCACCGTTTGGAGTCAGTTCAATGATGCGGTTGCAGACAGTTTGAATAAATTCGTGGTCATGCGATGCCATCAACACATTTCCTTTAAAACCAATGAGCGTATTGTTGAATGCCTGAATAGATTCCAAGTCCAAATGATTGGTAGGAGAATCCAATACCAGACAGTTGGCACTCCGAAGCATCATGCGGGCAATCATACAGCGCATCTTCTCTCCTCCGGAAAGCACTTTCGTATTTTTAAGCACCTCTTCGCCCGAGAAAAGCATTCTTCCAAGAAACCCTTTTACGTAAATTTCGCTGGTATCGTCTGAGAATTGCGACAACCAATCAACCAGATTCAAATCGTCTTTGAAATAATCCGAATTATCCAAAGGAAGATAGGCATGCGTAATGGTTTGCCCCCAACTAAAGGTTCCCGCATCAGGCTTTGTTTGTTCATTAATAATTTCAAAAAAAGCCGTCATCGCACGAGGATCCTTCGACAGGAATACAACTTTATCTCCTTTTTCGATATTAAAGTTAATGTTATCAAACAACACTTTACCGTCTATCGATTTGCTCAGCCCACTCACTTCCAGGATTTTATTTCCCGGTTCACGATCCGGATTAAAGATAATCCCCGGATAACGGCGCAAAGAAGGCTTGATTTCCTCAATATTCAGTTTATCAAGCATCTTTTTACGACTGGTAGTCTGCTTCGACTTAGCTACATTGGCACTGAAACGACGAATAAACTCTTCCAGTTCTTTTTTCTTTTCTTCAGCTTTCTTGTTCTGTTGTTGTTGTTGACGCAAGGCCAATTGACTTGATTCATACCAGAAAGAGTAGTTTCCAGCAAACATGTTTACCTTTCCAAAATCGATATCAACCGTGTGTGTACATACCGAATCGAGGAAGTGACGGTCGTGTGAAACAACCAACACCGTATTTTCAAAATTTGCCAGATAATTTTCAAGCCACATAACCGTATCTATATCCAAGTCATTGGTCGGCTCATCCAGCAATAAGTTGTCCGGATTTCCAAACAATGCGCGAGCCAGCAGCACACGCACTTTCTGCTTTCCGCTCAGGTCGCCGACCAGCTGATAATGCAAATCGTTGCTGATACCCAATCCTTCAAGCAGCGTAGCTGCATCATTTTCAGCATTCCAGCCTTCCATTTCTGCAAACTTCTCTTCCAACTCGGAAGCTTTTATCCCATCGGCATCCGAAAAATCTTCTTTCGCGTACAACGCATTCTTTTCCTGAATAATATCCCAAAGGATGGTATGTCCCTGCATCACCGTATCCAGCACGGTTTGGGCATCAAACGCAAAGTGATCCTGAGAAAGCACCGACAAACGCTCTCCTGATCCCAATGAAAAAGAGCCTTGTGTTGCATCTTTTTCTCCGCTAAGAATCTTCAGAAATGTGGATTTTCCTGCTCCGTTAGCTCCGATGATTCCGTAGCAGTTTCCACTTGTAAATTTCAGATTGACGTCCTGAAACAATACTCTTTTACCAAACTGAATTCCTAAATTTGAAACTGTTATCATTTCTTTATTTTAATCTATAATAAAGGTTGCCTTACACAAAGCAACCTCAGTTGTTTTTCTAATTCTTATCAATGTTCACATTCGAGAGATTAGCCGATTTACGGTATTCCGGCGTGACATAGAAAATAAATATTACCCCTCTTCGCTTGATAAGAAAGCTCAATTGACGAGGAGGTTTCGAATTGATGAACCTTCCGAAAGAGAAGAGATAAGAGAATCCGGTAGCGTATTTTTTATTCCGGAATTCTTTTGATATTTTTCCCGACTTTTTATCATCCCAAGGATAAGAAAAATCACCAACCTGCTCATTAAAAAAACCGGCAGTGGAATTTCTCAGCTGCATTGTCGCTCCCATAAATGCGGCATAAGCACTCTTTGTGTCATAATAATTCATTCCAAAAGGAATGTTGTTAACAGAAAGCACTTCATCTCCTGTACGAATACCGGCTTTATACGCAGGAGAATCATCATCCACGTTTTCAATCACCTTCAGATCATTCCGGTTAAAGACCAATCCGGTGTAATAAAACTCCTTGAAATCGACCAAATATTTCACCTGTTCTGTTGGAGTCTGGTAGGGATAAACCGCAAGCATCAGAGGCAGATGTATCTGGCAGTAAGATTCCAGCGAATAATTTCCGACCACATATTCAGTCATGTGTGCATCGAAAATCTGCGTGTTCTTTCCTTCTGCAATATATTTGTTTTCAAAAAACTGAAACCCAAATTCGATTCTTCCTTTGATATAGGATGAATTTATATTATCTGTACGGGGAGCAACAGGAACTTTCTCCATCTTGTTGAGTGAAGCATCAAAACGCCACTCTCCTACCGTTTCTTCAGCAACTTCGTTCGGTACATAATTCTGGTTCGGCGAATAGCTGTAATAAAATTGGATCAGAATGTCCGGATCCTTTGTATCACGGCTCAACCCTTTCTGATTCAGATTCCGTTCAATCTGATGGATAATATAATCGTCCAGTTCGCTCGTTTTTTTGTTTTTAAAAACAAAATTATAAGTATAATAATTGCTGAAATCAACATCCGGATGAGCCGATACCACCAAAGGAAGAACAAAACTCTGCTTGTTATTTCCCTGAACATTATAGAGCGAGAACCAATCTGCCAGTTCTTCTTCTGTCACTCCGTCCACTCCCCGGCAATAACGGGAAATAAAGATTTCTTTGAAAGAATTATTCAAATTGCGAATCGTGAAGCTTACAGAACGCGAGGTATCATCAAAAAGCCAGGAAGAGAGTAGCTCATAATGACGCAGGTAAGTTGCTTTCCGATTGATCTCCATAATAATGTCACCCACTTTTAACCCTGCCTTTGCGGCATTGGAATTGGGGTCGACACTCGTAACTACCGGTTCGCCAAATCCCCAGCGCGGGTTCTGGCTCACTTCATAAGTGAATCCGAAATAGCAGGTTTTATCGATTGGCTGAGCATAAATACCTAGTACGAACAGACATATACATAGCGACGAAAGAAGTCGTTTAATCAACATAAAATGAAAAGTAAATTTATAAAATTTCCTGTCTGGCGGAACAATGAATTGTTGTATTCTCTGATAAATTCCGGATTCCTTTGAAATCCGATGCAAAGATAGGCTTTTTTCTTGCTTTACAAAAACATAGCAGCGCTTCGGCTATAGAAAGAAGAAGCCGGAAATACGCGGTTAAATGATTATTTCCTCAAAATTTCGTAACTTTGCTACATAAAAACAATTAAAAAGAAGGGGACATTATGTTTTCAGGAATTATAGAAGAAGCTGCACAAGTAGTCGCTCTCAAAAAAGAAGAAGAAAACCTGCATATCACCATGCACTGCTCGTTTGTAGATGAGCTGAAAATAGATCAAAGCGTGGCTCACAACGGAGTCTGCCTTACGGTCGTAAGCAAAACGGCAGACACATATACCGTTACAGCCATTCAAGAGACATTGGATCGCTCCAATCTGGGATTGCTAAAAATCGGAGATAAAGTGAATCTGGAACGAAGCATGCTGATGAACGGCCGCCTGGATGGACATATTGTGCAAGGACATGTCGATGAAACTGCGACCTGCCTTCAGGTAAGAGAAGCCGGAGGAAGCTGGTATTTCACATTCGAATACCCCTTCGACAAGGAGATGGCCAAAAAAGGCTATATCACAGTCGACAAAGGTTCGGTAACTGTAAACGGAGTGAGCCTCACCGTCTGCAACCCGACAGAAAACACATTTGAAGTGGCTATCATCCCTTATACCTACGAACACACCAACTTCCATCAGATAAAGAAAGGTTCTGTGGTAAACATTGAGTTCGATATTATTGGAAAATATGTCAGCCGGATGGTGACATTCAATGCCTGACACAGATGGATGCCGACGATTTCATCCGGCTGGCTGAGCAACGCCAGAGTACGCGGGCTTTCGACTCCTCGCGTCCTGTGGAACGGGAGAAAACGGAACGTATGATTGAGGCTGCGCGTTTGGCTCCCTCGGCCTGCAATGCCCAACCCTGGCATTTTATCGTAGTTGACGATCCGGAATTGAAGAATAAAGTTGCTGATGCTGCATCCTCGAAACTACTCGGGATGAATCATTTCACGAAGCAGGCACCGGTACATATCCTTATAGTGGAAGAGAGACCAAACATCACCTCTTCCATTGGCGGAATACTTAAAGACAAGCATTTTGCCTTCGTCGATATCGGCATTGCCGCGGCGCATCTTTGCCTGGCTGCCCAAGCAGAAGGATTGGGTACCTGCATGCTGGGTTGGTTTGACGAAAAGCAAGTAAAAAAACTGCTGAATATTCCCTCCGGCAAACGGGTAATCCTGGATATCCTTGTGGGTTATCCGGCACAACCACATCGCGAAAAGAAAAGGAAAGCAACGGCACAAATATGTTCTTTCAACGCTTATAAATAGGGAAACGGCCTCTGATGGAAAAACTGAAATACAAAACAATGCTTGGTGTATTTATTATTACTGCACTCTGGTCGATATGGGGAGCATACAACATCACTCTTTGGTTTCTCGAAGCCGGATTGTGTCTTGTTGCCCTTGTTGTATTGGTAGCTACATTCCGTCGGTTCCGCTTCACGGACATCACCTATTTTTTTATTCTTGTCGAACTTATTGTCCTGCTGATCGGAGCACATTATTCTTATTCGCAAGTTCCTTTGTTCAATTGGATCAAGGAAGTCTGTGAGCACAGCCGTAACAACTACGACAAACTCGGACATTTCTGCCAGGGTTTTGTTCCGGCATTCATTTCCAGAGAAATCCTCATCCGCCGGGATGTAATCCGCAAGCCAAACTGGCTTCCGTTTTTTGTCATTTGCATATCCCTTGCCATCAGTGCCTTTTATGAATTAATAGAATGGTGGGGAGCATTACTGGTCAAAGAATCAGCGGAAGATTTCCTGGGGATGCAAGGCGATATCTGGGATACGCAATCAGACATGCTGATGGCATTGATAGGTTCGGTATGCATGCTGTTATTTTTTTCAAAATGGCAGGACAAGCAAATCCGTCAAATAAGTAAAAAGTAATCTACCTGACGAATGAAACTTTCTCGTAAACAGCAAGGACACCTCATTATGCTGGTGGCCATGACTATCTTTGGGTTTAATATCCCAGTCACCAAGCAGATCTACCTCGATCACCTGATGTCGCCTTTCGCACTCACGACGATGCGTGTAGGATTTGCAGCCTGTATGTTTTGGCTGGTTTCATTGTTCTTTCCACAAGAGAAAGTAGCCAAAAAAGATCTTACCGTGCTATTTGTGGGAGGTATTTGCGGAACGACACTCAATCAGGGATTGTTTGCTTTTGGTCTGCAAAACACCTCACCGGTAGACGCATCTATCATCACGACCAGCAGCCCGTTGTTTGCCATGCTGATTGCTGCGGTTGTCCTGAAAGAACCCATTACTTTCAAAAAAGCTGGTGGCGTTCTTTTGGGAGCACTTGGCGCTATCTGGCTGGTATATCAAGGAAAACAGCATCTGACAGGTAGTTCAGCGGCAAATTCCAGCGCGATAGGCAATATAGCCATTGTGAGTTCACAATTTTTCTATGCTTTCTATCTGGTAATAACCAAACCGCTTTCTACCAAATATTCGCCCATCACACTGATGAAGTGGATGTTTCTTTTTGCCGCCGCAACACTTATTCCTTTCACATGGAAAGAGACGGCGCAATCGCCGCTATTCGGTTCGGATAATACAACCGGATACTGGATGCTTACCTTTGTGCTGGTAGGTGCCACTTTCATTACATTTATGCTTATTCCTCTGGCACAGCGCAGAATTCGTGCCACAACCATCTCCGTCTACAATAATCTGCAACCCCTGATCGCGTCCTTTGTCGCGATTTGGTCGGGAATGGATATCTTCACCACACAAAAACTCCTTGCAGCGGTACTGATCTTTGGCGGAGTGTATATGGTAACCATGAGTAAATCGCGCGAAGACGAACTGAAAAAAGGCTGAAAAGATAAAAAAGTGAGACACTATCCCATTTATAAGACTTATTGGGTTGCATAAAGCATGGTGTCGACGAACACCCTCATCAAGTTACAAAGATTTGTTTATCCGGCATTTAGAATCGATCATAAAACACCCTATTTTCCTTATACATAGAAAGGCAGGCTTTCTCCAAGAGAAAATCTGCCTTTCTATTTAGTCGGAATCAGCTTGTATTTTAATTTTTTGCCGTCATTATCACTTCAATAAAATTGCCTTGTGAAAGCAGTTTTCCCAATAGCGTTTTCACATCATCTCCTGTGATTGAATTCAGGGTAGAGACATAATCCGTATCCCGATCTTCTTTAAAAAAGAAATACGAATCCATAATACCCAGCCAATAGCCATTGCGTTTAATATCTTCGAGATATTTCTTATTCATGTATTCTTTCACCTTTTGCATATCTTTGTCGCGAGGACCGTTTTCCGCTATCTTTTTGAATTCAGCGATAGCAATATCATTTAGCTTTCTGAATTTAGCCGGATCCGAATCAAAGAAAATATAGATTTTGGAATCTCCTTCCGGAATACGACTGATGAACGAAGAAGAACCAACTCCATAGGAACCACCTTCTTTGTCGCGGATAGCTTCAGAAAATACCAGATCCAGAACCTGTTTCAGAACGCTCATGGTCAGCGTATTTTTCATATTGTAATCCAAGGTTCCGGAATAAAGATTGAAAACAGATGCTTTGGGCGTTTTCATCTCCTGTTCGAACGTATTTAAAATTTTCCCTTTACGAACCGGGACTGAATTTGCCGGATTATACTTTGCCTCCACATTTCCGGCAGGAAGAGAAGCCAGATAAGTTTCTACTAAAGGTTTCATTAAAGCCTCATCCAGCGTACCTATAAAAGTAAAGGTAAAGGATCCCGGATTGGCAAAAAGCTGTTTATATAAGGTAATGATGCGATCATAATCCAGTTTATCCACATCTTCAGCCTCCATGGGCTTAATGCGCGGATCATTACCGAACATTGCATAATTGATAGAATCGCCGAAATAACTGGATGGATTTGCCCGTTTATTTTTGAGTTGTTCTTTCATCGAAGCCAATGTCGATTTAAAAACATCCTCATCTTTACGGGGAGCCGTGAAGTTCAGATACAAAAGTTGAAACAAGGTCTCCACATCTTTTTTTGAAGAACCTCCCACAAAGCTCTGCGTCCATTCATATACCGCAGGGCGCACTGAAACATTCTTTCCGGCAAGCATCTTACGCAAATCCAACGCACTAAACTGGCCAAGTCCGCCGATACTTGGAACAGCACTGGCTATACTTCCGTTATAAATATCCGGAGTAGCAATCGTGGAAGTTCCTCCATAAGAGTACGAAGACATACTAATTTCATCGTCTTTGAAATCCGTCTTTTTCAGAACAACTTTCATTCCGTTGGAAAGTGTCCAAACAGTTGCATCAAAGCGATCCTTTTCTGTCTTAACGATTTTTCCGGCTTTCGGTTTCTGTGCGATAAGCGGTTCTGTAATCACCTTTTCCTTATATAATTCAATATTTTCAGCGATTACATTATTGAAAACACTCAAAAGTTTTTCTTTAGAAGGGTATACTAAACCTTCTTTTTCCGGTCCAGTTACAGAAATAACCACATTGTTACCGGAAACCAGCTCTTTCGCAAAATCATTTACTTCTTTTAATGTCACGGCAGGAATCTGCTTCTTCATGTAGTCGTATAAGAATTCCATGCCTGTTATCGGATTATTATCCAGGAAATTGCGAATGCAATAATTCACATATTCTCCATTCTGTCGTTTATTGCGATTATTATATGCATTTTCATACCCTGAAAGCATATTTGCTTTAACTCTCTCCAGTTCTGACTCCGTAAAGCCAAATTTTTTAGCACGTTCATTCTCTCGTGCCATCGAAGCCAGTGTCTCTTCGATTTTTCCTTCCTTACTTCCGGCACCAACGGTCCATGCATCTTTCGTTTTCGACACAAAAAACCGGCCATCGTAAGCATAAGCATAAGTAAACGGAGCATCCGGTTTTTGAGCAATTTCGGTAAATCGATTAGAGAGCATACTGGACACCATGTTTTTCAACAAATTAATATAAAGTCCTTTTTCTGTATTTTTCACGGCAGCAGGCATAACCTCATGCTTCATATAGAGCGCCACATTGGTACGGGTATTCTCCGGATCAGTAGTGACGGCCACAATCGGTGCAGGATTGTCGGCTACCGGAAAATAGATACGCTCAGCAGGATTCACCGGTTTGGGAATATCAGCAAACATTTCTTTAATTTTAGCCTCCACTTCATCCACATGAATGTCTCCGACAATAACTATTCCTTGTAAGTCAGGCCTATACCACTTGTGGTAATAATCACGAAGTACCTGATAAGGGAAATGGTCGATAACATCCATCGAGCCAATAGGCATCCGATTGGCATATTTGCTTCCCTCATAAATAATAGGCAACTGTTTATCCCAAATACGGGACTGTGCATCGTGGCGGGTACGCCATTCCTCTTTGATGACAAGACGTTCTTCATCAATCTGTTCATCTTTAAGTGAAATGAAGCTCGACCAATCATGCAAGACAAGCAGACAGGAGTCAATTGTCGCAGAACGAAGGACAGGCACATCATTGATATTGTAGACTGTTTCGTCAAAAGAGGTATATGCATTCACATTAGCGCCGAACTTCACGCCAATGGATTCCAAGTAGTTCAGCATAGTCTTTTTACCCGGGTAATTTTTTGTCCCGTTAAATGCGATGTGCTCCAGAAAGTGAGCCAGCCCAGCCTGATTGTCCTCTTCCTGCATCGACCCGACTTTTTGAGCAATATAGAAATTAGCTCTTTGGGGAGGATACTCATTGTGCCTGATGTAGTAAGTTAATCCATTTTCCAACTTTCCAGTCCGAATCAGCGAATCGACGGGTAAGGGTTGCATTGTCTGCGCCTGTATAGTTCCAACAAAAACGAAGACGAGTAATAAGTAAAATAATTTCCGCATAGTTTTACATTTTAGATTAAGGTTGTCGATCTACCTCGATTTCTCAAATTAGTTAGCAAAGTATGTATTTCCTGTTTGAACAGAATCAAGACAGATGGACCTGAAAAAATATCAACAAGTTTAATAAAAATAATTCAGACAAGAAGAATTTCAGAGGCTATTTTTCTGAATAACAATTATTTTAATGTATTAAACACAAAATATCCGGCTCAAATTCTAGAAAAAACACTTTTTTGATATCGTTATCCGGATGTATAATTACATATCACTGATTTTATAAGTGAATGTTCATAATTCGTCGTAAGTATACACATCGATAGTATTCTAAGAATAAGCAATATGACGAATAAAATACATGAAAGGAATCTTATAGGACTACTTACCGGCAAAGAAATGCCGATAGTCGAAATACCCATACTACATTGCGCCCGATAAGTTCTGTTTCAGAAATACAAACCCGATTCTTTTCGCAATCTGTTTAAGTACATCCGTTTATCATCGCGATAGAACAGGTTCATATTTTCAAAAGGAATAATCTTTCCGTCTCTATCAACAATATGAACACACGATTTTTTGACGGCGCGTACATCAAAATCATAAGCATCCATAAAATTCATAATAATGACGCGGAACAAGTTGTCGTATTGTAAGCCGGGTGCTGAAATCTGAGGCAGACAACACAAAAGCTGATTAAATTCTCCTTTTACTTTATCTACCGAAATACCGGTACTGAATATCTTTATCAATTTGTCTCGCATCACTTCATCCTGCTCATACACAATTGTATTTTGCGACTTTGTATTCAGAAGTTCTTTCGGATCAATATACCGGGTAAGAGGAAAGCATTCCGTCCCCAACTTTAAAACATAGCCCATTGCCAACGCATCCGGATTACAAGGAACAGGGATAATATCGTTCGGCTGAAATACCTGTGATTGTGCTAATAGCGACGAACGAACCTCTGTTAAAGTCAAGCGATGATCCGCCGCATCCGGTTCATTTCTTCCGGCAATTTGAATCGGTTGAAAAGTAACTCCTCGCACACATTTCTGCTGCAAGGCAAATTCTACAATCTTTCCGGCTTCATCATCATTCATCCCTTTTTGCATTGTCACAACCAGCGTCGTACTGAGATTGAGAGCATTCAGCCTCTCCAGAGCTTTTTTGCGGATCTCAGTCATATCTTTTCCTCGAAGTTTTTTCAGCACATCCGGCTTGAAAGAGTCAAATTGCAAATAAATCTCAAAATCAGGCATATACGTTGCAAGTTTTTCAGCAAAACCTTCCTCTTCTGCAATACGTATCCCATTTGTGTTAAGCATCAGATGCTTGATTGGTTTCGACTTGGCGAGATCCATCACTTCGAAAAACTGCGGATGGATAGTCGGTTCGCCGCCACTTATCTGCACGACAGCAGGTTCGCCTTCATTTCGGATGACGGCATGAAGCATCCGGTCTATTTCAGAAACGGAACGATGATGCCCGTAATGGGGCGAAGACATGGCATAACAAGTGGGACAAGCCAGATTGCAACGATCTGTAATCTCCACAATACTTAAACAACTATGCTGCTCATGGCCACCACAAAGCCCACAGTCGTAAGGGCATCCATACTCGACCGGAGTATTAAACTCGAGTGGCATTTCAGATGCTTTATTATAATTCCGGATATTTTTATAATAGTCAATATCGGTTGCCAGCAGGGTTTTAAAGGTTCCATGCTGCGGGCAATGCTTTTCCATATACACTTTATCGTCCTGAAAAAAGATTTTTGCTCCGATACGTCTCAGGCATTCGGGACAAAGGCTTATGGTATAATCGTAGTAAACATAATCTCTTACACGCATTTTGATAGTTTTTATCGTTTGAATTTTAATATATAATCTCCTCGGGTATCAGCTTTCACCAACTACATAAAACGGAAGTGAGCAACAAACAGACTCCGGCTACAAGCAAGCTTAACAAACCAACTTTCAGACACTTCTTCCTCTTCTGAGAGTCGTTGCTCATCCAGAAAATCAGCGCAATCAGTAAAGCTAGCGCCCCTACAATAATCGCTATAACAGTGATGGCAAAAAATAAAATTCCCAATCCACTCCAGAAATCATTCTTTCCAACAATATTTAAAAATAGTAGCAGATAATTCATCTTTTATCAACATCAGTTCAGGTTAAACATTATATTCCACATAGAAATATTTCATCCGATTTTATTTTTACGGGTAAGCGGCCTGAAACTTTCCTGATTTTTAAATCATTCTTTTGGGTGATTTAATAAAAGTCTGGCTTCGCTTCATATTCTGATTTGTAATTAATCGATTGTCATGACAAACAAAGTTAACTAAAACAATATAGTTTATAGCTTTACGACTTATCCGTCACAGCCGGTTTTAAATCGAGGAACTCTTTTTATCAGAAATACCATTTCTTTTGAGAAGCAATTTTTTCACATCGAGAATGTACTTTCCATAATACATCAATCCCAAGAGACAGGCTAACTGTATGCTTCCCATTCCACCGGCAAAACGCCATCCAGGTTTGATAAAATCCAAAAAGAAACGAAAAGACAAGTAGAAAATCATAAACAGCTTAAAAAGAGCGCCTGGTCGAAGAGGGTATCTTCTTTGTATATATCCCAATACGAGCCAAATCAATAGGAGATAAAACACTTCGTAGAGTGCTACCGGATGTCGGGGAATATGATCTCCTAAATCCATTCCCCAGGGGAGTGTTGTAGGCAAACCATAAGTCTGTTCCAATATTCCCGCAGAAAAACAACCGATTCGTCCGATAATAATTGCCAATAGAAGCGGAAAAACGAACAAATCTCCGGTACTTCTCTTTTCTCCAATCAGCTTTTTCATCCCTTCCACTCCAATAAGTCCGCCCAACAAACCTCCGACTAACGTTTTATTAAACAAAAGATATTCCAATTTATCGGTCGTTGCTATCCATTCGGGAATATTTTCCAATGCACCCAGAATATGGGAACCAAAGTAAGCCCCAAAAGTCGCTCCAACCAACACCGCCAGCGAGGCAATCATCTCCATCTTTTCATTCTGCTTCCGTCTTAAATACCAATAATAACGGGCTCCCAAAAAGATTCCGGCGGCTTCCAGAATAGAATGAAGCAAAATCTGATGTCCCCAAAGAGATATGACAACGGGAGGTTCAAACATAGGTAGATGGACAAGAATATCGTTTTTTTATGGATTCTTTAAGTTCTTCTCAAAGATAAAAAAAGTTTTCAAAATTCCTCATTTAAATTCCAACGGATGGCAAAAGTTGCACGATATTGAGCATGCAAATAAACAAGCAAGGAAATTTACATTTGTCTATTTTCCCCTTTGAACAAAAACCAAAAAGCAAATGTTTTTTCTGTATAATTATTTATTCAAAGAAAGGAGTAAAAAATGCTACATGAAATAACTTCCGTATGGAAAGGGAAAAATCGTTTTGAGACTGAACTTGACGGCCACAAGCTTGTGATTGACACAGGAGCGGAAGATGGCGGCGACAATGCCGGGCCTCGCCCCAAAAAACTACTTTTGGTAGCTGCTGCCGATTGCTCGGGGCTTGATGTAGTGAGTTTATTACGTAAAATGCGTATCGAGGTAAATGATTTCAGGGTACATGTTACGGGAATTGCCCGTGAAGAAGATCCGAAATATTACACAGAAATCAAATTGATTTACGAGTTCACAGGAGAATCTCTTCCCGCCGAAAAACTAGAAAAGATTGTTTCAATGTCGTTTGAAAAATATTGCGGAGTGATTGCCCTTTATGCCAAAGCAATCCCTGTTTCGTACGAGATTAAAACCAAAGAAGCCTGAAGCAACAGCAACTTCTCTTCCGGCAGATAAGTCTTCAAACACATCCGTTTTCCGGATTGATTCCTCTCAGGAATTGTCTATCGGTAAAAGGTTCTGTTCACGCAAAAATAGGATTCCAAATGGAATCCTATTTTTGTGTCAGCCTCTCAAATCGATTATCTCTTCAGAAGATCCTAACAGTTATTGATGTTCCTCCGGATCCAACCACTCAAAAGTGTCAAAAACCAAAATGAAGCCAAACCAACAATCTAAAATCCGAACCGGAATAATAACGGCCGATTTGCGATGCATACCTCTTTAGAATCTAATATTGTAGTAAGTAAATATCCATGAGGAAGTACACACATCGCTAATGCACTTAAAAAAAGCAACACCACAAGTGCATCAAGCTAACTTTATAGTCCGACTTAAACCGTTCATCAAACAGATATTACTGATTACAGGCATATCCAAACAAAGAGTAAACAAACTTGAATCCACACGAAATATCTTATTTTCAGGTTCACCACCTCACAAACTACTGTAAATCAATAAAATAAAAGCAGCAAAATATAGCCAATCCCTAATAATTTATTTGAATAGGGACTACCGATCTGCATGTATCTTTTTCCATACAAGACTATGAAATATTTTATTCCGGTAATCATCCGACAAAATTACACACTCTCCGCCGACAACATCATTTCCTTTATTTTTTCTTCGTTGAATATATAATAATAAGGATGAGGATATGTGTTCACCTCCTTTCTTTCATCCAGGCGAATGATTAAACCGGATGTGACCATCTTCTTGAGAAAATTTCTTTTATCGAGATGATGTCCAAGAATCCCCTCATATAGCGTTTGCAAATCAGGGAAAATAAATTTCTCCGAAAGCAGCCTGCAAGCAATAGGCATGTGATCTATCTTCATTCTTATCGTCTGCATCGCCTTACTGATGATTTCTTTATGATCGGTATAAAGCTCCGGAAGCTGATCGATATCATGCCAATTAAAGATATCATTCTCTCTTTCCTCAATGATAACATCATCATATTTCACCAGTGCGAAATAACCGATAGATACAAATCGCTGCGTAAAAAATGCGATAAATTCATCATCCACATCCTCTTTTGCTTGTAATATTGCGAGGTTTTCTTCTTTACTTGTCCTGGAAGCTTTCCCAAAACAGTAGAATTGTCTCAATTCTATGTTTTCCAATCCGGTTCGGGCCAACAATATCCTTCTGGCTGCATCGTCCACATCTTCATCCCGATAAACCAGCCCCCCGGGAAGGCTGTATTTATTAAGACTATTTACCTTGTTTAAAAGTACTTTTATCTTTTTCTTATGATACGAGATGATAACACAGTCTACAGATAAACACGGTTGCCATTCTTGTATTTTAAACCACTCATTTTCCACCATAATTCTGCTCAATATTTACCAAAAATATATTTATAATTTTATTTACCTGTTATACAACATATTATTTTTCGTGTGTATTTTGTACACACGAAAGAAAATTAACACTATATTTGCAGTGTGTAATTAATACACCCTGCAAATATAATATAAATCAAAAAGGACACGAACATGAAAATGAAGTATTTTATCCCAATTTTTGCATTCACCATTCTCAGTTCAAATCTATCGGGACAAAACAGCATATCCGGAGATACGATTCAAACTACAAAACAGAAGAATGAGCCTGAGAAAAACGATAGAAACGTAATGTTAAATGCAGCAAACAACACAGGCCCCCGCGATGTGAATATCGGACTTCCGGCAAGTATCGGCGGAACCACTGTTCTTGAAAACGGACTTCCGGTAGTCTTCTTTTTTTGGCCTGAATTACCAACAAAAGCATGGCGTTCAGACGCCTCTACCCACGGATTCCAATTGCTCAATCTAGGAGAAACAGCGATAAATACCGGAGAAGTAGGATTTTCGGTAAGTACTTTCGATAATCTGGGAACATCTGTTCTAAGAGGAAACGGCTCTGTGAATTCAAATCAATTCGGGCTTATCCGAAATTCAATAAACATCAGCGGACCATTAACAAAAAATGGCCTTAAGTTTTCAGCAGGTGCATACACCAGTTTAGATCCAGGATCATTCAAGCCTCAGGGAGTAGATAGATACTACGCAGATAAAACACATCTTTACAAATTTGCCCTGACGCAAGACTATAAAACCGAAAAGTTGACAGGGAGCATCTCGTTGATGTATAAATACATGAATTCAAAAGACATCCTATCAAAAACAGCTCCTTTCATGTATAATTCAAATGGAAAAGTGAAAGAGCTCGACAATTTCAGATTGGGCAGGGATTCTTATTTCGAAAACTCAGGGAGAATTGATTTAATCGATGCTTTTACAGGAAAAAGCAGATCACTGGATGTTGTAAACGACTACGGGAGCAGATCAAATACAATCGACCTGATTAGCAAAAACAAACTGAACAATGGCCTGAATATGAACCTCAGCATGCGGTATCATGATGCGCGCGCAGGAGTATATTATCCATACACAATGGGGATAGACATGGCCAACACAAGAGATGAATCGGCAGTGAAATATCAATACATGGATGGTACCGAATATAAAGGGAATGCCCAGAGCGTCCTTGTCCTAGGTAGCCGCCGTACACCAACACAGACTTTTATGTCGCAGTTTGATGTTGCTAAAAAAACAGGAAACCATGATTGGAAGATCGGATTACAAGAGTCGTATTATAATGTGGATAAGTTTGTCACCGAAACCACTCAATATTTTCAGGAAGTGGGACCCAATCCCCGGAAAATCAGGAAATTCAATTACAACTCATCGGCCGGTACTTGGAAACCGGAAGGGGTGACTTACAACGATGCCACTGGCAATTACAACGACAATTTGTCTTTAGAATATCACAACGGACATGAAAACAAGCTCGCGATCTTCCTCTATGACAAATGGAACGTATCGCCTTCGCTGACATTGAAAGGCGGAGCCAGACTCGAATACCACACCGTGAGAGGAGACCGTTTAGATAGGTCGCAATACAATCCGGAAACAGGTTTGCCCTACACGACAATTGACGGACCAAAAATCCAAATTAGCGACAATTGGCTGAAGAAAGCATTTATGCTCGACGCTGTATATAAACTCTCAAACAAACTCGGGCTCTTGGCTGAAGTAGGATACAACGAACAAGCAGGACAATTAGAGAGCTATTCATCCGGATCCGATCCCGAATTGAAAAAGTCACAAGTACCGGAAGCAGGATTTGGCCTGTACTACAATCACCCAATGATTAGTCTGGTATCGAAGGCTACATATATCAAACGAAATGAATACCGCTCAACTGTAAACTTCTCCAATCCGAACAACCCCAGTCAAATTGCCCGCCCGATGACTCATTACGACATTGAAACAATTGGCTGGACAACAGATGCGATTATTACTCCCTTCAAAGGATTTGCCTTGCATCTATTGATGACTCTCCAATCGCCGAAATATAAAAATTTTGCGGGAAGTGTCACTTTTGCAGATGGTTCAGTCAGCAACTACGACTTCAGCGACAAAACAGTAACCGGAATTTCTAAACTTCTAATCGAAATCGACCCGAGTTATACCTATAAAGATCTAAAAGTATGGACTAGTGCCCGCTATTTCGATAAAGGATATATGAATAAACCCAATACATTGCAATATGCATCACGATGGGAAACTTTTGCAGGAGTCAATTACAAACTCAGCAAAAATATTGAATTAAGTTGCACATTTGTCAACCTTCTGAATCAAAAAGGAGCGACCGGTTCAATCACTGACGGCGACTTGATTCTGACAAAGGAAGAAGCGGAGAAGAAAAACAATACTATTATTTCAGGAACATACATCCGACCGTTCACGATGGAGTTCGGACTAAATTATAAATTTTAAAAGCGAAAAAACGGATAGAAAAGGGAGTTTAATTTTTTATTAAATCATAAAAAACAATAACCTACGAATCAGTAAAATACCAGAATGTCTAACAATAAAAATTCAATCGTATGAAAAAAGTTATTACATGCGTCATAGTATCGATGATGGGATTCTCTTTCTCATCCATGACTGCACAAAACGAACAAATATTGCATATTGCAGGACAAACTTTTGTCGATTTAAATAAAGACGGTAAACTGCAGCCGTACGAAGACACACGTCTTTCTGCGAGTCAACGAGCCGAAGATCTCTTGTCCCGAATGACAATCGAAGAGAAAAAACAAATCGTAATGGGAACAGGAATGGCCGGCTTTGAAATGCTGGTGGGTTTTAATAAACTCAATCCTATTGTCCCGGTAGATAAAAGCGAATACCTTTTGCCCGGTAGTGCCGGAACTACTATGCCGATGCCTCAGCACGGCCTGCCTGCCATCGTATTTACAGATGGCCCCGCAGGTGTTCGTATTAGCCCGACCCGTAAAGACGACGACAGGACTTTCTACGCCACCGGATTTCCGGTGGGTGTGTCCCTTGCCGCTTCGTGGGATGCCAATATGGTAGAAACCGTAGGAAAAGCATTGGGAAATGAAGTGCTGGAATATGGCTCTGACATCCAGTTGGCACCAGCTCTAAATATAATGCGAAACCCTCTCTGCGGACGAAATTTTGAATATTATTCCGAAGATCCGGTCATGTCAGGACTCATTGCCGTAGCCATGACCAAAGGCTTGCAGGAAAACGGAGCGGGCGTTTCTTTGAAACACTTCGCAGCCAACAATAGCGAAAAGAACAGAATGGGACTCAACGTGAATGTTTCACAAAGAGCCTTACGCGAAATCTACTTGCGAGGATTTGAGATCGCCGTAAAGGAATCGAATCCCGCCACCATTATGTCGTCCTACAACAAGATAAATGGTGTTTACACATCCGCCAGCTACGATTTGCTAACCACCATTCTGCGTAACGAATGGGGATTTAAAGGACTCGTCATGACCGATTGGTTTGGCGGATTCGACGGTGTTTCGAATTTAACAACCCAGAAAGATTCAGAGAAACAAGAATGGGATAATTATACTTCAGAACAAATAAAAGCAGGGAACGACTTGTTGATGCCCGGCATTATCCCGCAGCTGAACTTCATGACAGCCGATCTGCAAACAGGAGTATTGACAGAGCAGGACTTGAATATTTGCGCAAAACGGGTGCTTGAAGCTATCTTCTTATCTCCCAGAATGAACGGACACATTCCCTCCAACAAACCCAACCTGCAGGAACACGCCTCTTTGGCCCGCAATGCAGCAGCTGAAGGAATGGTATTGCTTGAAAACAGACAAAATACATTGCCTATGAATCAAAAAGTGAAGAATGTCGCTTTGTTCGGAAGCCTTTCTTATGATTTTGTTGTCGGAGGAACCGGAAGCGGTAATGTCAACAAGGCATATACTGTTCCATTAAGTGACGGACTTGTCGGAGCCGGGTATTCCCTTGACAAGAATCTGAAGAACATTTATCAACCTTTTGTTAAAGCTGAAACAGAAAGGGTCAACACCATGAGAAAGAAAGATCCTTTTATGTTGATTCCATTAATGCCTCAACCGCAGATGAGTGATGCCCACATCACCGAATCCGCAAAACAAAACGATATTGCGCTTATCACCATCGGGCGTAGCTCGGGAGAAATGGGAGATCGCACACTAGATGCTGATTTCAATCTAACGAGCGAAGAACTTGCTCTTATTAACAACGTGTCAAAAATATTTCATGCACAAAACAAAAAGGTTATCGTTGTTCTCAATGTCGGAGGCGCAATTGAAACGGCCAGTTGGAGAGACAAAACAGATGCTGTAGTGATGGCCTGGTTGCCTGGTCAGGAAGCAGGAAATGCTGTGGCAGATGTGCTTTCCGGAAAGACGTCGCCTTCAGGAAAACTTCCAATGACATTTCCAATGAAATATGAGGATATTCCGTATTCTTCGCCTGAATATTTCCAGGGACTTCCCCTGGATAAGCCTACTGAAGTGATGTATAAAGAGGGAATTTATGTGGGTTACCGTTATTTCGACACCTTTAAAGTGAAGCCGGCTTATGAGTTTGGATACGGTCTATCATACACAAACTTTAAGTATGAAGCAGCATTTGTAAACAGTAATGAGTTCAATAACGAAATTCGTGTTTCGGTGGATGTAAAAAATACAGGGAGAGTTGCCGGAAAAGAAGTAGTACAACTCTATCTGTCGGCTCCAACCGGTGCAATAGACAAACCTTCAAAAGAATTGAAGGCTTTTGCAAAAACAAAATTATTGAAACCCGGCGAAAAGCAAACGCTTTCTTTTGTCCTGAAAGCAAAAGATCTGGCCTCTTTCAATCCTCAGCAATCAGCCTGGATAGCCGACAGAGGAACATATCTGGTCGGTTTGGCTTCTTCGTCATTAAATAATCAACAGCAGCTCACGTTCAATTTGCCGGAAACATTGGTTGTTGAAAAGGTTCATAATGTGCTTAACAACAAAGCTAATTTTACAGACATGAAACCTCTATAAAACGGAATGACTTTCCCCTATCAATCTTAACAAACATTCTTACACAAGCGAAGGGCTACCCGAATAGTATTGGGCAGCCCTTTATCTTGTAAAACAGATTCCTATTGTCCTATTAAAATCCCAGTTCTAATTTATATCTGTTTTGTTTCTATCCATTTGCAAATAATTTCAAACACAACGGAATAAGTCCCGTTAATTGAAAGGTCAAAGAATAAATGCATTGTTATGAAGACGAATTGAAAGTTGAACCTTTCTTTTCCCTAACATAAAAATTCATCCGAGAAACTGAAAAACATACTTGAATGAATGCTTTAAGTAGTCCTATAAATTTAGTTTCATATTCCTTATTTTCAGCACATCACAGACAGACATTCTTACGACTGATTATGAACATTTACTTATCTTCGAATTTGCCCCCCTCAATTCATTTAAACACGCGAAGATCAATCATCTTCATTAGTCAGATTAAGCCAATCACGAATAACTTTTTTACAGAGGACCAATTAAAACAGATTTCTTATTTCAAAAAATCATCAAAATAGCGGGTAATTTGTTCGTGAAGATGGATTCTATCCACTCCCATCACATTATGTTCATGTCCCGGATAAATAAAGACATCGGGATGTGTACCTTTGGTCACGGCCGAACGCAAAAACTGAATCAGCTGCTGAGGCACAACCGTTCCATCCTGATCATCATGAATCATCAACAAACGCCCTTTCAGGTCACCGGCTTTCTCAATCATGCTTGACTCTTTGTATCCCTCGGGATTTTCCTGAGGAGAATCCATATAACGTTCGCCATACATAATCTCGTAGTATTTCCAGTCAGTCACCGCTCCTCCGCACACTCCGACTTTAAAAGTCTCCGGATGACGAAGCATCAGATTCAGCGTCATAAAACCACCGAAACTCCATCCGTGCACACCAAATCGCTCAGCATCCACATAAGGCAAGGATTTCAAATATTCCACACCCGACATTTGATCTTGTGTTTCGACAATACCCAAACGGCGATGTATTATATTTTCAAATGCCAGCCCCCGATTGGAAGTACCCCGATTGTCAAGTGTAAAGACAATATATCCTTTTTCAGCCATGTAGATATCCCAACCTCTTGCCTGTCCTTGCCAGGAATTGGTTACAAGTTGAGAATGCGGCCCTCCGTATACATACACTACCACCGGATATTTTTTGGCCGGATCGAAATTCAGAGGTTTTACCATCCGGTAATATAAATCGGTAGTTCCATCGTTTGCTTTAATTGTACCAAGAGTAATTTCAGGCAAAGTAATACCCTTGAAAGGATCTTTCGCTTCATAAAAAACATGAGAAGCAGGTTTGGCAATCTGAATCACGGCCGCTTTTCCCGGAGTGAATTGCGATGTGTAAATATCGCAGGCTGTGCGTCCTGAAAGGCTTAACTGCATGGAATGAACACCTTTTTCGGCCGTCAGTTGAGTTCGTTTACCCGATTTCAGATTTACTTTATAAAAATGGTTTTCAATGGGAGAGGCTTCGTTGGAAGTATAAAGCAGATTTTCGCCTTTTTCGTCAAAACCGACAAAAGAACTTACTTCCCATTTTCCGGTAGTGAGCTGCTTCAACAACTTCCCATCCATCGTATAAAGATAAAAATGGTTGTATCCGTCCCGACGACTTAACCAAACAAATTCATTGGAGTTGTTTTTGAGGAAAAACACCGGATTTTCGGGTTCTACATATTTTGTATGAGTCTCTGTAAAAAGCGTTGCTTCCGGATTTCCGGTTGACACATTGTAGCGTTTCAATTGCAAAGTGTCTTGCCCCCGGTTGAGCTCTGCTACATATATACTCTTTCCATCGGGACTCCAGGCTATATTTGTCAGATATTTATCTTTGGGAGTACCCGTTTTCAGAAAAACAGTCTTTTGTGTTGCCGGATTGAATACACCGACAGTCACCTGATGACTTTTCATTCCGGCCATAGGATACTTGATATTATTGAGCGTCGCGATACGAGTGGATGCATCCACCAAAGGATAATCGGTGACCATCGTTTGATCCATTCGATAAAAAGCCAGAAGGTTTCCTGCCGGCGACCAGAAAGTTCCTTTCTTAATACCGAACTCATTGCGATGAACAGACTGTCCGCATACAATACCGGGATTTGATTCATTGGTCACCGCTATTTCTTTTCCATCCTTCGCCATTACAAACAAATTGTTTGCTTTGGTATAAGCAAAACCGGAAGCAACAGCATTAAAATCTGTATTTTCCGCATCCGACGGAAGATTGAGTAGAGCCATTTTTTTGCGAGCGTCTATGTCGTAAATATAAGTAATGCCCTTGTAGTCGATTTTCGCCAGCGAAGATTTTTCAAAAGGGAAACTGATAGAGGGAAGACTTTTAAAAATCTCTTCACCAAATCCTTCATTTAAACCTGCTTTTGTTAGCAACACGCGATCTTTTCCCGAAGAAGAAACCACGTAAAGAGAATCCCCTTTTTTATAGCAAACATTGTCGCCATACATCCCAAGCCCCTTCAGCATTACGGGGCGAAAGGTCGAATAAGTGCTGCCTCCGGGAATCAAATCATCGAGAGATAGAGGCAGTTTTTCCTGCGAATAACTTTTCATTGAGAGCAAGATAGCAGCTAATAAAACAATAAACTTATAATTCATACAATCACAATTTGAATTAGAGTTTCAAAAGTAATGATTTATGATTGATTAATGTACGTTTAGTATCGACTCATCGGTATTTTTTATTATTTCGCAAAAAAAGAGGCCGCTCCAACCGGAACAACCTCTTTGGTTTCATTATAAAATGGGAAAAACAGTATTAAATCAAATCAATACTTCTTTTTACGAATTTGGCCAATGCCTCACCTTTCAGCATTCCGTTCGACAACAAGGCCAGATCGACCAGTTGACGAACCACCGGTTGCCCCACAGCATAAGCAGCAGCTTCTTCTTTCGATTTTCCATCTACCTCAGCCAACACTTTTTTCACTAAGGGATGATCCGCATTTAAAGTCAGGCCGAAATTCTGGGGTAATTCGCCATACATGGCAAATCCTGATTGCATGGCAGACATCTCTTTCATACGGCGCATAAATTCATTCTGTGTGATTTGCAAAGGCTGTGCCTTCTCGCCCAAAGCTTTCACATCTACGGTGAATTCGGTTTTGTCTATTTTAGGAAGTTGCGACTTGAAGGCCTCCTCAAGTGATTCTTTCTGAGCATCCGACAAATCCAGTTTTGCTTCATCCTCTTTTTTGATCAGGTTGTTGATTGTGTCGCTATCCACCCGAACGAAACGGCTCTTTTCGAGCTTCTGTTCCAACAGTCCGGCAATATGTCCGTCCAACTGCCCGTCAAACAACAGTACATCATAGCCTTTGTCTTTCGCTTCCTGAATATACGTATATTGCTCGTCGGAGTTACTTGTATAAAGGTAAACCAGCGTTGCATCTTTGTCCGTCTGATTTGCTTCAATCAAAGTTTTGTAGTCTGTCAGGGTAAAAAATTTGCCATCGGTATTTTTCACCAGATTAAATTTCGCTGCTCTTTCATAGAACTTTTCATCGGTGAGCATTCCATACTCGATAAACAATTTCAGGCTGTCCCATTTTTCTTCAAACTGTGCACGATCGTTCTTGAATATTTCTTCCAGTCGATCTGCCACTTTCTTGGTAATGTGAGAAGATATCTTTTTCACATTCTGATCGCTCTGCAAATAAGAACGGGAAACGTTCAAAGGAATATCCGGAGAATCTATCACGCCATGCAGAAGAGTCAAAAATTCAGGAACAATTCCTTCTACGGAATCAGTAACAAACACCTGATTGCTGTAAAGCTGAATTTTATTCTTTTGCAGATCAACATTACTCTTGACTTTCGGGAAATAAAGGATACCTGTCAGTTTAAACGGATAATCCACATTTAAGTGAATCCAAAACAAAGGCTCATCAGAAAAAGGATAAAGCGTCTGATAGAATTTTTTATAATCTTCATCTGTCTGGTCAGCCGGTTTCAGCGTCCATAGAGGAGCTGTATCGTTGATGATGTTATCTTCATCCGTCTCTTCCGATTTACCATCTTTCCATTCCGTTTTTTTACCGAAAGCGATCGGAATCGGTAAGAATTTACAGTATTTATTCAGTAGACGGGTAATTTCCGATTTGTCAAGAAAATTCTTGTTTTCATCATCTATATGCAAAATAATATCCGTTCCACGATCTGCCTTATCTGCATTTTCGATGGTATATTCCGGAGTCACACCATCCGATGACCATTTGACAGCTTCGCTTCCCTCTTTATACGACTTCGTTATGATTTCCACCTTTCGGGCTACCATGAACGCTGAATAAAAACCCAACCCGAAGTGACCGATAATGGCGTTTGCATCATTTTTGTATTTATCCAAAAATTCATTCGCCGACGAGAGTGCGATCTGATTGATGTATTTGTCAATTTCTTCCGCTGTCATCCCAATACCTCTGTCGGAAATGGTCAGTGTTCCTGCATTTTCATCAAGACTCACATGCACTGTCAAGTCGCCGAGTTCTCCTTTAAAGTCCCCGACGGAAGTAAATGTTTTGAGCTTTTGGGTTGCATCCACCGCATTGGAAACCAATTCACGAAGAAATATTTCATGATCGCTATACAAGAATTTTTTAATAATGGGGAAAATATTCTCTGATGTTACCCCGATATGACCTTTCTGTACCATATAACTTTATTTTATCAATTTTTCATTTAAAGTTTGTCCTTAACATTACAAAAAAAATGCCAGTTTTTTATTCTTGGATCCAATAAGACAATTTGTCTGGAATAAGCTTCCGAACAAAAGCGCATAAATAATATCTAATTAAAAATTATCTTTATAAATTATATTTATGACTAATTCTCAAATATACGATTTCCTTATTGTAAGACAAACAGTATTGATTATTAGGTGAGTAAAAAAAACGCAACTAAAAATTAACATTACATTCAGGTTATTTTTAACAAAAAACTTTTGGTCAGAACAAACAAAATAATAACTTTGCTAATGAATACTCAAAACACACTCTTGTAGAGCATCAATAACTTTATAATTAGAAAGCTTATGGAAACGAAGATCAAAAAAAATGGATTTGAAAGTAAGTTGTTGGATTTGCAAAACAACATGATGAATTTCGCATTGACACTTACAACAAATCGCGACGAAGCGAAAGATCTGTTGCAGGAAACAACTCTTCGAGCACTAGACAATAAAGAAAAGTATTATGAAAATGTCAACTTCAAAGGTTGGGTTTTCACCATCATGCATAATATTTTTGTAAACAACTATCGTAGAATTGTTCGCAGCCAGACAATTATTGATCAGACCGACAACATGTACTATATCAATACACCTCAGGATTCCGGATTCGACACACCCGAAGGTGCATACACAATTTCGGAAATCAATAAGGCTATTAATAGTTTTACGAATGAATACAAAATCCCATTCTCGATGCATGTATCGGGGTATAAATACGAAGAAATTGCACAAAAGCTAGGACTTCCTATCGGGACTGTAAAAAGCCGTATTTTCTTTGCCCGCAAACGGCTACAGGAAATTTTGAAAGATTATCGGTATTCGAGAAAATAAAAGTTCGCTTTTCAAGTCAGAAAATAACGGGTTGCAGAAAAATCGGCAACCCGTTATTTTTTTGCGGTTTTATCGAAGGTCAAATGACACCTTCTATTTAGTTTCCTTATCTTTGAGCTCATTATCTAAATTCTCAGACACATGACACAAATGAAAAAATGCTTCTGGGTGACAGGTTTTCTCTTCATATCTTTCATCGGCCTGTCGACCTCCTGTAAAAAGAAAAGTGCATCCGACCATCAGCCCACTGTGGCAGCAACTGCTTTTACAAAGCCTTCCATCCCCCACTCCATCACGACAAAGGAAGAGGCAGCACAGTTTTTAGCCATTCATTACTGGGAAAATTTCAACTTCAACGACACCCTGCAAAATAAAAATCCGGATATCACCGAGCAGGCCATTGTCGATTTTATAGGCGTACTTCACAACGTACCTTTGGAAATCAGACAAGATGCCATGGACAGAGCTTTACAAAGTGCAGCCTCCAATCCCAATATGTTCCGATACTTCTGGACAACGCTAAAAAGATATCTCGATGACCCGAACTCTCCGATACGCGACGAAGACTTATACATCACCGTTTGCCAAAGCATCGGGAAATTAGAAAATATCGATATTGTTATCAAAAGCAATGCTGCATTTTACCTGCAACAGGCTATAAAGAACAGAGTCGGCAGTCAAGCCGCTGATTTCCGGTTTACCGACGAGAAGGGCAGGAAGAGAAAACTGTCATCTGTCTCAGCCAACTACACACTGATTTTTTTCTACGATCCCGAATGCGACAATTGCACAAAGATGAAACAAGACATGCGTGAAATGGATTTTCTCAATGCGTTGATTGACGATTCCAAAATCAGCATTCTGGCTTTTTCACCACAGGATAATGTACAGGAATGGAAACAACATCTTTCCGAATGTTCCCCCAAATGGATAAACGGATATGATCCGAACGGCGATTTCAGCTCGAAACAATTGTATGACATTAAAGCTTTCCCGACTCTTTACCTGCTCGATAAGAACAAAAAAGTTGTACTCAAAGACGTGACACTGGATGCCGTATTATCCTATTTGAATAAAAACGCATAGCCTCCGCTACCTTTAGCGTTTCATCAGAAGAGAACTGTCTCCATAACTCAGAAAGCGAAAATCATGGGACAAGGCATAATCGTATATTCGCTTCCAGTCTCCTTTCACCAACGCAGAAACAAGCAATAAAAGCGTGCTTTTGGGTTGGTGGAAATTGGTAATAATTCCGTCAACTATTTTAAAATCATATCCTGGTGCGATAATAATCTGCGTATCGGCAAGCAAACGGTTTAATTGATTTCTTTCCAAATATTGCACTATGTTTTGCAGCGCTTTCGTTTTATCAATCCGGTTTGACTCAGCGTTATATGGCTGCCACTGACAAACCTTCATTTCTATGGGAGAAGGATCTTTTTCGAGCAATTCTCCCAAATAATAAAGGCTTTCGAGAGTACGCACCGAGGTGGTTCCGACAGCAATCACTTTTGCAGGATGATTCAACAAGGCTTCAATTGTTGACTTCTCCACCGAGATAAACTCGCTATGCATCTCATGGCCTGCAATGGTTTCGCTCTTCACCGGCTTGAAAGTTCCCGCACCCACATGAAGGGTCACCTCTTGACGCCTAAACCCTTTTTTATCTAAATGCGCTAAGACATCTTCCGTGAAATGAAGTCCGGCAGTAGGCGCAGCGACCGAACCTTTTATTTTGGAGTAAACAGTCTGATATGTTTGTTTGTCGGATTCCTCTGTTTTCCGTTTCAAATATGGAGGAATGGGAAGTTCACCCGTAGCATCAAGCAGGTCAGCAAACGTATAAGCCGGATTATCCCATGAAAATTCGATGATGTGATGCTCTCCTTGCGTATGCAGACGAGTCGCACTCAAAACAACTATTTCTCCGTTAATTTCAACTTCTTTTTTCAAAGCTCCTGATTTCCATTTCTTCAGATTACCGACAAGACAATGCCAGGAACAGCGTGCCGTTTGTTGAAATACAAGCGCATAATCATGAGGAACAGCCGGATCGAGACAAAAAATTTCAATCAATGCTCCGGTATCTTTGCGAAAGTGCATCCGAGCCTGAATAACCTTCGTATTATTAAAGACCAACAAACTGTTTTCAGGCAGGTATTGGGATATATTATGAAAAACATCTTCAGTAATCTCACCTTCTTTATAAAGCAGAAGTTTGGAAGAGTCTCGCTTTGCCAGTGGATAGGCAGCAATACGTTCATCGGGCAGAGGATAGTTATACTCATCAATATGGATTTGCCCCGGATTGGATAAATTCATCGAATACTTTTTTTATCCGACAAAATTAGTGAACTTTGCGACAAAAATACCGAAATATACCTTAAATGATTTGATTTAGGGTTCGGTCTAAAATCTTTTTAAAATGAAAATCGGGGATAAAGTACGTTTCCTGAACTCCGTCGGCGGAGGAATTATCAAAGAATTGAAAAGCAAAGACATCATTGTCGTTGAAGACGAAGATGGATTTGATGTACCGGTACTGGCTCGCGAATGCGTCGTCATTGAAACAGCAGCCAACCCGGAAATAGTAAAACAGCAAACGCAGCAAACACCACCCGCTCTGCTTCAAAAAGAGACTCCTGCTGTAGAAATAGAAGAAACAGCCGAGGGCAATTCTATTTCTGCCGTACTGGCATATCTGCCAATGGACGAAAAAAAGATCAGTACCACTCCTTTTGAATGTTATCTGGTAAACGACAGCAACTACTATCTGAGCTACACCTACCTGACCAGAGGAGAGCAAGGATGGATGATAAAAAGCCGGGGAGAAGTAGAGCCGAATATCAAAGTTTTTATTGATCAATTCGAAAAAAGCGAACTTAACGACATGGAGAAGGTTTGCGTACAGTTTGTTGCCTATAAAAAAGACAAGCCTTTCCTGTTGAAAAATCCATATTCCATAGAGCTGCGCATCGATACCACAAAGTTCTATAAACTTCACAGTTTCCGGGAGAATGATTATTTCAACGAAAATGCGCTTATTTATCCCTTGGTGAAACGCGACATCGCCGAAAGAGAAATGGTTATCTCGTCAGCAGAACTGAAGGAAGCCATGATGCAAAAAAACGACGACAAACGTCCACGGATACAACCGGCCAAGAAGCAGGAAATTCCCATTCTGGAAATTAATCTCCATATCGAACAGCTGTTAGATAATCTCAACGGGTTGACCGCCGGAGACATATTGCAGTATCAGTTGAAAAAATTCAACGAAATTATGTTGGAAAACCAGAAGCACAAAGGCCGTAAAATCGTATTCATCCACGGCAAAGGCGACGGCATTCTCAAGAAAGCCATTTATGATGAATTAAACAAGAAATACAAATCGGTATATATCCAGGATGCATCCTTTCGGGAATACGGATTCGGGGCAACAATGGTAACAATTAAATAATCATTTTATTCAAAAAACTACATTTATGAAGAGAATTCTTTTTTCGATGCTCGCAATTATCATCTTGACATCAAGCTGTAATGTGGCACAACAAGCCGTAGGTGCTTATAACATGACAAAATGTGAATACAGCTACAACTCGATTGACAACCTGACCGTATCGGGAGTAAACCTGAGTCAATCGCTTTCGCCTGCAAGCATATTGAAACTGACAGCATTGCTGACCGGAAATCCATCCACACTGCCATTAAACATGACATTGAATATCAATATTAAGAATCCAAATACGACCGCTGCTCTTTTGAACGGACTGTCTTACATTGTAAGCATTGACGACATCCAATTCACCACCGGACAGCTGGATCACTCCTTGAATATCGCTTCAGGAGCAAGTTCTGTACTTCCCGTAAAAATAGGAGTAGACATGGCAACCTTAATGAAAAACAATTCAAAAGATGCGATCGTCAATATCGCTAAAAACCTGGCCGGCATTTCAGGAAACAAATCAAAAGTAACGCTGCAACTCAAACCGACCTTCCTTATCGGTTCAATGCCTGTGACATCGCCGACATATTATCCGGTAAGCTTTAGCTTCGGAGGAAAGTAATTTGGGCTTTTACACCCTTTTTATTACATTTGCAAACCTTGTTGAAAAATAAACAGATACACCATATAAAATGAATTTTGTAGAGGAATTAAGATGGCGTGGCATGATCCACGACATGATGCCGGGAACCGAGGAGCAACTTCAAAAAGAAATGACCGCCGGATACCTGGGTATCGACCCGACGGCTGATTCTTTGCACATCGGACATCTTGTCGGAGTGATGATGCTCAAGCACCTGCAACGTTCGGGACATCAACCCATTGCCCTGATTGGCGGAGCAACCGGAATGATAGGCGACCCTTCAGGCAAATCGGCCGAGCGTAACTTACTGAACGAAGAGACATTACGCCACAACCAGAACGCAATTAAAGCTCAATTGGCTAAATTCCTGGATTTTGACTCCGGAAAACCCAATGCGGCTATTCTTGTTAATAATTACGACTGGATGAAGGATTTTTCTTTCCTGAATTTTATTCGTGACATCGGAAAGCACATCACTGTCAACTACATGATGGCCAAGGACTCTGTGAAGAAACGCCTTAACGGAGAATATTCCGAAGGAATGTCGTTCACCGAATTCTCATATCAATTATTGCAAGGATACGATTATCTCCATTTATATCAGGACAAAGGATGCCGTTTGCAAATGGGAGGCTCCGATCAATGGGGAAACATTACTACCGGAACGGAACTTATCCGCCGCAAAACAGGAGGTGAAGCATTTGCTCTTGTATGCCCGCTAATCACCAAAGCCGATGGTGGAAAATTCGGAAAAACCGAATCCGGAAACGTATGGTTGGACAAACGTTACACCTCGCCTTACAAATTCTATCAATTCTGGTTGAATGTAAGCGACAGTGATGCTGAAAAATACATTCGGATATTCACGATTTTGTCCCGGGAGGAAATCGACAACCTGATAGCTGAACAACAAGCTGCTCCGCATTTGCGCCCTTTGCAGAAGCGTCTGGCAAAAGAGGTGACCATCATGGTACATTCCGAAGAGGATTACAACAAGGCAGTGGAAGCATCTGAAATACTTTTCAGTAACAAAGCTTCGGAGATCCTCAAAACAATTGATTCCGAAACCCTTCTTCAAGTATTTGAAGGAGTACCTCAGTTTGAAATCTCTAAAGACGAAATATCAGGCGGCATCAAAGCTTCTGAACTTTTGACAGAGAAAGCCGGCGTATTTCCCTCGAAAGGAGAATTCCGCAAAACCGTTCAGGCTGGCGGAGTGCAAATCAACAAAGAAAAACTGAGCAATTCGGATGAGATTATCGACAATAGCTATCTAATTGACGGCAAATACATTCTTGCACAAAAAGGGAAGAAAAATTATTTCCTGATTATTGCAAAATAGAAAAACGCCTCAAAAAAAATTTGCTTATTCAAAATAAAACGCTACTTTTGTAGCGCTTTTGAAAGAAAGCCTCGGATTGTCTCATGGTGTAATGGTAGCACTACAGTTTTTGGTACTGTCTGTCTAGGTTCGAATCCTGGTGAGACAACGAAGAAAAAGACCGGTTGATTTTTCAATCGGTCTTTTTCTTCGTTTCCGCTTCCATTGCTTACAGCCATTATCATTTCGAGTCCCTTTTTGAAAAGACAGGTTTTTGAACAGAATTAGAAAAAGAAATGGATAGAAGCACACACCTATCATCCCGCATCTGCTTTCCGTATCCAATTTATATTCGGGCTCACTGAATCAAAATTTTCGATACTTATTTAGTCCGCACCGGAACATCAAATAAAAACAGCTATACATGAAGCGTCGGTTTTCTTTCTGTATCTTTTGTTTTCATGATCTGTAAAGGAGCCAGCTCAATCACATTTCTACTTAAAAGAAAATACTTAGCTTTGCAAAATGATGGAGACAAATTCGTCCATATGGTGGTTCATCCTTTCGGGAATCGTTTTGGTTTCCGGAGGCTACGTATGGTATCTGATAAGAAAATTACACAAGAACAATCAACAGATACAACAATTAGAAAACAAGCTCAGCGAACTGGAACAAAAAGTACATCCATTGCAACTTGAAATACTAGAAGCCAGACTCAGCCCCCATTTATTCAAGAACATACTCAACTCTATCCAATCCCATGCCTATCAAACCTATTATGCGATGGACAAACTGGCAGGTGTATTGGATTACATTTTATACGAAAGCCGCAAACGCCTGGTTAGTTTGCATGAAGAACTGGATTTTGCTCTCAATTTCATTGAAGTGAACAAAGTGAAAATCAGTCCACTCTTTGACTTAAAGGTAAAAAATATGGTTTCCGCAACAGATCCACTGTATGAACAAGCTTTACTTCTTCCACTTGTTTCTGTTGATTTAATTGAAAATGCATTTAAACATGCAGACTTACAAAGCCCGGATTCATTTATTTCGATAGTCGCCAAATTGGAAGCCCATTGCTTTATCTTGAGCGTCGCGAATAAAATATCGACCCGGACACCCCTAAAGAAGGACAAAAGCGGTCTCGGTCTTGAACTGCTGCGCCAGCGATTGAAAATCACTTACGACGACCTTTACACGCTTGAAAGTCATATACAAGACGAGGATATTTTTATAACCCAATTAAAAATCAATCTCCTTGAATATAAAATTAAGATGCTTACTGCTCGATGATGAGCTACCGGGATTAGCCTATTTGCGAATATTATGCGAACAAATACCGGAGTTGGAGATAGTGAAAGCCTTCAACAGCCCCGAAATAATGATTCGTGAATTACCACGACTTGAATTTGATCTTTGCATTATGGATATTGAAATGCCGCAACGCAACGGTATAGAAATAGTCCCTTTGCTCAACGGAAAACCTGTTATCTTTGTTACTGCACACAAACAGTATGCGGCAGATGCTTTTGACCTGGATGCGGTCGATTTTGTACAGAAACCCATTCATTTAGAGAGGTTACATAAGGCCGTGAATAAAGTGATAATGAGAAGCACCGCGTCAACAAACAAGCAAACAAATCTCGTAACATTATATACGGACAAAGGATTATCTCGTTTCGACGCTCACCAGGTACTGTATTTCAGGACATCATCGGTGGACAGCCGGGATAAAGAAATGTATATGAAAAACGGCATGCGATTGTTACTAAAAAACATTAGTTACCAAAAACTGGAGGATCTACTTCCAAAAGAATATTTCTGCAGAATCAATAAACAGGAAATTATCCATACCGGAATCGTAGAGTATATAACCGGCAACCGGATCGTATCCAACATTAAAACAGACAAAAATGAATCGGTACTGTTCACCCTTACCGATATATACAGAAATAATTTCTACGAAAGAATAAAGCTCTGATTACTGTCAGAGTTGGCAGTTCGTTACATTATCCGCAGCTTTCGTTGCATTTGCCATCGTCCCTGTTGCTTTCCCGGCAATTAATTTGTTTCTTGCAGCCAATTGGAACATTAAGGAAATCGCAGCAAAAGGTATTATGTTGAAAAAGCTCAAAAACGTCATTTTTTACGTGTCAATTATCGGAGGCTTTACCGGCCTTATCTATTGGATTGCAACACGTGGCAGTTTTCTTGAAAATAGAGAGAAACTCATCCCTCATACGACAGAGGCATCGCATTGGTTTGATTTTTTAAATTCACTTCAGATTAATATTTCTCACCCGCTGGCTTTACTGCTTATCCAGATTGTAACAATCATATTAGCAGCAAGGCTATTGGGCTGGTTTTGCAAAAAGATCGGCCAACCATCGGTAGTTGGTGAAATCCTTGCCGGGATCGCCTTAGGCCCATCGTTACTGGGAATGTATTTTCCGGATATTTCGAACGCTTTGTTCCCCATTCAGTCGCTTAGCAACCTGAATTTCCTGAGTCAAATAGGACTCATCTTGTTTATGTTTATCGTCGGGATGGAGATTGACCTAAATGTTCTCAAAAACAAAGCAAATGATGCCGTCGTGATTAGCCATGCCAGCATCATCATTCCATTTTCTTTAGGAATGGGACTGGCTTATTTTTTATATCAGACTTATGCACCCGCAGGAATCGGTTTTACGGCCTTTGGTTTATTTATCGGAATTTCCATGAGCATAACAGCCTTTCCTGTTTTGGCGAGAATCGTGCAGGAAAGAGGAATCCATAAAACCCGTTTAGGCACGGTCGTGATCACTTGTGCAGCAGCCGATGACATTACAGGATGGAGTGTATTGGCCATGGTTATAGCTATTGCCAAAGCAGGAACACTGCTGAGTTCCCTCTATACGATTCTGATGGCTGTAGCCTACGTGTTCTTAATGATAAAAGGAGTGCGCCCATTTCTGAAACGGATTGGAGACTTATATTCCTCAGGTTCGGGATTAAGCCGCCCGGTGGTGGCCATCTTCTTTCTGACCTTAATTCTTTCCGCCTGGATGACAGAAGTCATCGGTATCCATGCCCTATTCGGTGCATTTATGGCGGGCGCTATTATGCCCAGCAATCAACGATTCAGAAGTTTCTTCACCGAAAAAATAGAAGACGTTTCAGTAGTACTTCTATTACCTCTGTTTTTTGTTTTTACAGGTTTGAGAACTCAAATAGGATTATTGAACGATATACGACTATGGGAAGTAACAGGTTTAATTATAACATTAGCCATTGCTGGCAAATTTGCGGGAAGCGCTTTAGCTGCAAAATTTGTGGGGCAAAACTGGAAGGATAGTCTGACCGTAGGTGCATTAATGAATACCCGCGGATTAATGGAGCTGGTTGTCCTCAATATCGGGTATGATCTGGGAATACTCACACCAACTGTATTTGCCATGATGGTAATTATGGCATTGGTTACAACATTGATGACAGGACCGTCCTTAAACCTGATAAACAGGATATTTAAAAATAAGTCCGTAAACGAAACAGATGAAATAAGCAGAATCACCACCTTTAAGATACTTGTGTCATTCGGAAATCCGGAAATGGGAATCAAGTTACTTCGATTGGCCAATAGCTTTATGCACAACAATTCCAATAATTCCTCCATAACGGTAATGCATCTGATGTATGGTAACCAAAGTGCACGTTTCAATCTTGATGAATATGAACGCAATAGTTTTGCACCTATTTTGGATGAATCCAGAAAATTAAGCCAAAAGGTCACAACTCTGTTCAAGGTAAGTTCAGATATTGAAAATGACATCACGGAAATGGGAAATAAAGGAGAATACGACTTACTTTTAATCGGTATCGGCCAATCAATCTTTGAGGGGAGTTTGTTGGGACGAATATTAGGTTTTACAACGAGGATAATAAATCCCGATCGACTGTTAAACCAAATCATTGGCAAAGAGAATCTATTCGAGAACTCACCCTTTGATGAACGCACACACAACATTATTACCAATAGCAAGATAGCTGTAGGCATACTGATTGACAAAGGATTTGAAAAGACTCAAACAGTCACAATACCCATATTTAGCCCTGCCGATTATCATTTATGTGAACTAGTTCAGAGATTGGTTAATTTCTCGGGAGCACAAATCACATTTATTGACATAAACAATAGTATCAGCAAGAATACTGAAATAAAAGAACAAATTCGGGCCTTCGAACAAATCGCACCAAGACATGTACGTATACTTGCCGAAAAACATATAGACAAAAGTTTCTGGATAGAACAAGACTTATTTATTGTTACAGTAGAAGCCTGGAGAAAAATTCTGGAGGGCAAACAGATTTGGCTACAGTCCATCCCTTCAACACTTATTATTTCTTCCAAATAATAAATTGAGCTTACAGGTAGAGCGACTCATAAGAGAATAAATAAAAGAGGGCAACGGGGATGGAAGTAATTCCCGTTGTGTATCTAATTCAAATCGCTTTTTAAGGGGAGGCTAATTCTTTTTTATCTATGCCTATATTCTCTCGTTCTTTTGTTCTTCAATAAAAGAGATTTCAGAGAAAAAAGACAAACCTCCTCACAGTATATTACGATGCCGATTTTAGGACTATCCTTATTCTATTATCAGAGATTACGGAAAGAGAAGTTATATACGTACTTGTATTCAATTTCAGACAAGCACTTTTTCTCCATTCTATTTCTTCTTCCTCCAAAGGAGACAGAAGTAGATGCTCTGCATTGATAAAGGAATGTTTTTCGGAACGATTGAACAGATCAGATACCACAGAAAATAAATTTGAAAGACACAACCTTCCTGCGTCCAGAAAATAAGCGACGTAAAGAATCAGACAGATAAAACTAATTTTATTGAACGACTTAAGAAAAAATAACCCGAAGCAGCTAAGCCGCGCTACTCCGGATTACAACGCAGCAATTACCTCTTCACTATTTTAATCTTGTATCCATTTATCGCTGCAACATAAATGCCCGGAGTGAGTTTCGAGATATCAATGTTATTGCCGGTAGCCTTAAGCAGGACAATACCCGACAATCCATAGATGCTCACTGCCGGATTTTCCATTCCTTCTACAACAAGGACATTCCCTTTCACAGAAGCTGTTGGTTGTTTTGCTACTTTGATTCCCCTTTCGGAAGACGTACTGGATATAAACAAGTTAACCTTATTCAGAAAAGTAGTGATATCCGCATCGGTCAGATTCATCGAGACCATCATTTCCCAACCTTCGTCCAGAAGTTCAGCCCCGTCCATAAACCTGGAGGACCCGTCTGCGAGCAAATCCAAACAAATATCATACAACGTCTCTTCCAGCATCGTATTCAGCTCGTCAGCCCTAGTTAAGGCAATGCGAGCTTCCAATTGATCGTGGAGAGCTGTAACCCTAGTTGCATCAATCTCTTCATCATAGAAACGAATCAAAGCCACATTGCCTTTAAAAGGTCCTTGAACGTAATCTCCGACACTGGCATCTCCACCGATAGCCAGCCAATACACATTCTTTGCTTCGTTCCATCTCACAATAGAGCCGACCGATAGAGTTTCACTCAACACGCCATCATAATATGTCTTGATATTATTACCGTCATACGTATATAAGACATGGTGATATTCGGGAGATGAAGCATTGTATATGCTTTGATTACCTGCCTTCTTATAACCGCCGGCATCCGCTCCGACCCAGAGACGCATATTGCCTCCACCATTTACTTGCTCAAGGCCAAACCCGCCACTTTCCATGGAAGCAATGGGCGACATTTCTTCCGCCCCTTCCACTTTCACAAATACTTCAATGGTGAAAGGAGCACGCATGGCTGCCCGAAATGTAGCATTGTCTTTATAATCCACTTTCCAATAGTCGGTATTACTTGTCCTGTCAAAATGAGCTACCCACATTTTCACTTCGGGATCATACAATGTAGTAGGCAAACCGAATTTTTCTACATCAAAATCCTGCATAGAGATATCCACAGCCGTAGTATCCATCATAAATTTAATATCCATAAGCGAAGCTACAGGAACAGGGGTCTGAGCATGAGCAATAGTAACACTACTTAACGAAAGCAAAATAAATAATAAAAATTTTCTCATAACAATAGTATTTAATTGTTCTTAATTAATTAGGGATTTGTTGCTTTGAATAGTTAGTTACACCGGAAAACGCAACTGGATTTTATTCCGGGTTTTCGCTTGAGGAATGTTTTTTTCCATAGGCTTTCAATTTAGGTTATATGTAAGACACAGAGAAACAAACTCCTTTTTATAGGCATTGTTAGTTGAATGTAAGCCGTTTCTCTGTAAATATATGTATTGCAAATTAGTCAGTTTTACTGTCTTTTACTCATCTTGCCTTCAGGAGACAAGCCTGACAAAATTCGTCGGGTTGATGCTTTTAATCTGCATTTTCATTAGTCAAAACACATTAGTTGAACGTCAGCCGCCGCAATTTCGGAACGCCACTTATAAATAGAAACGAGCAAATCGGAATGTACCCTAGTGACTTTTTTGAAAAAGTTCAGAAAAAGAAGGCAAACTTTCCTTGACCTTTCATGAAACCAAACACAAACCACCCTCCAAAGCACAACCGCCATCACCTCCTCCCCCGAAGAAATTTCTTATCCCAGTTGACAAAACACCAATTACACAACTTCCTAAAAAAGAGGTACCACAAACTCCTGATTCCGCTATAAGAGTACAACGCGACACATCCAGACAGAAGCAGTTCTATAAAAAAAGGCTCAGACATCAAACCCCAACAAACCGCTCATCTTCAACATACATACACATATACAACCTATTGTCAACATTTACTTACATAAAAAACATACCCTAGCACCCGATCCATCGTCTCTTTTCCACCCGGAAACCAGCCATTAAGAAATTGACACAAAGCCTTTTGACATATTTATTTTTATTTACCGGAAAATTATATATCTTTGTCATTCAATAGTATATATCTTATTAATTCACAAACTTTACACTTTTGGCAAACTCCTGTTTGTCGGATGTAACAAATCACAGCTATGAAAAAAATTATTTTATCCGTTGTTATTTTATCGATTTGCAGCCTGTCTGCTCATGCTCAATTTGGAAAAGCTTTAAAAAATTCCAAAATAATCAATGCCGCATCAAAAACAGCTCAATCATTTACGATTTCAGATGCCGACATCCATCAATATTGCAATGAATACATACAATGGATGGACACACACAACCCCTTGTGTAAATCGACAGACAAAGACGCAGGAAAGCAAGCCTGCGCCAAACGATTGGCAAACATCGTATCCATCCTTCCCGCAGATATTGTCAAACAACATCGTCTCGACATTCAACCCTATTATGTCATCGACATGAATGCATTTGCCTGTGCAAACGGGAGTATTCGCGTATTCGCCGGCTTAATGGAAAAGATGACTGACGACCAGATCCTGGCTGTCGTATGTCATGAAATAGGCCATGTCGTAAACAAAGATTCTAAAAATGCATTTGTTACTGCATTACGCATATCGGCACTCAAAGACGCAGCCGGATCAGTGGCAGGATCAACAGCCGCAGCGCTAACCGACTCCCAGCTAGGATCCTTAGCCGAGTCGCTCAGCAAAGCTCAGTTTTCTCAGAAACAGGAATCACAGGCGGATGCCTATTCTTATGAATTATTGAAGAAATTAGGGAAAAATCCCTCCCAGATGGCCTCCTCGTTAGAAGTACTCTTAAAGATGCAGCAAGAAGCCGGGTCGGTAGAACAAAGCAAATACAAACAATTATTCTCCAGCCATCCGAATCTAAAAACACGTATCGAAGAATTGGGCAAAAGACAATAGTTCTCCGATGCTCCCTAACCCGTAACGGAAAGCTGATTATCCGAACCATGCAAACCCGCGGAAGGAAACTCCAAAAATCAATCAATCCCTATTATTCATTCAACCTCCGCAACCATTTGTATATCACGCCACATCATAAAAGAAGGATTGCCTGAACAACAGCTCTCCTTCTTTTCAAATTTTCGGCAAGTATTAAGAATAAATCTGTATGCTACCCGATCCTTCCCGGCAACAATACAACTCATTAAAAACGAATTACAGGCTATTTACATAAACCAAAACCTGACTTTTATTCAATCATCCACAACAATCATTAAAAAACCGGGCGGATTCCATACCGCCTACCAGTAAAAAAATTAAGCCTATGAAAAGTAAGAAAACAATTTCCGTCCTCTTTACAATTATTTGCCTGCTCACATCCGCCACACTCTGTGCCCAGGATCAAAGGATGTTGACCTATGCAGCATTGATAGACTCCGCCAACATACGGAAAACACTGGAAGTACTTGCTTCCGATAAATTTGAAGGACGGGGAACAGGAAAACCCGGAGGTGCAAAAGCTGTTGAATATATTACAGAATATCTCAAACAAAAAGAGGTAAAAACCGGCAACAAGGGAAGTTACCTTCAAAACATCAACGCAATGAACACCCAAAAGGGAAATAAAAGATTTCTGATGCACGGCTTCGATTACGAAAAAGATTATTCATACCCCAATCTTGACATACACGACTCCATTATCAGTGCGGACAAAATCGTTTTTGTCGGCTATGGAATATACGGCGCATCATACAACGATTTTGCCAAAGTAGATATTGCCGATAAAGTCATCATGATGATCGAAAACGAAGGGCCGTTCAACAAATATGGAATCCCCTATTTTTCCTCCAGCGAAGGAAAAAGGTACATCGAAAAGCAAAGGCCAAAAGCCATACTGAGAGTAAAAAACGATTTTCGAAAATTCAACAATTACAACTATTCCCGAATCACATATCAGCAAAGTGAGGAATACAACGAACAAAACCGAATCCCGAAAATTGAGATAAATCAGCTCCTCGCCAACAAAATCCTTCAACCGCTCAACAAAACAATCAAACAGATAGAATACGAAACAGAAGCAACCGGAATAAGTCAGGCAAGCCAGATAGATGAGTCATTCACATTTACAGGAAACAGAATCTATACCAATGCCGGAGTCAACAACATCATAGCTATCGTAGAGGGCACCGATTTGAAAGAGGAATACATCTTCGTTACAGCACATCACGATCACGAAGGGACCAGTTACGATAAGATATACAACGGTGCAGACGACAATGCCTCCGGAGTATCCGCAGTCTTAGAAATTGCCAACGTCATGAATAAAGCAAAAAAACAGGGAAAAGGCCCCCGCCGATCCATTGTATTCCTTTTTCCGGCGGCAGAAGAAGTATCACTTACAGGCTCCGGTTTCTACACCAACCATCCCGTCTACCCCCTCAAAAATACCAAAGCCTGCATCAATCTCGACATGGTAGGACGCCTGGGAGATGAATACGCTTCAAAAGGAAACAACTATGTCTACGTTGTCAATCACGAGAAAAATAGCAAACGTTTGTGCAATGTACTTGAGAATGTGAATCAAAAAACAACGCAACTCACCCTCGATTACAAATACACAACCCCCGGAGACAACGAGCGGTTATTTCACCGTTCCGACCAAGCCTCTTTCTACGAAAAAGGTATTCCCGCCATCATGCTCACAAGCGGAATGCACAAAGACTACCACAAAGAAACCGACGAAGCAAAACGGATCGACTTCAACGGATTATACAAAAGGACAAAACTCGCATTTGCATTCATTTGGGAACTCGCAAACAGTCCCCGTATATTCCCGGAAGAAGCAAAAACGGCTGACGAAGAAAAAGTAGAAATAAGCGTTATGGCCATAGAAAGGTAGTCACCTGGCTACTCACCGAAAATCGGTCGGAAACACTTTTTTAATATTTTTTTCTGGGCGTGCCCCTCCGCAAGCTGCGGGTCGGGCTTTCCACTCGCATCCTGCGCTCCGTTCCTACGCGCCTGCTGCCCGCTGCAATCCCTCACGCGGGGCGAGCCACCCAACCCTAGGCTTGAAACACAATACGACTCGCCGACAAAGCATGTACGCAAAGCTCGGGAAAGGATGCCGCAACAGCATACAATCACAACACAACCCGCAAATGTGATACCCCCAAGGAGGCTGCTCCGGTTCTTCCGGAACAACCTCCTTTCATTTCACAATCAGAATCTGACAAAAACAAAGATAGCACTCAGAATCATCCAAGTGCCATCTCATAAATAATGAATATCTTTATCCGATAAACCTCTAACGGCTATCTAAGATCCGCCAAAAGTCCGTACCGGCTCCATGCTACCGCCTCTACAACAAACAGTTGACGAAAGATCAGTACGACCTCCTTTAAGACTGAATAATAGTATAATCCCGGATATATTCGCCGGTATTCGCATCAAAGACAATAATTTTCAGATTATTCGGAATCGGCAGGGTCAAACTTACTGTCTCCGGAATATCATCCTGGCTACGCGAATAAGAATGTGACACCCGCAAAACCGCTCCATCCGGATAATGCGTATCCAGGTAGCTCGCTATTCCACCGGGAAGCATTTTCAATAACGTTGCGGGCAAAGCAACTGTATTCTCGGGGTTGCTCGAAACCGGACCGGCAGAAACATTCCGCATATTGCCCGAAACATCCGTCACCAGTGTTATTTTGTCCTCACCCTCAGCAACAAAAACGTAGCGCAGAAAGTAAGCAGAAAGCGTGTTTACCCGAACACTAAAAGAAACTTCCTTTGCCGGGTTAAACGCCTGGTTTACATATTCACGGGCTTGAGCCAATGGCGGTTCTATTATTTTATTGCTCGCATCAATAACGATAAAATCCTTATCATCCATACCAAATCCATACAGCGTGGAATGATTGTAGCGGGTGATCGCATCCAACGAAGAAATAGCATTCGCCCGCTTCTCGGTCAGAGCAACCGCCATACCTGTAGGAAGATCATTCAGAAACAGATTCTGTATCACGTTGGACTTTCCCCGGTTTTTCATATAAAACCACTCTCCATCCGCATAGAAATCCACAAAAGCCCGATCAGTCACACACAATCGGTAGATATCACCACGAAATCCTGTAAACCGAAGCACACTGAGTGTCCCATAAGTTCCAGAAATCTCTTCTGTATACTTGCCGATAAATTGTTTCATCTTTTCGGGAAGGAGGTATTTACCCTCTCCGCTCAGCACTTCGGCTAAAGTGTATCCTTCATGCCCTTCAATTTCCTTGAATTGCTTATCGGTACCAAACGACACCGTCAACTCATGCTCCACGGAATTCAAAAGAGACGTAATTTTCTCATTGGCATATTGTTTTTTTAATTCTTTCTGGGTATTGCTGTCAAAAAGCAATTGCACACTATTCGGCAACCCTCGTTCGCTCTTCAAATACAGCCATTCTCCTTTGGGAGAAAAAACAGCTTCAATCTGATTCTCAAGCTCTACACAATAGAGAGCAACACCCAATCCGTCCATCCGGGCAGAGACAAATTTATTCTCTGGCAGGTATTCCCGCAGGAAAGTCTGTATCTGTTCCGGTAACTGATCCTGCCGGATGCCGTCGTCGTCCTTATCGGAACAGGACATAAGAAATACAGAGAAAACAACTAGAAATAAGGTTTGAATACGTAAGTTCATTTTGATATGTTTATGGGGTTAATTACAATAATGAATAAGGGTATATAGCCATTCATTCGTGTTAAATTGTATGTTCGTGCTATTCGCCTCTACCGGGCAGTTTCTAAACTTCAGATTCAAAATTAGCTCTTTTTTCCTTTGATAACAAGGGATTTGGGCTAAAAAAGCATAATTGCTCCGTTCAGCGGAAGCTCCTGCACACGTCACGGTTAATGTTTGCCGTTTATTATTTCGCGGGCGAATTCAATTCGCCCGATGCCCGTTGGGCATATTCGTCCATTTAAATATCCATCCATATCATACATCCGTTTACACATTATATATATGTATTGTTTTTTGTGTTGTCGGATATGACGGGTTGGTACTGCCGGGGTTCGTTTTGCAGATATTATTTTGCGATTATTATTTTGC
>JASGFJ010000025.1:0-75326 GCA_047605645.1 Dysgonamonadaceae bacterium | reverse complement strand
AATTGATTTACTTGCCTTTTTTGACTGTTTTCTTAAACAGAACTCAGGTTATTAGTATCTTTTATATCCTTTTTTAAGGCATCAGCCGTTCTCAATAAACTTTCTACTAAATATCTGTCTATCCTTTTTTGAACATTTATTTTATCACGAAGATTGTAATCGCTTGTCCACAACAAACCACTATCAACGCCTATGCGGGAAAAGATTTCGACTAAGATTCCTAAATTTGTTTGGTCATCTTTTGTACTCCTAAAAATCTGATACGGACTTAATTCTTTATCATAGTTGGAATCAGGCTTTATATATTTGGGCTTTTCGTGGCAATTATAAATCCTAATCTCGGTGTCTGACACAACAAAAAGAAACATGATCTTTCGATAGTTCCATGCTTTGTGTTGAATTTCGGCAATTTGCTTTAAAGCATCAATATCGAATGACTTAACTTGTTTGAAAAGAATGGCAGGAAAGTCTCCTGAAAAATAAACTTTGTCAGCACCTATCTTTCCCAATTCCTGGTATTCAGGATTAGAAATTGGTATATCAGAGCAATTTACCAATTGTTCGTAACCTAATTTCTTATAGAAAAAATTTGCACTCATCTATGTTTATTTTGTGAAAATCAATGATATACGCAAGTAATGCTTTGTTCGCGAAGGTACAAAAAAGAAGGTAATACCCCAAAAATTGTGATAAGCTTTTTAAACTTTTCTATCCTGTCGTCTTTTTCCTTTGGCTGTTTAATGGGTTATTCTTCGTTATTCTCGCTTAGTGAAGAAGTAAGGATCCTCAAAATGGATGATAGTTCTCAATCGCTTTCCTTATTTATAATCGCTTTCTTTTTTGGTTCATCTAGGATTGTATTTTGTGGGCTTTCTTGAGATTGCTCAATGCCCTGTCGTGCTACTGATAATATAAATATATGACAGGGTGTTTGATGGGGAGGTGGACTTTAATTCTTTATGAGCAGGCTATTTTTTCAGAATATTATTGCAACGGATATGTCCGTTGCTGAGGAAACAGTTCTCCTTTGTATCCTTTCTCTTCTAATGATGCTTTTTGGCACTTCCAATAGCCTGATATTTGAATCGGTATTCGTCTGTTGCCGCCGAGTAAATCTCCTTATTTTCCTTCTGCTTTATTCTATAAATATCCTATCTAACCATTACTTTTGTATTTACATATAGTATAAACGAATCAACCATGATTATTGTAGCAGACGGTGGATCTACCAAAGTAGATTGGGCCTTGATAGAAGACGGGAAATTATGGAAGCGTGTATTCACTCATGGAGCTAATCCTTTTTTTCGTACGGGTGAAGATATTTCGGAGGAATTGCTCCATAAACTTGTTCCGGAAGTGGAAGGGCACAGGGTCGAATCTGTTCATTTCTTTGGAGCAGGTTGTGTTGGAGGAGCAAAAAATGAAATAATCAGAGACGCTATTCATGTTTCGCTCCAGGCTGGTAAAGTAGAGGTCGGCAGCGATATGCTGGGCGCCGCGAAAGGCTTGTTGGGAGACCGGAAAGGGATTGCCTGTATTTTGGGTACAGGTTCCAATTCGGGATACTACGATGGGAAAGAGATTACAGAAAATGTTTCACCCTTAGGGTTTATTCTGGGGGATGAAGGAAGCGGTGCCGTTTTGGGGCGACTCTTTGTCGGTGCATGTTTGAAGAATCAATTCGGGAAAGAATTGAAGGTGGAATTTCTGGAGCAGACAGGATTTCAATCCGGAGATTTTATCGAGCATGTCTATCGAGGAAAACAGCCGAACCGGTTTTTGGCCGGATTTGCTCCTTTCATTAAGCTGCATCTTTCCGATGAGCGGATTTATCGTATGGTCGAAACCAGTTTTGAGGATTTTTTTCGTCGCAATGTGATGCAATATGACTACGAAAACACCGCGATCTGTTTCACCGGTTCGGTTGCCTATCATTTTCAGGATGTACTGAGGAGCGTAGCACATCGATTGCATTTGCAGCTTGCCGAAATTGTGGCTTCCCCCATGGAGGGAATGATTGCTTATTATTCCCGGCTAAATCAATAGACGGAAGCTGAAAATGAACATTAAATACAAAGAAAAATGACTTTGATGAAGATTACCGAACAACCTTCTCTCTACGACAATCTGGAGGATATGTCCGTGAGTGAGTTGTTGACAAATATCAACCGGGAAGATCAAAAGGTTGCATTCGCTGTCGAAAAGGCTATCCCGCAAATTGAAAAGCTAGTTTCCGGAATAATTATCCGGATGCAAAAGGGCGGACGTGTGTTCTATGTCGGAGCGGGGACTAGTGGAAGGCTCGGTGTGCTTGATGCTTCTGAGATTCCGCCTACTTTCGGAATGGAACCGGGTCATGTTATCGGGTTGATTGCCGGTGGAGATCGGGCACTTCGGCATCCGGTGGAAAAAGCGGAAGATAATACGGAAAAAGGCTGGGCGGATTTGCAGGAATTCGGTATCCGGGAGAACGATACTCTTATCGGCATTGCGGCTTCCGGAACAACTCCTTATGTACTGGGAGCTATTCGTGAAGCCCGTAGAAACGGGTTGCTAACGGCCGGAATTTCAAGTAATCCGGATTCTCCTTTGTCACAAGAAGCAGAAATCGCTATCGAGACCATAGTCGGCCCCGAGTTTGTAACCGGAAGTTCGCGCATGAAGTCGGGAACAGCTCAGAAAATGGTGCTGAATATGATTTCCACATCTGTCATGATCAAACTCGGACGTGTGAAAGGCAACCGCATGGTCAATATGCAGCTGAGCAATGCCAAGCTGGTGGATCGGGGTACGCGCATGTTGGTGGATGAACTGCATCTGCCTTACGATGAAGCGAAAGAACTTCTTCTGAAATACGGGTCGGCCAGCAGAGCAATACTGGCCTACGGAGAGAACAAAAAGTAATGGCGCTTTTTGCCTGATTGTCCTGCATGTAAGGACATGGGTGTGGTCGATCTTTTATTTAAGTAGTTCTGTAAGATTCGTTTTATATGGCTAGCCCGATTGTGTCTTATTGTCAATATACTACGGTTGAATATGCTTGCCGCTGATGATGAACATTTACTTAGATGAGGTCGCTTTGTTCGAGTCAATCCGGTGGTACTCTCCGGTATTGAAGAATGTTTTTCTAAGCAAGTAAGGTGTATTCAGAAGAAAATAATCCTATATTTGTTAAACATTATTACTCCTGAATCCTCCCTCCCCATGTTATCATTGAAATCTATTGCTGAGTTTCAGAAGAGGAATTGATAATTTTTCTTTTGTCGAGTAATGCTCTATATTCATTTGTAGAAAACATATATGGAACAAACATCATTCATTATCCAGAGAATCATTGATCGGGTCAATCAAATACTTGGGCAAAAGACAGGCCTTAGTGAAAATGCTTTTCTTGAATTTGCATCAATTTTTGAACGAAGAGAGTTGAAAAGAGGAGAGCTGTTCTGTAAAGAAGGACAAGTGGCGCGTTATATGTCTTATGTGGAATCTGGATTAATCCGACAATATTATTACAAAAAACAGAAAGACGTGACAGAGCATTTTACCCCTGACGGAGAGATGTTTTTTTGTATTGAAAGCTTTTTTACACAGCAACCCTCCAAGTTAGTAGTTGAAGCTTTAGAACCTTCAGTCATTCAGATGTTCTCTTTTGAAAAGATAGAAAATCTGGCCAGAAGAAATCCGGAAATAGGCATTCTCTATAATAACTTCCTTAAAACAAGTTTGATTATCTCGCAGCGAAAAGCAGATTCTATTCGTTATGAAACAGCACATGAACGATATGACCGGCTCTTGCGTGAACAGCCGAAAGTCGTTTTACGCGCACCTCTTCAATATATTGCTTCTTATCTACTTATGACTCCTGAATCCCTGAGCCGTATACGTGGTGGACAGTTGTAAGTGGCATACCGCTGTTTTTGATGTATATCAAGAAATAGAGGTTGCATAGGACTAATTGATGTATGTCAATTTTAATTTTTGATTGTTTACATAATTTTACAAAAGAAATATTCAAGCATGGCTTTGAAAATTTACCTTGAAAAAATTATTAGTAAATCAATCTACAGACATTATCATGAATCTTAAAATGTTCTTTTGGGGAAGTACTTTCTCCCTATTCGGGTTAGCCTTAAACTCGAGTGCTCAAAATGTCGCAAAAGCGGATACTACAGCTGCGTCAAGACTTAAAAGCAAAGAGGAAGCAAATCGAAATGTAATGTTGAATGCGGCCAGTAACAATGGCCCACGTGATGTGAATATCGGGCTGCCATCTACTGTTGGCGGAATTACTATTCAAGAGAACGGACTTCCCGTTGTCTATTTCTACTGGCCTGAACTACCTACCGAAACCTGGAGGCAAAGTGTCAGCCTTGGAAAAACAGGGCTTATGAAATTGGGAGAATCCGCTATTACTACAGGTGATCTGGGGTTTGCCGTTAATTCTTATGATCGCATAGGTAGTGATAAAACATCGTTGGTTGGAAATATCTCCACCAATCATTACGGCTGGATTAAAGGAGACCTGAACCTGACCGGTAAACTTGCTAAAAACTGGTTTTATAGTGTTGGCGCATTCCTGAATTTAGATCCGAATTCTTATGATTTGAAGTTTACGAACTATTCGGATAAAACTCAGATCTACAGAGCAGGATTGACTAAAAACTTCAATAACGGAAAAGGTCAGATTAACTTCTATTATAAGTATGCCAATTCGGCATCATTAACAAACTATGCTCTCTTTAAATACAAAGAAGGTGGTAAGGTCGAGGAATTTAATGATTTTAGAATCGGCCGTGATTCCTATATCTTGAGAACAGGGAAATATAAATTTCTAGATATGAAATCAGGAGAATCGGAATGGGCGGATATGGGCGGACAAAATGCACAGTCTTTTTCGCATACATTCGATATCTTTGGAAATTACAAACTGAATAATGGATGGGATTTGAATTACACGAGCCGTTTCCGGTATGCAGAAGCAACTGTTTTGGCGGCAGTTCCTCTTACTGTCTTTCAGGCTACTTCAACTTCCGGTTTCACAAATAAAGAAACCGGAGATACCTACGAAGGATATGTAAACTCAATGCTGGGAATGTATAGCCCTCATATTCCAACAAAAACGGCGATGGCAAAAGCTGAATTGACAAAGAAAGTGGGCTTTCATAATTGGCGTATTGGAATCATGGAGAAATATTATAATGTAAATAAATTTATCTCTAACAGAACATTTTTCTATCAAACAGCGCAAGCTAATCCTGAGTTATTGTTGAGAAATACCAGCGGAAGTTCTGCAAATACAGATGCTGACGGTTTCTACAATTACAATATCGGGGGCGAATATCATAATGGCTCTGAGAATAAACTTTCGGCTTATTTATCAGATGATTGGAAGGTTAATGATAAGTTCAATGTCACTTACGGCCTGAATTTGCGATACAATCATATAAAAGCCGATCAAACTTTAACGACACGCACAGCGGGATTTACATTGGCAGATGCGGATATTACAACAGCTAAACACGACTGGTTTCATGTAGGAGGAGATGTAAATATGGTTTACAAGCTGACCCGGCAATTTGGATTTATTGGAGAAGCTCTTTATACGGAAACCAACGGTCGCCTTGAAAGCTATTCCGGGAATGTTGTCCCCAATACCAATACGATAAAAACTCCTTATGGAGCAGTTGGTCTGTATTTCAATAGTGATAAAATCAGTTTGGTATCTCAGTTGAGTTATCTGAAAAAGAATAATAATTTATTGCGCTTGAACCTGGTGAATCCGGACAACACAAGCGAAACTCTGGCAAAAACAACTTATTACGATATCCAGACTATTGGATGGACTACCGATATCGTGGCAAAACCTTTTAAAGGATTTAATATCCATTATTTGCTGACGGTGCAGAATCCGGTATATAAAAATTATTCATTCACCGCTTTTGGCAATAGCTATGATTACAGCAATAAAAACGTCAAAGAGGTCTCTAAAATATTAATGGAGATAGATCCTAGTTATACATTCGATAAATGGAGAGTCTGGGCAAGTCTACGTTATTATAGCAAACAATTCGCCAATCTAACCAATGCGCTGTTTTTCGCTCCTCACTGGGAAACTTTTGGTGGTGCTTCCTATAAATTAAACAAGAAGATGGATTTGGGAGTAAATGTTGTTAACTTCCTGAACCAACGTGGAGCCAAAGGGACAATCAATGGAGCTGAACTATTCACAGATGCGTCCCCTTATTACAATACGGTGATGACCGGTTCTTACATCCGTCCGTTCACCATGGAGGCTTCGTTAAATTTCCGATTCTAAGCATGTATAAAACAAAATTGTATTCTGAATACCGTAGGGTAATAACAACTGCGGTATTCGTTTCCATCATCAAATAGCTATCATGAAACGAATAATATTTTCCTTGTTTGTATTTTGTGTAACTGCGGGCTTGTATGCCCAGCAGCAAGATACTGCCGTTTTTCAAAGAAAAACATTTGTAGACGGAAGTCGCTCTTTGCTTTATCGAGTTATGTATCCGAAAAACTTTAATCCGAAGAAGAAATATCCTTTAGTGGTGTTTCTGCATGGGTCCGGTGAAAGAGGAAACGACAATGCCAAGCAGTTGAAAAACGGAGGGCAGTGGCTGGTGGATAATCTGTATGAAAAACATCCGGCAATCGTTATTGCTCCGCAATGTCCCGAATCGGATTATTGGGCACATGTCAAACGCGTGGTATTGCCTAAAGGAAGTCCGATGTATCTTGATTTTACTTTCTATAAAGACAGTGTGGCTACCGAATCACTTTCTCTGGTGATGGGATTGATTCGTGAATATGAAAAAACGACGAAAATTGATAACAAGAGAGAATATGTGTGTGGATTGTCGATGGGTGGAATGGGTACTTATGAACTTCTTGCCCGCCAACCTAAAAAGTTTGCAGCAGCCTTTATTATCTGTGGTGCAGTCAATCTGGATTGGTTTGCAGAACATAATAAGAAAACACCGTTGTGGCTTTTTCACGGAGCAGTCGATCAGGTGGTTAATGTGAATTACGCACGGGAAGCTTATCAAAGATTGAATGATGGCAAACGTGAAATAAAATATACTGAATATCCGGGAGTCAATCACGATAGCTGGAATAAAGTTTTTCAGGAGCCAGGTGTATTCGACTGGTTGTTTTCCCACAAAAAATAACACTCTCATGAACACAAAAAAACATGTAATCTTATTGGGCTGTCTGGCTTTGATGGTCTCTCATATCCCTCTTCATGCTCAAGCCAAACAGCCTGCCAGATACATTACCGTTGCCGGAAAAAAGTTTGTTGACCTGAATGGAAATGGTAAACTGGACAAATATGAAGATACGAGACTAGCGCTTGATGTTCGCCTCAATGACCTCCTTACCCGTATGACCGATGAGGAAAAAGCGAATTTACTTATCGGAACCGGTATGCCCGGATTCGACGGCCTTGTTCCGATCGTTGGATATGTAGAAAAAGGGAAAGTTCCGGGTGCTGCCGGAGGAACTTATGGAATTTCCCGTTTGGGAATCCCTGAAGTTATTGTTGCAGATGGCCCAGCCGGATTACGTATCGCGCCGACAAGGCCGAATACGACACAAACGTTTTATGCAACAGCATTTCCAATTGGCTCTGCTTTGTCTTCAAGCTGGAATCCGGAATTGGTGAAAAGTGTAGGAAAAGCCATGGGAAACGAAGTAAAAGAATACGGAGTAGATGTGTTGTTGGCTCCGGCTTTGAACATTCAGCGTAATCCCTTGAATGGACGTAATTTTGAATATTATTCGGAAGATCCGCTCATCGCAGGGAAAATCGCTGCTGCTTATGTAAGTGGGGTTCAATCTAACGGAGTAGGAACTTCTGTGAAGCATTTTGCCGCAAACAATCAGGAAACAAATCGCTTGAATATAAACGAACATATCAGTGAACGGGCTATGCGCGAAATCTATCTGCGTGGTTTCGAAACGGTTGTCAAAGAGGCTAATCCCTGGACAGTAATGTCATCCTACAACAAAATAAATGGTGAATGGACTTCCCAAAGCCATGATTTGTTGACCACCATCCTGCGTGATGAATGGGGATATAAAGGTGTGGTGATGACCGATTGGTTTGGGGGGTATCCGAATTTACAGGCTGCGAACAATCCCGATTATGTTAGCGATGTTGTGAAACAGCAGAAAGCCGGAAATGATTTGTTGATGCCGGGTATGAAAAATCAAAAGATCGCGATTCTGAAAGCCATGAAAGATGGAACTCTTTCTCGCTGGGTGGTAGACCGAAATGTAAAGCGTATTCTTGCATTGGTGTTCAAGTCTCCTGCATTTGCAGGTTATAAATATTCCGATATCCCTGACCTGAAGGCCCATGCTAAGGTTTCCCGACATGCTGCCACCGAAGGGATGGTTCTTCTCAAGAATGAAGCAAATACTTTGCCCTACAAAGCTTCCGGGGGAGCTGTTGCGCTATTTGGTGTAACTTCGTATAACTTTTATGCCGGAGGAACCGGAAGCGGTGATGTCAATAAAGCGTATACCGTATCCTTACTCGAAGGACTAAATAATGCCGGCTATCAATTGAATAAGGTGGTCGAGGATGCTTATAAGCCTTTTGTCGCTAAAGCGCTGAAAGCAGAGAAAGAACGCATGGCCAGAGAAGGAATTTTCGGAAGAGGATTGAAGCTGGAAGAGATGTCTGCCGGAAAAGACTTTTATGATAAAGCTGCAGAGACTTCTTCTATTGCTTTTATTACATTGGGGCGTAGCTCCGGGGAAGGAGTCGATCGAATGATTGAGGGCGATTTTGATCTGACTGATGCCGAACAAAATCTGATTTCTCTGGTGACTGAAGCGTTTCATGCAAAGGGGAAAAAAGTGGTTGTCGTTTTAAACGTGGGCGGTGTTGTGGAAACTTCCAGTTGGAAGGCAAAACCTGATGCTATTCTGTTGGCTTGGCAAGCCGGACAGGAAGGTGGAAACGCCGTTGCGGACGTACTTTCTGGAAATCAAAATCCTTCCGGAAAACTTCCGATGACATTCCCTGTCAGATACGAGGATCATGCTTCTGCAAAGAACTGGCACATCGATACGAAATCTAACTGGATGGGTACGGACGACCCTCAATCACAGGATGTAACTTATCAGGAAGGAGTGTATGTCGGATATCGCTATTTTAATACTTTTAAGGTAAAACCGTCTTATGAATTCGGTTATGGTTTATCTTATACGAACTTCGTAGTGGAAAATCTAAAATTAAGCAGTTCTGCTTTCGCCAAAGAGATACTAGTAACTGTCGATGTAACCAATACTGGGAAGACTGCCGGAAAAGAAGTTGTCCAATTATATCTTTCAGCTCCTGCGCGCAAATTGGATAAGCCGGCGGAAGAATTGAAAGGTTTTGTAAAAACCAAATTGCTTCAACCCGGTGAAAAGCAAACAATATCCATGGTGCTCAAGCCTCAGGATTTGGCTTCTTTCGACCCGAAAGTATCTGCCTGGGTGGCTGAAGCCGGAACCTATCAAGTGCTGGTAGGAACCTCTTCTTTGGATATAAGACAAAAAGCTTCATTTGCTCTTTCCACTGACCGTGTTGTTGAAAAAACACATCCGGTATTCACTGCAGATAAAAAATTTGAAGATCTGAGGAAATAATAAATAAGGGTTTTTTAGTGAAAGTTTCAAAGCGGACAGAAAAAATAAGACTGTCCGCTTTTGCATTTTATACAATATTTGTAATATTGATGTCCATTAAAGAGATGCTCGCTATTCGTAGTGTCCCATACAAAAATAATTATTCGTAATTGGTTGAATTCGAATAGAGAGAAGTGTTGATCCTTGGTGATTTACGAAGAGGAAAATTCGAATGTGATGATAAAGCATACCGGATAAATAAAGTCTGTTTACTTTAAAGTTCTTTGTCCGTAGCCGAAATCAACCATTATATGGGAAATAGTGTCTATTTTGATAAAGTAATTGTGCATCGATATTGTATATTCATCGTTCTCCGCTCCTCGTAAAAGGAGCGGATATTAATCCATTAGAAATTAGTAAGTCATGAAAACGAACATTCATCTCTATTTATTCATTTTTACCTTCCTGTTTTCAGTCAAAGCGTTTTCCGGAAGTAGTCTTCAGGTATCTGTTGCGGGAGGTCTCATTGAGGGACTCGACGATTCCGGACTTCGGGTATTTAAGGGAATTCCTTATGCTGCTCCTCCTGTAGGTGATTTACGCTGGAAAGAACCTCAGCCGATGAAAAGCTGGACGGGTGTACGAGAAACAAAGCTATTCGGCCCGCGAGCAATGCAGTTACCTGTTTTTGGCGATATGAATTTTCGTTCCAATGGGATGAGTGAAGATTGTTTGTACCTGAATGTATGGACTCCGGCCAGGTCTTCTTCGGAGAAGCTTCCCGTTTTAGTTTATTATTACGGAGGAGGGTTTATTGCCGGAGACGGCTCTGAATGTCGCTACGATGGGGAGAGTCTTGCCCGTCGTGGTATTGTTGTGGTCACCATTAATTACCGACTGGGTGTTTTCGGTTTTATGTCACATCCCGAGCTTACTCAAGAGTCATCACACCACGCTTCCGGAAATTACGGATTGCTGGATCAGGCTGCTGCTTTGCAATGGGTCAAAAATAATATTACAGCTTTTGGCGGCGATCCGGCACGTATTACTATCGGCGGAGAATCTGCCGGTTCTATATCGGTAAGTGTACAAATGGTTTCGCCCTTGACCCGCAATCTGATTGCCGGTGCCATTGGTGAGAGTGGGAGTATTATGGGAATGTCTTTATCGCCTGTTTCGCTTGCTGATGGAGAAAAAGAAGGACTAAAATTTCAATCTTTCGCCGGAGCGCATTCGTTGGCTGATTTGCGTAAGATGCCTGCCGAGGACTTATTGAAGCTGAATTATCCCCGTTTTCCATTGGTTGTTGATGGATATCTTATCACTGAGAAACCGGAAACTGTATTTCAAAAAGGAGAACAGGCGCAGATACCCCTGCTTATCGGATGGAATTCTCAGGAGATGGTACCTCCCTTTTTGATGGGAAATTTACCTTTGACAGTCGACAATTATAAAAAAACAGTGCAAAGAGTATACGGATCTAACGCCGATGCTGTGCTGAAGGCTTACCCTGCCGCTACAGATGCTGATGTGGAGAAAGTATGTACAGCTTTAGCTTCCGACAACTTCATTGCTTTTTCTACCTGGAAGTGGTCTGATATGCATGTTTCTACGGGGATAAAATCTATTTACCGCTATTTCTATGCCCGTCCTCGTCCCGCCATGCGTCCTGAAATGGGAAATGCTGTTGCCGGATTGGCCGGAGGAGTAACCAAAGAAGCAAATGCTCCGAGACAACCTGCAGCAACAGGAGCTGCACATTCGGCTGAAATTGAATATGCCCTGGGGAATCTTCCAACCAATAGGGTGTATGACTGGCAGCCGGAAGATTATAAAGTGTCAACGATCATGGAGGCTTATTTTGCCAATTTTATCAAAACCGGGAATCCGAATGGAACAGCTCTTCCTCACTGGAGCCCGGTGGTCAAAAATACGGATGCTGCTGTTATGAACATCGATGTAAATACCTATTTACAGAAAGAAGAACATCGAAATCGGTATCTTTTGTTGAATAGCTTTTGAGAATGCGGGTGGGTTGAGAAAACCTTCCTGAAAGGCATAATCCTAAAAAAACAACGTCCCAATCGTAATTTTCGATTGGGACGTTGTGCGGTTAATAGAAACGTTTTCTCTTTCCTTTTTATATTATTGTCCGCCACCGCTGCTCTTGATGTCGTCGTTGCTGATGCCGCGGCGTGTTTCCTTGATTTGTACTTTCATATCTCCAATGCGCAGAGAGAGTGAAATGCCGTATCGAGACTGTGGGTAATAATTGTTGTCGATGGAACGAAAAGTTGTTGTTTCAGTTGTATTCTTGTAACGACGGTCGCCGGCGAAAGGGTTGTTTGCGTAAAGGCGGATCGTAAAACGGTCTTTGGGCAGAAAGTTACGGCTGATATTCGCGGCATAATAGGAATACCCGCTTCCCTTGCCCTGTGTTGAAATCCACGGAGAACTATAATAGGAGTTGACTCCGATTCTGATTTTCAAAGGAGCCGTGTAGTTGCAGTCAAAATTAACGTTGTAGGAGACACCGTCGTTTTTCTGATCGAGTGTTCCTCCTGTTTCGTAGTAAGAATAAGTTACCCCGCCATTAGTAGAGAGGCGGAAATTCGCATTCGGATTCCAAGAGAAGCTAAGCCATGCATTTGTACGCCGTTCCTTGCCTATGTTGTTGTAAGTGGTGTACGTGACTTTATTTCTCAATTCGGCAATTTCATAAATCGAATTGTTCGAAAAGCTGTAATTAAGATTTAGCCCTATAAAGACTTTCTTGATGTTGGCATCGTAGTTTAGTCCGAAAGTATGATATTTTTCGGGAGTAAGGTCGGGATTTCCTACCCGTACATAAAGTGTATCGGTGGAGGTATTGTAGGGATTCAGCGTCCAAATGTTGGGCCGCCACAATCCCATCCGGTAGTTTACCCGCAAGGTCTGCATATCATTGATCTTGTAGGAAATGGTGGAAGAGGGTACCAGAGTAAGGTAAGATTTGTTGAAGTTTCGTTCTTCGTGATTGGGATATTTGATAGATTGCTCCGTGTTTTCAAGACGAAGTCCTGCACGAAACGACCATTTCTTTCCGAGTGTGTACCGATAGCTGGCGTATGCCGAAAAAATATCCTGCTCATTGCGGAAACGATCGGTACGGGTACTGTCTTGTTTGCCGCTGCCTAGAGGATAATAAAAACCAAAGAGCGTTTTACTTTTATCGATACGTACCTGATATTTTATTCCGGTCTCGATGACATGTACTTTGTGGATGGGGGTCGTAAAATCGGCCTGAAGCGAATGATTGAGAAAAGACAGGTCGGAATTGCTCCGGCTGTTATATCCTTTGTAGTTCAGCACTTCTTCTATTGCCGACTGGCTTTCGTTGTTTGCGGGACGGGTATTCAATTGGTATGAGAATGTAAACAGGCGGTCTTTATTATGCGCTGAGGTTCGTTGGTAGTTTATATCCAGATTGGCATATTTGTTATTATAATTAGAGTTGCCCGACGAGGTGTACTGAAACTGAGGGATGTTGCTTGCGTTGAGCATGGATGTTTCGCTACTGGAGGTATTATTCCCTTCGTATTGATTGGTCGAGCCGTTCACGCTTAGCAGACGAAGGGTATCGATCTCGTAATTGAGGCGCACACTGGCATAGTTGCTACTGCCGTTGTATTTACTTTTCCCGGTACTTGTAAGGTACTTGTTGCTGTCGTCATTGAGAGCCTCGCGATAAGAGTCGTAATGGCTTTCGGGTTGTCGGGAGCTGTTGCGGCTGAGAGAAGCGTTCACTCCGAGTTTACCGTATTTGATTTGGGAGCTTATCCCGCCATTGTAACCCCCATAATGATCCACTCCGGTATTCAGGTTGATGACATATCCTCCTAATTTGGAGTTTTTATAGGTGATAATGTTGATTAGCCCGTCGAGTCCTTCTGATTCGTATTTGGCTCCGGGATCGGTAATCACCTGTATTTCTTTTATAGCATTGGCCTGAGTGGCTTTCATCATGTTCTTGAGATCTTCCCCCGACATATTGGTTTCCTTACCATCCATTAGAATCTTGAATTTAGTACCTCCCTTGAGTTTCAGATTCTGGTCGTTATCCACCGATAGCATAGGCACTTTATTGACCATTTCCAATAATGTGCTGGTCTTGGAATCCGGATCGTTTTCCAGATTGTACGAAAAGCGATCCATCTCAGTCTTAATAAGAGGCTTCGCTGCAACAACTTCTACTTCCTTCAGTTGAATGCTTTTACCTTTCAGTCGGATGGCTCCCATATCTGTTTCGGCTTTACTCGTCAGTTCCAACATCGCTTTTTTTAGTTCTTTTTCGAACGCAACAAAGGTGAGGGCATATTTTCCGGGATATGGCAGGGATATTTGAAATTTACCCTTGCCATCGGTTGCATAGCTTTTGTAGAGAATATGCGGTGTGCTTTGCTTTACTACCTGTATTGTCGCATAAGCTTCGGGCTTGCCGCTCAGCGAATCTACGATTTCGCCTTTGATTGAAGCCAGCGAATCTTTTCCCGATTTGGTTTGGGAAAACACAGAAATAATAAAGCCTTGCATGACAAGGATAACGAGGATAAATCTTTTCATGATGTTGTGTTGTGGGTTTCGATTATTGTTTCTTGACTTATTGGGCTTTGTGACGGCAAATAAGCTTTTGCGGTCTTTACTATTCTTTTTGAGATCGTTTCTTTATTTTTTAGGCTCTTGCCGTTTTATTCCACATCCCAGGAACGTAGATTCCTTCAGAAATGATTTTTATCGTTGGATAGGGCGTTTTTCAATCGATAGCCTGCATGGTGAATGTCGAAAATTATTGTTTTTTTCGACATTCACATTGTTGGGTGTCGCTATCTGCAAGTGCCTGCTTTTTATCATTGTTACCTGTATCTATGCAAAACAGATGCTCGATAGAAGGACAAAAAGGGCAAAACTTCGTTTTGTAATATCCCGGGATAATTTTCTTTTTTGATTCGGAATGATTTCTTCATTTGTATTGTTTTAGCTTAAGGTTGTTCTTTCTCCAGTAATTTGCTCAATGAGTTTTCCAGATTATAGATGTCAAGTCCTTTCGTTATAATTTCTCCTTGGCGGTTCACATATTCGTAGTGCGGAATACCATTGAACTTGAATAGCTCGCGCATCAGTATGTATTGATCTTTGGGCAGGCGGAAGGTATTTTCGAGTCCTTGTGCTTTCACAAATTCTTTGTAATTGTTTTCCGGAGTCTCTTCGCTGCAAATAAAGACAAATGCGATGTCTTTGCTGTCTTTTAGTTTGTCGCGGAGAGCCTTATTCCCCCGGATGCCGGCAACACAGGGACCACACCAGGTTTCCCAAAAGTCTGCAACAATGTATTTCCCCTTGTGTGGGGCAATGATGTTGCGGAATATATTTCCGGCAGGAGTAGCCGGGAGGGCATAGCGGGATATTTCCGTATCGGGAAAATTTTGGTTAAATATTCGTTGGGCTTCTTCTCTTACCATTGGAAACCGGCAGTCTTTCACTGCGGCTGAAAGCACTTCTTCCGCTTCGTCTTTGCTGGATAAATTTTTATAGACAGAGCTTAAACTTCTCACTTTAACAATGTCGTAAATCAAATTGGGTAGTGGTAGGTGCAACGTCTTCGTAATCACAGAATCCTGAAGAGCAAACTTTCTTATCTCACGATTTTTTTGCTGTTCTTTGGTAACCGGATTGACGTATTTTACAGTATACTGTTCTATTTCATCTTTATGCCTTTTCTGAAAAGCTTCGAATACCTCTTTGTTTGCTTCCCAGTATTTTTTATGTTCTTCATTGTTTGTTGTTTCAGAAAGTTTCTTCTGGATAATCATCATTTTCTCATCCTCTTCTGTCCATGTATCTTGATGCTCTTCCTGCAAATATTCTATGACTGTTTTTTTTGGAGGCGTATTGATAAATAATTTTCTTATAGCCTGAGATAAAGGTTGGCAAAATTCAAACCGGTTGATAAATGTAGATGCTTCTGTTGAAATTAATGCAGCCGGCTCATTCATCGGCATTTGCTGTATAAAATTGTAGTATTCATCGGGCAGAGGTTCTTTCTGCGCCTTCTTTGTAGTGTCTTGTCTCGATTGCCACACTTTGTTGTCTACATAATCCAAAAGGCTTGTTCCGTATATTAATGCCGCATGATGGTTTAGTAAGGTGACAGTTTTTGGCGATAGCTTGTATTCCTGCGATTTCTCCCGAATAAGTTCCATATTCTCTTGAAACCATTTTTGTTCATATACTGTGTAATCCATTGGACTAAGGGAATCCTTGTATTTCTTTTTATTCTCCCATGTATCGAGTTTGAGATTTACGTGCATCAGTTCTTCATTTATTTTTGCCAACGGTCCTCCAAACTGAATGTCTTTGAATGTATATCTGCTGTCGCGTAAACGGTTAGCTTTGAGGAATTCTTCCCAATCCATAATCAGAGATAAGGTATGTCCGGGTTCCAGATATGGAGTAAAAGCCTGCTCATTAATACTCACATAGAAAACACTGGGATGAAGCATCGGGATAGTGGCTTCAAAGCGTCCGTCGGGGTGGATGATAAGTGCCACGGGGTGGTCTTCCCTTGTAATTTGGTTGGAGGCATAAATTATTCCTGTTTTGAATCCCAGGCGTGGGTCGTATCCTTTGATGTAGCCGACCAAACGCGCCGGACTGTGATCGAAGAACCTGTCGGAAGTGTAGTCCGGCAACGGTTCCTTCTGCTTTGCCTGGGTTAATTGCTGATTTAGCCACAGCTGCACGGATGCGGGAATCTCGCTTTTTACTTTCTGCTTCGCTGACGCGGTCAACGATATATTCCAAATGAATGATTCATCGCAACAGAAATTGATTCTTTTTACAGATGTGTCCAATCGTGGAAATACCAAGACGAACAACGAATCGCCCGAGGCAGGCATAAAAATTCTCTTTTCGAATTCGCCGTTTTCGATCGTTGTGGCGAAGATTGTTTTTTTACTTCCTTCCGGTTGGATATAGGTTGTTTTGGGAAATATTATCCACCAGTTGGGAAGGAATGTCGCTTTCACGTATAGGCGGGTAGCCGTATCTGTCTGTTCTATCTTGATGATATTGAGAATCTCTGAATTCCTCAATTCGTAAGCCGGGTTAACGAGAACACGGTTTTTTCCAAAAGCTGCCAAAGAGGCAAGAGTAGTAAAAAGAATGATAAAAAGGTGCTTTCTCATGGTTTGTATATTACTGTTCTTGATTTGGTATCTTCCTTATTGTAGATTTTACTTGTCGTTTGTCCGGATGAAAGGTTTGTTTTATAGAGGTATCTTTGTAATGTTTTTTTAGTGTATAAGTAAGTTTAAAGATCAGATAATGATTGCCTCTTCCTGATAAATAAGTAAATCCATCATGAACGACCACGAAAAGTTACCCGTTAAAAATGTTGCTCGAAAAAACAAGAGTTTAATATACTTCTTGTCGTTTAATCTCAACATACAGAGGTAGTTCCGATAGGCTTCTGTACAAAGCTAAAAAAATAATGAATGCAGATGCAATTTTACATTTGAATTTTATATTTTTTATAAAAATACTTCGGGATAGACTTTTCCATTTCTCCTTGCCGATAAAAGCAATCGGGAGGGAACAGCTTCTTTTATTCAGGTTTGTGATGAGCATGAGAAGTATCAATTGGTTGTGTTTTAATTTTTTTTCCATTCAGGAAACAAGTAGCACTTTTATGTATTTTCCCTGAGCTTGCGTAAATAAATTATATCCGTTTATGTGGATAATTTGATAAGTGTAGTTCTTAGCAATGAATGTAGGTGGATATTTCTCCTTATATTTGCAGAAATCATTAACTAACTCATCAATGAAACAAATAATACCAATGCTTATGACAGGGCTTGCGCTTAGCAGTTCATCTTTTGGGCAGCTCAAATATCCGCAAACAGCGAAAGTGGATACGGTAGATACTTATTTTGGAGTTCAGGTGAAAGACCCTTACCGCTGGCTCGAAAACGATCGTTCGCCCGAGACGGAAGCTTGGGTCAAAGCACAAAATGCGGTGACTCATGCTTATCTCGATAAAATTCCCTTTCGGGAGGCGTTAAAAAACCGTTTGACGGAATTGACAAACTATCCGAAATATAGTTCTCCGATGAAAAAGAAAGGAGTGTACTATTTCTTTATGAACAATGGCTTGCAAAACCAAAGTGTACTTTACCGGCAAACTACCCTGACTGCTCAGCCTGAGCTGCTTCTCGACCCGAATACCCTCTCTGCGGACGGAACGGTTGCGCTCTCTTCAATGGGCATTTCCAACAATGGAAAATACCTGGCCTATTCCGTCGCTCGTGCTGGCTCCGACTGGAATGAGATATATGTGATGGATTTGACTAGCAAGAAGCTGCTTGACGATCATATTCAATGGGTGAAATTTTCCGGTATTTCCTGGCAGGGCGACGGCTTTTATTACAGCGCTTACGATGCCCCTCAGCCGGGCAAGGAACTTTCGAAAATCAATGAATACCACAAGGTGTTTTTTCACAGGATAGGGACTTCTCAGAAAGAAGATCGGCTAATATTCGAAAACAAGGAGTTTCCGTTGCGTAACTGCGCAGCCGGAGTCACAGATGATGAAAAATACATGTTTGTCTATGAAACAGAGTCTACCTCAGGAAATACATTCCTGTTTAAGGATCTGACCAAACCTGAAGCTCCGCTGCTCTCTTTGGTGAAGGATTTCGATAATGATTATTCCGTAGTCGACCACTACAATGGTAAGGTGTATGTTTTGACAAACTGGAAAGCACCGAAACAGCGTTTGATGGAGATTGATCCGGAACATCCTCAGCGGGAAAACTGGAAAGAGATTATTCCGGAGTCGGCAGATGTGCTGGAAAATGTTTCGCTAGTTGGCGGAAAAATCATTGCTGTGTATATGAAAGACGCCGCAAACCATGCTTACGTATTCGAGACCTCAGGGAAAAAACTCTATGAGGTGCAGCTTCCGTCATTAGGTGCATTGAGCGGATTCAGCGGTGAAAAGGATGAGAATGAAGCTTTCTATACATTTACCTCTTATACTTTTCCGGCCACTGTTTATCGTTTCGATCCCGCAACCAATCATTCGGAAGTGTTCCGCAAACCGGAAATGAAATTCAATCCCGACGAATTCACCAGCGAGCAGGTATTCTATACCAGCAAGGATGGAACAAAAGTGCCGATGGCTATTATTTATAAAAAAGGAATGAAGCGTGATGGAAAGAATCCGCTGATGCTTTATGGGTATGGTGGTTTCAATATCAGTCTGAATCCCTCTTTTTCGGTCAACCGCATCCCTTTCCTTGAAAACGGAGGGATTTATGCAATTGCAAACCTTCGCGGTGGAGGTGAGTATGGTGAAGAATGGCACCGGGCAGGCACTAAAATGAAAAAGCAAAATGTTTTTGATGACTTTATTGCTGCTGCCGAGTATTTAATTAAAGAAAAATACACTTCTTCGGCTAAATTGGCTATTAATGGAGGATCAAACGGAGGGCTTCTGGTAGGGGCTACACTGACTCAACGGCCTGACCTGATGGCTGTGGCTGTTCCGGAAGTAGGTGTGTTGGACATGCTCCGTTATCAGAAATTTACAATCGGATGGGCTTGGGCAACCGACTATGGGACAAGCTCCGAAAGCAAGGATATGTTTGAGTACCTTTGCGGATATTCTCCTTTGCACAATGTCCGCAAAGGAGTAAAATATCCGGCTACACTGGTGATGACCGGTGACCACGATGATCGTGTCGTGCCGGCACATTCTTTCAAATTTGCTGCTACGCTACAGGCCGACAACAGCGGGCGTAACCCTACACTGATCCGCATTGACACGAATGCCGGGCATGGAGCGGGAAAACCAATCGCTAAGATTATCGATGCGCAGGCCGATATGTGGGCGTTCGTGATGAAGAATCTTGGAATGACCGTGAAAAAGTAAATTCTTTCAGAATAAATAGTTCTCAAATGCAAAGCACCTGCCGGGTTTTCAACGCCTGTCAGGTGCTTTTTGATTTCTAACAGCTTGATTTATATCGATCTTTTTTGCTTTTATGTTTTCTTTTATTTGCCTTACTTTCCTAAAATACCTATTTTTGTAAATATCTTAAACACAAAGCCAATGAATAAGTATCTATGTTTTCTTAGCGCATTCTTTAGCCTTTTCTTTCTGAATATTTCTTGCGATAGCAACGACAGTAATTCTTCTGATACAGACACCACCACTGTTGTGGGTAAATGGAGCGAATTTGCATGCGATTTTATAGGAAACGTCCGTGCCGATGCTTCATCTTTCGTTATTGGGGAGAAATTGTATGTTTTTGGAGGGTATAACGGAAAAACCCGATTCAATGATTTATACGTTATCGATTTCTCGAGTACATCACCGGGATGGACGCAGCTGAGCAGCCTCGATGCCAAAGCGGATATAACGGATAAGGCCTCGGCTGACTCTGCAAGAAACCTTGCGGCCGCTTTTGCTATCGGTGAAAAAGGATATATTTGTGGAGGATACAATGGAAGGAACTATCTCAAAGACTTTTGGGAATATAATCCTTCAACAGACAGATGGACTCAATTGCAAAATTTTCCGGGAACACCCCGTTATGCTACTTATGCTTTCTCAGCCGGAACAAAGGGAATTGTGGGCGGAGGTTGTGACGGAGTAAACTATCCGCTGGATGCCTATGCTTTTAATCCGGCTTTAAAAGAATGGTCGCAGGTGAATTCTTTGAGCGAAGGACGAGCCTCTGCTGCTGTCTTTGCTATTGATAGCCATGTGTTTCTTGTCGGTGGAGTGAATTCGGAAGGGTATCCGTCCGGTTTTTGGAAATATGATATAAATGAGGAGTCCTGGTTGTTGAAAACATTTCAGGCAAGCAATTCTTCATCAGATACCGGAGATATTAAAAGGCAATCAGCAGCTGCTTTTGTGATAGATGGAAAAGGATATTTGACGTGTGGTATTAGAGACAAGCTATTGAAATCTACCTGGGAATACGATCCGGTCAAAGATGTCTGGACCGAAATGGCTGATTTCACCGGATATATCAGGCAGGGAGCCATTGGGGCAAGTGTTCATGGAAGAGGTATGGTTCTTCTAGGAAAGGGAGGATTCATTTACCTGGACAATGTGTTGGAGTTTCTTCCAAAGAAATAAATAATGCTTATTTTTGTTTTCTAAAAGCAATAATCGCTCTATGAATGTAAAGATTGAATCTTCCTGGAAAGAACAGCTAGAGAATGAATTTGAAAAAGAATATTTTGTCCGCCTGACGGAGTTTGTTCGGGAGGAATACCGGACGAAGAAAGTATTTCCTCCGGCTAAGCTGATTTTTAATGCTTTCGAACATACACCTTTTGATAAAGTGAAGGTGGTCATTCTCGGGCAGGATCCTTATCATAATGATGGACAGGCTCACGGACTCTCGTTTTCGGTAAACGAGGGTATTCCGCAGCCTCCTTCACTTGTAAATATTTTCAAAGAGATTCAGTCCGATTTAGGGATATCTGTCCCTGTTTCCGGCAACTTGACGAGGTGGGCCGATCAGGGCGTTTTACTGCTGAATGCGTCCCTCACAGTGGTAGCTCATCAGGCAAATTCCCATCAGGGCAAAGGTTGGGAGAATTTTACCGATGCGGCTATCCGAAAACTTTCGGAGGAACGCGACCATCTGGTTTTTCTCTTGTGGGGTTCGTATGCACAGAAGAAAGCTTTGTTTATCGACGGTAGCAAGCATCTGGTGCTAAAAGCTCCGCATCCATCGCCACTTTCTGTTTACAGAGGTTTCTTCGGATGCAAACATTTCAGCCAGGCAAATACTTATCTCGTTCAAACCGGACAGACTCCTGTTCAATGGTGATTGTCTCTTTGCAGTTTAGTTGGGAATCCATTGCCTCGCTTTGTCTTTGGTGGTAGAGAATGAGAATCCATCCATAATGATTTGCGCATTTTGCGGATCAAATATGTTGGGTGAAATCAGCTCCAAAACTCTTAACTTTTCGTCGTCGAATGAGAACAAATCCATCACCTGACGGATTTGCTGACAGGAAAAGGCATTGTTCACCTTGCTGTCCTGAATCATTTTGTAGCGATCGTCTCTAAATGGTCTGTCTCGCAATGCTCTGAGGAAGATGTTAAAGTTTGCATCATTCATGACTCGCACCGGGCGGTTGTTCGGCGGAAAAATATTGGAAGGGCGGACAGCGGTCGATGGACTATTGTTGCTTTTTTGAGCAGGGGTAGTGGGATCCGGTTCTTCGAAAGAATTTAATGAATTCACTGCTCCGTTTTCAAAAGTTACAATAATGACGCGTTGAACAGAAGAACTAAAATTTCTCCGGATATATTCCCATTCTTCTTGGTTCGGATTGAACCGACGGAAATCAGGAGCACCGAGCAATTTATATACTTCTTGTTGAGGCATTCCCTGCCGTATCAAAAAGAGGGTGTCTGTAAATGATTTGGAGGTTTGGCATGCTGTCAATAAAAAAGAAAACAGACAGACGTACAACAAGCTCTTAATAGCGGTTTTCATAAGTCATAATGTTTTGTGATGTGTTTATGTATACTGAAGGCAAAACAGATTTTCTGGTAAAAATACTTCATTTGCAGTTTCTAATAAATTTTCTGCAGAGATATTTTCTACGGATGCAATAATTTCTGCTTCGCTGTGCCATTTTCCATAATACAAATAATTCTTTGCAAGAGCCAATGCTACATTTTCCTGTAAGCTGTGAGAAATACCTATCTGTCCGATGTATTGTTTTTTAGCCGAGGCCAATTGCGATGAAGACAGTTTTGTGGTTCTGAATTTCTCCAGTTCCTTTAATACCAGCTCCGTGCATTTTTGCTGATTGCGCTGATCGCCTCCGAAATAGATGGAAAATACACCTGTATCCGAATAATTGGTCAGGGAGGATTCTACGGAATAGACATATCCTCTCTTTTCGCGAAGAGAGATGTTGAGGCGGCTGTTCATGCCCGGTCCTCCCAGAATGTTGTTCAAAAGGCTCAGCGCTTTTCGTTTCTTATTGAGAATCGGGTAGGAGTATGTTCCGATGATGGTGTGTGCCTGGGATGTACCTTTCTCGAAAGTGAGCGTTTCTCCTTTCAGAAAAGGAGGAGTCACGCGTTGATTGGCAGAGGACGAGCATGTTATTGCCCCGACATATTTTTCCAAGAGGTTTATTACTTTTTTTGCCGGGGTTTTGCCCATTGAAAAAAATATGATTTCATCTGTTGTGTAATGGTCGTTGACGAATTCTCTCACATGCTCCGTCTTGAATTTTTTCAAAAGATCTTCCTCTCCCAGAATGAGATGACCCAATGAGTGGTTTTTGAATATCAGGTTTTCAAATTCGTCATAAATCAATTCGGAGGGACTGCCTTCGTAAGAGTTGATTTCGTCAATGATTACATCTGTCTCCTTGTCTAGCTCTTTTTGAGGGAAATTGGAATGAAAGGTCAGATCCGTAAGCAATTCGATAGCCCGTTCGATGTGTTCTTCGATGAAAACTGAATAGATCACAGTCTCTTCTTTGTTGGTGTATGCATTGAGCTCACCACCTACATTTTCCATCCGGTTGATGATGTGGTACGACTTCCGTTTCTCTGTTCCTTTGAAAAGCATGTGTTCGGTGAAATGCGCCATTCCGAACTGATCGGCGCGTTCGTCGCGTGTGCCTGCGTTCACAAAGAATCCACAATAGGAAACATTGGAGTCTGTCTGTTTGTGAATGAATCGTAATCCGTTTGGTAAAGCGGATATGACTATGTCGGTTGCTTTTTCTCTCAAAATATTATGTCATTAAATCGGAGTCAAAGATACAATTTTGGCGGGCGAATCGATGTCTCTGTCTCCATAAAATGAGGGAAGCCATTGGCAGAATGCTTAAACATGTCTAAATCCTTGTTTAAAGCAATAAATATATTTTCTTTTGCATTCGAAAATTCATTTTCCGGTGCAGGAAAGTGAAAAGAGGTTTTCCGCATGAAAAAAATAACATTTCTAATTTCCATTATCAGCTTTCTTGTGCTGTTTTCCGATAGTGTTTTTGCCCAGCGGGAAGCGCAGGAAGTGCGCTATGGTTCCCGGTGGCAGATTAAGATGATGAAAGATAAGTTTAATTATAGTCTTATCATTCCTTCTGAAAAGGAGAGGCAGACCTATGAATCGCTTCTGCGGAACAATCATTCTACGGTAATGTATGTCGAAAACATGTTGCAGTCAAGCGGACTTCCCAAGATGCTTCGCAATTTGGTGATGATTGAGTCGGGTTTTCGCAACAGTAGTGTCTCTTCTGCCAATGCGGTAGGCATCTGGCAGGTGACGCCGATCAATGCCCTTACTTACGGATTGGATGAAAAGGATCGCGGGGATGTATCTAAAAGTACACGAGTGGCTGTCCGGACATTGAAAGATCTCTATGTAAAATACCGAAACTGGATAACCGTGATTGCGGCATATAACTGTGGAGGCACTAACGTCGATAGGGCTATTACCAGAGCCGGTTCGGATAAATACCATGAATTTTATAAGTATCTGCCCGATGAAACAATCAATCATGTCAATAAATTTATGACAGCTTGTTATATCACCAATGAATTGTCGCAATTGATGACAGACTACAAAGAACGTTTCCCTGGAGAAGGCGATAAGCCTTCCGAAGCAAAAAGTGTACGCCCGAAACGCACTAAGCCCAATAACGACCCGACCATGATGAGCGTTGATATAACTTCTGAATATAAGCTGGATGTGTTGGTCAAACAACTGGCTGTTTCACCGGAAGACTTACAGAAATGGAGTCCCGACTTGAAAGACGATTTGGCGAAGTACGGAGCGGGAACTTTGTTTCTCCCTATTTCAAAAATGGCAGAATTTCATTCAAGGAAAAGCACGATTCTGAAATTATCTCAAGAATCTTTTCGCTCGAGAGCACTTACTAATTAATGGCTTTTCCCGTGTTTTGTTTTTATTTTAATCTCTCCTTTGCGCTAGGTAGAGGAAATTCTGTTCTTTTAAAGAACAAATTGTCGGAAGATCACGCGATATAATAAGAAATTGCGGCATCTTTCTTCAAATAAATATTCTACCTTTGTGTTCCTAAATAAACATAATGTCTTGATGAAACGAATTTTGGTGACAGGAGGAGCGGGATTTATCGGTTCTCATCTATGCTCCAGGTTATTGGAGGAAGGAAACGAAGTGATTTGTCTGGATAATTACTTCACCGGCTCGAAATCTAATATTGCACATCTTTTCGATAACCGATATTTTGAAGCAGTCCGACACGACATAACAGTTCCATTTCAGGCTGAGGTTGATGAAATCTATAATCTGGCTTGTCCTGCAAGTCCGATTCATTACCAATACGATTCGATAAAAACAATTCAGACCTCAGTGATGGGCGCGATCAATATGTTGGGATTAGCCAAGCGTTTGAAGGCGAAAATTCTTCAGGCCAGCACCAGCGAGGTGTATGGAGACCCAATTATTCACCCGCAACCCGAGACGTATTGGGGAAATGTGAATCCGATTGGCCCGCGATCCTGCTACGATGAAGGAAAGCGTTGTGCCGAATCCTTGTTTATGAACTATCACATCCAGAATCAGGTAGCCATCAAAATAATACGGATATTCAATACCTATGGCCCCAATATGAATCAGAATGACGGACGGGTCGTTTCTAATTTTATTGTGCAGGCGTTAAGAGGAGAGGATATTACTATTTTTGGAGATGGTATGCAGACTCGGTCTTTCCAGTATGTAGATGATTTGATAGAAGGAATGACTCGCATGATGAAAACCCCGGTCGATTTTCTTGGCCCGGTCAATATAGGCAATCCGAATGAGTTTACAATGTTGGGATTGGCTGAAACAATTATAGATATTATCGGTTCGAAATCCAAGCTGGTATTTCTTCCGCTTCCTCAGGACGATCCCAAGCAACGTCAGCCGGATATTACCCTGGCGCGTCAAATGCTTGATGATTGGCAGCCTCATGTACAGTTGAGAACCGGGCTGATGAAGACCATCAACTATTTCGAGACTCTTTTGTCCAGCCAGAAATCTTAATCTGAAATAAATATCCCTTCCGCAACGATTTAGTTTTATGTATTTTACCGTAATTATTCCGGTGTATAATCGTCCTGACGAAGTACACGACCTGCTGACGAGTCTAGCCAAGCAGACCTATACCAAACCTTACGAGGTGTTGGTGGTGGAAGATGGTTCCACAGTCACCTGCAAAGATGTTGTTCAAATGTTTGAAGACTTTTTGTCAATTAGTTATTACTATAAGCCGAATTCAGGTCCGGGAGCGTCTCGCAATTATGGTATGGAAAGGGCGAAGGGTGACTATTTCTTGATTCTTGATTCTGATTGTATTTTGCCTGACGATTATCTTGAACAAGTCGAAAAATCATTAGATACTGATTGTGTAGATTGTTTTGGTGGAGCTGATGGCGCTCTGGACTCATTCTCTGATTTGCAGAAAGCCATCAATTTTGCAATGACTTCTCCTTTGACAACCGGTGGTATACGCGGAGGAAGCGAAAAGTTGGGCAAGTTTCAGCCTCGTAGCTTCAATATGGGGCTATCCAAAAAGGCTTTTGAAGTTTCCGGCGGATTTGGAGTGATTCATCCCGGAGAAGATCCGGATTTGGCAATGCGCCTTTGGAAGATGGGATTTGAAACGCGGCTGTTTTCGAATGTTATTGTTTTTCACAAACGAAGAATTAGTTGGCAAAAATACTATGTACAGGTGAATAAATTCGGAAAAGTGAGACCGATTCTCGATCGCTGGCATCCCGGATATTTCAAGTTTACATTTATGCTTCCGACTTTGTTTGTGGTAGGTATTTTAGCTGCGATAGGTCTTGCTGTACTCGGAGAACCCTGTCTTCTCTTGGTATTTTTGGCTTATTTTATATTGTGCTTTTTAACCTCTTCTATTCAAAGTAAAAGCTTGGGTATCGGATTGATGTCTATTCGGGCGGTGTTTGTCCAGTTTTTCGGATACGGATTGGGATATCTTGTTTCTTTTTGGAAAATAATTGTTTGCAGAAAGAATCCGGAACAGGCCTTCCCTCATTTATTCTTCAAAAAATAAGACAATTTCTATTGTTATAAATTCAAACACATCTCATTGAGGTGTGTTTTTTGTTTTTATCCTTTTTCCGATACAGAATTAATGTGCATTATAGGATAAAAGATTCATTCAGTTTATTATTTTTGTGAACATTTATTCACTCATGCTGGTGGTGTGTTAATATCAACACTTTAAAAAATTAAGTAAGAATATGAAACGTATACTCCTTTTCTTTTATCAATGGTTGATTTTCGCTCCTCTTTTTGTCCTTGTGACTATAATCACAGCAATCACGGTTATGATTGGTTGTGCCATCGGAGAAAAGAAGGTGTGGGCGTATGTACCACCTCGGTATTGGTCGAAAATAACATGCCGCTTGGCACTATGCAGGATTCAGGTGCGGGGAACAGAAAATATACGACCTGAACAATCGTATGTCTTTACGCCGAATCATCAAAGCTATATTGATATTTTTTTGATATACGGATATCTTCCTAAAAACATCAAGTGGGTACAAAAGCAGGAGTTAAGAAAAATTCCACTGGTGGGAAAGGCTTCCGAGATAGCCGGGCATGTATATGTGGATCAATCCAGTTTGAAATCGAGAAAAGAAAGTATTGCAAAAGCTGAAAAGCAACTGCGCGAGGAGCCGGGCGCTTCCATGGTTATTTTTCCGGAAGGCGCTCGTAGTTATACAGGTAAGCTGGCGAAGTTCAAACGTGGGGCTTTTCTTGTTGCGGAGCAGCTTTCCCTGCCGATTGTTCCCATTACAATTAATGGCGTCTGCGAAGTCCTTCGCCGGGGAACATGGAGTTTGAATCCCGGAAAAATGGAGTTGGTTATTCATCCTCCCATTTCCACAGAAGGAGCTACTGAGGATAATATTCTTGAGCTTGCAGCACAGACGCAAGAGGTTGTGAAATCGGCTTTGTGGGAAAAATATAAGGTCTTGTAAAGCAATTCAACAGGAAAGGGATGTGCTGGTGTCGTGCACTTTTGCCTGTTTTTGTTCTGTAATATTTGATATAAAACAAAACCTGATTTTCTTAAATCACCTTTGATAATGATTAAAAAATCACGCGCGTCTCATACCACCTAACAGTAAAAATTTAAACGTATGAATAAAATAGCTTTAATTACAGGTGCTTCTTCCGGAATCGGTGAAGCCACTGCTTATCGGTTGGCAAAAGAAAACTATGATCTTATTGTAACGGCTCGCCGAGCTGAGAAAATCGGGGAATTGAAGAATTATCTGGAAGATAAATATGGAATTCGGGTGCTTCCGTTGTGCTTTGATGTGAGAAATCAGGAAGAAGTGAGTGCCCACTTAGGAAATCTGCCGGGAGATTGGAAAAATATTGATTTGCTTGTCAATAATGCCGGTCTTGCTTCTGGTTTAACTCCTCTTCAGGATGGTGATATAGAAGACTGGGAAAAAATGATTGATACGAATATTAAAGGTCTTCTTTATGTGACTCGTGCCATTGCTCCCGGAATGAAGGAGCGGCGCAAAGGGCACATTGTCAATCTTTCCTCGATTGCCGGCAAGGAGGCTTATCCGAATGGAAATGTGTATTGTGGGACCAAGCATGCTGTTGAGGCTATTGGTAAAGGGATGCGTATGGATTTACTTCCTTATGGCGTGAAGGTGACGCAAATTTGTCCCGGAGCCGTAGAAACGGAGTTTTCGATTGTTCGTTTTCACGGAGATAAAGAACGAGCCGATAAAGTGTACCAGGGATTTCAGCCATTAAGGCCGGAAGATATTGCTGATGCCATTTGTTATGTTGTTTCATTACCCGCTCATGTTTGTATCAATGATATGCTGATAATGCCTACCGCTCAGGCAAATGCTACTTTATTTCACCGAGAGGAATAGTATTTTGTTTATGCTATGAAGAAATTAATATCTGAGTTAGCCCGGCTAGTTGCTGGGTTGCTCAGGGTCCGCCCTGAAGAAAGAGCGAATTTTGAAATCTATTATTTTAACAATGGGTTTTATGGCGGATTTTATATGGGTTTTCTGGTTGCAGTCATATATGCATTGGATGGTAAATTTTTATTGGCGCTCATAGCAGGCTCTCTTCTCTGTCTTTTTTTTATATGCCTTTTTTTGTTTGTTATTTATCCGGTTCAGGAAATCTATAAACCGAATCGATTGAAAAGAAGGATGAAAAGCAGTAGGTATCAATTCCTTCATTCCAGTCGTTTTGAGGTTATCGATAATGCATTCTTTCGAGGGGTTTATAACTCGTTTTTGTTTGAAGTATATCCTTATGAGAAAAAAGAAAGGAAAAAGAAAAACATCAAATACGATGTGATTTCCTGTGCTTATGTTTTTGAGAACAGTCTGGAGGCTGATTGTACGGCAGCAGAAAATAGAATGAGTGGACGCTATTATTTTGGCGAATTGTATTTTAGAGACAACGCTGTTTCTTTCATCCCTTTTGATTGGAAAGAAACCGATTTTCAGGGGAATTTTGATCGTCTTATATTAGTTCTCCAGCGAGAAAAGCTCTTCCCAGTTGGTTTTGAAGAATTATGCAGGCTTAGAAACGAAAGAAATCTCCGTCGTGCAGAAGTTAAAGCTGACCTTGCTGAATCTGTACAACAATCCGCTCGATGAGGCGGTCGTTCCCTTCCGGATCGTATTCTTTTTTCAGGCTGTTCCCAAAGATGCTTGCGAATGCGTTGTAAACTCCCGCCTTGAAGCTTCCGACAAGAGATTTTATAATTTCGTATGAAGAAGAATCGCATTCCCGATCTATCAGTTTTACTAGTATTTTTCCTTGATTCTTTGTCAGGCCTCTCATCTTGGGTTTGTAGGTGTCCATGACATATTTCTGTACGCTGCTTAGATGTTTTTTCTTCGTTTTTTCATCCGGCAGAGTTTCCATGTATTCATAAGTTTCTATAATCATGCGGGACACACTCTGTGCGTAAGGCAATGTTTTCTTGATGTCTCTGACCAGGCGATTGAATTCCATTCGCTGTTTGTCGTTTGTAAACTGAATCGGTGGATACACATATATTTCCCGAAGCCATACCGAAGGGATAAGTTCTCCCTGGTACATTTCGGCAGGCACACGGATATTGTCCTGCGCTACGGATTGTTGTGCAGAGAAGAAGGTAAGTGCTAGGATATATAATGTAAAAAGAACCCTGAATTTCATGGATTTCAACTCCTATAAATTGAGCACAAAGTTATATAGTTTCTCATCTAAAATTTATCAATTTCTCAAAATAAGTAATTTTAAATGCTAATTATTATGCTTTTTTGAGAATTAATGCCTCCTTTATTCCCTTTTGTATGGCTGAAAATTGGTTTTTGTAATGATTATAGCGTAGTTTGAGAAAAATATTCAGGGGGAAAAAACCTTTGTGTTGAGTTATATAAGAAAAAATGTATTATCTTTGCGAACTCTTTATGCGATGATACGAAGTGGCAAAGTTTAGTCAATATAAAATAGCTCTGAAGAACTTTTCTAAAGAGCCTCAGACCTACGAGTATAAGCTTGATAATAATTATTTCAAGCAAATAGATGGTTCTGCCGATATCCAAAAAGGGGATGTCGACGTAGTCTTAGTGGTTAAAAAAACACCTGCTGCATTCGAGTTTTCCTTTGATATACAGGGTATTGTTTCTGTGCCTTGCGATCGTTGTCTGGACGATATGCCTATTGAGGTCAATACACAGAATAAGCTGTTTGTCAAATTAGGAAAAGAATACTCAGAGGAAAGCGACGAAATCGTTGTTATTCCGGAGGATGAAGGTGAGATCAATGTTGTCTGGTTTATTTATGAATTTGTTGCATTGAATATTCCGATGAAGCATGTACATGCACCGGGTAAATGTAATAAAATGATGTCTTCCAAGCTCAATAAGTACAAAACCACTAGTTCAGCGGATGAAGACGACGATGACGAGAGTGATTACGGAACAGAAGATTCCGGAAGTGTGGATGCCGACCCTCGCTGGGATGCGCTGAAAGACTTGAATGTTGAAGATTAAAAAGAAACCGAAATATAAAATTACAAACAACTAAAATAATAATTAAAGAAAAATGGCACATCCTAAACGTAGGCAGTCAAAAGCAAGAACAGCCAAAAGAAGAACTCATGACAAAGCTGTTACTCCAACTATGGCGGTTTGTCCAAACTGCGGAGCATGGCACGTATTCCACAAAGTATGTGGAGAATGTGGTTATTACAGAGGCAAGTTAGCTATCGAAAAAGCAGCTGTATAACAGATAAAGTTATAGGGAAAGTCCTAAAGCAATTTAGGGCTTTTTTATTTAATAGAAAAGAATACAAATGATTAGAGCTGCTATTACCGGTGTCGGAGGATGGGTTCCGGACGACATTCTAACCAATGAAGAATTGTCAAAAATGGTTGACACTTCCGATGAGTGGATTATGTCTCGCGTAGGGATCAAAGAGAGAAGAATCTTGAAAGGTGAAGGACGCGGAACCTCTGAGATGGGAATCAAGGCCGTTGAAAATCTTCTTCAGAAGACAAATACGAAACCGGAAGATATCCAAATTATAATTTTTGCAACCACTACTCCTGACTTCCAATTTCCGTCCACTGCTGCCCTTGTAGCAGAAGGTGTCGGGATTAAAAATGCATTCTGTTTTGATTTGCAAGGAGCTTGTTCCGGCTTTATTTATGCTCTTGAAACGGGTTCTAATTTCATCCGTTCCGGCGCTTATAAAAAAGTGATTGTACTTGGTGGCGATAAAATGTCATCTATTACGAATTATGAAGACCGCACAACCTGTCCGCTTTTCGGAGACACAGCGGCGGCTGTTCTTCTGGAACCGACCACTGAAGAATGTGGTGTTATGGATTCTATTTTGCACACCGATGGTGTGGGAATTCCCTATTTGAATATGAAAGGCGGAGGATCAGCATATCCGTCTTCCTATGAAACTATTGACAATAAATGGCATTATGTTTATCAAGAAGGCCAGGCTGTCTTTAAGCATGCCGTTACCAAAATGGCTGATGTTTCTGCTGAAATTATGGAGAGAAATCACTTGTCCAACGAAGATGTGAACTGGTTTGTTCCTCATCAGGCAAATTTAAGAATTATTGATGCTGCCAGAAAAAGAATGGGATTGACCGAAGACAAGGTGATGATTAATATCCAGAAATACGGAAATTCAAGCGCGGGAACAATTCCTACCTGTTTGAACGAGTGGGAATCGAAGCTTAAGAAAGGAGATAACATTATTCTGGCTGCTTTCGGGGCCGGATTTACATGGGGATCTGTTTACTTGAAATGGGCTTACGATTCTCAGAAATAGGATATTATTTTTGAATACTGCATATATTGAAAAAACGCATCTTTTGTGGGATGCGTTTTTTATTTGTATTTTTGAAAGCAATAAAAAAGGAGTTTATATTCAAGCTTATGCATAAATCAGGATTTGTCAATATTGTAGGAAATCCAAATGTTGGAAAATCAACATTGACCAACATGCTGGTGGGTGAAAAAGTATCCATCGTGACATCAAAAGCGCAAACAACACGGCATCGTATTTTGGGAATTGTCAACACGGAGGAGTATCAGATTGTATATTCAGACACTCCGGGAGTGCTTCGTCCCAACTACAAACTGCAGGAATCCATGTTGAACTTCTCGGAGTCGGCTTTGGGAGATGCGGACGTGCTTTTGTATGTGACCGATGTGATTGAAAAAATGGACAAAAACGACGGTTTTCTCTCCAAGGTGCAAAAAGTTGAAGCTCCCGTTCTGTTAATCATCAACAAAATAGACCAGACAGAGCAAGCCGGTCTGATTGCCAAGGTTGAAGAATGGAAGGCTGTTTTGCCTCATGCGGAGATTATACCTATTTCGGCATTGAATAAGTTCAATATCGACTATGTAAAGAAAAGGATTGTTGAGTTGCTTCCCGAATCACCCCCTTATTTCGAGAAAGACGCAATGACCGATCGTCCGGCTCGTTTTTTTGTAACCGAGATTATCCGGGAAAAAATCTTACTGTACTATCAGAAGGAAATTCCTTACTCCGTAGAGGTTATTGTTGAGGAATTTAAGGAAGGTGCCGATCGTATAGATATCAGAGCATTGATTGTCTGTGAGCGCGATACGCAGAAAGGAATCATTATCGGACACCAGGGGCTGGCATTGAAAAAAGTAGGCTCGATGGCTCGAAAAGACATCGAACGGTTTTTTGATAAAAAAGTATTCCTTGAGATGTATGTGAAAGTCGAAAAAGACTGGCGCAGCCGTGATAATTTGCTACGTGCTTACGGTTATCGACTAGAGTGATAGTAAAGTATAAAATTCAGAATAAAAAAGATAAGAATGAATAATTACATAGAAGTAAAATTCATTTTCGAGCCCTACGACGAGGCGGCAAAAGATGTACTTGCCGCCTTGGCTGCTGATATTGGCTTTGAGAGTTTTGTGGATGCAGAAGACGGTACTGTGGCGTATATTCCTGTGAACTTGTTTGATGAAAGTTCGTTGCAGCAGCTTATCTCCTGTTTCCCTCTTGAAAATAACATTCGCTATACCAGTCAGGAAATCGAGGGCAAGGACTGGAATGAAGAATGGGAAAAAAATTATTTCCAACCACTCATTATTGATGAACAATGCATCGTTCAGAGCTCCTTTCATCATGCTCCGAAGATTTATAAATACAACATTACGATTGATCCCAAAATGGCATTCGGAACAGGGCATCATCAGACTACCGAATTGATGATTCGTTCTGTTCTTGAAGAGAATTTTGAAGGGAAATCGTTATTGGATATGGGTTGTGGAACGGCTATTCTGGCTATATTAGCTTCCATGAAAGGTGCCGATCCTGTGACGGCTATTGATATCGATCAATGGGCTTACGACAATGCAATGGAAAATCTGCAACTTAATCATGTTGCCAATGTTGAGGTGAAAATCGGAGGTGCCGAATTGTTAGGAAGCAAAACTTTTGATGTCATACTGGCAAATATCAACCGTAATATTCTATTGAATGATATCAACCGGTATGTGTCGGTACTAAATCCCAATGGATTGCTTTTTATGAGTGGCTTTTACCGGGAAGATATTGCTGCCATTGAAGCAGCATGTAAAGCTTGCCAACTTGAATTGGTTTCGTGCAAAGAAAAAGATAACTGGGTGGCTGTGAAATTTCGTAAAAACTGAAAAACATCCGCAACAAATGTAAAATCGAATGGCAAAACAACAAACATATACCGCACTGATAATTGAGCCTCGCGCTTTTGGCTTTAATGAAGAAGCCTCCTCATATAATCACTTTCAGCAACAAAATGAGTCTTTGAAAACCGAACTTGCAGAGGAAGCACATCAGGAAGTGACGGAGCTTGCTGCATTATTGAGAGAACGTGGTATTCGGGTGATTCAGGTACAGGATGATGAGTCACAGAATACGCCTAGCTCAGTGTTTCCTGCTAGCTGGATTTCGTTCCATGAAGATTCCCGAATAACAGCATTCCCGCTGAAGGCGTCCAATAGAAAGGCTGAACGACGGGGAAATATTCTTTCTGTTATTGTTGACAATGGATATCCTATATACGATATTTTGGATATTTCGGCGCATGAGAATGATGGGAAATATCTACACGGAATGGAAAGCGTTGTTATTGACCGAAACACCAACACTGCATATTGTGCGCTTTCGTCGGTATCCGACAAAGATGTTTTTCATGAGTTTTGCTCTCATTTCGGGTATTTGCCGGTGGGCTTTCACGGTGTTTATCCTTCCGGAGAAACAAATCAGAAAGTAGAACTTACCAATCAGCTCCTTCTGATTGCCCAACAATATGCAATTGTTTGTCTGGATGCCATCACTGACATCCATGAGAAAGAAACTGTAAAGAACAGCCTTCTTGCCGGCGGAAAAAAACTTATTGAGATTTCGACGGAACAAATGTTGAACTTTGCGGCAAGTGGCGTACAAATGTGGTCTGAGAAAGGTGTTTCTCTGCTTTTTATTTCTGAAACAGGTTTTAACTCTCTTTCTGATGAACAAAAAACAGCTCTTCAATCTTATAATGAAGTGGTGAATGTCCATATTCCCACTATTGAACGAATAGGAGGAGCAAGTGTTTCCTCTGTCATTGCGCCGGTTTTTCTACCACAATAAGATTTTTCTGAGAGTGTATAAGATGAAATTTTTGTTTGGGCTTGTTCTCTTTGTTTGTGTGCTGGTATTGACCATACCTTCTTGCAATACAACAAAATATGTTCCTGAAGGCGAACACCTTTTGGATAAGGTGGATATTCATTCTAATGTAAAAGGCCTGAACTATCTCAACCTAAGCCCATATATCAAACAAAACCCCAACTATAAGACATTCGGACTGTATAAATTACCTCTCCATCTTTACAGCCTTTCAGGCCGCGATACTACCCGATTCTATAACCGCTGGCTAAAGCATATCGGGGAGCCTCCGGTGCTGTATGACTCTACGATGGCGCAACGTTCTGAAGATGAATTGCGCCGTGTATTTATAAATAAGGGATACATAAATGCAGAGGTGGACGGCAAAACAAAATTTGAAGGCAAAAGAGTAAATATAGACTATGTCGTTTCTCCGAATAAGCCTTATGTAATCAAGAATTATCATATCAATCTTCAGGATTCGGTTTTCAACAGGCTCGAAAGACCACAAGGGAGGAAATTCCGCGAACGTAAAGCGAGTATAGATTCTACGATGCTGGCAAAGAATACGCTGGTGAAGAAAAACATGCTTTTCGACCTGAATGTACTCGACGAAGAAAGAACCCGTGTGGCATCTATCTTCAGGCAAAACGGATACTATACATTCAATAAGGAATATATAGGTTTTGTTGCGGATACTTTAGGGGCTGAGCCTAACGAGGTGGAGCTGGAAATGGTATTTTATCCGTTTTCTGTAAGAAAAAACAACAGCAGCGAAGTATTGGAAGAGCCTCATAACCGCTTTAAAATAGCAGATGTGGATATTTATACCGATTACGATCCTTTGGTGGATGGTAATCTCGCTGATTTTCAACCGTCCGATAGTACCTATTATGATCGTTGCCGTATCTTTTATGGAAAGAGAGGGCGTTATTTAAAACCATCTATTCTGATGGAATGCATTCACCTGCGTCCCGGAATGGAATATGACGATCAGATGGTAAATATGACCTATAGTTCGCTCACTCGTCTTGGTATTCTTCGGAACATCAATATCCGCTTTGCTCCGTATGCTGACGGAGATTCTTCCCGGGTTCATTGTGTTATTACCTGTTTCCCGGAGAAACGTCAGGGATTTGTTACGGAAATAGAAGGGACAAACACAACCGGCTTTTTAGGTGCTGCTGCCAGTGTCAGCTATCGCCACCGGAATATTTTTAAAGGCTCAGAACTTTTTAATGTGAAATTACAGGGTTCGTTTGATGCCATTTCGTCTAAAACGTTGGAGCTTAAGAATAACTATTATGAAATTGGAGGCGAAACATCTCTGACATTTCCCCGCTTTCTGGCTCCATTCCTTTCCCGTGATTTTAAGCGCCGTTCCAAAGCATCGACTCAGTTAACGACCAGTTACACTTACCAGCAATATCCTAAATATTACAAGCGAACCATTCTTTCTGCCGGTGTCAAGTATATCTGGCAGGATCAACGGAATTCTTATTCAAAGCAAACCCTTGATTTGCTCGATTTAAGTTATGTGCATTTCCCATATCTGTCAAAAAGTTTCTATGATGCTCTTCCGGTTTATACCAAAGTATATAGTTTTCAAGATCAGTTTATAGCCAGTATTGGCTATTCTTATAGCCACAGCAACTTCAATCCGATGGTAAAGTCCATGCAGCCGATACACTCCTTTCGCGGTGCAATCGAGACTGCCGGAAACCTCCTTAATCTGACCTCGCATTTGCTGAAAGTGGATGCGGATTCGTTAGGGTCGAGAAAGATTTTTGGAACGTATTTTGCCCAATATGTGAAATCAAATGTGGACTTCAGCCGTTCCATCCCGATTGATAGTAAAAACAGCATTGCATGGCGTATAGGAGGAGGTATTGCTGTGCCTTATGGGAATTCCAAAACAATTCCTATCCAGAAACGGTTCTTTTCGGGAGGAGCAAATAGTGTGCGTGGCTGGAATGTTCGTGAACTGGGTCCCGGCTCTTATTATTCTGAAAATGCCACCTTCTATAACCATTCCGGAGATATTCGTCTGGATGCAAATGTGGAATATAGAAGTAAAGTCTTCTGGAAATTGGAACTCGCTGCTTTTCTTGATGCCGGTAATGTCTGGACAATACGTAACTATGAAGACCAGCCCGGTGGAGTGTTTACGATCAATAAATTCTATAAACAGATCGCATCTGCATGGGGATTCGGTTTTCGTCTCGACTTTGATTATGTGTTGATTCGTATGGATTGTGGTTGGAAATTGTATAATCCGGCTGACGGAACAGGCCGAACAAAATGGCAGGTACTGTATCCATTGGATATGTCTCGTAATATGGCATGGCACATTGCTGTCGGTTATCCTTTCTGATGTATTTCTCAAAAAACAGAAAAGAGGTTGAATCACTTTATTCAACCTCTTTTCTGTTTTATAGCCTTTGAATGTTGTTTACCAGACTACTGTGCGTTGGTCTTCCGGCTTGTACATCTTTTCTCCCGGTTTCACATTGAATGCTTTGTAGAAAGGGGTGAAATTGCTTAACGGTCCGTTGACACGCCAAAGAGCCGGCGCGTGCGGATCTGTCTTTATTAATTGGAATACAATCTGAGGACGATAAATGCTTCTCCACACTTGTGCCCAGCTTAAGAAAAACCGTTGATCGGGTGTGAAGCCATCAATCAATTGTTGGCTTTGCCCTTGTTGTGTTTTTTTGAAAGCCTGGTAAGCAATGGTAATTCCGCCCAGGTCTGCCAAATTTTCGCCGATAGTGAGTTGCCCGTTCACATGTATGGAATCGAGAACAGTGTATTTGTTGAATTGCTCAATCACTTCCTGTGCTCTTTTCTCAAACTTCGTTGCATCTTCCGCACTCCACCAGTCCGACAGGTTGCCTTTTGCATCATATTGGCGACCCTGATCATCAAAACCATGAGTCATCTCGTGCCCGATTACGGCGCCGATACCTCCATAATTGATGGCATCGTCCGCATTGAAGTCAAAGAATGGAAATTGAAGAATACCTGCCGGAAATACAATTTCGTTGAATGCCGGGTTGTAGTATGCATTCACTGTCGGAGGAGTCATTCCCCATTCTGTTCTGTCAACAGGTTTTCCCAGTTTGTTGATTTGAAAGTCGTATTCAAAAGCGGATGTATTGATAATATTTGCTGCATAATTGTCCGCAACAATCGTCAACTTACTGTAATCTTTCCATTTGTCGGGGTATCCGATTTTTTTTGTAAATGCATCTAATTTCTCAATTGCTTTGGCTTTGGTAGATGCGCTCATCCAATCCAGGTTGTGAATGCGTTCAGCAAAGGTGGACTGCAGGTTGTTTACCAAGGCAAGCATGTAAGTCTTAGCTTCCGGTTTGAAATGTTTTTCCACATACATTTGCCCCAGCTGATCGCCGATAGAACCGTCTATGATGCCCATCACACGCTTCCATCTTGGCTTTTGAGCCTGCAAGCCCGTGAGCACTGTTCCATAATAAGAAAAATGTACTTTGTCGATATCTGAGCTTAGATAAGGAGCCATGGCGCTCAAAAGATGGAATTTAAGGTAATTCCGCAAGGTGGCAACAGATACATTTTTATCCAGATCGTTCAGTGCCTTATAAAACTGCGTGGTTGAAATCAAAACAGATTCCTGTGCAAAAGCAGGAACTTTCAATCCATTTAGAATCTGAGTGAAATTTAAGTTCGGGTAAGATTCTTTTAGCTGTTGGGCCGAGAATTTATTATACATTTTTTGCGGATCGCGCATTTCTACAGGAGTCAACGATGCCTCAGCCAGGTATTTTTCAAAAGAGAATATCTCTTCTCCTGCTTTTGGGTCTTTTATTCCGGCAAACTCCAGAATTTGTCCGATGTATTTTTTATACGCTTCTCTGATCTGGGTCGATCGGGCATCTGTTGCGGTATAATACTCTTTGGTCGGCAATCCGATGCCTCCCTGCGCGAAATTACAGATCTCCTCCGTTACGTTTTTATCATCAGGGCCTATTCCAAAACCAAATAACTGACTGATACCTTCTGTTTGTTGTTGACAGACTTCATCCCAGAAAGAAGTGATGTCATGAATTTTGTCGACTCTATCAAGCAGGTATTGAACGGGTTTAATCCCCATCTCGTCAATATTTGCCGAGTCCATTCCGCTTTTGTAGAAATTTCCGACATTTCCTTCCACGCTTCCGGCTTTTGCAGCTGATTTTGCCGCCGCTTCCAGAATTTCATGGAGATGGTTGTCGTTGTTTTCCGCTAACTCGTAGAATGATCCCCAGCCCACTTGATTGGCTGGTATTTTTGTGTTTTTTACCCAATTTCCGTTGGCGTACTCGTAGAAGTTGTCTCCGGGTTTAACGCTTTTGTCCATATTGGCAACTTTGAAAAATTCTTTGCGGGGGAGACTGGCTTTTTTCTTTGTTTCCGCCGTCATGGACAAGGGAGTAGATGCAAAAACAAGTATGGCGACCGGGAGCAGTCTAACCAGTTTTTTGTTTGAAAAATCCATAAGCATAATGATGATTATAATTAACCTAAATTTTGGATACAAATCTAATCGACAAAATTTATAAAATATGAGATTATTGAAGAATATTTTGTAGTCTTTATTTTTATTTTTAATTTGCGCCTCGTAATCATCAATATAAGAAAAGAAGAAAGTGGTTTGGAAGCGCCGGTTTGACTTCCTTTGAATTGCCTGAACTGTCAAAAATAAGTGATTGGTAAGTAAAACTTAAATAATTTCTTTATTTTTGCACATGTCTCGATAATGTGTGCATTTTTTTACATGCTATCTTGAGACAGGAATCAGGCGAAACCCCTGGGCACATTCGCTGCTGTAAAGTCTAAGCCTCTCTGAATTTCATAATTGAAAACTTTTATGAGTGTGCTGATGTATAGAGCAATTCTTTTAATCGTTGGTCTTTGTGCTTTCTACCGGAAGTACATTGTAATGGACGGAAAGGCGTGCCGATTCGAGTAAGTGGGAAAATCTGCCGAAACTTACTCTTTTTGAGACCCTCGGATAAAAAGAACGAAAAAAGCTTCAAGATGGGATATCTACTGATATTACACACCGTTGCCGGACTTGTCGATAACCGATTCTCCAGAGAGAAGAGGAGGAGCGAACGTGTGTGGTGAGCAATAAAATATTTGTAATATTATATTCATGAAAAAATCGTATGAACAATTCTTAGCCCGTCAAGAGCTGCTTAATCAGCAGTACGACGCGAAATATTTTGAAAAACAACACAAAAGAGGCAAATTGACAGCCCGCGAACGGATTCTTCTGTTGTTTGACGAAGGGTCTTTTGAGGAAACCGATGCTTATACTCCTCCTGCATCTGCATCGTTTGGTAAAACAATCAGGTCGTTTGGTGACGGAGTGGTAACCGGTTTCGGAAAAGTCAATGGCCGTATGGTTTGCGCCTTTTCTCAGGATTTTAATGTGCTGGGAGGATCGTTGGGTTCTCATCATGCCGCTAAAATAGTGAAGATTCAGGATTTGGCGTTGAAGACAGGAGTTCCAGTAGTAGGACTTATCGACTCGGGCGGTGCACGCATTCAGGAAGGGATCAGCAGTTTGAATGGATATGCAGACATTTTCAGACGGAATGTTTTGTCTTCCGGTGTTATTCCTCAAATCTCTGTGATTATGGGGCCGGCAGCCGGAGGAGCGGTGTATTCCCCGGCGTTGACTGATTTTATTTTCATGACGGCTGACACCAGTTATATGTTTGTGACAGGGCCTAATGTTGTTAAAGAAGTTCTTAATGAGACTGTGACCACCGAAGACTTAGGCGGAGCATCTGTACATGGGACTAAATCGGGTGTTGCCGACTTTGTATATAACGATGATGAGAATACAATTCTGGCCGTGAAAAAACTACTTTCCTATCTTCCTTCCAACAATCTGGAGACACCTCTTTCTGTCAAGAAACCGTCTTTGCACAAGTCGGCGCAAGAGCGTCTGCGATATATTGTCCCGGAAGATCCGGACAAGCCCTATGATGTGAAAGAAATCATGGAATTGCTAGTAGATTATGGCGAATATATGGAGGTCGGAGAAAATCATGCGATGAACATTATTACAGCTTTTGCCCGTATCGATGGTCGCGTGGTTGGAATTATCGCTAATCAGCCAAAAGTGATGGCCGGAACCCTGGATATAGATTCATCTGTAAAGGCCGCTCGTTTTATTAATATCTGTAATTCCTTCAATGTACCGATAATTACCCTGGAGGATGTTCCCGGTTTCCTTCCGGGGACAGATCAGGAACACGACGGCATTATCCGGCACGGAGCAAAATTGTTATATGCATATACCAATGCCACGGTGCCTAAAATCACGATTATTCTTCGGAAAGCCTACGGCGGCGCATACATTGTGATGAATAGCAAAGGAATTGGCGGTGATTTCAGTTTTGCCTGGCCTACAGCAGAGATAGCTGTAATGGGGCCGGATGGCGCTATCGCTATTCTTTATCGCAAAGAATTGGAAGAGTCGGAAGACCCCTTCAGTTTGAAAAAGGAGTTGACTCAGAAATACCGAGACGAAGTAACAAACCCGTACATTGCCGACGAAAAAGGATTTATTGATGAAGTTATTGATCCGGCTCAGACAAGAAGTAAGATAATTACCTGTCTGGAGGCGCTTCAGGGCAAGACAGAGCTTCGTCTTGACAGAAAACAGGGAAATGTTCCTCTTTAATTATATTGAAATATGAGAACAAAAGAAAAAATACGTTCTATCCTGATTGCTAATCGGGGAGAAATTGCGATTCGTATTGCCCGGACAGCTCAAAAGATGGGGATTAAGGCGGTTGGAATCCGTACACAAAAAGAACCGAATGCACATTATCTCAATCAGATGGATATCGTACTTGATTTTCCGGAAAGAGAAAAAAATGATGTGCCCGAATTTTTAGATATTGAAAGCCTTGTGTTGTTGGCTAAACGCAACAAGGTGGATGCTATTCATCCCGGATACGGTTATTTGTCGGAGAATTCCACTTTTGCAATACGTTGCACAGAAGAAGGAATCATTTTTATCGGTCCTTCTCCGCGTATCATCCAGAATATGGGAGATAAAGTGGTTGCAAAAGAAATTGCAGCTAAAGCCGGAGTTCCGATGTTAGGTAGCAGCAAAGGAAGTGTCGATACATTGGAGACAGCCTTTCAGGTCGCAACAGAAATCGGTTACCCTTTAATAATCAAAGCTTCTGCCGGCGGTGGCGGACGGGGCATGCGAATTGTCAGAAAAGAAGATGATTTGAAGCAAATGTATTTTGCGGCTACATCTGAGGCAATGCTCGCTTTCAATAATCCTTCGGTGTTTATTGAAAAATATTTAGAGAATCCTCACCACATTGAAATTCAGATTGTCGCTGATAACTACGGAAATGTAGTTCATTTGGGAGAACGTGAATGCTCTATTCAACGCAAACATCAGAAATTGCTGGAAGAGGCGCCTTCTCCCGCTTTGGATGAGGTCTTACGAAAAAAAATCACAGGCGCGGCGGTCAATCTGGCCAAAGAGGCAGGATATGTGAGTCTTGGAACTGTGGAATTCCTTCTGGATAAAGAGAAGAATTTCTTTTTTATGGAGATGAATACGCGTGTACAGGTGGAACATCCTGTGACGGAGATGATAACCGGGTTGGACCTTATTGAATTACAGATTCGGGTAGCTCGCGGCGAAAAACTGCCGGTCAAGCAAAATGATATTAAGCTGAATGGCTGGGCCATTGAATGCCGAATCAATGCGGAAGATCCTCAATCGGGCTTTTCTCCTTGCCTGGGCGTAATTAAAGCCTTGCGTGTCCCTTCCGGTGACGGGATTCGGATTGATACAGGTGTTGTGGTTGGTTCGGAAGTCACGCCCTATTTTGACTCTATGATTGCCAAACTGATTGTTCATGCACCTTCCAGAGAAGAGGTAATTGCTAAAACACTAAAGGCGTTGTCGGAGTTTCATATCAAAGGGGTGAAGACAACGATTCCATTTGATAAAGCCGTTCTTCATAACGATGTGTTTCGTATCGGAGATTTCGATACTTCTTTCATCGAAAAAGACATGAAGGCAATGGTGCATAAAGAAGAGCATGAAGAGTATTTAGCAGCCCTTTTTGTGACGCATCATTTTGAGCGCAAGGCCAAAGCTCCGGCTTTTGTCGAAAAAGAAGATAGTGCATGGGTGCTTCGGAATAAGTTGAATTTTAAATGAGCAGGTGTTAACATATGAATAGTTCAGAAAAAAAGTTGATAGTCCTCAATAAGGACACAGATGCCGAATACGATTTTACAGTAAGTGCCGACGGAACAATATCGAGTATCCGGTTGAATGAAAATGCTACTGTCGAAAAGTCGGAAGATGGTTTTTCTTTTCTGGTTCTGGATGGAGTCCGCTATCCGGTGGAAATTGTTTCACGGCATCAGAATGATTATGAACTTCTGGTCAATGGGGTTACTTATAACTTCTCATTGGAGACACCATTCTCTCTGGCTCGTAAGAAATTGTTGGCTTCGAAAGCCAGTGAATCTCCGACTATCCGACTAAAGGCGCCTATGCCCGGGAAGATACTGGAAGTACTGGTGAAAACAGGAGACACGGTTAAAGCAGGTGATACGTTACTGATTTTAGAGGCTATGAAGATGCAGAATGCTATACTTGCCAGCACAAAAGGTACTATAAAACGTGTACATGTAAAGGAAGGGGATACAACCAGTAAAAGCGACCTTTTAATCGAACTGGATAAAGAAATTTAGAAATTCTCTTAGAACTCCGAATATAAAAAAAACACCTCCGTTTACGAAAGTCTATCGGAGGTGTTTTTTGTTTTTTATGCTGTCTTATCCTGATTCGGACTCTCTTTAAGGCCATTCCGGATCGTAACTGGATGAGCGGTTTCGTTGTTCGTACTTCAGGTCTTGCAACATCGATGATTTCACCCTTAATGATACATAATAGGTCTTGTAAGGGCCAATGGGAACAAAGGTGCCTGTAAGAGAGAAGCAGTGCAGATCGCGAGAGAGACTACAGGACATGTACGGAAATCTCTTCTGGTCAAAATTGTAACTGGTATTAAATGAAAAGTTCCAGTTTTTAGTTGGCTGAATATTTCCACTTACGCTCAGGTTGTGTGTAAGCTTGTATTTATACTCCTGAGTCGTTGGGTTAAATCGCGTGTTGTCGTATGCATAGTTGAAAGAGTAGCTGAAGGATAAATTCCATTTGATCTCGTTTTTCAGGTATCCGTCACTATCATACGAACCGGTGTCTTTTTTCTTCCCATTCAGCAGGCTGGTTGTGCTGTCGGCCACTGCCGATGGTGCTGTTTGGGCTTGTTGTTGTTGATTGGAAGAGCCTTTCTTCTCTGTACCTTTATCTTTCTTTCCGAACCATTTGTTGAAAGAGTCTTGATTCAACGAAGGAGAAAAGGAATATCCTGTGCTCATCAGTCGTCCGATTGAGCCATAGCGGCTGATACGTAATTTGTCTACGCGCACCAATGCTGTCTCTGTCTTATTGACTTCGTAAGTATAGGGGTCAAAAATCGCATTTATGTTTACAGTCAACGATTTGCTCAATTTGAGGCGGGTTGTTGTGCTGATGTTGCTCCACCGGAAAGAACTTGCCATCATATTGTAACTCGTGCTTGCTGTAAAATTATCGATAAGACTGATTATTTTCCATCCCGTAGAGTCCTTTTCCGAACGAACTTTCATCTCCAGGTTGTTTTGCAGAGAAAAGTTTATACTTCCAGCTTTGGTACTTGAAGAAGGAGAATACACATTCCCTTCGAAGGGTGAATATTTAGCCGTCTGATAGGTGCCATCTGCATTCATGTATTGAACCTGCTTCCAGAATCCAAAGTGTGAGGATGTGAAGTCCGGGTTGTATGATAGAGAGATGCTGGGTGTAAAGACATGGCGAATGGCCTGTATTTTATTACCTCCGATAATGGGTTTGTAAAAACCGTAAAGTTTCGTTTGAAAACTCAAGGCTGTGCTATAGCTATAGGTGCGATAGAAACCATACATTGTATCAAGTGGCACAAATGTATGGGAGGAGTCGTTAAATACTTTATATATTTTATGAGTATGCCATTGTTCGTCATAGTTTAATGACGGAGTCACATTGATGTGATTAAAAATAGTAAATGAAGCTCCTACCGGTATGGTGTGTCTTGCTCCGTTCTTCCAGTCTTTAATCAGGTTTGCCTTAAACAGCAGGTTGTCTTTTGTTGTGATGCTATTGCTCAAAACTCCAGAATAACTCATATATATCTTTTCATACCAATGTTCGGTGCCTACCGGGTTTTTTCTTTTGAATGGAAATATACGGCTCATGCTTACATTTAAACTGGGCAGTGTCACCGCAACGGTAGAGTCGGAAGAGCGTTGTACGATGTTCATGGAGGCTCCTAAACTCCATTTTGAGTTAGGAAATGTCTGTGTCAGACTCACAGTTGAACTTTTCGTGTTGGACGTATAGTCTGAGGTGGTCAGTGATGTCAGACTGTTGTGATTGTATGAGCTGGTTTGGTAATTCACGCTTGCTGATAGCTGCCGAAATGTATTTGCCTTTGAATCCTGACTGTGAGACCATTTAATACTTAAATCCTTTGAGACTGAATAGCTGCTGGGCACAGCTTTATCGCCCGATTTGGTGAGCAGGTAACTTCCTGCAAAATGGCCGGTGTATTTATAACGTCTTTTATACGTCGATTCTGCATTGATTCCCCATGAACCTTTTGTGTATATTTCTCCTGTCAGGGCGAGATCTACATATTTGTTGATGGCAAAATAATATCCTCCGTCTCTCAGTCCAAATCCCCGTTCCAACTCATCGGCGTAACTTGGAAAAATAATACCTGATGAATATTTGCTGGAGAAAGGGAAAAATGCAAACGGAATAGCGATTGGTAATGGAACATCTTCCACAACCAGATAAGCCGGTCCGGTAACAACATCTTTTTTGGGGCGGACTTTTGCTTTGGTCAGATTCAGATAGAAGTGCGGATGCTCATGGTCATCACAGGTTGTATATTTTCCGTTTCTCATAAAAATGGAATTGTCCGGATTTTTCTTAGCCTCTTCTGCTACGATGTATCCTTCTCCCTGCTGCGTGACCACATGCGTAATATATCCCTTCTTCGATTTGAAGTTGTATTTAATCGTTTTTGCTTCGTACTTGTCACTTTCGCCTTGCGAAAATTCAGGATATCCGAATTCTTTTCCTAATGAATCAATACCGTATTTTGCCCATACTGTGCTGCTGTCCAGGTTGGTGGTCATGTGTTCGCCCTTTAACCCGAGATTTTTATATTTCACTTCAGCGCTTCCGTATAGATACGCCCAGTTGCCTTCCGTGAAGATGATGGAATCTTTTGCCGAATAATTCACAGTGGCATCCAGAATCTGTTTTTTAGAATGAAGACTATCTGCCGATATGGAATCTGTCGGTTTCACGATAGAGTCATTCACGCTTTTTGCGTTGGATGACGTATCTCGTTTCGTTGGCTTTTGCCGTTTTTCTTTTTTTTGTTGAGATGTATTTGTCTGATCAGCCAGATTTACGTTCTTATTTTTTGTAAGAGGTAAAGCTGTACCAGCAACTGTAACTAAAAGAAAAATTGCTAAAATTGAGTATGTTCCTATTCGGGACTGCTTCATTTATTTTAATACAAAGAATATAGCTGATTTTTCAGAGTGCAAAGCTAATGAATTTTAGACACTCTCTCAATAATTATTGTCTTTTTGTGAGTTTATCGGCCTTACTTAAGTTATTATAAGAATATGACTTTCATTTATAGAAAAACTCGTAAATGTTTAATCTGATGTAAAAAATCTTGCAATAAAATATTTAAAACCGTGAATAAATCTATTATTTTTCTTGAGTAAAGGGGAGTAGGATGAAAAATATGCTAAAAAACATATTTTTTATTCGGAATATTTTGCAGGTAAAAAAAAAGGCAGTATGTTTGCATCATGAAACAATGAGAGATTTAGGGTCTCATGGTTTACTTAGGTAAGAAGATTGAAAATTTGGTTATTTAATGATGTTGATGGGTATCAATGCCCGTAAAGGTAAATTAAGATTGTTTTTAAAGGTTAGGTTTTAGGTAAAGATTATTTGTTAGATGGTTCAAAATGGGTTTTCCATTTTGAACAAAAATGAGAGAGGATGCCATAAGGTATCTTTTTTTTGTTTTTATATCACTGTTATTTTCTTGAGATTTTGATGGTAACTTATATTCTGTTCGTTTTTACTGATTTGCGAGCAGTTTTGAATAAATAGACTTGAACTCATGCTTTATTTTGTTATTGCATTTATGTTCTTGTGGCTTGTGAATAGCTGAAATAAATAGATTTTATTTGTAAAGTTAGGCCGATCGCTAAGGACTGTTTTTTATAGAGCACTGCTGTTTTTCTATATTTCATTCATTGATTTCCTTAAATTTTAAAAGAAGAACAGTTATCTTTACAAGGTTCAAAAAGAATTTATTCATTCCTAATACAAATTATAAGTTTATGTTCTACTGCCAATACATTCCATCCATAGAACCAGCTGAAAAACGAATGCTTCATCAAAACTATCACGATAAGTTTTACGGTTTTCCGATTGAGGATGATAACGAACTTTTCGGACGATTGCTACTCGAAATCAATCAAGCAGGATTGAGCTGGGAGACTATTCTGAAAAAAGAGCCGGGATTCCGAAAGGCATACGATAATTTTGATATTCGGAAAGTGGCATCGTATACCGAAGTCGATCGCGAACGTCTGCTCAACGACGCCGGGATTATTCGGAATCGTTTGAAAATAAATGCGGCGATCGAAAATGCGAAAACTATTTTAGAACTTCAGAAAGAATTTGGTTCTTTTGATAAATGGCTTGAACATCATCATCCGTTGGCAAAGGCCGATTGGGTAAAGCTTTTCAGGAAAACCTTTAAGTTCACGGGTGGAGAGATTGTGGGAGAGTTTCTTATGAGTATCGGTTATCTCGACGGAGCGCATGCTCCCGATTGTCCGGTTATGAAAGAGATCCAAAAAAAGAATCCCATCTGGATGAGAACAGCATCCACCTTAAAATAAACTTGTGTCTTTTATCAAAATCAAAAAGTAATCATTCTATTTTTTATTATACCCTTAAAATAAGCCTGAGAACAAGATGAAAAATTTTCTATCAAGTATGCTGTTACTATTGCTGATAACTACACCTCAAGCAGTAGCCCAGAAGCAAAAAAATGAGGTAGTTAGGCCCGAACGAGTAATCCGCTTAAATGCGACAGATACGGCGGGGAATTTTAATACGATGTTTAAGGAATGTGTAGGAGCCGGACGTGCAAATGAAGGCTTGCGGGCAGACTGGCAGAAACAGTTGAGCATTGTGAAAAAAGAGTGTGGTTTTAAATATATCCGGATGCACGGTTTGCTTTCCGATGATATGGGTGTTTACCGGGAGGATGAGAAAGGCAATCCGGAATACAATTTTCAATACATTGACGCTCTGTATGATTTCCTCTTAAGCATTGGTATAAAGCCTTTTGTCGAGTTGGGATTTATGCCCTCTGCAATGGCGACGGGAAATAAAGTGGTGTTTTGGTGGCGAGGTAATATTACTCCACCGAAGGATTATGACAAATGGGCGGCACTCATTCGCTCCCTGGTTCAACATTTCACTGATCGTTATGGAACAGATGAGGTCAAAAGCTGGTATTTTGAGGTCTGGAACGAACCTAATCTGAAAGATGGTTTTTGGTCTTCAACACAAGAAGAGTATTTCAAACTTTATCGCTATGCGGCAGAAGCAGTTAAAACTGTAAATCCTGCTTACCGTGTCGGAGGTCCTGCTACGGCGGGGGCAGACTGGGTTTCCGAGACTATCGACTTCTGTGTAAAAAATGGCGTGCCGATCGATTTTATTTCTACACACGCTTATGGTGTCAAGCATGGGTATCTCGACCAGTTTGGAACTTCCGGTACCATTCTCGATAAAGACGATTGGAGTGTTAGCAAGGACGTTCTTAATTCCCGAAAACAAATCCAGGAATCTGCTCGACCGAACCTCGAGTTGCACTATACGGAGTGGAGTTCTTCGTATACTCCGGCTGACCCTATTCATGACAGTTATCACCAAGCATCCTATATCTTGCAGAAGCTGAAGCAAGTCGGTGATGCTCCCAACTCGATGTCATATTGGGTGTTTACGGATATCTTTGAAGAATCAGGCCCTCGATTTACTCCTTTTCACGGTGGATTCGGATTAATGAATACACAGGGAATTAAGAAGCCGGCCTATTTTGCTTATTCTTTTTTGAATAAAATGGGAGAAACAGAATTAAAGAATCCGGATAAACAATCCTGGGCGTGTAAAGATAAAAGGGGCGGAGTTCAGCTCTTGTTATGGGACTTTACCAATACGCATCCTGGCGATTCGGTCTTAAATCAGATGTATTATGTGCGTGATCTTCCTGCCAAATCGAAAGGGATGGTGAAAATTGAGATAGAAGGGCTTATCCCCGGAAATTATCAGTTAGAGGTTTATCAGATAGGATACCGTGTTAATGATGCCTATAGTACATATCTTTCTTTAGGTAAACCCCGACAATTAAGTCGTGAGCAAGTGAAGGCGATTAATACCGAAAATAGTGGTGCTCCCGTTTCAACTGAAATTGTACGTGTGGATGCTAAGGGGGCTTTTTTCAAAGAATTACCCTTGAGGGAAAATGATGTTTATCAGTTGAAGCTGGTGAAGATGTAAACGGAAAATATACCTCGGTTTTGTTGCTTTAGAAAAACATCGTTGTAAAATATACGAAAAGGCTGTACGCAATGTGCAGCCTTTTTTGTAAATATGTCGCAGGTTTGTTTTACCCTTTTTTCAGAAAGCAGGTTTTCAATACAATTCCTGAACCTTCAATTTTACAATCTACCTCTTCGGGATTTTCTGTCAGACGGATGCTTTTTACTCTCGTGCCTTGTTTGATGACCATCGAAGAGCCTCTTACTTTCAAATCTTTAATAACGGTAACGGAGTCGCCGTCGGCCAGCGGAGTGCCGTTGCAGTCTTTGGGAGTGGAGTCCGTTTCCGGTTCTACTGCTGTTTCAGAAGGATTGAACTCGTGCGAACAGTCGGGGCAAACATAGGTTGTTCCGTCGAAGTACGTGTTTTCGCCGGAACATTCAGGGCAAACGGGAAAGTCTGTCATTTAATTTGTTTTATTGTTTTAGAAAATAAAAAAGATTGGGGATTTTTTTCTGATTTGATAGCCAGAATAGTCCAAACTTCAGATAATTGATAGGCAAAGATAATATTTTATTGTTTAATCGCCTAATTGTCTACTTGTTTACTCGTTATCAAGCTGTGTAATCGTGTAACTGTGTGATTGTGCAATCGAAGGATTTGTAATTGTTGTGTGCTGTGTAGCTGTTTGTCTAACTGTTTATTTGTCTAATTCCGATTCCACGGTAGGTGCTTAAATGCTTCCACGATTAGTCGATTCGTTGCTTCCTCCGACTATTCAAATCATTTCCGTTTTGCTTCCTCACGATTACTTCCTATCTTTGTGCCACTAAAAAATAAATCACAACTTGATGAGCGATAATTATAAACGTGTGTTAGTGACTTCCGCTTTGCCGTATGCAAACGGACCGGTGCATATCGGACACATGGCCGGTGTATATATTCCGGCGGATATTTATGTGAGATATCTGCGTCTAAGAGGAAAAGACGTGTTGTTTATAGGTGGTTCTGACGAGCACGGTGTGCCTATTACTATCCGTGCCCGCAAAGAAGGTGTGACGCCTCAGGATGTGGTAGATAAGTTTCACTATATTATCAAAAAATCGTTCGAAGATTTCGGCATTTCGTTCGATGTTTATTCACGAACAAGTTCAGATATTCATAAAAAAACAGCTTCCGGCTTTTTTCGTAAACTCTACGATAAAGGAGAGTTTGAAGAAAAAACGAGCGAACAATATTACGACGAAGAGGCCAAAATGTTTCTGGCCGACCGCTACATTATGGGAGAATGCCCGCATTGTAGCAACCCGAATGCATACGGTGACCAATGCGAAGTGTGCGGTACCTCGTTGAGCCCCACGGAGCTGATCAATCCGCATTCCACTATTTCCGGATCCAAGCCGGTGATGAAAGAGACTACACACTGGTATCTTCCGCTTGATAAGCACGAGGGATGGCTTCGTCAATGGATTCTCGAAGATCACAAAGAATGGAAATCGAATGTGTATGGACAATGTAAATCATGGCTTGACATGGGCTTGCAGCCGCGAGCTGTCAGTCGTGATTTGGACTGGGGAGTTCCCGTACCGGTAGAAGGAGCAGATGGAAAAGTGCTTTATGTGTGGTTCGATGCTCCTATCGGGTATATTTCCAATACGATTGAAATTCGTCCCAACGACTGGGAATTGTGGTGGAAAGATAAGGAAACGAAATTGGTGCATTTTATTGGAAAAGACAATATTGTGTTTCATTGCATCGTGTTTCCGGCGATGCTGAAAGCAGATGGTTCATACATCCTTCCGGAGAATGTTCCTGCGAATGAATTTCTGAATCTGGAAGGGGATAAAATCTCCACATCACGCAATTGGGCTGTTTGGTTGCACGAGTATCTGGAAGATTTTCCGGGCAAGCAAGATGTGCTTCGTTATGTATTGACAGCCAACGCACCGGAGACAAAAGACAATGATTTTACTTGGAAAGATTTTCAGGCCCGCAATAACAACGAGTTGGTAGCTATTTTCGGTAATTTTGTGAACCGCGCTTTGGTGTTGACACAGAAATATGCAGATAACAAAGTTCCTGTTCGTGGTGAATTGACCGATTTCGACCAAGAAACCATAAGAGAAATAGCCGGATCAAAACAACAAATTGAGCATCTGCTTGAAAATTACCGTTTCCGTGATGCATTGCGTGAAGCAATGAATCTGGCGCGAGTAGGGAATAAGTATCTGGCCGATACAGAGCCCTGGAAAACAGCGAAGACGGATATGGCCCGTACGCATACGATTCTGAACATCGCTTTGCAGATTACGGCGAATCTGACTATTGCTTTCGAACCTTTCCTGCCGAACAGCTCGGCAAAGATTCTTCAGTTTATCAATACTGAGAAATTCGAATGGGATCTTTTAGGCAATATGGAATTGCTTGCTGTGGGGCATTCGCTGAACCAGTCGGAGCTCTTGTTCGAAAAAATAGAAGACGAGGTCATTGAAGCACAGGTTCAGAGACTACTGGATACGAAAAAGGCAAATGAAAGCACAGAATATAAAGCCAAACCTATCCTTCCGAATATTGAATTTTCCGATTTTGAAAAACTGGATATTCGTGTGGGAACCGTATTGGAATGTGTGAAAGTTCCGAAAGCCGATAAGCTTTTGAAGTTTACCATTGCTGACGGACTCGAAAACCGCACCATTGTTTCCGGTATTGCGCAGCATTATGCTCCCGAAGAATTAGTGGGCAAACAGGTTTGCTTTGTAGCCAATCTGGCACCCCGTAAACTGCGCGGTATAGAATCGCAGGGGATGATTCTTTCTGCCGAAAATTTTGATGGTAGCCTCTCGGTTATTACAACGTCAAAAGAGGTAAAACCCGGAAGCGAAGTGAAATAAGAATGTCGCAAAAAACATTAAAGGAGAAGACTGTCAACGGCTTGATGTGGGGAAGTATCAATAACGCCATCATGTTGTTGATGAACCTTCTTTTTGGCATTTTTCTGGCACGCCTGCTTTCACCTTCTGATTATGGGATGGTGGGGATGTTGACTGTTTTCAGTGCTATTGCTGCTACTTTTCAAGAAAGCGGATTTACCTCTGCACTGGTCAATAAAAAGAACGTGTCTCACGAAGATTTCAACTCCGTTTTCTGGTTTAATACCCTGGTCGGTTTTTGTCTTTACTGGATTTTGTTTTTTTCAGCGCCGCTCATTGCTAATTTCTATCATCAGCCCAAGCTTATTCCGCTGGCCCGCTTTTTCTTTCTGGCTATTTTTATTTCAGCCACGGGCATTGCCCACCATGCGGTGATATACACTAGTTTGAAGATTCGGGAAAGATCCATTTCTCAGATAATTGCACTCTTTGTGTCGGGGATTATAGGGGTTGCACTAGCCTACAGCGGAATGGCTTATTGGGGAATTGCTATTCAAAATATTCTTTATGTCGCCATAACCAACGGGTTGTATTGGTATTTTTCCAAATGGTGTCCTTCGTTCGAATTTAGTTTTTCTCCGTTGAAAGAGATGCTCGGATTCAGTAGTAAAATATTACTGACGGGACTTTTCAATGTATTGAATGGAAATATATTTTCCATTCTTCTCGGGAAATTCTATTCGTCTGCTGACGTAGGCTATTTCACTCAGGCTAATAAATGGAATTCCATGGGAATTTCCATGATTAATAATACCATCAACGGCATTTCGCAGCCCGTGTTCTCGAAGGTAGAGGACGAAAAAACGAGGCAGTTGCGGATTTTCAGGAAGATGCTTCGTTTTACGGCTTTTGTCTCTTTCCCTTGCATGTTGGGCTTGGCACTGATAGCAAAAGATTTGATTGTAATGACTATTACCGATAAATGGCTCAATAGTGTGGTCATTATGCAGTTGCTCTGTCTCTGGGGTGCTTTCTTTCCTGTTTCCACGCTTTTCTCCAATTTAATAATCAGTAAAGGGAAGTCTAATGTCCAAATGTGGAACAACATTCTGTTGGGAGCGATACAGATTGTAACGATGATTGTGTCTTATCCTTACGGTATTATGACCATGATTACTATTTATGTGGCTATCAATATCTGTTGGCTTGCTTCCTGGCAATACTTCGTAAATAGAGAGATTGGCTTGAAATGGACAGAGCTTTTGGCGGATATCTGTCCGTTTATTCTGATAGCTTGTATTGCTGTTGCAGGTGGATATTTCGGAAGTCTTATGCTGGATAATATCTATGTCCGTTTGGTCGGAAAGATTCTGATTACCGCTTTCATTTACTTATTGATTATGAAAATGACAAATGCTGTTGTTTTCAAGGAGTCGATGCGCTTTGTCCTTTCAAAATTTCCGTCACGTTCGCGCTTGTCATAAGCTGAACTCTGAACTTTCAGTGTCTTTGCCGATAGCCCGGCTGTTTTAGCTCGTCAGATTCTTTTACCGTCTTTTTCTCGCCATGTTTGCCCGAAAGCTGAATGGAAAGCAATCACTTTATTCTCTTCTTTGTTTGCCGTTGATGATCGGTAAATTTCTTACTTTCATACAACCAAAATAGGAAAATCAGCCTTGCTTATTCGAAACACAAAATCAAGAATTGTTTGTTCAGAAAAGCGACTAAAAAAAGAAAAATAGCGGATAATAACGGATTTTCATTCGATGTGATATTGATTTTTTTAGATTGAAAGCTTACCTTCTTATTACGCTCCCAATGCAATGTTTTCGCGGTGAAAAATAAAAAAAGTGTTGATTGATATAGATTTTTATATATCGTCAACTGATAATATCTATAATTAAAAACAAATTTAAGAACAGGAGATTGCTATATTCTGTAATTTATCAAACAGAACTATTCGTGTCCTTTTATGGGATAAATCCAGACAGAACCGGACAAATTTACACGCCAGAAAAAAAATAATTGAATTGGATTAGGTGAATGGTGAGGGCAAGTTATTTAATATCAGTATGTATATGGTTTGTACTTTGTCTCTGATAGAGGACAATTCTTCTTGAAAAAACATGTCGTTAATGAACCGAAGTTCTTTGTTTTGATACGAAATCTTATTGTATTTTAGACGTGAATAGTTGTTTAAGCAGGTCGATAAAAAACGTCCAAATATTCAATATTTGCCTTTTTTTATATTAATAAAATGAAATTTGCCTTGTTAGTATGAAAAAAAGAATCTTTCTTTGTAAGAAGAATTATGTTATTATAATTCATAAAGGAACATCAAACGTAATGTATTTGACATGATGAACAATAATTCAGAACTATTTCTTCTGTGATAATGTATATCCATTTTTGAACTTAAGAAATTAGATATGCAATTATTATTTTATGTAGAGAATGGTTATTTTAGAAAATATTTAGGCTCTTTAAGTCAGATAACGCAAACGACAATACTTTATGATTGAATTAGTTATTCTCCTGTCCTTTTTTTTAGCTATTTTTTTGGGCAGGTTGATTATTCCGGGTATCATTTTAGTCAGTTTCAGAAAGAGACTGTTTGATATACCCGACTCAAGAAAAAAACACATAGGCATTATTCCTCGTTTAGGTGGGTTCGCATTTCTCCCTGTGCAGCTCTGTCTATTTACCTTTTTTATCGTTCTTCTGGAATATTTTGTTCCTGATAAGATTCATCCGCTTTTAGGAGTACACCACAGATCTTTTCTTCTGTTGTTTTGTGCCCTTGTTATCCTGTTCATGGTCGGAGTAGTTGATGATTTGATTGGAATGAGTTATAAACGTAAATTCCTGGCTCAGCTTATTGCTGCTTGTCTAATGCCTTTAGGAGGAATCTGGATAAATAATTTATACGGCATTGCTAAGATTGTGGAAGTGTCTCCTCTGGTTGGAATTCCGCTGACTATATTCGGCATATTGCTGATTGTGAATGCTGTCAATTTGATTGACGGACTCGACGGATTATGCTCCGGTTTAGTGGCAACAGGCTGCATTACGATGGGATTGTTGTTTCTTTATCACGAAGCCTACCTGTTTGCCCTGTTTGCCTTAATAACAGCCGGCGTATTGTTCCCGTTCTTTTATTACAATGTTTTCGGAACAAACCGTCGTCGTCATCGTATCTTTATGGGAGATACAGGCAGTTTAACTCTGGGGTACTCCCTGGCTTTTCTGAGCATCAGTTATACCATGCTCAACCCGACTATCAAACCTTTTTCCGAAGGGGCGGTAGTGGTAGCATATTCTACTATATTTATACCTGTGATGGATGTTGCTACGGTAATGTGGTGGCGTCTTCGAAATAGGAGACCTCTGTTTCATCCCGACAGAAATCATATTCACCACAAAATGCTGCGTTTGGGAATGAATAATCATCAGGCGATGATTTCCATTCTACTGATTGCTTTTTTCTTTGGTGGAATGAATGTTATACTCGTGAATTATATCAGTAATAACCTGGTTTTGGCTATTGACATCTTATTGTGGGTTTGGATGAATGTAGTCATCGGATACCTGAATCAGAAAAGGAGTGTTGAAAAAAAAACTCAAGCCAAAGAAAAGCAACTGTTAAAAGAAGCGAAGGGTAAGTTTTCTGGTAGCAATGCTACAAGTTCTATTCTTGTTGAATGACTTTTAATAACAATTCCGTATGAAAATTTCTCTGATTGGAGGATCGGGGTTTGTCGGAACGAATCTGCTGAATATTTTGGCAAAGAATAATCAATATGATTTGCAAAATATAGATAAGCAGCCTAGTTCGATATGGCCCTCTGTGACGCAGATTGCGAATGTATTGGAGCAAACAGCTCTTCAAAAACTATTAAAGGAAACAGACACTGTTGTCTTGCTCGCAGCTGAGCACAGGGATGATGTTAGTCCTGTTTCTCTCTATTACGATGTGAATGTTCAGGGAATGCGTAATACGCTGCATGCAATGGAGGCTAATGGTGTAAAACGTATTATCTTTACAAGCTCTGTAGCTATCTATGGACTGGATAAAGACAATCCGAATGAAAATACACCGGCAGACCCGTTCAATCATTACGGTAAAAGCAAATGGCAGGCTGAGTTGGTTTTGCAGGAATGGTACAAAGACCATCCGGATTGGAATATAAACATTATCCGCCCGACAGTTATCTTCGGCGAAAAGAACCGGGGAAATGTTTATAATCTGCTACGGCAGATTGCCTCCGGCAAATTTATGATGGTTGGAAAAGGGAATAATAAAAAATCCATGTCATACGTGGGCAATATTGTTGCTTTTATCAACTTTCTTATCGAAAATAAAAAAGAAGGCTATCATGTCTTTAATTATGTCGATAAGCCTGATTTTACCACCAACGATTTGGTATACCACACCGGAGAGGTGTTGGGAAAACATATACCGACTACACATATCCCTTATTGGCTGGGAATGCTCGGAGGATATGGGTTTGATTTACTGGCTAAAATCACCGGGAAAAAATTGACCATTAGCTCCGTGCGCGTGAAGAAATTCTGCGCAGTCACTCAATTTGATTCTTCAAAGGCCATGAACTCCGGCTTCGTGCCTCCTTATCCCATCGAAGAGGGGTTGAGGAGAACACTCAAAAGTGAGTTTGAATAATATTTGTCGATGAATCGTTAAACTGTTTAAGCGTTAAACTGTTTAACTATGGAATTGTTGAACAGTTAAACAAACGGATAAATGTATAGATGATTAACCAATCAGATATTCAGGAGAGCTTCCGTAATTGTAAAAACGTTTAACTATAGAATTATCTAATCGTGAAATCCAAGAACAGGCAGGTAGGCTTGTAAATAATTACCCGATTGGATACTCATCAGAACTGTCGTAATGTTAAACCGTTTAACGGAGGAATTGTCTAACTGTGAATCCGTGAAAGCGGGATTAAACGAGTAAACGATTACTCAATTACCCAATTAAACAACTTAAAAATAAATATGCAAAATCAGACACAGACAAAGGAAGAATGGACAGAAGTGATAGAGCCACGCTCTTCGCTTTTCAAGTTAGACCTGCAGGAAGTATGGCGTTATCGCGATTTGCTCACCATGTTGGTGCGGCGAGACTTTGTTACCTATTTCAAACAAACGGTACTTGGACCTGTCTGGTTTTTTGTCAGTCCGATCTTCACGACCATTATCTATGTCATTGTCTTTGGAAATATAGCTAATATCTCTACTGATGGAGTTCCTCAGGTTGCTTTTTATCTTTGCGGAATTACGTTGTGGAACTATTTTTCATCTTGTCTCAACGAAACGGCAACAGTCTTTAATAAGAATGCAAGCATGTTGGGGAAAGTGTATTTCCCCCGATTAATTATGCCACTTTCTATTGTCGTCTCAAAATTAATGCAATTCGGTGTGCAATTTGCTTTATTTTTGGCCGTAGTGATATTCTATACGCTGAAAGGTTCTGTCCATCCGAATATATGGATACTCACCTCTCCTCTATTGATTGTCTTAATGGCGGCTTTTTCACTTGGTCTGGGGATGATTTTCTCCAGTATGACTGTGAAATATCGGGATATGGTTCAACTACTTACGTTTGGAGTACAATTGCTTATGTATGCTACTCCGGTCATTTATCCGGTATCCACTCTTCCGGAAAAATACCGTATCTTTATTATGGCAAATCCGTTAACAGGACTTTTTGAAGCTTTCAAATATGCATATCTTGGTTCGGGTGAATTTACACCCGGAATGATTCTTTATTCGGTACTCTCTATTCTGGTGATTTTTATCATCGGAACTGTGGTGTTCAACCGGGTGGAAAAAACATTTATGGATACGATATAGAAATGAGATTGAGGCTGAGAATAAGAAATAAGGTTGAAAACTGAGGTCGAGAAAGAAAAATTGAGGATGAGGCTAAGGTTGAGAAATGAGAAATAAGGCTAAGGATTGAAAGCTGACACGATTCTTAACCTCAGCCTTAAGCACACACTAATTAATTTATACAAACTATGAGCAATATAGCACTTGAAGCACACAATATATCGAAACAATATCGACTTGGAGAAGTCGGCACAGGCACTTTGTCGCACGACCTGAACCGGATGTGGGCACGTGTCCGTGGAAAAGAAGATCCATTCCTGAAAATTGGAGAAGCAAACGACCGTACTCAAAAAGGAGAGTCCGATTATGTGTGGGCTCTGAAAGATATCAACTTTCAGATTGAGCAGGGAGATGCTGTGGGGATTATCGGGCGAAATGGAGCAGGAAAATCTACTTTGCTGAAATTATTGTCGAAAGTGACGGCGCCGACTACCGGAAATATCAAAGTGAAAGGACGAATCGCTTCCCTGCTGGAAGTCGGAACAGGTTTTCATCCGGAAATGACCGGACGGGAAAATATTTTCCTGAATGGTGCTATCCTGGGGATGACAAAAAAAGAAATCAAGCGGAAGTTTGACGAAATTGTAGATTTCTCCGGAGTAGAGCGTTATATCGATACACCGGTGAAGCGATATTCTTCAGGGATGTATGTGCGACTCGCTTTTGCCGTGGCTGCCCATCTGGAATCGGAAATACTGATTGTAGATGAGGTGCTGGCTGTGGGGGACGCCGAATTTCAGAAAAAATGTCTGGGAAAGATGGGAGATGTCTCCCGCGGAGAAGGACGAACGGTGTTGTTTGTAAGCCATAATATGGCAGCTGTGAAAACATTGTGTAAAAATGGAATTTACATGAATAATGGCACAATTGAATATCAAGGAGAGGTGGTAGAGGCTATTGATTATTATAATAAAAGCAATTTAAGTAACTATTCATCAACTTTCTCTTTCTCAAATGAGAAAAGAAATGGAATACATATACTTGATGTAACATTTAACAATATAAGAAAATCAGAAATTAAAGTCAGCAATGGCGAATCTATAGATATTGTTATACGTTTTGAGAACTTTATTGAAAGACCAATTTCTTTTGAAGCTCAATTATATGACAGTAATGATAACTTAATTGCATTTTATAGCCCAACTCATCTTAAAGGAGAGTTAGAGACGTACTCCGTTGGAACACATGAGGTTGAGGAAAAAATACATTTTCCTCATAATTTTACTACGGGAACCTTTTATTTAGAATTTGCATTAACCCATCCTAATGTTGAATACCTTTTTAAGTTTACAAATAGGGTTATGGTTGTGGTTGATGGGCTTATTACGGCAAATGGAAACCCATTTTATTTTAAGGATAGGGGAGTCTTGATTTTGGATTAACAACTATTTATTTATATAGAATATCTCGTTTATACTTTTACATGTCAATTTTCTCAATAATCATACCTACATATAATTCACTAAACACACGTCAAGCGACATTAAGTAGTGTGCTTGAGCAGTTGTTTTCGGATTTTGAAGTACTAATCATGGATGGCTGTTCTCTGGATAATACACTCTAAATTGCAAAGTCATTCGTGATAGTAGAATAAAAATACATTCTGAACCCGGTAAAGAGAAGGGATGATCCGATGAGCAAGGGGATTGATAAATCGAAAGGTTATTGGTTATATTTGGATTATGAACGAAAGTTGGCTAGTTTGTACTAATCCAAACAATATAGATTGGGTAGGCTTATAGTCGAACTATACGGAATGTTGAAATATAGAATTTTAAAGCGATTGGTTCGTGTTGAAATATTGATGAATTCATCAATATTTATTGGACTTTATAGTTGTAATCCAGAAATGCTTGTCGTAATATCTAGAAGAGATTAAGATGTGATTGATATTAGTTTTAAATAATGACTTATTTGATAATTTGAATAATGAAACTTTCTATTATTACTATTAATTATAATAATAAGGTTGGCCTCCAACGAACTTTTAGCTCCGTTTTTTGTCAGACAAATAAAGAGATGGAATATATTGTTATTGATGGAGGTTCAGTTGATGGTAGTACAGAATTAATCAAAGAGAATCAAGATAAAATATCTTATTGGGTTTCAGAATCAGATAACGGTATTTATAATGCCATGAATAAAGGTATTCGAGTTGCTAATGGAGAGTATTTATTGTTTCTCAATAGTGGGGATAACCTTTATAGTGAGAATGTATTACAAGAATGTCTATCTGAGTTGACAGGAGAAGATGTAATTTCCGGCAATTTAGAAATTAAAGATGAAAATAATTTACAAAGCTATTGGGCTAGTCCGGAGAAAGTTGGATTTTCTCAATTTATTTTGCAAACGATTTGTCATCCTTGTACATTCATTCGTAAAGATGCGTTTGAAAAATATGGATTTTATGATGAACATCTAAGGATAGTATCTGATTGGAAATGGTTTCTTCTTGCTTTTTGTAAATATAATTTAACCTATAAAAAATTAGATTTTTTAATATCAACATTTTATTTAGATGGTATAAGTTCTGCTGTTGATAATACTGAACTTATCAGCAAAGAAAGAAATTTCACATTAAATGAATATTTTCCGACGATTTATCCTCAATATCAAGAATTATTTGACTATAAAGAAAAATATTCTCGCATATTACAAAACTCGCGTTGGATTAGACTAGGTAAAAAAATCGGACTATTAAATGATTTGGATTAAATATATGGAACAACATCTTATTTCAGTCATTGTTCCCTGCTATAATCAGGCGCAATATTTAGATGAATGCCTTCAGTCTGTTTTGGAGCAAACATACACGAATTGGGAATGTATTATTGTCAATGATGGTTCTCCCGATAATACGGACGAGATTGCAAAAAAATGGTTGGATAAGGACACTCGTTTTCGTTATATAAAGAAGCAAAACGGAGGATTATCTTCTGCCAGAAATGCCGGCATTCAAGAAGCGAGAGGAGAATGGATATTGCCTCTTGATGCCGATGATAAGATCGCTAATTTATATCTTGAATTAGCCCAAGCGGAATTTGAACAGGGGTACACTGTTATCTATTGTAATGCTCAAACATTTGGAGAGAAGAATGGGGCGTGGATATTGCCGGAATTCAATAAAAAAAATCTAGCAGTTGGGAATGTGATTTTTTGTTCGGCATTCTACAGGAAGGCTGATTGGAGTAAGGTTGGAGGATATGATGAATCTTTATTGACCGGGTGGGAAGACTGGGAATTCTGGATTTCAATCCTAGAGGAAGGCAAAACCGTTTATAAAATAGAAAAGGATCTTTTTTGGTACAGAATAAAAAAGAGGTCTATGTTGACAACTTTTCAGGAAGATAAAAATTTAGAAAACAGGAAGAAAGCGCTCAAATATATAATGAAGAAGCATATTGATTTCTTTATTGATTATATTTGTGATAACCAAATGCTTCTTGAAGAGAATCGAGATTTGAGTGTGGAATTGTCTGATATAAAGAGAAGCCGTTCCTATAAATTGGCCACTAAAATATCTAACTGGTACAGATTATTTTCTCACAATAAAAATGATAATGGTTAAAGTTTCATTTGTTTTGCCAGCCTATAAAGGACGTTTTCTAAAAGAGGCTATTGTCAGCATACTCTCTCAAAGTTTCACGGATTTTGAATTAATTGTTATTAACGATCATTCACCAGACGAAATCCAGAATATTATTTCATTATTTGATGATACTCGTATTCGGTATTATGAAAATGCAAAAAATATAGGGGGAAAAGATCTTGTTGCAAATTGGAATCATTGTCTTTCCTATGCAACTGGGGAGTGGGCTGTCTTAGCATCCGATGATGATGTGTATGGAGTACATTTTTTAAAAGAAATGCTCTCTGTGATTGCGGAATATCCGAATGTAGATTTGGTGCATTGTCGTCATCAGACTATTGACCCACAAAACAAGATTATTGGATTTTCTGAACCCTGCTTAGAGTATGAATGTGCTGAAGAATTTATTTATCAGAATATCATCAATCGAAGGAAACAGGTTGCTCCCGATTTTATGTTTCGTTTGTCTGCAATCCAGAAGATAGGTGGTTTTGTAAACTTTCCCATGGCTTGGGGAAGCGATGATGCTACATGGTGTAAACTATCATTGACAGGGGGAGTTGGTTATACAGGGCATGTGTTGTTCTCGTGGCGAAGCTCAGGCCTTAATATTAGTACGCAACAGAGCAATATTCTCGATAAAGCAAAGACCAGAATTTCTTTTAATAGATATTTTAAAGAACAGATACTGCCGTTTCTCTCAGGAAAGGATGCGATAGCTCTTTATTTTGGGGATCGATTAAGAAAGTCTTTAAACGAAGCAATAAAAGGTGAAATTGTATATTCAATCTATACCTCAAAATCATTTGCTCTAATTGTGTCAGCAATTATGAATTTGCAACTATCGTCAATACTTACATACAAAGATAAATTTAGGATTCTTTTATTGGGATTTTATTTTAGACTTTGTAAATAAGAAAAGGTACTGAAATATGGTGCATTATTTCGATTGTTTTTACACTACTCGATAGTGTAAGTTTTATTTTTTAAGAAAGAAAGTATGATTTCCATCATTGTTCCCATATTTAATGCCGAAACAACAATAGAAAGGTGTCTTGATAGCATTCTTCAACAGAAGTATGTCAATTACGAATTATTATTGATTGATGATGGTTCTACCGACAATTCGGGCACTATTATTCATAAATATGCTTCCAGAGATCTTCGTATACGGACATTTCATAAAAGCAATGGAGGAGTCAGCAGCGCCAGAAACCTGGGATTGGATAATGTTGCTGGCGAATGGGTTTGTTTTGTTGACTCTGATGATTATGTCAGTGAAGATTGGCTTCAGCACTTTAGTCATTATTTCTCAATGCATGACATTATTATCTCAGGCTTTTATAACTGCCATGATAATCGATGTGAACCAACATCTGCTTTGTCGGACTTTGAGATCTCCGATCTGCAGCATCTGATTTACAGCTTACAATGTAACGAGATGTTTGGCTTTTTATGGAGTAAGGCTTTTAAGACAAGAATAATTCAAGAATATCAATTGAGGTTTAACGAAGCTTATACCCTATGGGAAGATGAAGATTTCATTTTTCAATATTTGCAATATGTGGAAAACTTTAAATATATAAATAGCCATACCTATTATTATCAATTTCCCGAAAAATCTAAATATGCGGATATCTCACTTTTTGATTGTTCCTATCAGATTATGCAACTACTGGATAAGTTGATTGTGGATAATCAGTTGAGAGATGCTATTTCACATAAGTATCGATATCATCTTACAGAGGATTTATTGAAATATTATGAAAAAGGGAATTATAGCTTAGCATTTAAGAAGCTTTCTGATTATATTGCATTGGAAAATGAATGGCAACTCTCTTTCTTTTTAAATGAATTTAAAGCCCGACTGTTTTATTTTAAAAGATATAAATATGTGACTCATTTTCTACTTATACTTTTTTATGGTTGTAAAGGGAGAACCACAAGAATGATTTCGAAGGTTTTGAATAGATAAAAACTCCGTTGTGATGATAGATGATATAAATAAAGATGATTTTTCTCAGCCATTCTTTTTCTCCAAAGCTTTTTGGGTGGAATGGTTTGTGCAATCGGAGCAATTCTTTATTCGTCGTTATATGCGATTTTTGCGAAAAGAAGAATATTATACCTTTTGCAAACCGAATAAGTGGATGAAATACTATTACCAAAGGCGAAAAAATCGTTTGGGGGCAAAGCTAGGATTTTTTATATCTGTTGGTAATTTCGATTCAGGACTGAAGATATATCATTATGGATCTATTATTGTTCACCCTAAGGCTAAGATTGGGGAAAATTGCACACTCCATGGTAATTGTTGTATCGGCAGCAATGGTGGTTTTCCGGATATACCACCTGTAATCGGTGACAATGTTGATATAGGTCAGAATGCCCAAATCCTAGGAGATATAACGATAGCGAATGGAGTAAAGATCGGAGCTGGAGCAGTAGTCGTTAAATCAATCTTGGAGGAGAATGTGACAGTGGTGGGGATTCCAGCAAGAATTATTAAGTAAAAAAAGGAATAAATATGCCTATTGTAAATTTACCAGTCATTAGTCAAATATGGTCTGCTATACGCCGAAAGCGAATAATCGCAAAACATAGGGAGGTTGCTTCATTCTGGCACCCTGTTATAACTGCATATTTTAGTGGAGAACTTGACAAATACGACTTCCTTCCTGTAAAGAAAGAACTTGTTGGTAAGAAGATTATTTGGCAATACTGGGGGCAGGGAGTAGAACATGAAGGTTTGCCTGAAATTGTACAACTGTGTTTTGACTCTATAGATAAGTATAAGGGAGGTTATGAAGTTATCCGCTTGAGCGATGAGACAATCCATGAGTATTTGGAGCTTCCGACCTTTGTTTGGGAAAGAAGAAAAAATTTAGCTTTCAATAGGACTTTTTTTTCCGATTTGCTACGCCTTGCTTTATTGAAAACTTATGGAGGAATTTGGTTGGATGCAACCATCATGTTAACGGGAGAAATTCCTGAGAGATATTCGAATACGGATTATTTCGTTTTTCAGCGCGACAGGAGCGAACAGAATAAAAAATACTGGGAAAGCACTTATGCTTATTATTGGGGATGGCATCCGCAGTATCGGGTGAATATGCTCAACAGTATTTTCTTTGGAAGAGAAGGAGATGAGACAATAAAGGCATTGCTCGACTTAATGTTATTCTATTGGAAGACTCAAGATAAAATTATTGATTATTTTTTCTTTCAAATTTTATATGATGAACTGTTATCCGGTAAACTGAAGGAACATAAATGTTCCCTTGTCAGTGATGTTCTTCCTCATTACCTACAGTCGAAGGTGAATGGAGGGTGTGATTTTATTTCATACAAGGAAATATTTGAGAAAAATTCTCTTCATAAGATGTCTTATTTTGATAAAGAATCACTTAATCGGCTTTGTGAGGTATTATCAATCTGATTAATAAAAAAATATGACTTTAGTTTCATTTATTTTGCCTGCATATAAAAAGAAGTTTCTTTCGCAAGCTATAAATAGTATCTTACAGCAAACTTACCCTTATTTCGAGTTGGTCGTCGTAGATGACTGCTCGCCTGAGGATCTGAAGGCTGTTGTATCTTCTTATTCGGATGAGCGCATAACTTATATACGGAACTCCAAAAACATTGGAGGAGAGAATTTAGTTAAACAATGGACAAACAGTATTCAGTATGCAAAAGGGGATTATATTGTTCTTGCGGCTGACGACGACTTGTATCATCGGGATTTTCTGAAAGAATGTATCGCTCTTTCAGAGAAATATCCTCAAGCCGATTTAATCCGTTCACGTGTCGAGCAAATCGATGAAAATGGAGGCTTAATAGGTCTGGACGGAATTCTTCCTGAGTTCTGTTCGAAATATGCTTTTGTTTTTTATTGGTTACAAGCTGCGGCTTTCACTTGCATAGGTAACTTTATGTTTCGTGCATCTGTTTTAAAACAAAAAGGATTCATTGATTTCCCCTGTGCTTTTGGTTCAGACACAGCTTCAGCGATCAATATGGGTGAAAACGGAGTCGCAAATACGAGAGAGATGTTGTTTAAATTTCGCATATCCTCCATTCATCTGTCAAGCAATAGGAACAGATTGAGTGAAAAATTGGATGCGAATACATTGTTATTTAAATGGCTGCGCGATTTGGATTATGCAAATCCTGAAGAAAGATATGACCTGTTCTTTTTTGAACACATGCAATGGGATAATCTGTATCCAAAGTGCAGGTATGATTATTATAACCTGGTTATTAAATATCTGCCTTTAAGAAAAATCGGATGGATAAACAGATGTGAATTGCTGACCGGAAAGGATAAACTTGTGATGTTTATTCGTTATTTTATCAATAAATTAAAATGAGAAAGCGGATGAAAAGTCTTATAAAAACATTAATTGTTTTTATTTATCCATCTTCTTGGCATATAAAAATGCAGAGGTATAGAGATATATTATATACAAATTGGATGAAAAATCATTTTGCAAAGTTTGGAAAGGATTCTTTTCTTAGATATAAAATCAATTTTCTGTGTCCTGCCTCTATTCCTTTTGGAGACAGAGTGAATATTGGAAATAATACTAATATCTCAGATTGGGATAATTATGCAGGACAAAGCTTCAAGCCCGTAATTGAAATAGACAATGATTGTTTCATCGGAGAATATAACAATATATCAGCAATAAATAAAATTAGTTTGGGGAAATTTGTATTGACAGGACGTTGGGTTACTATTATTGACCATTCGCATGGACAACTTGATAATGTTGATATGCATATTGCACCCATAAAGAGAAGACTATATAGTAAAGGCCCTATTATTATTGATGATAATGTATGGATATCGGACAAAGTTACAATTTGTTCAGGTGTTCATATTGGTAGAGGAGCTATTATTGCGTCAAATAGTGTGGTTACAAAAGATGTACCTCCTTTTTCTTTAGTTGGTGGAATTCCTGCCAGGGTCATCAAACAACTAGAACAATAATGACACTCATGAAAAAAAATGGAGTTATCCCTCTTGTCGTAGCTTTCACACCGAACTATTTTGTGCCGGCTGCTACTTGCTTGTTGTCTGTTCTGAAATACTCTGATAAATCGGACAGATTTCATATCATTGTACTGTTGAGTGAAGATTTGCCGGATAATATGATGGGAAAATTAGAACTCTTGGATGACGATAGAATGTCTTTCTCCTTCCTGAATCTGGAAGGACAGTTGGCGGATATCTATGTGAACGAAAAATATACGGTTGCCGCTTCTTACAGGTTGCTGTTGCCGGAACTTTTGGTGGAATATGATAAGGTATTATACATAGACTGCGACATGATTATTCGCAATAATCTGGCGGAATTATATAGGAACACAGATCTAAAAAGTAATTATCTGGCAGGAGTGTTTGAAGCGACACTTGATTTTCAGGAAGCTCACCTGAAAGAGATTGGATGCCAACCGGGGGAGTATATTAATTCTGGCTTTTTGATAATGAATTTGGCTCTAATGCGTAAAGATAAAATGACAGGTAAATTTCTGGAAGCCTCAAAGGCTGATTATCTCGAATTTCCGGATCAGGACGTATTAAATCAGCTTTGTAAAGGAAAAATATTAGGCCTCTCTCCTCAGTATAATAGTATCCGGACATTTTTTCTTCCTCAATATAAAAACAATTTTTTTAAATATTATGCGCAAAAAGATTGGGAGGATGTCCAAAATCATGGAAATATTCACTACACGGGAGCTAAACCCTGGAATGCTTATACCGTGAAGTTTATCGATTGGTGGACAATGTATGGTATGCTGCCACAGACAATTAAAAAGGAATGGCTTGAAAATAAAAAACTGCGGCTGCTCTCCTCTATTCTAAGAACATCTGTTGGAAGAATAGCTATGAACTTGATGCAGCGATTAGTCAGGGGTTTAAAATACAGAAATAATTGAAATGAAACATGCTTATCTGATAATTGCGCACGATGAATTTGAAGTTCTTCAGCACTTAATCGATGCACTGGATGACGCTCGGAATGATATATTTGTGCATATCGACAAAAAAGTAAAGCAGCTTCCCTATTTATCCAGTAAGTGTTCGCAATTGTATATGATTGAGAACAGAATAGATGTGCGTTGGGGAGATATATCCCAAATCAGATGTGAGTATTCACTGTTTGAAGAGGCTTTTGTTATGGGGAAATACGAACGTTTTCATCTTATCTCAGGAACACATCTTCCGCTAAAGACCCAGCATGAATTGCATGAATTTTTTAAAAATATATCAGATAAAGAATTAATCAGCAGTATTTATACAAACAGTTACGAAGCGAATTTTAAATTAGGTATTTATCATTATTTTATAAGAAATTATCGAAGTCAGAATTCATTTCTTAGGAAATTTATACAGTTGTTATGGTTACTCATGGTTAGGATTCAACTAATACTGAATATTCACCGGAATACTGATATGTTTACTCAAAAAGCAAGCAATTGGGCGAGTTTAACTTCTGCGGCTGTTGAATATGTGCTTTGTCAGAAAGAGCATGTAATGACTCGATTTTGTAGAACCTTCTGTGGAGATGAGTTTTTTATACCATATCTTTTGAACCAGGAGAAAGATAAGTTTGACATAATGGATGATAAATATTGGTTATATCATGATTTTCACGGAAGTAATCCTCGCTTGTTGAAGAGCGGTGATTTTGAATTTCTAATTCATTCCGATTATTTGTTTGCTAGAAAATTTAGCAGCTCGGATATGGCGGTAGTAAATAAATTAACGGATTATTTAAAGAATAAAAGATGAAACATGCTTACCTGATACTGGCTCATACCGACTTCACATTATTAAGGATGTTGTTGGAGGCTCTGGATGATGAACGGAACGATATTTTTATTCATTTCGACCAGAAAGTGAACGAAATTCCCTCTCTGGCACTAAAGAAGGCAAAATTATTTATTCTTGAAGAACGAATAGATGTGTGTTGGGGTGATTTGTCTGTGACGGAAGCCGAATTGCTTTTGTTTGATGAAGCTCTGAAAACGGGGAAGTATACTTATCTGCATCTGTTGTCGGGCGCAGATTTACCTCTAAAATCACAGGATGAGATCCATACCTTTTTTAACAAGCATCAGGGAAAAGAATTTATTGGCTTTTCTCAGTATGATTACGACGAGGAAGTCGATAGAAAGGTAAGACGGATTCATCTGTTTCCGAAAGAATTCCGCTCTTCGTCAATATTCATTAGAGCAATAAGAGCGACGTTCCTTAGATTCCAGTTTTTATTGGGGTATAGACGAAACCGGCATGTCGATTTTAAGAAAGGAACACAATGGGTAAGCATAACGCCGGAATTTGCTAAATATGTGATTTCAAAAAAAGAAGAAATTAGAAAGCTATATCACCATACGTTTTGTAGCGATGAAATATTTATTCAGACAATTTGCTGGAATTCGGGTTTCAGAAAATGTATATTCGACCTGAATAACGAAGGCCGTGGCTGTATGCGAATGATTGGTTGGAAACATGGACGGATTTGGGACTGGACGGAGGATGATTATCCGGAATTAATGCAGTCGGAGGCTATGTTCGCCCGAAAGTTTAATAGCCAACATATTGTCTCTTTACAAACCCAACTTGAAAAAATATGGTGATGATAACACAGACTACATATAAAAGAATGTTTGAGCTTATCGATGTGATGCGCTTTCCTCTAATTTTCCTAGTTGTAATAGCACACATGGTCGGATTTGATACTCCAAGAGTTCATTTGTCAATGACTCCAGATAACATATATACGTTGATTTCGCAAATGATTTCCCACAACTTGGCTAAAATATCGGTAAGTTTTTATTTTTTGGTCTCTGGCTATTTCTTTTTTATCAAATTTCAAAATTGGGATCTGAGTAATTATTCCCATGCCTTGCAAAAAAAAGGCAAGACCCTGCTGGTGCCCTATTTATTCTGGAATATAATTATTGTAATAATGACTCTTTTGGTGAATTATGCAGGCTATTTCTGGGGAATTGACCGTGAGAAAGTAGAGATTCCAAGCTTCTACAACACTTTCTGGGGGATGCCGGCTAATTACCCTTTGTGGTATTTAAGAGACTTGATGTGTATGATGGTTATTTCTCCGGCTATTTACTTCTTGATAAAAAAAATGAAAATGATATATCTGTGTTTGCTTATTCTTGCCTATTTCATGGGATTGGAAATTGGAATTCCCGGATTTAGTACTACTGCATTTTTATTTTTTAGCTTTGGAGGATATTTTGCTATTTATAATGTGGACTGGTTGACTATTTGTTCTAAAGTGCGTAAATCAAGTATTCTAATTGCAGCTCTTTTTCTTATGGCAGCTACACTTTCTAATGGGATGAAATATCACGAGATTGTTCTCAAAGCATTTATATTTACAGGAATAATAGCTTCCGTTAATTTATTTGATTATTTATTGAAGTATAAGATGCTGAAAAACTTTCTTTTGTTTTTTTCATCCTCTTCTTTCTTTATTTATGTGATTCATGAGGTATATATTATCAATTGGCTGAAAGGCGGATTTCTAAGACTGTCTATATCCAATTCCCTTGCCGGAAAGCTTACAGGTTATTTCCTGATACCTTGTATTTGCATTCTTATTTGTTGGGGGTTGTATTTTCTGATGAAGAAATATTGCCCGGGAATATTAGCTTTTGTTACAGGAGGAAGATTGTCTACTCATCTTAAAGAAAAATAGGTATTATCATGGATGAAAAAATAAAAGTTACTGTCATTATGCCAATCTATAACGCAGAATTCACTCTGGAGAAATCTATAAACTCAGTATTGTCTCAGACATATCCATGTATAGAACTTCTTTTGATTGATGATGCCAGTAAAGATGACTCTTTGTCTCTTTTAAAAAAAATAGAGACGGATAATAATACGTCAAAAACCATTAAAATAATTTACCATCTACAAAATAGAGGAGTTGCTGTAGCCCGAAATACAGGGCTTGAGCATGCGACAGGAAAATATATTTATTGGGTAGATGCAGATGATTGGATTGAGAAAAACGCGATAGAATTGTTGGTGAAGAAAGCAGAAAAAGAGAATCTGGATATTGTCGGGTGCAATTGGTATTTATCTTTTCTCCAAAATGAACGTTTAATGCATCAGCCTGACTTTGTATCTCCCGAAGAGGGTTTGAAAAAACTGATGTGCGGGGTTATGCGGTGGAATCTATGGCTATTTATGACCAGACGTGATTTATTTCAACAGAATAATATTCGTTTTCTTCCGGATATGAATATGGGAGAAGACATGATGGTGAAAATAAAACTTTTCGCCTTAGCTCAGCGGGTTGCTTATGTGGATAAACCATTGTACCATTATGCTCAGGTAAATTCCGAATCGTTGACCCAAACTTATTCTCAGAAACATATAGAAGAGGTAACGAGAAATATTGAGGAAGTGGAACACTTTCTGTCAGAGAAAAGATTTCATCAAATAGAGAGTGGTTTATTATTACATTTGTTGAAGCTGAATATTAAATTGCCATTACTCTTTACCGGAAGAAAATCAGATTTTAGAAAATGGCGGGTATGGTTTTCTGATTCAAATATTTACGTCATGAAAAACAAAATGTTACCTTTGCGGACACGAATTTTACAATGGTTTGGTTTACACAATTATTATACCCCACTAAAACTGTATCATATATTCGTTACTAAATTAGTCTATGGGTGTATATATAAATAGTTTAAAAATAATATAATATATAATGTTTAGATTATTCTGCAAAATTGCAATCGGTGTTATTGTCAGTATGTTTCTTTTCCCGTTTAGTTTGAAATTTCTACCCTCGCTAAACACCAAAATGATATTGGCTGCTCTTGGTGCTCTTCTGTATTGTCTGAACCTTGTTGGGAGAAAGGGAATCGTTATTACTGTGGGTTTATTGGGCGCGGCTTGTATCGCCGGCTTGTTTTCTTATATTTGTTATTATTCTACACAATATAATCATACTAGCGACTATGCTTATGCGACTTATTTTGTTACATTTCTAGTGTGGATGGGAGGAGCCTATATGGTTTGTAAGGTCATTAAATGGATGCATGGAGAAGCCAATCTTAAATATCTGACTTATTATTTGGCCGGGGTGTGTGCCGCGCAATGTTTTCTCGCACTAGTAATTGATAGCGTTGCTCCTGTAAAACGCGTTATAGATGCCTATATTGAGCAGGGGCAGGAGTTTTTTCAAGAAGTCAATCGGTTGTATGGCATAGGTGCTGCATTGGACCCGGCAGGAGTGCGGTTTGCAATTGTGTTGATTTTAATTGTAGCTGTATTGTCTTATGAACCTGCTGTCAGAAATAGTAAAAAGGTAATTGCTCAACTTTTGTTCTGCTATTTTGTGATAGTGGTAATTGGAAATATGATATCCAGAACAACGAGTGTCGGATTAATGCTTTCGTCGGTTTTGGCCATATTAGGAACACAAGCCATAAGCCTCACTATTAAAAATAAGTTTTTTAAGGTATATACTATTTTTGGCGTTTTCTTACTAGTTGCAATAGTAGTGTCTACTTATTTGTATAATGTGGATAAAGGTTTTCATGATGATTTGCGATACGGGTTTGAAGGATTTTTTAATTGGCTGGAGACCGGAACATGGAGTACCAGCTCTACGGATAAACTGAACAGCCAGATGTGGATTTGGCCCACAGATACAAAGACCTGGATTATAGGCTCAGGTCTATTTGATGGTTTTATATACAGTACCGATATCGGATATTGCCGTTTTATCTTGTATTGCGGTTTAGTGGGTTTCACAGCATTTGCTTTACTCCAAATATATAACGGATTGTATTTCGCCTCAAGAGAAAAAGAGTATCGTTTGTTATTTTTCTTCTTAATCGCTTTTTCTTTTATTATTTGGATAAAAGTGGCGACTGATATTTTTCAATTCTATGCGCTATTTTATTGCCTAGATAGTATTAAATCTTCTTTCCAAAATGAAAATCATCTACAGCATAGGAGCCACACATAATTCCGGAGGAATGGAACGGGTATTGGCCAACAAGGCAAACTACCTGGCTCAAAAGGGACATGAAGTGGTCATTGTTACCACCGATCAACAACACAAGGTTCCTTTCTTCAAGCTAAGCTCCTCCATCCGGCAGTATGACCTGAATATCAACTATTCGGCCAATAACGGGAAAGGAATATGGAACAAGCTCTTGTTCTTTCCGTGGAAGCAATGGAAGCATCGTGCTCGGCTAAAAAAGTTGTTAGGTGAACAAAAAGCGGATATTGTCGTTTCAATGTTTGATGGAGACGCTTCTTTCCTCTGGAAAACCAAAGATGGAAGTCGGAAAGTATTGGAAATTCATTTTTCTCGTTACAAAAGATTGCAATACAATCGCTCGGGACTGTGGAAGTGGGTGGATAAATACCGCACCAAACAGGATGAAGCAATTGCTCGAAAATACGATCGTTTTGTAGTGTTGACAGAAGAAGACCGTCAATATTGGGGAGAACTGCCGAATATACGAGTTATTCCGAATGCCAATACATTTGAAACAAAAGAAGCAGCCTCTCTCGAAAATCCACGTGCCATTGCTGTCGGCAGATTGGAAGAACAGAAGGGTTTTGAGGATATGATACGTGCCTGGCAGCATGTATATTCACACTATCCGGAATGGAAATTATCTATTTTTGGACAAGGGAGCTTAAGACAAAAACTCCTCGATTTGATTGAATCTCTTTCGTTGAAGAATGTTGTTTCCCTGGAAAACCCGGTTTCGGATATTAAAAATAAATATCTGGACAGTTCTATCCTGTTGATGACCTCCCGGTATGAAGGATTGCCGATGTCGCTTCTGGAAGCACAATGTTGTGGCTTACCAATGGTATCATACACGTGTAAGTGCGGACCTCGGGATATTATCCGGGATGGAAAGAATGGCTATCTTATTCCAGAAGGAGATATACAGCTTTTTGCCGAAAAAGTGAACAAAATTATAGAAAATCAAGCCTTGAGAAAAGAGATGGGGAAACAGAGTAAAGAATTATCAGCGAACTTTCAGGAAGACCGGATTATGGGCTTATGGGAAAGTTTGTTTAAAGAATTAACCGGGAATAGATGAAGACTATCGTTGTGTCAGCCGTTAATCTGGTAGAAGCCGGTACATTAGCCATTCTCAAAGATTGTCTGTCTTTCCTTTCGGGTGTCGCCTCCGGAGGTGAATACCGGGTTGTGGCAGTTGTATATAAAAGAGAATTGGCAGATTATCCGGGGATAGAATACATAGAGACTCAGTGGCCCAAAAAACGTTGGGTAAACCGTCTTTGGTTTGAATATGTATCTATGAAAAAAATATCGAAAGATATCGGACCGGTGTATCTCTGGTTTTCTCTGCATGATACATCTCCTTCGGTAGTGGCCGAGAGAAGAGCAGTTTATTGCCATAATTCATTTTCCTTTTATAAATGGAAAATGCACGATTGGGTTTTTGCTCCGAAGATTGCCCTGTTTGCTCTTTTTACAAAGTTTATTTATCAAACGAATATAAAAAAGAATACTTTTTTGGTTGTTCAGCAAGAATGGTTTCGAAAAGCACTGGCTAACATGTTTGCTTTGCCGGAAGAAAAAATTATTGTGGCACCTCCGCAAATGAAATTGGACAATTTACAGCCGCATCAATCGGGGCATTTAGGCAAATATTCGTTCATTTATGCAGCATCCCCAAATAGTCACAAAAATTTTGAATGTATTTGTCAGGCAGTAGAAATACTGATGGAGAAATATGGTTTGCACGATTTTAGGGTCAGAATAACCGTAAAAGGAGATGAAAATAAATATGCCCGCTGGTTATATAAGAATTGGGGCGAAAAATACACAAACCTGGAGTTTACCGGTTTTCTATCTAAGCAACGGTTGAATGAGCTGTATGACGAAAGCAGTTGCCTTATTTTTTCTTCGAAGGTAGAAACCTGGGGATTACCTATCTCTGAGTTTGCTACCTATCAAAAGCCGATGCTATTGGCTGATTTGCCTTATGCGCATGAGACAGCAGCAGGAGCTTCGATGGTAGCCTATTTCCATCCCGACCGACCGGAACAATTGGCAGAACAGATGCTGGCATTGATTAAGGGCGATTTCTCCGCTTTACAGGCTGTTCCCCGCATGGAATATAAAGAACCTTTTGCCCGAGATTGGCAGGAACTGTTTAACCGTCTGCTTGGTTAGTTATTTAATTGTCTAACCGTCTAACCGGTTAATTA
>JASGFJ010000024.1:0-79519 GCA_047605645.1 Dysgonamonadaceae bacterium | reverse complement strand
TGTTACTTTATCAGTACAACAGCCAGGCAAGCGTCCACAATGACATGCGTGCACGAGTTGTTTACCTCTGGATGGAAGGTAAACTCAATGAACATTTCAGGTATTTCATCATGCCCGAACTTGTTTCGGCAACTTTGTATGAATATTATGCAGAATGGATGCCCTCCAATAAATTTAAGCTCAGAGGAGGAGAATACAAAATTCCTTTCACATTGGAAATGCCCATCTCCTTAGTTAATCTGGAATCTGTTAACTATTCACGTACAGTTTCCGCATTGACCGGAATGAGTACCGACGTGGGTGTAAACAATGGAGGAGGCCGTGATTTGGGAATTCAGGCATCCGGTTCGTTGGCCAATATCGGAAGTCACGATTTGATTCAATATGCAGCAGGTTTGTTTCAGGGAACGGGTATCAACAAAGCCGAAAACAACAATGTGAAAGACTTTGCCGGAACACTGACAATACAGCCGGTGAAAGGATGGCGCATTGCCGGAGGTCTTTATGCCGGACAATCCTTGTACACACGGGCAGGAGAAACAACGGCGGCCAATCATGTTAGAAATCGCTGGGCATTGAGCAGCGATTACAAATCGGATATTGTGGATGCACGTGCCGAATACGTCAAAGGAAATGACGCCGGCATTACACGGGAAGGAGTATATGGAGTTGCGCTCTGTCATATAGCACCGAAAACACTCGATGGCTACGTGAAAGCAGAACATTACAACAACGACAAATCTCAAAAACAAACGGTAAATGATTATTCGGCCGGATTAAGTTATTATTTTGCTCCGCTTTGCCGGTTTCAGTTGAATTATCAGTACTCTGATTATTCTTCCGAATGGACCAGTAAGAAAGATACACATTCTGTTTTTGCTGAATTGCAATTATATTTCTAAAAAAGATCAATCTTAAAAAGAATGAGTCCGGGGATATACTTTTCCCGGACTTTTTTTATTGCATAAAAAAAGATGTTGATACAACAATTTTCGTTTCCGGGTGTTCTAACCTCGATTTTTATGACGCAACAGAAATGGGAACGATACAATTATCCAAAACCGGTTTTTTGGAGAAGATAGCCGATTATGAGAAGAATCCGGAATGGAAATATCTAGGAGACAAACCGGCACTGATAGATTTTTATGCAGACTGGTGCGGCCCCTGCCAGACAATGGCTCCGTTATTGGAAGACTTATCGGAAGAATACAATGGTCAAATCAATATCTACAAAGTGGATACGGAAGTTGAACAAGAGCTTGCCACTTTATTCAACATCAGAAGCATTCCATCTCTTCTCTTTATTCCGATGGATAAAACACCAAGTATGGCACAAGGGCTTGCACCCAAAAGCGAGCTGAGAAAAATCATTGATAAACTCCTGTTGGGTAGCGGAAAAGAATCTTTATTAAACCCAAAAGATGAATAAATTTAAGAATGGAAGATAACAAAGAAGATTACGAAGAATTTTATATTCCCGGAGCGATATTCAGTTCTGACTCACTGATCATCGTCGATGTACGTACCGAAGAGGAATACATGTACGGACATATTGAGGAATCCATAAATATTCCACTACAAGAGCTTCCCTACAATTACCAACAGCTTTCTGCCTATCAAGACATTGTAGTGATATGTAAAAGCGGTATCCGAAGCGAATATGCAAAAGAATTTCTGAAACAGGCAGGATTCAGCAAGGTCTACAACGGAGGTGGCTGGGATTATTTTGCAGCATTAATGGAAGCCAACAGACACTAGTTGGCCGTTCTGTATGCTTCGAAAAAAATAATGGTTCGGTATTATTGACTCTGACAATAAATACCGAACCATTTTATTTATAAATGAATTCTAGAGCAATTGGAATACGATTCCCCGCTTACTGAATATTCAGTTTCTTCCGGATTTCTTTAGGGATAGCGTTCTTATTGACTACATAGTTCAGGGTTTTATATCTGACGAATGATTCGGAAGCATACCAAAGTCCTTTGTATTTTCCGGCTTCGCCCCAGGAATTTTTCACCATATAGTATTTCGTTCCGTTTTGATCTTTGGCAATACCATAAATCTGCATACCATGATCGTCTGTAGTCTCATAATTATCGTATGCTTTTTGGCGCAGCTCCTGTGTGATGGACAATTCCTTAACAGGTCCGGCATTAATTTTTTTCTTCAATTCGTTATTTTTTTCAGTCTGGCTTAGTCCCAGCCAATGAGCTTGATCCGAACCGATATTTTCGGCTGCTGTCTGATCCGGAATTACGGCCAATCCGTCACGGGTGAAACCAATCTCGCTCACATCCGATCCCCAAAGCACAGTATATCCGTTTTCAATTGCATTGTCAATCACCTGCATAAATTCATCCAGCGGTAGATTATAGGAATTCGCCCAACGCCAGTTGTCCGGCACTTCTATGGCAAACTGACTGTAGAAGGGATGATGCGTGAAAGAAGAGATAGACACATAATTATCCGATTTCAAACCTAAAGACTGTGCATAAGCCTGCGGTGTCATAGATTTGCCTCCAACACTGACAGTCTGTGGAACTTTTCCCAAATAAGCATCCAGAATACCCTTAAATCCGGAAAACCAGGCCGTCGATAATTTTTTATTATCTACCAGAGATTTGATATAGCTACTCAAAACACCTTCCAGTTCTCCATGGCTATTTTTGGGTTCTCCATAATTCAGTCCTTCATAATCGCTGTTGGGCAATACACCATATTCATCCAGAGTACCTACCACATCAGCAAATGAACCTCCCTGACCAAAATTCAACTTTCCGCCCAAACGGACAAATTTCGCAGCTTTGTCTTCGTAGTTACGACGAACAATATACATTTCCGACAAATCCAGTGTTCCTTTCCCTGATTTAATTAATTCTGACTCCAAAAAGCCAACACCGGAATAGCTCCAGCAGGTTCCGCTGTTTGCCTGATTTTTGACAGATGTAATCGGATTTTCTTTAACAACCGTAAACTTATACCCTGTGCCGGCAGTCGTGTCCTTTGGCGCCTGTGCCTGAAGTGACAATGCCAATATCAAACATACAGGCAGCATAAAAATTCTCTTCATAAACAAAATGATTGAAACAGTTACCTCGATAAAAATATTTACAATAGGCGCAAATATACATATAATATTGTGTTGAGAACCTCAGTTTGCAAATCTTTCTTGCCTCCGGGGCTTATAAATACTTTTTCAAAGGTAAATTTAAGAAAAAAGAAAATATGCAAAATATTATTCCTATTTTTATGTCATAAAGAAATTTCAACAGGAAACGAAGTGTGATTTTTATGAAATCGTCCAATACAATAATTTAAAAATCAAGCGAGTTCCACACCCTCTAATCATAAAAATGTAACCGGATGAAAACATACAAATTACTTTTTATAGTATGCATCTCAGCAATAACGCTGTATAGTTGTTCTAAGGAGAAAAAGACAGATGCTCAATTGAAAGAAATTGCAAAAAGCGCATCGGCCAATTGCCCAGTCAAGCTCACTGACGATACCCGACTTGACACTGTTATTGCGGAGCCCGGACGAAATTTAGTATATAAATACACAATTACCTTGCTCGATTCGGCTGCATTCAACAAGCATGAGTTTGAAACAGAACGAAAAGGATTTATCATCACATCCATCCAAACCTCGGAAGAGATGAAATTTCTCCGGACGATGAATGTAAATTTCAATTATGAATTTTATGACACTGCGCATAAGCTGATATCCAAGCTGCGCATCGAGCCGAAAGACTATAAATAAACACTATCCTATTTTTTATATTCATCTTTTTCTCAAAATCAATCCCGCTCTCTCGGGCTTGAATCGGGGGTATTGGGTGATAAATCGGATAAGCACAGGTCTGAAGGAAAATAAGGAAAGTGATATTACTATTTTTTTTCATCCATTTATGGAATTACCGGTTGTTTATTCCTCTACATAATAAAGCTCTTTTTTTTCTAAGCAGTGAATTTGGATGAGGTACCGATTCTGTTTTTCTATCAGGAGGTGTGAGTAGGGAATATTTATAAGAAAAAAACTGATTCAGACTCCCTCTTTATCAACTCCGGATGAATCCGAATAAAAGAAACATGGATTTAAATTGTTTACATTTAGTTTAGAGTAAATGAAAATTATTTGCATCTTTGCATCAACTCACTCTTAGACGAACTTATATATTTTACTAACATTTATAAAATTAAACACGCATGTTAACCAGACTTCGTCTTCTCCCACTGCTTGCAGTATTCTTATTAACAAGTACGATTGAGGCCTCAAAGCCTACAAGTTATCAGAAAGGTTGGGAATCGTTCTTGAAAAATGACCGAAAAACCGCGCGCATACTCTTTACAGAGGCCACAAAGATGCCGGCAACAAAAGCAGACGCGTTCCTGAGTCTGAGTCTTCTCGACTGGATGGATCAGAAAGAAGACAATGCTTTCGAAAGTTTCCGAAGCTTTTATCAAAACAGCACGACTCCTTACCCTTATTTATACGGACTTTTTACCCTGCCCTTCACATTTTCCTCCCGGGATTTTATAGCTCCCCAGAGACTGGCTTTTTTGGAACAATTATCATCCGACCCGAAATTGAACGGAACATTAAAAGCCATGGTAAATTGTCAATTGGGAAATTACGCTTTCTTCGTCAATAACAGGCAAAAGGCAAACGAATACTTCGCGAAAATGGGTTCTGTGAACCACTGGCAGGTAGTGGGCGAATTCGACAATATTTCAGGTAGCGGATTTACAAAAGACTGGAATGTCGTAGACAAACCGCTGGTAACAGACACCTTCACGAATAAGGTAAGAGCCACAATCAAATGGTATACTCCTCCTTATAACAGGCCTGACAATTGGTTCAGCTTCGATTACTACTTCAGCCTCAACAACATCATCGCTTATGCACAGTCGTTCGTCAAAAGTCCGGTTGAGCAGGAAGTATATATGAGAACCGGAACATCCGGCTCCTTAAAAATATGGGTAAACGACGCTTTGGTCGCATCAGTGCCGGAGGAACGCAATTGTGATTTGGACATTTACGGTTATAAGGTCAAACTGAACAAGGGAACCAACCGCATTCTGGTTCAAATCGGCCAAAGCGACATATCGGCTGCCAACTTTCTCTTGCGCCTGACTGATGCTGATGGAAATCCAATACAAGGGCTAAATGATGAAGCCGTTTATTCAGAATACACAAAAGCCGCTCCAAGCTCCCCTCAAAGTATGTTGCCTTTTTTTGCGGAAACTTATTTTGAGGATAAAATAAAAACCGACCCGGAGAATGCCATTAATTATCTGCTTTTAGCTGAAGTATATCTGCGCAATGACAAAGCTTTCGAAGCAACAGAAATACTTAAACAGCTTGAGGTACGTTCGCCGAATTCCTCTTTAATATCCTATCGTTTGTCGGAAGCTTATATACGGGCTAAAAACCAAACAGACTATGACAAAGAAAAGGAAAACATAAAACGGAACGACCCCGAATCCTTTATGGCTCTTCAAGAATTCTTCAACGATGCTATAAGATCAGAAAAATTTACGGAAGCTACAGCTATCTTCGAGAAAGCAAAGACACTGTATGGTGATAACCTGATACTCCAGGGTTGGGAATTGTCTCTGGCTTCGAAACAAAAAAGAATCGAGGATATCATCGCTCTGGGACGAAAATTCTATGCCTTATATCCATACAATTACGAATTTATGTATCTCAACTGGGCCATAGAAAACAATATTTCCAAAAACTCTCCGCAAGCAACTTCGGTGGTAGAAGACTTCTGTAAAAAATATTTTGTTGCAAGAGCATACGGAATGCTTTCCGGCATTTATATGGAACAAGGAAAAACCAATGAAGCCATCAATATATTAAAGGAAAGAATATCTGCAATGCCTTATGCAAGCGGCTTTTTAGACAATCTCTCATCTACTTATTATAAGATGCAACGTTACGATGAAGCACTCAAGACGAACGATCTAACCCTGAAGCTGTCCCCTTATATGGCAAACGTTTATAATTCGAGAGGATATATTTTCAAAGGAATGAAAGACGAAGCAAAAGCCAAAGAGAGTTTCAGCCGGGCAATTTACTATGATCCGACCTCGTACGATTCGCGTTCACAGCTGCGTCTTCTCGAAAACAAAAAGGAGGTTTTCGAGCTATTCCCTAAAAATAATTTACCGGCACTTATCGCAAAGACTCCGACAGCACAGGATTATCCGGAAGACAATGCGGTGATTGTTCTCAACAATAATGAACTCGTTGTATATCCTGAAGGAGCTAAAGAATATCATACCGAAATTGCAATAAAGATTTTAAATCAGGCCGGAATCGATGCATGGAAGCAATATGGAATCGGCTACAACAGCAATTCTCAGAAACTGATCATTGCCAAGGCTGAAGTTCTGAAATCATCGGGGAACGTTATAAAAGCGGAATCCAGTGATAACCAGGTTGTTTTTACCAACCTTGAAATCGGCGACGTGTTACACCTCGATTACCGCATTCAGGATTTCTCGTCGGGTGAATTGGCCACACAATTTTTCGACCAGTTTCCGCTGCGATATACCATGCCATCCATATTAAGCCAATACAGCATTTTAGTGCCTAAAGGCCAAACATTCAAATACATGGTTGCGAATGGCACAACAGAGCCCACTATCAGCGAAGTAGAAGGGATGAAACTATATACATGGAAATCGGAAAACCAACCTGCACTTAAAAGGGAAACGTACATGAGTTCACTGTACGATTTAGTACCCACTTTGTTCTTTTCGAGTATTCCCGACTGGAAATTTGTCGGCAACTGGTATCGTGACCTTACCACCAGCAAATTCTGGCCGGATTATGTACTGAAAGAAACACGGGCAACCATTCTGAAAGGGCACGAACAAGATAGCCAGCTGCAAAAAGCAAAACTATTTTATGATTATATACTCCGGAACATTACGTACTCCAGTGTTCCGTTTATGCAAAGTAATTTTGTTCCGCAAAAAGCATCCCGTACCATTACGACACGTCTGGGAGATTGCAAGGATATGTCGACCCTCTTTGTTGCATTGTGCAGGGAATCAGGAATCGATGCCAATCTTGTACTTATATCCACTCGCGACAACGGACGAAACCTGTTGACGCTTCCCACAATCAACTTCAATCATTGCATCGCACAATTAAATATTGAAGGGAAAACATATTATCTCGAACTCACAGATTCACATCTTCCCTTCGGCGCAGCCGAATCTATGGATTTGGAAGCAAACATCCTTCCGATTCCTTTCGGAAGCGACGCTGCTAAAGACAAACTATTGAAGATGGGAATGTCTTTTCGTCCGCAGAATGCCACATTACGGTATAATAAGGTAACATTCAATGATAACGATTTCCTGATAACCCACCATTCTACCTATTATGCATCTACTGCTTCTTCGATACGCAATGCGTATCGCGATCTCGGAGAAGAAGAACGTGTCAAAAACTTGACACAATCCATAGCGGCGGACTACAAGACTCCGGTGAAGATTACAGACTTGAATTTCACCAACCTGGATAATCTTTCCGATAGCGTAATGATGACATGTACATTAGAAATTAAGAAAGCGATACAGGATGTGGCGGGAATGAAAGTGCTGAGCATGCCTTGGTTTGACAAATTCTCTTCAATGGAAGACTTAAGTCTCGAAAAAAGAAATACCCCGTTCGAATTATGGGCTTTCTTTGGTGAAGAAGAAAATACAGAAAGTATTGAACTGGTCTTACCTCAGGGACTTACTTTTGTAGAAACACCGAAAGATTTACATTTAGAATGCGCCAATGCCAGCTACGACATAACATTCAGAAAATCGGGCAATGGCAATTTAGTAGGCACCCGCATATTCCGTCGCAAAAGTGAAATTGTAACTCCGGAACAATACAACAGCTTCCGTCAATTTATGGAACAAGTGAACGAAACGGATAACAAACAATATGCCGTGAAATAACCATCAGGTATGTTTCCGCGACATCTGTATACTAAACAATGGAGATAATACGATGCTTCTTCATCGCCGCAGATAATCAGAAGATCGAAATCCTCGATTATTTTTTATAAAAGCGGAATCTGCATTCCTTTTTTGAATACGGAATAAAAATCAAACAGCAAACCTCCCGGTTAGAGTATCGGGAGGTTTGCTGTTTGATTACAATATGTCGATTTTACATTTGATTATAATACGAATGCATTAAAGACCCAACTATTATTCCAATGCATTTATATTAAAACGTTTGTAAGGATTTTATTTTTCCCAATTTGAATTGAAAACTGCAATAAAAACCTTCTCAGAATAGCCCCAATAAATGATTTCATTTTTTTAAGGCTTCAATACGAATTTGCTTATTACAATAAAAGCCTGCAATAAATAAGAAGGAAGCAATCCCTTTTATTTCAATAGATAACTTCGAGCTCATAAACCCTCCCTACTTCACAGTAGAAAGGGTTCCAAAACTACAAAAATTACTTGTTCTCCCGATGCTGTCACAGCATGTTGTCGGAGAACTGAATTTGCTTAATTTACAAATATACAGGCCGGAATAACATAGTGTATTCCCGATGGAATACCCGACCTGTATTTCTCTTGGTATATTTTTATTCGAATATCTATTTTGGACAACAGCGAAGATATCATCCTATAAAGAATTCTCGTTGCATCTCCATCAACAACCGAATATGTTTTAGAGAAAGAATAAACAAAATAGGACCAGCGGCTGAACGATATATACCTATTGCATGCATTTAATTACGTATACATCGAACGGAAAACGCGTTGGTACGGCTTGCATTTGCAACACGCAGCGACACATCTCCCGAAAGCAAATAATATGCAGAGGTAGTCCCTGAGCTATTATCCACACTGCTCCAATAATAGCCATTTTTACCTCTACTTGACAATTCGCCATTGTATTCCAAACCTCTCCGGTATCCCGGGGTTGGCAAAAACAAGTTATCTCCGAAATAACGGCCGGAACTGAAATTATCAGCATCCGGAGTCCAATCGGCATTGGGAGCGAATGATACGGCATTATTAACTATAACATTGTTCCATTCTGTGTCAGTCGGTACACGCCAATCGGAAGAACCGCACGGGTCATTAGAACTGATCCAATCGCCCGAATTTTGAAACGGCAAAGTCGTCCAGTTTGAAACCGCTCCGGCATTGCTCTGATCTTTCGCCATCGACAAGCTCGCCGTTTTCACACCAAAACGATATTTGGCTCCGTGCAGACCGGCAGCAGGAACAAACGGGTTCAAACTTGTAGTCGCTCCTAAATTGTGACACTTAAATTCTTTCCAGGCTCCCACCTGTCCGGCAGGCGCGACAAAAGCACCGCACTTATTGCGGAATTTGGCAGTCAGCGTATAACGGCAGCCGGATGCCAAAGTCTTTCCTGAGAATGCAACCATTTTGCTATGGGTGGTAGGCTGACTCGAAAATTGTATATTCGAAAACGTCACATGCGTGGGAGCTGTTCCTATCGGATACGTATACACTTCGACATAAGGTGCTTTGGACAGGCCTATTCCCTGCCTGGCAGGAGTTACCGTATTCGAACTTCCGTTTGCAGCCATGCCTCCGGTAATAATATTGAAATCCACATTATACGAGCTCATCACCAATGCTGTAACATCCTGCACAATCTCTCCGACTCCGTTCAGACTGGCATAATCGGCATCCTGCACCAGCACCGAAGCATCTGCAACAACCTTTATCACACTGCGTTGATGCACAAACACCAACGAAATATCTTCGGTAGCTCCGGCCGTAACAGTTTTATCGCCCACGGTTGTCCATAGAAAATCATCTGCAGAAGAAAGAGAATGAATATGATCGTGTGGCGGCAGCGGAGAAGTGCTGTTGTAGGAATAAGCAACAATCCGGTGAGTACCGGGAAGCAATGAAAGAGTAGCATCCTGGGAGCCTGCTATCCCATCGGCAATTCCCATAATATGAGTTCCCTGATAGGCCACAATGCGATAATGTACACCGGAAGCCATCGGACTTGACGACCGGGTTTTGGAAGTAGAGGCAGTGTCCAGCTCCAAAGTACACGACATCATCAGCCCACTGCCTTCATCTTTAGAGAAAACCTCTTCGGAGATCTGCCCCGAACGGGTCAACATTTCTGTTGTCTGGTCTTTTATTCCTCCCACTGAGAAACGCAAAGTAACCTGATTACCATTATCTTTGTCTTCAAATAATTTTTCTCCGGAAGAACATGCAGAGAGGAAGAATGCGATACACAACAGCAAGACTGCGCTTATCTGTTTGATACTATTTGTCTGATTAATCAATTTCATTGTGTTCTGTTTTTTGTTTGTTTTGTTTTAATTACAACCATACATCGATGTCTTCAGCATCTTCTATCCAATCCTGAACTTCAGGCGTTCCCTGGGAGCGGATATAACCGGAGCCAAGTGTAAACTGATTCTCCAGTTTTACATGTACGAGTTGGATACAGGGCGACACATAAGGCTGTCCCTCTTTTTGTTGTTCAATCAGACTCTTGTCTTCTCCTACAGAGCGATATTCCATAGTGTTTGTGTAAGATTTTTTTTCTTTCATTGTAAAATAATTTATGTTAGATAGTTAGTACGTTTTAAATTCCGGCCTCGCAGATTTCCTCCGAATGAATCTGCTTCTCTGAATCCTACCGGCACAGGGCAACGCCTGCGAAACTGTTCATCGAAACAGGGTGCCGGAAATAAGGGCATGAGAAATTTATCGACAAAAAGAGGTTGCCGACTTGTATGAGAAAAAAATTTGATTATCTTGACGCAGGTAATACGGGCGCGGTTAGATAAATTAATTATTAATAAGTGAGGCTGTGTGTGTGTGTGTGTGTGTGTGTGTGTGTGTGTGTGTGTGTGTTAGCAAAATAATTGATTTACACAAATTTAAAGTGCAAAAAAGCAATTTATTTTGCGAATAAATCAGGCATGAAAAAACGACAGAAATTCTATCGAAAGTTCTACTAAAAAAGGGATGAAATATGTTAATATAATAAGTATGCAAAAACATTAATTTTAATTCTGATTATGTCCCAAATCTGATTCAAATATAAAGAGTCTTTTTGAGAGAAGAGCCATATACATCAATTTATTAACAGAAAAAGCAAGCCACCAAAAGAGTGCATTTAACTAGAAAAAAGCATCTATGGAAGAAATCCAATCTCATCAAACAAAGCAGGTTACAGAATTTCGAAAAAGGGACCATAAGCGCGCGAGGGCTATATTCTATAACTTTTCCAACCGAAACTGCTGCCAAGATACACCACTCTATTCTATAGTAACTCACTTTTGAAAACAGAAAAATACAGGGCAAACAAAATTACCATTTATTAACTTAATAAAATTCCAAAATTCACCTCACAAAGGATAGATTTCCTGAAAACAAAACGAGACAAAAAACATGCATTTAGCATCCCGTAAAATGAATGGGAAGGGAGCTTATTAAGGAGCAAAAAAAGCTCTTCCATCTCCTATTTTATTGTCATTAACCTTCCATTATTATCTTCCAAAATTGTAAATTTTGAAAACAGCAACACAACTTATACCTTACGTCCCACAGCTTTTCATAAACAGGGTAACATCGCTTGTATCCTCCGCACCGTAGAGGGTATCCCTATAGCACTGTAAAGGATATCGATATAGCGCGAGTGAGGGTATCGCACTAACACGAGTGAGGGTATCGCACTAGCACGAGTGAGGGGATCACACTAGCACGAGTGAGGGTATCACACTAACACGAGTGAGGGTATCGCACTAACACGAGTGAGGGTATCGCACGAGAAAATGACTCGACAATAGATACTATTTTCTCCTGCGTCAGCAATCCTCATCAGAAATTGCACAAGAAGTGTAATTCCGCCTCCTTCCCTCTTTTGGTTAAAAACAAAGAGAGGGAAGCACAAACCGGATGAATGATTGAATAATTCCATGATTGACAAAGCTGACATACCCACTTTGCAACCATTTAAACAAACAAAAACGAGATTGATTCTTTGCAGATCAACCTCGTTTTTATATTATTCGAAAAGAAGAATCGTTTACTCCAGATAAGTATAACCATAAAGTCCGGAACGGTAATTAGAAAGGAATTCTTTTCCTTCTTCCACGGTGATCGAACCTTGCTTTACGCAAGTAGTCACCCATGTCTCAACTGTCCTCACAAGCTTCTTTGCGTTGTATTGAGCATAATCCAACACCTCAGCCACAGTTTCTCCATCGAAAGTCTGATCGATGGAATAGCCGTTTTTATCCACAGACACATGCACTGCATTCGTATCCCCAAAGAGATTGTGCAAATCTCCCAATATTTCCTGATAGGCTCCGACAAGGAAAACACCCAGATAATAAGGCTCATTTCTTTTCAGGCTGTGTATAGGAAGATACGTGTTTTGCGAACCATTGGAGATGAAATTATCAATTTTCCCATCCGAATCGCAGGTAATATCCTGCAACGTAGCCGTTCTGTCGGGTTTTTCATCGAGGCGATGGATTGGAATAATCGGGAATACCTGATCGATAGCCCATGAGTCGGGCAAAGATTGGAACAACGAGAAATTACAGAAATATTTATCAGGAAGAAGCTTCGCTAGTTGATTTAATTCCTCCGGAGCATGTTTTACCCGTCCTGTCAGTTGATATATTTCCCGGGCGATGGAGAAATACAACCGTTCTACCTGAGCACGGGTTTTCAGTGAAATAAGCCCTAAACTGAATAAATCCAGAGCTTCCTCCCTAATCTGCTGTGCATCGTGCCAGGGTTCGAGCATGCGCGTCTGCGATAAATCATCCCAAATCTGATACAACTCTTTCACCAGTTCGTGATCATCTTCTTTCAGTTCTTCATTCTCGTCCCATTGAGGCAAAGTTGTAGTTTCCAATACCTCGAATACAAGGATGGAATGATGTGCCGTAAGCGAACGCCCCGATTCTGTAATAATGTTGGGATGAGGCAAGTCGTTCTTATTGGCGGCATCCACCATCGTAAAGATGGTGTCGTTGACATATTCCTGAATGGAATAGTTGACACTGCTTTCGCTGTAAGAAGAACGGGTTCCGTCATAATCGACACCCAAACCTCCACCGATATCGACGAATTCGACCGGATAGCCCATATTGTGCAGCTGAACATAGAATTGTGCGGCTTCACGAAGAGCTGTTTTGATACGGCGAATTTTTGTCACCTGACTTCCGATATGGAAGTGTATCAGTGACAAAGATTCTTTCATATTATTTTTTTCGAGAAAGGAAAGCGCCTCCAACAATTCACTCGAGTTCAGCCCAAACTTACTTCCGTCGCCACCCGATTCTTCCCATTTTCCACTTCCTGAACTTGCCAGCTTAATGCGGATACCAATATTAGGCACTATTTTCAAGCGTTTTGCCACTTTGGTGATGAGCGGCAGTTCATTCAGTTTCTCGACAACGATAAACACTCGTTTGCCCATTTTCTGAGCAAGCAATGCCAGTTCAACAAAGCTTTCATCCTTATAACCATTACAAATAATCAGCGAATTATCATCCGTATTAATGGCAATTACAGCATGGAGTTCGGGCTTTGAGCCTGCTTCCAGACCGATATTAAACTTCTTTCCATGACTGACCAGTTCTTCCACAACAGGCTGCATTTGATTCACTTTGATCGGGTAGATCAGGTGATTCTGTCCTTTATAGCTATATTCCTCCGCTGCGAGCTTAAAACAATTGGAAATCTTTTCGATACGATTATCAAGAATATCCGGAAAACGAATCAAAACAGGAGCTGAAATATCTTTCAGTTGCAATTCATCGACCAATTCCTTCAGGTCTACGGAGACACCATCCTTTTTAGGAGTAACAGCCACATTGCCCTTTTCGTTAATCGAAAAATAATTAATCCCCCACCCCGGGATGTTGTAGAGCTCGCCTGAGTCTTCAATACGCCATTTTCTCATTTTCTTTTAATAAGTAAACTTGTTTTGTTAGTTAGAAAAAAAGGACAAACAATATCTGCCTGCCGGATATACAATTTATTTTGAGAGTATTTTCTCTATTTCAATAATATACAAATAATGGAAATCGTTTGACGGATACATTTTATCCACTATCTTTTTGTCTAGAAAAGAGGCTTCGGCAAGGGGCTGCACAAACAGCTTCTTTCCGATAACAACGCGATTTGCCTGGGCAAAATACGGAACCTCATTTGCTCTTTCGACAGTCAATCCTGATTTTTCAATCTTATCTTCGTCACGTCCGGAAACAGTACCCAGATAGGACAAAATCTTATGATATGATTTATCAAAAAATGAAAGAGAAAAAGAATCCGAACTATCCACAAATTCTTTGGTGTAGCGCTGTGGGCGGATAACAACAAATGCCACCGCTTTATTCCACATAATTCCCCAACCGCCCCAACTGGCAGTCATCGTATTGACTTTTCCATCGGTTTTTGCAGCAGTAACCAGCATCCATTCTTCTTTCAATGCAAAAGGATGGATATCGGCCTCTTGCAAACTAATTTCTTTCATACAACCTCTCTTTATATAACAGACAAAAAAGTGAAAACTTTTGCATTTGCAGGATCCTGCGCCTCTCTGCCATAGACATCGAAGTCGGCAAGATAAGCTCTCGGAATATCCGGTGAATTCCAGATATGATTCCATGTCCTTCCGACAGCCTGATGAACTTCGCCCTGCGATTGATACCTGTGGTATTTGCCGGCAGGTATTTCTTTGTACACAATTCCTTCGGGTAGATTCCTTACACTCGAGACTTTACAACCAAGAATAGCAGTATACTCTCCGGTGAAGTCACTTTCGTAATCGGTATACAGGCAATAAACCTCATCCGCCGCTTTGTCCGGAATCTGAGTCATTATCTGTTCGGAAAAGAAACTGGAAAAAAGTTTTCCGAGATCTTCCGCCGCCTTGTTATCGGCATTGTGTGTCCGTACAGAAATACCGGCGATAATAAAACCCTCCGATAAAGTTTCTTCAAATTTCATAAGGCAATTCTCACTTAATCGAGTTTCAATACGGCAAGAAACGCTTTTTGCGGAACTTCCACATTCCCCACTTGCTTCATCCGTTTTTTACCTTCTTTCTGCTTCTCAAGTAATTTCCGTTTACGGGAAATATCTCCGCCGTAACATTTTGCCGTCACGTCTTTCCTCACCGCCTTAATGGTTTCGCGGGCAACAATCTTCGCTCCGATAGCTGCCTGAATAGCAATATCAAATTGCTGGCGAGGAATAAGTTCTTTCAATTTTTCACACATTCTGCGTCCAAATGTCACAGCATTATCCACGTGAGTCAGCGTAGACAAAGCATCCACCGGCTCACCATTCAGCAGGATATCGAGTTTCACCAACTTCGATTCCCGATAGTCGTGCATGTGGTAATCGAAGGAAGCATAGCCTTTGGAAATACTTTTCAGTTTATCGTAAAAGTCAATGACAATCTCCCCCAGAGGAATATCATAAATAATTTCAACGCGATCACCGGAGATATACTCCTGTTTGATAAGTATACCGCGTTTGCCAAGACACAAAGTCATTATAGGGCCTATGTATGCCAGGTTTGTAATAATAGAAGCGCGAATATAAGGTTCTTCGATATAGTCGACCAATGTCGGATCGGGCAATCCGGCCGGATTATGTACTTCCTTTATACCAGCTTTCTTATCGTGAACGATATAGGAAACATTGGGAACCGTTGTAATTACGTCCATATTGAATTCTCGGTCAAGCCGTTCCTGTATAATTTCCATGTGCAACAATCCCAGGAAGCCGCAGCGGAAACCAAACCCTAAGGCTACAGAAGATTCCGGCTGAAAAGTAAGGGAAGCATCATTCAACTGAAGCTTTTCCAGCGACGACCGTAAATCCTCAAAATCTTCACTTTCGATAGGGTATACACCGGCAAATACCATCGGTTTTACCTCTTCAAAACCCTCAATAGCCTTTTTACAAGAATTCTTCACATGCGTTATCGTATCGCCGACTTTCACCTCACGTGATGTTTTAATCCCGGAAATAATATATCCGACATCTCCGCAGCGAATTTCGTCACGGGGCGACATCGTTAGTTTCAAAACACCCACTTCATCGGCATAGTATTCCTTTTCGGTAGCAAAAAACTTCACTAAATCACCTTTTCGGATAGTACCGTTCACGATCTTGAAGTAAGCAATGATTCCGCGAAAAGAATTGAAGACAGAATCGAAGATCAAAGCTTGAAGCGGTGCCTCGGGATCGCCTTTAGGCGCTGGAATCTTAGCCACAATAGCTTCCAGAATATCATACACTCCTTCTCCCGTTTTTCCCGAAGCGCGTATTATTTCTTCTCGTTTACATCCCAGAAGCTCGATAATCTGATCTTCCACCTCTTCGGGCATGGCACTCGGCAGGTCAATTTTGTTCAGTACGGGAATAATTTCCAAATCATTTTCAATTGCCATATAGAGATTGGAAATCGTCTGCGCCTGAATGCCCTGAGCCGCATCCACAATCAGCAATGCGCCCTCGCAAGCTGCAATGGAACGGGATACTTCATACGAAAAATCCACATGTCCCGGAGTATCAATCAGATTCAATATATATTTTTCGCCATGGAGAAGATACTCCATCTGTATCGCATGGCTCTTAATTGTAATACCACGTTCTCTCTCCAGATCCATATCGTCCAGCACCTGTGCCTGCATGTCCCGTCCTTCCACCGTTTTGGTGTATTCGAGCAGGCGGTCGGCCAGTGTACTTTTTCCGTGATCTATATGAGCAATAATACAGAAGTTGCGAATTTTTTCCATTATCCTATTTTACATGAGTAAATCAAAGTGTCCGATGCAAAAGTATAGACTGCACCAATCTAAGGCTACAAAGGTATAGATATTTTTTCACATCTTAAACAGGCTCCCTTATTGAAGATAAACAAAAAAATAATTCCCTAACTTTTTCATATTAAACCTTTTTTCAGAGGGAGAGTCAATCAATATACATTTATAAACTTTTAAATGGATAAAAAAATGAAGAAACTAGTTTTAACAGCCATTGCAGCCTTGATGATCGGTGGTTTGCAGGCACAGGATGTCCGTCCGGGCAAGGGGCGTGAAAGGTTAAGCGCTGAACAAATGGCGCAAAAAGAAACAGAACGCATAACCAAAGAATTTAAGTTGGACAACAACACTGCAAAAAAAATCAGTGACATCAACCTGAAGTATGCAAAAAAGCAGGATGAGTTACGCAAGAACAGAGTCCAGGATCGCGAGAAAATGCGTCAAAACATGATGGATTTGTCTATTCAGAAAGACAAAGAATTTGAATCCGTACTTTCTCCGAAAGATTTCTCTGCTTATAAGAAACAAAGAGAAGAACGCCGGATGAAAATGATGAACAGGGGAGAAAAAGGAGTAAACGAAGATAGCAACACAAACGCTCCTGCAAAAAATTAACCCATTATATATTTTATACTTTGTAGCGCCAAAGACGTCTGCAATATGCAGACGTCTTTTTATGTATAAAAAAAACCGATTCTATTGAACTTTCGAACCGACACAATCGTTAAACCATCATTAATGATTAAATATATCTTAATTAATTCTATGATAAGGAAACACAAACTACACAATTTATTCACAATCATCATCCTTACATCAGGCTCTATTTTCTATTCTTGCATTCACGAAGAAAAAACAGCAAACACTCCCGAATCCCATATCGTAAAAACGCCTCTTCCTCAACAAACGGCTCCAAAGAAAAGAGAACAAAAGAAAATCACTGCGGCGGATATCCATTTAATTAAAAATCTTCAGTATACGAAACATACATTGCAAGACGAATATGTATACAAAGACAAAACTCGCCGTTTTCAATGGGACAAAATCAAAGAGGAATTGGCTAACATTGAAAATGCAATCAACGACGAAGGTTACTGGGCAGTATTGTCCAATTATAAAAATCTGAACACAGAAGCGCCTACTGTAAAGAATTTTGTCCGTGATGACTACGGACGAGTAACAGACAGCTACGGCGTAGAAAGATATCAGTCTGTCCCCTTGTACTCAATAGATAATACAAAAGAAGTAGAACGCTATGGACGTGATGGTTGGGTTGTGAAAGTCGAACCGGATAGTTCCGGTACTTTAAAAAAAATAAGGGGAGTGTCTTTTGAAGGAGAATACTGGATTCCATCGCGTTATCTTATTGAATGGGGAAACACGCCTAAATTTGGAAAAGTTGCAGTTGTAGACGTTACCAACCAAAACATAGCTACCCTGGAACGGAAAGAAGACGGATGGCATATTCTCAGCATGAATCCGGCCACAAGCGGAGTACACCGGCCACCCCATGCACAGGAAACGCCAACAGGTATTTTTGCTATCCAGGAGAAGAAAAGTAAAATGTTTTACTTTAAAGACGGCACCAATGTTATTCACGGATACGCACCTTTTGCCAGCCGGTTTTCAGCAGGAGCCTACATCCACGGTATACCGACACAAGATCCTCAAGCGCCCTTTACCGAATATAGCAGTTCGCTGGGTACAGTCCCAAAATCGCACAAGTGTGTCAGGAATGCATCTTCTCACGCACAGTTTGTTTACCGCTGGGCCACTGTTAAAGAGTCTTTAGTATTGGTAATCAAATAAATGTATTTCCGGAAATTTAAATACATTTGGGAATTGAATTTCGTTTTTCGTATGCAAAAGGTATTAATCTGTTTAGCTGTGGCTTTATTAACAAGCCTGAATATTCCTGTTGACAGGGAAAACACACCGATAAAGGAAAAAAAGACAAGTTCCGAAGTATCGGAGTGCGACTCTCTGTATCAAGAGATGCAACTCGAAGGGAAAGTCAGTTTTCAGGCTTTCGAATATGCTTATGAGGGCTATAAAAAGTTAAATATCAAAAATTCACCATTTTTAACCCTGGTGGATTATACCCGTCCTTCGACAGAAAAAAGATTCTATGTTCTGGATATGAAGTTCCACAAAATTCTATACCAAACGTATGTCGCCCACGGAAGAAACAGCGGAGAAAAATATGCTACTTCATTTTCCAACCAGGACGGTTCTCACAAAAGTTCGTTGGGCTTTTTCCGTACAGAGAATACTTATATAGGAAGTAACGGTTATTCATTGGTGCTGGATGGCCTGGAAGAAGGAATCAACAATTTAGCAAAAGCGAGAGCTATTGTCATCCATGGAGCAGACTATTGCAGCGAAAGCATTATCCGGTCGACAGGCCGACTGGGAAGGAGTTACGGATGTCCTGCTCTCCCGAGAATGTTCGCAAAACCTATTATAGACACAATCAAGGGTGGTTCCATCTTGTTTATCTATGCACAGCAACAGGATTATCTGGCAAATAGCCACATTATCAAGCTCATGAAAAATATGGGATAACGATACAAGGAAACGGAAACACTCTAAATTTCCGGTTACTGCAGGATGGTGAGAAACCAAAACAAAATAACAAAGGCTGTTCTTAGATAGAACAGCCTCTTTTTATAACAAACCAACGCCCTTTCCTTAAAGCATGACAACTCCCGGAATGGTCGCAACTTCTTTGTAGTATTCAATTATTTCGTCCGCACTTTTGGCGGCCAGAATAATAGTCAGGCTGGTATATTTTCCGGTTTTACTGTCACGGGAAGCAAAACTAACCTTTGCATTTTCGAAAACAGCATGAATCAAGGCGATTTTAGCTTGATCAGCCGGAACGATAAACTTGTAAATATAATTGGATGGAAAGGTCTGAGCTTCCAATAATTTTTCACGAAACTTGGCATAAAAATCTTCTACACTCTGATTTTCATCCTTATCTCCCAATATTTCAATTTTGTCTTTCAACATATTCTTCCTCATTAATTTTGTATTTTAAATATACAAATATCAAACCACATCCTCCGCTTTGACATTTTGGCAGACAGCGAAAATAACAGACTCCTATCAATAGTAACTTCCTCCGGCCTCTATTCGGGCTGAAAAGGCAAGCGGAATGTACAGCCCGACTTCCATTCCGAACAGCCATAAGCCGTTTTTCCTTTTATAACACGTCCTTTACCACAAAGCGGGCAGACTTCCGGAATTGCAGTTGTTGCCTCTTTTGTTACTTCCGGTGAGCTTGTTTCCTCCGGTTTTTCAGGTTTCGGCTGTGCTTCCTTCTTTTCTCGCTTTTTGCGTGGCTTCGCCTCTTTTTCTTTAGCCGGCTTCTTATCGGATTCCTTTTTCTCTTCTTTCGAAGCTTCAATAGCAATGGATTTACCCCATTCCTGTTTCACCCGCATCACAATATCGGCCACCATCATTTTCAGCTCGTTGAGAAACTGCGTTGTATCATATTGCTTGCTCTCGATCAGCCGCAGTTTACGTTCCCAGATACCCGTTAGTTCCGCCGATTTAATCAGGTCGTATTGGATTGTTTGAATAAGCTGAACACCTGTCTGCGTCGCATACAACGATTTTCGTTCCTTTCGGATGTAATTTCTCTTAAAAAGGGTCTCGATAATATTCGCCCGTGTTGACGGACGACCGATTCCGTTCTCCTTCAGAGCATCGCGTAGCTCTTCATCATCCACCAGTTTCCCGGCTGTTTCCATCGCCCGAAGCAATGTCGCTTCGGTATAATATTTAGGAGGTTGCGTCCATTTCTCCGACAAGGAAGGTTCGTGCGGTCCCGATTCCCCTTTCACAAAATCGGGCAAAATACCCTCTTCATCTTTATCCGACTCCTCCTCTTCTACCTGATTTGTGCGGGTGTCAAACACGACACGCCATCCGGGTTCAAGAATTTGTTTACCCGACACCTTGAACTCAATTTTGGCTGCTTCTCCCAGAATCGTCGTCGTAGATATTTTACAATTCGGATAAAATGCAGCAATAAAACGACGAGTTACCAAATCATATACTTTCCGTTCGATGTCAGTGACATTATTGGCGCGAACACCGGTGGGAATGATGGCATGGTGATCGGTCACTTTGCTGTTATCAAAGACTTTCTTCGATTTAAGTATCTTTTTCGAGTCCAGAATGGGTGTCACCAAGGGTTCATATCCGGCTAATCCCCGAAGAATATTCGGAACTTTAGGATAGATATCATCACTCAGGAAAGTAGTATCCACACGCGGATAGGTGGTTAGTTTTTTTTCATAGAGCGATTGAATGGTACGAAGTGTATCTTCTGCCGAGAGCGAAAATTTTTTGTTACATTCTACCTGTAACGAAGTCAGGTCGAAAAGACGAGGCGGAAGCTCGTCTCCTTTTTTTGTCGTGACATCCGTCACTTCAAAGAGCGAGCCTTGAATCGTACGGAGAAAATCCTGCCCCTCTTCTTCGGTGGTAAATCTCCCTTTTGTGGCTGAAAAAGTTGTATTGCGGTAAACCGTTTTCAACTCCCAATAAGGTTCCGGTGTAAAGTTTTCTATTTCAAGCTGGCGATTTACGATCAATGCCAGCGTTGGAGTCTGCACCCGTCCAATGGAAAGAACGGATCGATTCTGCCCGTATTTTATAGTATACAGGCGGGTGGCATTCATTCCCAACAACCAGTCACCGATGGCACGAGCCAAACCGGCTTCGTAAAGGCTCCGAAAATCGTCCTGAGTTTTTAATTTTTGAAACCCTTCGCGGATGGCATCCTCCGTCAGGGAAGAGATCCATAAACGCTTCACCGGACACCGACACCCGGCTTTCTGCATCACCCAACGTTGAATGAGTTCTCCCTCCTGCCCGGCATCACCGCAATTGATCACTTCTTCCGCATCTTTGAGCAAAGATTCAATCACATGAAACTGTTTCTGAATGCCGTCATTATCGATGAGTTTGATACCAAATTTCGGAGGAATCATCGGTAGTACATCCAGCCGCCAGCTTTTCCAGTGCGAATAATATTCGTGAGGTTCCTTCAGTGTACATAAATGTCCGAAAGTCCATGTCACCTGGTATCCATTGCCCTCGATGTATCCTTCTCTGCGGGTATTTGCTCCCAACACATTGGCTATTTCACGTGCGACACTTGGTTTTTCGGCAATACAAACTTTCATCTATTCTGGACTATTTTTTTGAACTTGTTTTTATTTAGAGAGCAACTTAATAACTTTCATCCATATTCGGGAAATCACATGATTTCACATCCCGAATATAATTTCCGACAGCATCGGTAATCACCTGATGTAAATCGGCATAACGACGGAGAAACTTCGGAGCAAATCCTTTATTCATGCCCAACATGTCTTGTCCGACCAGCACTTGTCCATCCACCTGCCCACCGGCACCAATCCCGATAACAGGAATCGACAGTTCTCCGGAAACACGCTGAGCCAGCTGAGCGGGAATCTTTTCCAGCACGACAGCAAAACATCCTGCTTTTTCGAGCAATTGTGCATCATTTGACAGCTTCTCTGCTTCAGAGTTACTCTTTGCTCTCAGGCCATAGCCTCCATATTTATTAATCGACTGAGGCATCAGCCCCAGATGTCCCATCACCGGAATGCCCGCACCAATAATTTTTTTTATATCTTCAAGAACCTCTTCTCCTCCTTCAATCTTCAAAGCATCTACGCCTGTCTCCTGCATCATCCGCACAGCATTATCCAGTGATTTCATGGGATTTCCCGAGACGGTTCCAAACGGCATATCAACAACGACCATGGCACGCTTCACCGCTCTTGCAACCGAACGTCCATGATAAATCATCTGCTCCAGCGTAATCGGCAAAGTCGTTGCATTTCCGGCCATCACATTGGAAGCCGAATCTCCTACCAAAATCACATCCGTACCGGCTCCGTCAATTAAGCCGGCCATGGTATAATCATAAGCTGTAAGCATGGAGATTTTTTCACCCTGCTTCTTCATTTCCAACAAGTGGAATGCCGTAATTTTTTTTAAGTTTTCAGTATATGTTGACATTTTGTTTCTTTTTTAGAAGAATTTCTCCATTCAAATGGACATGCAAAAGTACAAAAAAAGGAGAACATATCCTTTTCTCCTTCAATCTGAACTTGAAATAGAGAAAAAGAACTTTGCCCGAAAGAGAAACATTTTTGGTACGTTGAATAAATGCGTACTCCCGCCAAAGCTATTCAAAAAAAAGCTAAGCCATAAAGGATAAGAGAAAGGCATAGAGAATTATTATTCAAGGAGTTACCTTGAATAAAGCAAGTTGCTAAATGCTTTTCCTACTGACAGAAAAAGCAAATACAAAGTAAAAGCACAGAAAAAGATCCAATCTACATCTGAGCTATTGACACATGCTATGCAAAAAATTTACTATTGCATTCATTCGTTAGTTTAAATACTGATTCGCATGATTTATAGACTCTCCATCGCAATAACGCAGAAAACAAAGATAACAAACGAATATGATGCCGGCTATTATCGCTACAAACAAAAGAATATCCACTAATTCGAACCTTCTGAATACAGACAAACGAGGTGGCTGAGGAGAATAATAGGGGTCTTCAACCTCATCCTCAACAACATATTGCCTCGAACGCACACCATCTGATTTTACAACGTTGGAAACCGGAGAAACTTCGGCTTTCTTTTCCTCTTTTTCAGGAGGACGAGGTAATGAATCTTTTTGGGAATCCATTGTTGTTTCAGCTTCCGGAGCATGAGAAATCGAAGCAGTTTCTTTTTCTATAACTTCTTTTTCCTCCACCCCATCGGGTTCTATATCTCGATTTTCGTCTATTTCCAATTGAGTTTGTTCCGATATCGGACTATCCAGAATTTCTTTAGAGGGAACAGAATTATCAACGTTAGTTGTATTTTGAGAAAAATCCGGCAAAAATAATATTCTGCAGGAGCTCCCGCTCACACAGGGCCTAAAAACCCCTATTCCATCCAGCGTTACCGAGTCTCCGCCCAAGAGGCTAGAATTCACCGTTTTAAAAAATCCCCGAAGAAATTCCGCCACTAAAACCGCATCAATGCCTGTTTGAGCCTCAAGACAAAGAATAAGCTCATTTGCCTCGTTATCGGTTTCTTTATTTATGGTTTCCCAACGAAAGTTATCATATACTTTCCCGTCACTTCGTCCGCATCTTCTAGTGAAGACGCCATAACCATTAACATACACAATCCCATTATCCTTCAATAGTTTATATAAAACCTGAGGTAATGTTGCAAGTAACAAGGAGATCTCTTCTTGAGATAAATGCCGCTTCTCAGCATCCCCCAAGCCTTGCATACCAGTAATTACATCTTGCTGATCGGCCATAATAAAGGCATTGAATATTAACGACTTGAAAGAAAATCTATTTCTTTTTGAATGAATGCAACATCCTCATGTTCCATACGGGTAGCTACAGCATCAATAGCCTCCATTGTCGGAGATAGAAAGTTTTCAAAGTATTCTTGGTAAATCTCGTCCATTAATCCATTGTTTTCATGAAAATCATCTAATACGGCTTTGTAGTTTTTAGTAATAGAATTTAGATTGCCACGGTATTGTTCTAACTGCTCCATCAGCCTTGACAATAACTCTTTCTGGTAATTGTAAGAATTTCTAATTGCCATTTGAATAACATTTTAATGTTTATAAATTGTTTTGTTTGTGAAATATGAAAAGAATCAGTCTAATTGAAAATACTGAAACATTTTTATTTTAGTTTTTAATTGAAACATCAAGCATAGTTTATTATCACATATAAACAAGCAACATATATGAATTTCGCGTCCCTTATTTTCTGATTATCAAATGAATTCATCGCACCAGTCATACTCTATTCCAGAAAAATCACGAGTTTAACAATCGAAATTCAGAGTCAGGAATAGCTCTAATTTCATCATTAACCAGTGGATGCTATTCTCAAAAATCAAAATAATTTTTCGAGACAATCTATTATCAGAGAAAACCCAGAGCTAAACAATAGCAAAGTATTCTACAAGCTTTACACAAATCTCCCGAACAAACTCGGACTCAATCGTTTCAAATCGTAATTCTAATTAGGGAAATCCATCTTTCATAGACAGATAAAGTATTTTTCCGCAGATATTTTTTTAAGTATAGATTGAAAATTAATTACTAAGTTTGTGAATCTTTCGAATTATGTTCTCTTTTATTTTAGCATAAAAAGTTGATTACAAATATAACTCTATTTTTTTAATATAAAGACAACAAAAGTTATTTTTATTTTTTATTACTAATTGAATATCAATAGTTCATTATAGCATCACTCCCCAATGAGATGGTTAAACATCCTCCCCATTTATAGAGTAATAACGTTTTCTTTTCAAGCGATTTCCTTTTCTCACAAAAAAACGAGTAAGAATTCTTAATCCATCCCTATCGACTCTATCATGAATATTCTGCTTCACAAATTCCAAGCTCTCTATAAAGTACAAATCCGAACAAGCGATATCAAACAATAATATACGCAATTGATTACAACAACACACTCCTTCAATGAATCCAGCAATTGAATCTACAACTGATGTATCCATTTTTTGCATCTATTTATAATCAACGAATACGACTGATACGTTAACTTGTCAAACAGAAAACAAACCACGCTGCTTTCAAACAAAACAGCGTGGCTAAGGCAATAAAAAAAAATGAAAACAAATAGCCGGAAAAAAATCCTCCGGTTTTATTTTAATACCGACTCAGGAAGTCTCTTTTTAAGAACCGAAAGCATATCCTGTGTCATTCGGGGCAAATCATACTCTGGTTGCCAATCCCATTCTTCACGAGCACAGGTATCATCAAGAGAGTTGGGCCAGGAATCAGCGATAGCCTGTTTCAACGGATCTACTTCGTATTCCATCTGAAAATCGGGATAATACTCCCTTATCGCCGCATAAATCATTTCAGGGTCGAAGCTCATGGAAGCAATATTGAATGAATTCCGGTGAATTAGCCTGTCCGGATTTGCTTCCATGATATGAACAGCAGCATTGAGGGCATCAGGCATATACATCATATCCATAAATGTACCCGCTTTGACAGGACAAACAAATTTTTCGCCACGCACCGCATTGTAGTATATCTCTACCGCATAATCGGTCGTGCCACCTCCGGGATGTGTCAGGTTGGATATAATACCCGGAAAACGAACAGAACGCGTGTCAACTCCCCATCGGTTGTGATAGTAATCACTTAATAATTCACCCATCACCTTGGTAATACCGTACACCGTCTTAGGTCTTTGAATCGTATCCTGAGGAGTCAGATCTTTGGGTGTATCAGGACCAAAGGCACCAATGGAACTGGGAGTAAAAACAGCACAATTGAATTCCCGTGCCACATCCAAACAATTCATCAAGCTGCCAACGCCAACATCCCAGCCCAATTTGGGGTATTTTTCCGCAGTCGCCGATAAGATAGCCGCCAGATTGTAGATGGTGTCAATTTTATATTTTTGCACGGCTTCGGCAAGCTGATTTATGTTCGTTGCATCAATCTCCACACTTGGTCCCCAATCAAAGAATCCATCGGGAAACGGCGGTTTGTAATAACCACCTATCACATTGTCCGTTCCATATATCGAACGTAGTTTTATACTTAGCTCGGAGCCAATCTGCCCCGTGCTTCCAACAATGAGAATCCTCTTCATGATTTATCTTATTACGCCCAATTCTTTTCCTATTTTTGTAAATGCAGCAATACACTGCTCCAAATGGGTTCTTTCGTGTCCGGCTGAAATCTGAACACGAATACGGGCTTGCCCTTTGGGAACCACCGGGTAATAAAATCCGGTTACATAGATTCCTTCATCCAGAAGCCTGGCGGCCATATCCTGCGAAAGCTTCGCATCATACAGCATCACGGCACAAATAGAGGACTGAGTGGGCTTGATATCAAAACCGGCAGCCTGCATCCACTCTACAAAATAAGCCGTGTTGGCATGCAGTTTATCCTGCAATTCATTGGTACGGCTCATCATCTCAAACATTTTGATGCCCGCAGCGGCAATAGCCGGCGGAATGGAGTTGGAGAATAAGTAAGGACGTGAACGTTGACGGAGAAGCTCAACAATTTCCTTCTTTCCGGTCGTAAATCCCCCAATAGCGCCGCCGAAAGATTTACCGAGTGTTCCGGTCAGGATCTCAATCTGCCCACGTAAATCATACTGCTCGGTAGTGCCGCGCCCTGTTTTTCCGACAACTCCGGCTGAATGGGATTCATCTACCATCACCATGGCATCATATTTATCTGCCAGTTGACGAATTTTGTCCAAAGGCGCCACATTGCCATCCATGGAGAACACTCCATCTGTTACGATTAACCGGAAACGCTGATTCTGTGCCTGCTGAAGTTGTTTTTCCAAATCATTCATATCGGCATTTGCATACCGATAGCGCACAGCTTTACACAAACGAACGCCGTCTATGATGGAAGCATGATTGAGCGAGTCGGAAATAATAGCATCCTGCTCGGAGAGTAAGGGTTCGAAAACGCCCCCGTTTGCATCAAAGCAGGCGGCGTAAAGAATGGTATCTTCTGTCCCAAAAAATGCTGAGATGGCAGCTTCAAGTTGTGTATGTAGATCTTGCGTTCCACAGATGAAGCGCACAGAGGACATACCAAAGCCCCGCTCATCCATTGCTTTCTTGGCCGCTTCAATCAATTCCTTATTGTCTGAAAGCCCTAAATAATTGTTGGCACAGAAGTTCAACACCTCTTTTCCGGTGTTCACTTTAATAACTGCTCCCTGAGGAGATACAATAATTCTTTCTTGTTTATATAAGCCGGCAGCTTTGATGTCAGCCAATTCATCCTGAAGAAATTTTTGAAAAGAAGAGTATGTACTCATCGTAATTAAAAATTAATTGTTTATACTATTAGATAAATCGGAAAAATCAATAAAATACTATTCTTCAAAAGTCAACCCGTTCAACTTATTCCATCCTCCACGCGTAAAATCAGGAATTTCCACCGGAGCAGAATTATTGTCTAAAGAAATAGCAGTCAACGGAATCAGACAACACCATTCTGCCAGGTCGTATACATCCATATCCAGGGGTAAGCCCTTTTGCAGGCAGTAGATAAGACGGTAGTCCATGATAAAATCCATTCCTCCGTGTCCTCCCACTTTCTTTGCTTTCTCTTCAATCCCTCTGGCAATGGGATGTTTGTATTTTTCCATCAAAGCCTTCCGTACATCTTCCGGGACAAAAGAATGCGCATTCAGGTTTTCGTGGTTATTGGCAACAGCCGGATCAATGACACCTCCGTCAAGCGCATATCCCGCCACCGGATACTTATTGGCAAAACCTTTTGTGCCTGTCAATTGATACATACGGTTGTAAGGACGGGGAGAATTGACGTTGTGCTCGATAAGAATCGTTTTTCCTTTCTCGGTAGAAATCAGGGTAGTCGTGTGTTCTCCGTTTTTAAAATCGGTCACTTGTTCTCCTGTTTTTTCTTTCAAATAATGGATACTGGATATTTGCTTTGCATCCATCGACACCAAATAATTCAGTTTATCTCCCCGATGGATGTTTAATGCCTGACAAACCGGGCCTAATCCGTGAGTCGGATACAAATCACCCCGATGTTTTCGATTGTAATCCATACGCCAGTTGTTCCAATACCTGTCCCAATAAGGTTGTAAAGCATGAATATAGGCTCCTTCGGCATGCACTATTTCGCCAAAAAGACCTTGCTGAGCCATGTTCAGTGTTGTCAGTTCAAAAAAATCATAGACGCAATTCTCTAATTGGATACAATGTTTACGCGTTTGCTCCGAGGTATTGATAAGCGCCCATATTTCCTCCATAGTCATTGCTGCAGGCACCTCAATTGCCACATGTTTGCCATCCTTCATCGCCTGCACAGCCATTGAGGCATGTGTTTTCCAGTCGGTGGCAATGTAAATAAGATCCACATCAGGGAGTGCTGTGACTTTACGCCAGGCCTCTTTGTCTCCGTAAAACTCAAGTGCCTTGGGCAGTCCTTTTTTAACGAGTGTATCATTCACCTGTCGTGTGTTTTCCTGCAACATATCGCAAAGAGCGACAATCTTCACCCCTTCTATGTGAGTCATTCGTTCCACAGCTCCGGGACCTCTCATTCCCAATCCGATAAAGGCCACACGCACCACCGGAATAGGATCGGCTTTCAGCTTCAGTACATCCCGCTGTTTGGCAGGACGAACCGGCACTTCCGTCTTGATAATATTAGTTTTTGATAATTGCTCCGCCTGTACCGGAGACAAAAAAAACAACAGAGCCATACAAGCAGTACAAATTGATAAAAGTTTCATGGTTTTCTATTCATTAAGTGGTTAATTTCGTGACCAGCCAACACATCTTATCATAATTTTCCTCCATCGAACGGAGAAGTTTATATTGAGCACGCGTTCTCACCAGATTATGCATTTCGTTTTTCACTTTGTAGTACCTGTCGCCATCGATATAATCCATCAGAAACCGCAATACTTGTTCAAAAGTGATATATTTCGCAGCGAATGCCAGGTTGTCAAGTTCAGATTTTGTCAGAAAACATTTCGCAGCATCCAGATAGCCACGCGTATATTCTTCAAAAATCTCCAGATTCATATACACATTATCAAGATCCTCATCATCCTCTTTGCCCGCATTGGCATACGAACGGATAGCATCTCCGTAGTCATTCAGACACATACTGCTCAACACCGTATCCAAATCAATGACACAAAGCACATCTCCCTTACTATCAAACAAGATATTACTAATTTTCGTATCATTGTGGGTGATGCGTACCGGAATCTCCCCTGTTTCAAACTTCGTCCATAAAGCCAACATCTCTTTCCGGCGACTCTCTATCCAGGATATCTCTTCCGCAACCAACGCCTTCCGTCCGACCGGATCTTCTTTCAAAACTTCATCCCATTGCCGGAATCGATATTTCATGTTATGAAAACCCGGCAGGATATCAGCCAGCGGTTCTTGCAAATCGGATAGCATAGCCTGAAATTGCCCGATACCAAATCCTCCCTGATAAGCCAATTCGGGAGAATCGGCTTTCTCATAGGTTATCGTATCTTCAATAAACAGACAAGCAGCCCAATATTCATCCTGCTCATCGCGGTAATACAAAGCTCCATCTACTGCAGGGATTACAGTCAATGCTTCCCGGAGAGGATCGCCTCCCTGCTCCTTGATTTTTCTCTTCAGGTGCAGCGATACCTTTTGAATATTGTCCATCATAGCAGGCACATTCTTGAAAATAGCCTTGTTTTTGCGTTGAAGAATATAATTGGGGCTATCGCCTTCTGTTTCTACGAAAAAAGTATCATTAATAAGTCCCTCTCCTAACGGGCGCACTTCCTTCACAATTCCCTCAAACAGGAATTTACTCTCAACAAGTTTTGTGTTTTGATTCATCTAGTATAGAGTTAAAGTTAATTACCGAAGCAGCGCTATTTGTCGCTCTGCAACTTTGTCAAAATGGGTATTTTTGTTGTTTTCACATAAGCTTGTGCCTTTTCATTCAATTGCTCGAAAATAACAATTTCATTCTGTCCTTTTTTCAGCCATACACCCGGCACATACAAGGTCTGCTGCGGGCCGACTTTCCAATAACGCCCTAAATTATGGCCGTTTATGAACACGATACCCTTGCCCCAGTCCTCCATATCAAGGAAAGTATCTCCGGTTTCGGTCAGGTTAAACACTCCCTGATAGGCCACCGGTTTACCTTTAGATGCCGATGCAAAGCCGGCATCATTATTTTTCACGAGGTTGCTTGTTGCAAAATCAGGAACTGAACTCATGGGTAGTTTATACATAGACCAATCTCCTTCAATCACATTGTCATCAATTTTCACGGCAGAAATAATGCCTTTATTATTATGAACAATTTCCGAACCGTAATTGATACGTCCCATATTTTCTACCAGCAACTGCAATGTACTATTGAATGGAATATTTACGTCCAGAGAATAATTTTTATAATAACGATTCAGTTCACCTATCTTTTCTCCGTTAATATATACCACGGCATAATCGCGCAAACCATCCACGATGAGTTTTCCGGAGATAGGCTGATTGAAATGCCTCGTATACAGAACATATCCATTTCCTTGATTAAGCTGTTCGAATGTCAGCGGACTATCATTCTGTACAGCAGGAAGAGATTCGGCATATTCCATTACATCAAAAACTTTACTTAATTGGGCCGGAGGTATTTCAATGACCTTATTAGGAGCAGGAGGCTCGGGAAGTTTATATTTCACATATTTTCCAATCACCGCACGAATAGAGTCGTACTTCGGTGTTATCCATCCCGCTTCACTGATCGGCGCATCATAGTCGTAGCTAGTCATATCGGGCTGAATATCATGTTTTGCATTATAATTAGCTCCACTGGTAAATCCGAAATTCGTTCCGCCATGCACCATATAATAATTGAATGAGACCTCATTCTTCAGGTATTTTTCGGTCTGACGGGCGATTACCTGCGCTTTCACCTGCGGAAAAGGTTCAGCCCAATGGTCGAGCCAACCCGGATAAAACTCTGCTACCATGTAGGGACCTGTGCCATTGTTATACTTATCCACTACTTTTTTCAGATTTTCAATATTGCTTTCACCATTTGCTGTCGGAAGCGCTCCGGGTGTAGCTCCTCCCTCGAAAAGCCAACTGCCGTCAGAGGTGAACATCGGCACATTGAAACCGGCATCTTTCAGTTGCTGAACAATCTTAGCATTGTATGCCTTGTGTTCGGCCAGGGGAATATCTTTTCGTTGCGAGACGTATGAACCGAACTCATTTTCAGCCTGAACCATAACAATAGGTCCTCCTTTCGTAATCTGTAAGTTCCCGATTTCTTTATAGAGCCTGTCTATATAAAGTTTCGTATATTTCAAAAACGGTTCGTTATCCCTTCTCAACTCGAGTCCGGGAACATTTTGGAGCCACCACGGATACCCCCCGAATTCCCATTCGGCACACACGTAAGGTCCCGGGCGAAGAATAACCATCAATCCTTCTTCTCCCGCAGTTTTAATAAACTCGGCCAGGTTATAATCTCCTTCAAAATTCCATTTGCCCGGCTCCGGCTCGTGTCCGTTCCAAAATACATAAGTAGCTACGGCATTCAATCCCATCGCTTTCATCATCTGCATTCGATGCCGCCAATATTGATGCGGAACACGCGGATAGTGAAACTCTCCCGAAATAATCTGGACAGGTTGCCCGTCATAAAGGAAATGCCCTCCTTTAATTTCAAAGGAATGTTTAGATTGCGCCGTTAGGGTAGAAACCGACAGGCCTAAAAACAAGCATACAAAACAAAACAAGTACAACTTTTTCATCACATTTAACAAGGTTTGATTGATAGAATTTCAAGACAACTAAGTCGAGAGGAAGACTCTGTTACTAAACTGTGTATAAAGATACAATCTTTTCTTATATAACGAGATAAGAGATTCAATTTTCAACATAAAAAACAGAATAGACACAAAGAGATTTATCAAAAACGACTGAACAACATAGTAGCGGCATTCATTTTCCGCCCATTGGAATTCAATAGCACCCAGGTTGCTTTATTTCTACAGCACCGTTGCAATAGCCGGAAGAGCAATTAGCTATCCTTTTTACATCTTGGCATCCATCAGTTTATCTACTTTTGATTTTGGGGCACCTAATTTCATTTTTAGAACAAAAGCGCGGGATGCTTTGTATTTTTGAGGTATCAGGACATCATAATAGGTATTTTTATCTAAATCCAGTCCCAAATCCGAATGTCGAACCAATAGCTTTTTATTCTGCCCCAATATACATGCCGAGACAGGCACTTGCGTTGCCTTTTTGGGGACAGCAATACGAGCTATATTATTCACCGGACGGTTGATAACGGTCAGATATAAATAATCTCCTTTCTTGGTATAATAGCCCAATTCAGATACCGGCAAATCGACATGACGCACTCCATAAACCGCTTCTGAATTGATTTTCATCCAATCGCCTAATTCTTTCGCCAATTTATCTTCCCCCGGATGCATATTTCCGTTGCCGTCAGGGCCAAAATTCAGAACAAAATTTCCATTCATCGAAACACTGTGCATCAACATATCAATAAGATCGTCTGTTGTCTTGGTATACAAGCCCGACCAATCTTTCATATATCCCCATCCATTGGGCGGAATGGTCATTACACAATCCCAATCGTTTCCACCCAACCAGTCGAAATCAGCAGGAAGCTTTCGTTCCCAACCTTGCTCATAATCCCCCAATATCAATCCGTTAGCATCAAAATGGCGCTTGCCGTATTCATCGTTTCGAAAACGGGATCCAATGATTAAACCGGGATGCTTCTCCCGCAATTCTTTTTCAAGATTATAGGTAAATTCATACGAACTGATCCACGCTTTATCCCAAGTACCATCAAACCAGAACCCTTTGATAGAGGGATAGTTTGTCAATAATTCCAGAAGTTGGTTACGGGTATATTGCAGAAACTTATTATACCTGCTTTGTTCTTCCTTGTTTTTGGGCGCAGCATATAAATAATCGGGATTGTTCCATTCCAGTATGGAGAAATAGAGATACACATCAATCCCTTCAGCCGTGTAGGCATCTACAATTTCTTTCACAATATCGCGATGATACGGGGATTTGGAGATGTTATAATCGGAATATTGGGTAGGCCACAAAGCAAACCCATCATGATGCTTGGTTGTAAATATCAGATACCGGGCTCCCATTTGCCGCGCTTGCTTTGCCCAACGTTTAGCGTCAAAGTCTTTTGGGTTGAATTCTTTATATAAATTGTCATAAATCTCTTTCCAATTCGCCGGGGCAGTCGCTCCCTTCCATGAACGAATCCATTCCGAAGCGGCAGCACCTCCCCGGGCGCTGACTCCTTCCCATTCATTCCCTGGAATGGCATATACTCCCCAATGGATAAACTGCCCCAACCCATAATTACGGAAAGCTTCCATGGCAGCATCCGTTCGGTGAGCAGGGGTAATCGCTCCGAATCGAACTTCTTTTTGTTCTGCAGGTTTAGTTTTAGGCCCGGTCCATTGGGCATGTAAAACCACCATGCTCATTGTACATGCTAACGATGCAAGGAATATCCTCTTCAAATTCATTGTATAACTATATTTTTTTATAAACATTATTCATAATTACATCTCTACTTCGATGCATAAGCTGCAAACAATACGCAGCCGGAAACAAATCAATACACCAATTATCTTCCGGATTTGACAGCAAACAAAAAAATGCCCTCTCGTCCAGCAAAGTTCAGAAACCTCTTTTTTCAACAAATCGCCTCGGATTTTTACAAACCGATGTGTTCTGTTGTCTTTTTTACGGGCTCGTTCGATTTCGGATCTTGCCTTTTGTTGCAGGAATCGTAATGCCATACAATCTTATCGGTATATTCTTTTCCCTCCTTCACGCATCTGGCCTCAATAACATTTTCACCTTCCAGCAATGGTATATCATTGAAAATATAATGTACCGAAGTAGTTCCTAGCTTGTAATCCCGTCGTTCCGTTCCATTTACGAACAAACGGGGAACACCTATATTGGAATAAATAACCACCGGAGTCACCTGATTTTCCCGTTCTTTTGCCCTGCGTTGCGTCAAATAGAGCACAGGCTCCTTACTCCAGTTGGCTTTATACCAGTAAAAAGGATCTTTTTTTATTTTTCGGTCAAAAGTGACCAATCCTTTCATATTGCGGGCTTCCACTCCTCCTTGCGTTGTCGCCGGCGTTGCAAAATCAAACATGTTCCAGACATAAGATGCCAGCAAATAGGGATGTTTGGAAATAACTCCCCAGTGAATTTCATGAAACTTTGTCGCAAAAGTTTCAGGGTAGAACTGAGAGAAATAGCGCCCGACATTCCCGACTTTCTCTTCTTGCTGATTGACATTGGCCTCGGCTCCATATTCCGACATCATCATCTTAAAATCAGGAAAATCCGTCTCCATGCCTGCCACCCATTTCTCAACATCTCCGATTTCGCCGTTATACCAGCCGAAATAATGATTGATCCCCTGCACATCAGCATTCAGATTGGAAGTTTGATCTACCTTGGAATAACCGCTTACCGAAACGGTATATCTATCCGGGTCTTCCGTTTTGGCCAACTCATTCAAATCTGTAGTTAAAGCAATATTATAATCATAAGGAGTATAAACCTCATTGTGTAATCCCCAAATATAAATAGACGGATGATTGTAGTTTTGACGTATCAACTCAAGCAATTGCTGCTTGGCGTTATCGCCTTCTTTAGTGGTCACCCTGTTTACAAACGGAATTTCCGCCCAAACAATAAATCCGATGCTGTCGCATTTGGCATAAATATATTCAGCCTGCTGATAGTGTGCAAAACGAATGGTTGTTGCACCGATTTCTTTCATCATGGCCAGGTCGGCATCATGCTCTTTATCAGACAATGCACTTCCCTGTTTCCACCAGTCCTGATGGCGGCATACGCCATACATGGGCACTTTTTTCCCATTCAGATACATTCCATCTGCAGTCTTCAGTTCGAAGTGGCGTACCCCTAAGCTTTGTACCACTTTATCGATTTTCTTATTATCTGAAATCAGTTCGGTTTCTACCCTGTATAAATACGGATCTTCCAATCCTTGCCACAAATGCGGATTTTTCAGATTGAATTTTTGTACAAAAACCTGCCTTCCCTGAGGCGATATATCAACAGAAGAGGAAATACGGTCTTTCACGCGTCCGTTTTTCTCATAAATAGTGGTTATCACAGATGCCTTCCGAGCTTGAAGATATTTATTTTCGAGTTTGATTTTAACAGACACTTCCGCCGATTTCGGGGAAACATCTTTTTGAGAAATATAAATGCCCGAAGAAGCATAATCCGATACGGTTATACTGAGTTTATCGGTAATAATCAGCTCTACCGGACGATAGATTCCTCCATATACTCCGAAAAGCGTATTGTTGACCGGAACAATGTCGTTTTTCGGGGCATTATCTACCTTCACCACAATTTCGTTTGTTTTCCCGAAATTCAATGCGCGCGTTATTTCAACGACAAAAGCCGAATATGCACCTTTATGACTGTTCACATAGCTGCCATTTACGTACACATCAGCTACCGCTCCCACTCCCTGAAAACGAAGAAAGATGCGTTTATCGGCAAGAGCTTGGTCGGGCGTATATTCCTTTTTATAATAAGCGATTCCTGCATAATAAGCATTCTTCCGAACCTGCATATCCGTTGCATTCCATGTGTGTGGGATAGTAACAGGCAGCCAATTTTCATTTATACCCGCGGGTAAACTCTCTGCCTTTTTAAAAAACCATCCCTCGTTAAAAGGATGTATATCGCGGGCGGAAAGCTGAAAAAACAGGAAAGTATTCAACAACAACAGTAATTTATTTCTCATACGATTACATTTTACGGGTGGGCTGTATGGAACTCGCCCGATTCTTTAATCATTGTTTGGAGTGATTTAATAAAAATCATGCTTCGTTTCATAGTTACATAATATTATTAGATATAAGATTTTCTTTGCGTTACAAAATTAAGGAATTCAACCCGTAACGACTTATTTCATCCTTGCTGTTATTGACAGGAGTTTTGCTCTGATCGTTTTTTCAATACCGAAAGGGGCATCCTCTGAGAAATTCGGACTTCCTGCGAAGCCAAACTTTCTCTTTTTCTCTTTTTGGGGCAAGAGAGCGAGAAGAGTGCATTTGAAAGAATAACTATTTCTTCAATCGATCAAGAGGAGGCCACCTCTGGGGTCGCCTCCTCTACAATCTGCTTTTCACAAAGCTATTGGTAAATTGACTGTTCGACAGAGAAACTACTCAGTTGAGTTTTCCTGTTCCTGAGAGCCCATTCAGTTAATGCCTCCGCCTAATGCCCGGTAAAGGTTGGTAGCAGCCTGATATTGCTCCAACTGATCCCCTATCCGGCTAAGTTTAGCTTGCAACAATCCCTGTTGAGCACTAATAACTTCCAAATAGGTTGCTTCACCGGCTTTAAGCAGCTCTTGCGTATAAGCCACTGCTTTCGTTAAGGCTTCAACCTGAATTAGCCGATCTTCATTTTTCTTTAAGGAAGATTCGTAAGAAAACAAGATATCAGAGACTTCCTGCCCCGCAGTCAATACTGCTTTTTCGAATTTAAGCAAAGTAATCTGTTGTTCTATTTTTGCAATTTTATATTGAGTAACAAGTTGTTTTCGGGCAAAAAGAGGTTGCACCAGTCCTCCGGCAATACTTGCAAAAATATTTTCCGGTTTAAAGAACTGACCCAATCCGTTTGTTGTGGAATACCCTAACATGGCTGTGCTTAGATTCACAGCCGGATAGAAACTTGCTTTTGCAGCTTGAGTCAGTTGGAATGCGGATCGAAAGGCCAGTTCGGCTTGATTCACATCCGGGCGATTGGCCAACATCTGTACGGGAATACCCACAGATAACCTGACAGGCACATTTTGTTGTTCCAGGGATGTCCTATCGATCGAGCCGGGTTTGCGTGCAAGTAATAAGCAGAAACTATTTTCCAATTTACGGATATTACTTTCCAAATCGGGAATCGTGGTTTTTGTCGAAGCCAAAGCAGCGCGCAGTTGCTCTACGGCGGCACCGGTAGCCATTCCTGCATTATGCATTGCTGTTGTTGTCTCCAAATTTTCCTGCATAAGAGCAACCATTTCCCGAGTCACCAGCAATTGCTCATCCAAAGCCAATAATGCATAATACGTATTGGCAATTCCTGCAATCAAAGAAGTTTGCATCAGGTTTCGTCCGGCATAACTATTCAAAACCTGTGCATATTTCGCCTTTGATTGACGATTCAGTTTTCCCCAGACATCTAATTCCCAGGAAGAGACAAGCCCTAACGAATAACTTTCCGAATGGTAAGCCAGGGTATTCTTATTTTTAGGAGCACCCGTCAACGGATCTGCGCTACTCAACCGGGTTTGCTTCACCTGAGCAGATAGTGTTAAATCGGGAAAATAGGCGGCTCGAGCCATCCCCAGAACAGCTTCTGCTTGTTTGACCTGTTCTCCGACAACCAACATATCCAAATTGTTACTTAATGCTTCCCGAATGTAAGTCAGCAGGTATGGGTCGCTGAAATATTCCCGCCAGGGAATGGATGCAATGCTTGTTGTATCTGTGTCCATATTACTTCTGACAAGGTCTTCACTATCCACCTTCGGGGATTCATATTTATTCATAACCTGACAAGAAGACAAACCTATCAATGCAATAAGTCCGGAGATAATAATTCCCTTTATCGAGTTTCTTTTCATGATTCTTCTGCTGTTAATGATTCATCACTTATGTTTTTTCGAGGGTCTTTTCCGCTATATCTTTCCTGAAGACTTTGGAAAATAATAAACAAGGTCGGTATAACCAATACTCCAATCATAGTGCCTACAAACATCCCTCCAATAGCACTGATTCCTATCGACTTGTTACCAATAGCGCCGGCACCTGTCGCCAAAGCCAGAGGAAGCAATCCGAATATGAAAGCAAAGGATGTCATCAAAATAGGACGGAGACGAGCCACCGCTCCATTGATAGCCGCATCAATAATACTTTGCCCCTGCTCCCGTCGTTGAATAGCGTATTCTACGATCAGAATGGCATTCTTGGCCAAGAGTCCGATAAGCATTATCATTGAAATCTGCACATAAATATTATTTACAATCCCTTGTGATAATCCGAGCAGCGCCAGGAAAATAAATACGCCCGACAATCCGATGGGCAACGAGAACAACACGGCAAAGGGCAGAATATAACTTTCATACAGCGCCGCAAGCAGCAAATAAATGAATATCAGACAAATTGTAAAAATAACAATGGTTTGATCGGCACTATTGGCCTCTTCACGTGTCATCCCCGAATACTCATGACTGTATCCGTCCGGCAAGATGCTTTGATCCTGGCACATTTCATCAACAATACGAATCACATCTCCGGAACTATACCCTTCCAACATATTCGGAATAATAGTCACATCCATCGACTGGAACATATTGAAACGGTTCAAAGTCTGCGGGCCGGTCACATCGGTAACCGTTATAAATTCGCTCACGGGCGCCATTTCTCCGGTGCTGGTCTCCACAAATATCCCATTCAGATTATCTAATTTACTTCTGTACTCAGGTTTGGCCTGAACCATCACCCGGAATTGTTTACCATAGAGGTTGAATGTTGAAGCATAATAACTTCCGATATATATCTGAAGCGTCCCCATCACTTGATTGAGAGTCAATCCGGCAGCTTTGATTTTCGGAATGTCCGCTTCAATCTCTTTCTGAGGAAAATTAGGATTGAAGTTGGTCATAGCCATCATCACCTCTTCCCGCTCATTGAGTTTCTTCACAAATTCAGTCGTTATATTATAGAATTTATGGATATCGCCTCCCAGCCTGTCCTGCAATTGCATTTCCACTCCGGCTCCAATACCAAAGCCTTGCAAAGTAGGAGTTGCCATAAAGAAGAAGGTGGCTTCTTTTATCTTCTCTGTCTCTTTTGTGAGTATAGATGCTACTTCATTTGTGGAAAGTTTACGCTTACTCCAGGGATCCATTTTCACGATTATCGTTCCGTAAGAACTTCCGACACCGCTCATAAAATTCACCCCCGAAAGGTTGGTTATCGTTTTCACACCTTCAATACCGGAGGCAATATCGACCACCTCCATTACAATACTATCGGATCTTTCCAGAGAAGAGGAAGGAGGCAAAGTGACGAATCCGAGAACACCTCCACTGTCTTCCTGAGGGACAAATCCGGTGGGAATAAACTTCATCAGGCCATACAATACGACAAAAGCAACACCAATAATACATACGACAATCCAACGTTTTCCTTTCTTGCCTAAGAAGAGAAGACTTGACTTGTATCTCTGAGTAGCGGCAGAAAACAGGTGATTGAAATTGTCATAAAACCGTCGGAGGAATTTTTTATTCTCCCGTTCTCCGCTATTTTTCAGGAAGATGGCACATAATGCCGGACTTAAGGTCAGGGCATTGACCGCAGAAATGAGGATAGAGACGGCCAGAGTCAACCCGAATTGCTTAAAGAAGACACCCGAAGTTCCTCCGATAAAACTGACCGGAATGAACACAGCAGACATCACCAAGGTAATGGAAACAATGGCCGGTGCAATTTCTTTCATCGCTTTTAGTGTTGCTTTCTTGGCATCTTTTTCCCCATTTTCTATTTGAGCATGAACCGCCTCGACCACCACAATGGCATCATCGACCACAATTCCAATGGCCAGCACCAGAGCAAACAAAGTCAGCAAATTAATTGAAAAACCAAAGAGTTTCAGGAAGAAGAATGTACCGATAATGGCAACCGGAACAGCAATGGCAGGTATCAGGGTGGATCGGAAATCCTGTAAAAAGATAAATACCACCATGAACACCAAAAGGAATGCCTCCAACAAGGTTACTACCACTTTCTTGATTGACTCATCTAAGAATTCGCTGGAATCCATCAAATAGTTGATCTTGACACCTTCCGGAAAGGATTTTTCCGCATCATTCAACACGGCTTTCACGCCATTAATAACCTCTTTGGCATTAGACCCGGCGGTTTGGCTGATTGCCATAAAGACCGACTCTTCATTTTTATTGGTCATGGTTCTGACCGTATAGTTCAATGAAGCCAATTCCACTTCTGCCACATCTTTAACACGTAAGATGTGATTATTTTCGGAGCGAAGGATAATGTTGCCGAAATCCTCTACAGACTTGAGCCGTCCGGAGAATTTCAGCGTGTATTGAAATGACTGATCGCTATTTTGCCCTAATTCACCGGGAGCCGCTTCTATGTTTTGATCCTGCAAAGCGCTAATCACCTGTTGTGCCGACATTTTATAAGAAGCCATAACATCCGGTTTGAGCCAGATACGCATGGAATAATCTTTTGTTCCGTAGGCCGAAGCATTTCCAACCCCATATACCCGCTTGATCTGAGGGATAATATTTATATTGGCATAATTCTGCAGGAATTGTCCATCGTATTGAGGATTCTTGGTAGACAAAGAAACTCCCAGAATTGTACTATTTTGTTGTTTTTGCACAATCACCCCTGTTTGAGTCACCTCCCGCGGCAACAAAGGAGTTGCGCGTGCCACCAGATTCTGCACATTCACCGCAGCAACATCCGGATTGGTTCCTTGCTTAAAAAACACATAGGTCATGGAAGTTCCGCTATTCATTGCGGAAGATGTCATGTAAGTCATTCCTTCTACTCCATTCACTTGCTCTTCGATAGGAACAACCACACTTTTCATAACCACGTCAGCATTAGCTCCGGGGTAGGTAGCCATAATCATGACGGTTGGAGGAGCAATGTCGGGATACTGCTCGATAGGAAGCGTTTTTATACCGATAATCCCCAGCACAACGATAATCACCGATATTACGGTAGATAAGACCGGGCGTTCTATAAATGTTTTTAACATATCTCTTTTTCTTTAGGAGTTAATCATCACTTACCGCACTCATTGCACTTTTATTTTAGCACCGTTGCTCAATGTTGCCACACCTTCGGTAACGATGCGCTCTCCGGCCTTTAATCCATTGGTTACAACATAACTTTTTCCGTCGGGAGTAGAGAGCACAGAAATAACTCTATGCGAAACGGTATCTCCATTGACAACATACACCAACACCTTATCCTGTTGGGCAATAGTTGCTTTCTGAGGAATGACAAATACGTTTTTTAAATGATAGGGAATAGAGACCTTTCCACTGGTTCCACTTCTCAGAACACCTTGTTTGTTTGGGAATTCGGCTCTGAAGACAGCCGAACCGGTAGTCACATTGATAGTTCCCGAAATCGTCTCAATTCGTCCTTTTTCGGGATAAACATTTCCATTCGCAAGGGTCAAGGTGATATCCGGCAGTTTTTTTATCTTTTCCTGTTGCGTCTTTCCTTCTATTGAATTCAAGAACGACTCTAATTCCTTCTCGTTCAGGGAGAAATAAGCGAACACATTGCTTGTGTTGGCCACAGTGGTAAGGACATTGGAAGAATTAACCAGACTCCCGATACGATAAGGGATTGAACTGATAACCCCGTCCACCGGGCTGCTTACATTTGTCCAGCTTCTCATCGCCTTTGCATTCTTAAGTGCAGCCTCCGCCTGCGCCAATCCGGAAAGGGCCGTTTGATAAGAATCCTCAGCCATTGTCAACTGAACAGAGCTGATAATTCCTTTCTGAGCCAAAGGACGTAAGCGTAATACATTGGTATTTGCCGTATTGACTTGAGCCGAAGCACTTTTAACATTGGCCTCAGCAGTGGTCACATTTTGCTCTGCAAGAGGAGAATTGATATTGAACAAAACCTGTCCTTTTCTAACAAAGGCACCCTCATCTACATAAATTGCTTCTATAAAACCATCAATGCGTGGGCGAATATCAATATCTGACTTCCCTTTAAGGGTTGCAGGATATACAGACTGTAGTTCCGCATCCTGTAATTCGACAACAGATGTTGAATATACCTGAGGCTGTTTTTGTTTTTTTTCATATTTTTTCCCACAAGAGGTGAATACAAGCAACACAGCCACTGTTGCTCCAAGAATGATTTTCGTCTGTTTCATGTAATTAGCAGTTTAATTGATTAGAGCTCTCCAAGATTATATATAATTGTTTTTCAAGAACTTTTCTGTTTGTGTTTTGAAATAAGGCAATAAATAGTTCTTCTATTCGCTTTCGTGATTTTTGACAAATAATTTTTCCTTTCGGAGTGATATCAATAATAATAGTGCGTGTATTTTTCTTGCTTCGTTGTCTGGTTACAAAACCTTTTCGTTGCAGCCCTCGTAATATTACAGAAGTAGACATGGGATCGATTTCTGTTCTTTCCGAAAGGTTTATCTGAATGATTTCGCGCCCTTCTGCGGATATATCACAGATCGCCTTCAATATTTCAAATTGAGAACTGGTCAACCCATATTTTGCAAGGCAGCCCTTTTTCAGCTTCTTAATAAGCTTGCATATTCCAAACAGATTATCTGCAATTTCTGATGGCAATTCATGGGTAGGGTAAAGTGTGTCCATAGAAAATATTTTTTTGTGCTATCCATAGTTGCTCGTTCTTACAAATACAAAGATGCACAGAATCAATGCGTTTTAGTTATCTTATTTTACACTACAAATGTTCGATTTTACCCTTTATATGTATTTCTATAATAATCACTATTATAGAGAAGTGACACAAACACCTTAAAACACGATATGAATAGAAGAGAGAAAACGCATCTGTTCCCAAAATTTGAATAAAAAGAGTTATTTACAGAGGTTAATTTGTCTGTATTGTTAAAAAAAATACTATTTTAGCCTTATCTTGCAGTATTAGAAAGAATTATAACTAAAAATCATTCCCCTATGGTTGCGAATACCTCTTCTTATTTACGAACCGTTTCAACCACAAAAGACTATTTTGTATCCGATGTTGTGAAGGAAAATGACATTTTATCATTGTCATATCCGACTGCCGTAAACCGGGTCATCATCCTCTTGTGTGTCAGCGGCACGATGAGAATACAAATCAACCTGGCAGAATACGATGTGGACAGGAATACCTTATTGACTATATTTCCGGGTAGTTTGTGTGAAATAAAAAAGTACGACAAAGATTTGGGACTCAAATACCTGTATTTTTCACCTGATTTCAGTTTAGCCCTGAATACTCCCCGTGAAATTGATTTTGTCGAATATGTCTCCAAATACCCGACCCTGAAACTTACAGACAGACAATTTGACTGTTTATCGGAATTTCATAGTTTCTTACTCACTCAATACCAAAGAGAGAAACACCCTTATGAGATATTATTATCTCAAAACCTGCTGGCTTCCTTTATGACGGAATACGTTAGTTTATACTATCCTTTACTTCATGGGGATACGGCTAAAGGAATAGAGTCGAAGAATCACGACGAAGAATTGTTCTGGCAACTCATAAAACTACTGAGAGAACACATCAAGGAAGAGAGAACCGTGATATTCTATGCAAACAAAATGTACTTATCTCCCAAATATTTGTCTCAGAGGATTAAGAAGGTTAGCGGCAGAAGCATTATGGAGTGGATCAACAATGTCACTATTATTTATATTAAATCTATGCTGAAAACGACCAACCTAACCATTTTGCAAATAGCAGACGAAATGAATTTCCCGAATTCGTCTTTTTTAGGGAGTTACTTTAAGAAACATACCGGCATAACGCCGCTCAAATACAGAAAATCTTAAATACCGCCTCCAGCACCGCCGGAATGCTCCCGCTACCCTTTGCGGACAAAAGCCCGGGAGGTAAAAAGAAAACAAAATAGCGGTACACACAATACAGGACAAACAGAAGCCGGAGACCGTGAAAACACGGTCTCCGGCTTATCAGTCCGAAGGGTTTATGCAATCAACAAACTACTTAACCAAAATCTTTTGGGTTGTTTCTCCTGTTTTCAACAAATATACACCCGCCTTCAGCGGACAATCCAGGATAGCCGAACTGCTGCTTACTGTTTGTTCCCAAAGGCAAATTCCGGCCAGATTGGATAACTGAATTCTGCTGCCTACCTTCGCGTTCTCAATCAGTAGGCGTCCGTCAACATACCGGACAGAAACTTTGTCGGCATCCTTATCCGTGAGAGAGCTTCCCGATTTCGGGCTTGCGGTGATAACCACATTTTTATTCGACAGGATACCGGTCAATGATAATGTATACACATCGTTCACCGGAGCGCCAAGCGTATAATCAACATCATCTACCTTTACCACCGGATTTTCATACCCGTCTTCCACTGTAAAGGTAATATCCTGCGACAAGCCGGTAGTCGTAAATTTACCGCCGCTCAGTGTCGGCGATACGATCGTTACGTTTGTTGCATTCACGGTTATTTCATACGAAGTATTTTCAAAGAGCAATACCGGAATATAATCGATATTGCCGTTTTCAAGGGAATAGAAAGAATGGGTTGTACCATTACTTGCTTTTATTAACGACAACGTAATTTCAGCAGGCATTGCATTCAAAACGTAATTGTCCGTCACATCGAAGAGGCTCGGAGCATTGGCGGTATTCACAATTGTCTGAGTACTTCCAACTGCCGGTGCCTTCATTAATTCGTTGTAATCACCTGCCCCTACAACATTGATATTGGCAAATTGACCCGACGGAAATTGACGTACCGTATAATCGATGGTAAATGTTTCCTTCGGTACAAGTTTTAGTGTCGCTTTGTTGTATCCGGCGACCTTTTGAGAAACTGTCGGCGCAAAATTCAAGAGAGGAATTATGGCATAACCGCCTGCTTCTCCGCGAGATCCCAGAAATGCCTCATTAGCATAATCTCCACTTACGTTCCCATTCCGGCGTTGGTAAGTGTCTTCACTTACCGGCAATACGTTGGCAGCAAAAGCTGCAATTTGAACCGTAGCATTTTCGGTTATCCCCGGTAAAGTATAGGAATACGCTCCCCCACTTTCCGTTACTCCTAATTTTGTGCCTGCGAGAAATACCAACGGCGAATGCGCTCCGGGTTTCAATGTAAATGAATAGGTACCCCCCACTCCGACTGTCACACTAAATTCCTGGCTCTGTAATGTGGATGACTCGATTTGGCCATTGATATTCACCGTAAGTTGCCTCATTAAACTTACTTGTTCATAAGCGCCTATATCAATGCTCTGTCCTTGTACACGGGCATTGCCTGCATAATCCAGATTGTCGGCAAACGTGAAGTCTGTAAGATCGTCTATTCCTTTATCAAAACCGGCAAAACCAGTTGCCGGAGGAGTGTAATCTCCCGAAGCAAAATTCGTAAATAGTTTGCCGGAAACGGTTTCTATTATGCAATTAGACGGTGCAACAGCAATATTCGCATTGTCACCATCATAAATATTATTGGCAAAAGAACCGTTATCTGCACCCAAAACTACATTCAAAAGAGTTCCGTCAGCAGTCTTATTTTCATAAATAAGATTATTTACAATCTTACTATAACCAGCTGAATACAATCCGCTTCCACCTATATTTCCGGCTACAATATTGTTATAAAATTTCACATACTTATCTGACGTTTCTTGACCACAAATTCCTGCCCCGGCATTTAAACCTGTTGCGGTAGCTGTATTCCCTACAATAATATTATTATATACTGCATCTGTTCCGGCATAGTTCCGACAATAGATTCCACCGCCTCTTGATGCAGTGTTTCCTTCAATCCAGCAGTTGTGGACATCGGATAACTTATATCCAACTATTCCACCACCATTTACAGTAGTCGTATTTCCAATAATACGGCAATTGCTTATAACAATACCACCCACATTGTCTATTCCGATTCCGCCACCATTAACTTTAGCGCTGTTATTTTGAATAAGCGAATTTTTAACTGAAGAATTTGCGGCTAAAACCGCAATAGCTCCTCCCCACTTACCAGATGTAGAAGTGGATACATTATCCTCTACTAAACTAGCATCCACGGTTATTTTGTTTTTTCCATAAATACCTACGCCAGCTGCATTTATATTATTGTTTCGGACAATGCAACGAACAATATTCGTCAAAGTCACCGCCTGAGCATCTATCCCCCGCGTACCACTTATGTTATCTCCATCAAAAGTAATACCATCCAATGTAACGGTAACACCCGTTCCTGTCGTTTTCAAAATAGTCATGCCTGCTGTAGCTTTCAGCACAGTGGGGTTTTGAAACTCCCAAGCCTCACCTCCAGCTACTTTAGCTCTGTCATCGATGGAAGTTTCCGTACCGGCAAAACCTCCATACAGGCTTAAAGCCTTATCTACCGTAATGCCTGTAGTTAATCCGTAAGTACCTGCCGCTATCCAGATTTCGTCATCAGCTTGCGCGGCTGCAATCGCCTCTGCCACATTAGTGTAGGCATCATTCCAAGATGTACCGTTTGCGCCGCCTACTGCGTCCGCCTTCACAAAAACAGCTGCTTCCGCAGAGAAACTAAACATCCCTGCCAATAAAAGAAGTGCTGTAAAAAGAAAATTAGTAATTTGCTTTTTCATAATGAATTTAATTAATGAATTAGAGCTTAGCTCAATTACAAAAAATCATCAATCGGAGGCTGCCTTCGAGCAGCCTCCGCCCTATTTGTCCGAATGGTCTACTTAATCAGAACCTTTTGGATGGCTTCTCCTGTTTTCAACAGATATACACCCGCCTTCAACGGACAATCTAGAATAGCCGAACTGCTGCTAACTGCTTCTTCCCAAACGCAAATCCCGGCCAGATTGAATAACTGAATTCTGCTACCTACTTTTGCATTGTCAACCAACAAGCGTCCGTCGGCATACCGAACAGCAACCTTGTCGGCATCCTTATCCGTGAGAGAGCTTCCCGGTTTCTGAGTAGCTGTGACAACAACGGTTTTGTCTGATGTGATGCCGGTTAATGATATTGTATACACATCATTCACCGGAGCGCCAAGCACATAATCAACCCCATCGACGGTGACTGTCGGATTTTCATATCCATCCTCAACGGTAAACGCAATGTCCTCCGACGAAGCGGTAGTCGTAAATTTACCGTCGGTCAGTGTCGGAGATACGATCGCAACGTTTGTTGCATTCACGGTTATTTCTTTTGAGACAGCTTCTGTCACAACAGCAACTTCAACATTCTCCGTTACGGTAGGCAATGTATATATCCCCGACACCGGAGTCAAAGCACTTCCACCGGCTTCAACAGATGAAATAGTAAAACCTTCCGCCGCTTGTAAAGAGAACTCCAGGTCTTCACGGTACCAAGCATTATTCGTACCGGAAGGTGAGATCGTCACCTTGCTATTGTTGACCGACACAGTCACTTTCTGCTGATTCTCGTATGCTCCAATGTCCAGCTTTCCGTTCACTCGCGGATTACGGGCGCAGTCCATACTTCCTACAGCCGCAATCACAGCCTGGCTGCCCTTTCCTATTCCGGCAAAGCTTGCTGCCGGAAGGAAATCAACTTCATCAGCAAACACCTCGCCTGCAGTGTCATAGGACACATTCTCCTCCTTCGTAAAACTTCCCGATGTATCACCGGAACGAAGGTAAGAGTATGACAGATTACCACCGTCACCGCCGCTGAGAGGTGAATCGAAGAAAATACAGTTGGTGATAGTCGTATTGGCTGTCGCGCCTGAGATAGCTCCTTGGGGATTATTAATAAAAGTACAATTCGTAATAGTCGCATTGATATTCGCACCGAGAATAAACGGTTTCTTGGTAGTTCCCCGAATAACACTGTTGCTTAGAATTACGGTTCCGGTACCACTATTGCGGGCAATAACGCCCGAGTCATCGCCACTGCAATCAACAATACGGCAACGATTGATGGTCAGTGTAGCCGTTCCTGTGAATCGAAATACCGAGCGGACAGATTTGGTATTCGTTTGGTGAATGTTATTCACAACACAATCTTCAAGCGTAAAATTTCCTCCGACCGGAATCTGGGCAAAAGCACCGTATCCATCTAATGAGATATTCCGGAACGTAATTCCGCTAAAAACAAGACCGCTGCCATATTTCGTTGAAAGGACACGGGTACTACTATTTCCATAGTCAAAAATGGTATTTTCCGGATCGATAACCCGTTCATCTGCCACTCCGGTATACCCTCCCTCTATTCGGACATTAACCGGATTTGAGGTATTTTCCAAATTGGAGACCGGATTGTAAGTTCCCTGCATAAGAAAAATGATATCATTGGCGGTCGCCGTTTCAAATGCCTTGTTCAGACTGGCATAGGCAGTAGCCCATGACGTGCCGTCTCCAGAGGTATCGTCTCCGGCCGGCTTCACATAGATAACACCGGCCTGAGCCGATACTCCAAACAGATAAGCCGTCACAACAAGCAGGCTTATCCAGAAAGATGTAGAATACTTTTGCATAGTTTTTTCAATTAAGTTTATATAATAAATTGAGTTTGTATTGGCTGTTTTTCCAAGACATAAAGTTCATCAAGAGACTGATGCCCTTTATGCCCGGGGAAAACCCTGTAATAGGGCGATCAATAGACCACTGTCTTGATCACAGATCGATCGCCGTCTTTTTCTAATTCGATAATATACAATCCCTTCGAAGAGATTGTCAGTTCGGCAGAGCCATTCACGACAAGCTGTTCCTGCACCTTTATTCCGGTAATCGTATAGATATGGATACGCGCCCCGGAAAGGTCACCTTCGGTACGAAGCAAGAACGGTTGTCCGGCCTTCACCGGATTGGGGACGATAGAGAAGACGGTGCCCGAAGAAAGTTCTTCCATCCCGGAAGTCTTTTTTGTCGCTGATAAATGAATCGTTGCGTTTGCAGTAACATTTGACAAAGAGAGGATATTTCCATTAATCACGGCTCCGTTTGTTGCTACCGGATCCTTGTAGTCATCCTCTAAAGAGAAAGTAGCAGTAAAGCTGTTTCCGGCAACTACCTGCGCATAGGTTGAAGATAGTTTTGCAATACCTTCTCCGGCAATCACTTCCACCTCATATACCTGCATGTCATCGGCACTCACTCTTTTTCCCATATTAAATTCAGATACCTGCATCGTATTGCCGCTGGCAGTATCCCACTCCCGAAGCACAAACTTCACATAGCGATAAGTAACCTGTTGGGGCAAGTCAATTCTTACCTCCGCCACATTTGTTGCGATGTCAAAGTCTTCCAAAATAAGAACAAACGCTTCTCCTTCGGAGTTTTTTCCATAGAACGAACCTTTGCTTGCTCTTAAATTAGCACCTGTATTGCTATAATCCCGATGCCTGTAAATCAAGTAATCGATTGTTTGCGGATTTTTCATATCTATGGTGAAAGAGGGCTCAGCATCGCTCGCAACAGTAACTTCACCGTAGCTTTTCCCTGGTTTAACAAAAAGAAAAGCTGTCGTGGTGCTGCCGTCAATTATGTATTCAGGTTTGTCTCCCTCCGGAGCCACCGCTGCATCTACCGGCCCTTCGGAAGACGCGATAATAGTCCAGTCGGCTCTATCGAGGAGTACGTCATGCCTGCTTTGCGCTGTGGAAGCCGAAGTGAGGATAAATTGTTGCGACTTTCCGGTATGGGGAGAAGCAACCGCCAGGTAAGCAACGGATTTCATCTCACCCAATCCGGCCGTTTTAATGCCGACATTGATGTCACCCGATTGTTTCTGAGGATCAGCCACACAAACATGTACCGTATTCTGATCGGCATCCTTCACAAGAAGTACACAGCCCTTATCCACACTGATTTCTATATCCGCATTCTTAAATATGCCCTGTTGAAAGAAAGCAAATCCATACATTTTCAAGCGTTTATTGTATACAGCCTGAACGACTTCATTGTTGGAAAGGATTTCAATATCCGATGGTACATAAGCCTGTGCCTGTGCCACATTATTCACATTCGGCACAACGATATAAGCATATTTTCCGCCAACGGGTTTTGCTCCATGATCGAGCCACAATGTAAATAAATCTCCGGTTACAGGCGCATCGTCCATTCTCCGGTTAATATCCGCCCATGTTGCAGACTTTGTTTCATTTGCCACATTGACTGAAGGTTTATCCGGAAAGAAATAAGCTACTTTGTCGTTCAGCACCCATTCCACATTGCTGTAATTTTGGCTTCCGTCTCCTTGGTTCTGAGCCGAACCGTTCGAAAAGACAACAGGAGTTCCTACTCTGCGGCATTGGTTCACAGTGGTGTAAACGGGTTCCGCATGTCCGGAATAAATCCCTGCCCCCAGACAAACAATTTCCTTATCGAAAAGAAACCAGGATTTCCGAGCTCCATAATCCAGATTCGGAAGCCTGTCTCCTTGCGGTATAGGTGTCCCCAGCTCACCAACATCATCATTGTAAGCATACAAGGCCTCATCATTGATCATATCGAAAGCAGTTACGCCGTACAGTCCGTCGGTCACTCCTCCTGCGTAGGCCGATCGCCCGCTGTGTATATAGCTATTGGCACGGCGCATTGTCTCGAGATAAGGAGCCGTTGTCCCGGGTATTTTCTGCCAGTCCCAGAACGGGAAAACCGTACCGTACTCATCACCATCCACCAGAATATTGGTGGCACCGTCAGACAAAGAGAATCCTTGTCTATTTTCAAAATAGTCGTATTCATCCCGCACCATTCGCTTGGAAACCATTCGTACATCGAAAGTATACTCCGGCCGGGACAACAAAGTGTATTCCCCTCTGTAGAAATGAGTCTGAACAGGAGTCAAATCAAAGGAAGGCAACTCTTCCGAAGCTATCCGTTTCATGGCATTGTCGTATTCTGTTGCATTCGTTGCATCCACCACCTTCAGCATAGTCAGAACAGGTTTGAATTCCGAAGCGATATTCGATTTATCCTTTCGGGAAATACGTCTTCCCATAATGCTGTAACTCATACGCTTTGCTCTGACGGTTTTCAAGAAAGTAGCACGAACAAACCGGCTCAACAGACCCAGTTTTTCATCGGATATTTTATAGGAAGTTCCGGCCAGGTAATAGGCCTGACGAGTGATCAGTTGGATAAACTCGATACCATATCCGCCGATATACAATTGTGCCCCATGTTGCCGATAAGACAAATCATGCTGAATGCCTTCTCCTGTGGTATAATCGACTATCAGGAACGAGCGATCCGCAGCTTTTGCCAGATCTGCTTCGTTGCGAGTCAGGCAACTGCGATAAATCCAGTGCATGGCAATATCGCATTTGTTGGCGCCGGCTGTTGTAGCATCGGTAGGAGAATCAGTATCACCCATTTCCGCAATCCAGCGCTGAATCAGTTTTCTGTAAACAGGTTCCTTACTGAAGTCTTTTTTCCCCCAATGCATGGCTATCATAGCTAAGCCGAGATTCTGAGGATGTCCGATTCGCTGTTGCCACCAATTCTGATCTTTCCAATGTTTGCTGTACCAGAGTTCAAATCCCTTAACGATTTTGGCATACAGCTCATCACTTTCATAATATTTGTTTCCTTGCTGGCTATAAGCAATTCCCATATCCGCCAATCGTTTCAGGTGGTTTAATACTTCCGAATCGCTGCGGTATTCGCTCACGTAATGGCAATCGGAGAAAGAACCGTCGGAGAGCATCACACTCAGGTAAGTATCCACCTTTGTTTCCAGTGCATGCTTTTCCCGTGTCAGTTTATCTTCGCGGATTCTGTTTAATATGGTTTCAGCAATGGTTGCATCCAGAGGTTCCGGATCAGGTTCCTCTACTTTTGTCTGATCTTCTAAATACGAATCCGTTGTAGCCACATCCGCTGTTCCTGTTGTTTCCTCCGCCTGGGAAGAGATAATGAGTTGCGGCAAGTATTCAGGATGCGTTGTCGATTCTTTCGAATAAAAATCGCAATCTCCGGTTCCATTGCTGACCTCTCCATCTATGCAGAGCGAAAGGATTCTGTTTCTTGAGAGTTCCGCTTTCACGGTATTCGTAAGCCGGATTTGGATATTGATTGCTCCGGAAGATATTTTTTGTACGGGAACACTGATTAGAGTTCCTCGTGTGGCCGGTTTGTTACTCCAGTTCAGGGTCGATTCTTTCCATGAATCATCCGAAACATAAGCCACCGTCCAGTTCTTTGCAGAAAGAATTCCGGAGTTCGTTCGTTTGAGCCACAAGGAGAGCCTTGCTCTTCCCACCTGCTCTTCGGTTAAGTTGTCCGGCAAAACAAATTTGAGATACGTTTTGCGCGCATAGGAAGTTCCATCTTTCTTTACCGTCAGTACTTCGTCAAAGCCAAAGTTTCCAGATTGAGATCCTCCATACACAAAGGCATCGTATTTGACATCTATCGTAATGTCTGCCGCATTCACTTTCGGGATCATTCCCAAAAACAAAGTGAACATCAGCAAGCAAATGAGTTTTATAAAATTCATAACTTTATGAGGTATTCGTTATTCTATGGTGAAAACAATTTAAGATTCCGGTCGTTAAAAGGCCGGATACATCCGACAGCGGTCGTTCAATCAGGGATATCCGCCCTTTGTCATCAAAACATTTGCAAAAAAAACGTCCACAGCTACTTTCGCATCCGAGCCAACAGCCAAAGCAGCCATGGACATCAATCACTCATGAGAAACTATTATTTTACAATTAATTTAGACGTATGTGTTTTTCCGCCGGTCACAGTCTGTATCAAATAAATGCCTCGATTCGAGATTGTTTTGGTATAAGCATTTCCGGAGAAAGCTTCATCCGACAGCAATTGTCCGGTGAGGCTTAGCACCTTCACCGATGCCCCGGCAAGTGCCGTTTCGGAGGTTACGGTAAAAGGTTCTCCGGCAGTAACAACCGTCGGATACACCCGTATTCCGGATTTGTCGCTTGTCTTTTCGATACTGCTCACACTCTTGACTCCGACATTGAACTCCTGTACCTGAACCGTACTGCCACCGGTGGTAAGATAATCCTCTATAACCACCGTAATGTAACGATATTGAACAGAAGTAGGAAGTGTGAATTCAATCACATTCGGATTTTCCCCTTCTATATCAATCTCATGCCCACTGACAATGGCTGTGGAATCCGTACTGTTGTCTGACCCGTAAATAGATAATTTCTTCGCACGAATCACTTTATTTGTATTTTTGAATGACCGGTGTGCATAAGCCATAAAATTGAATGACTTAGATTCCTGCATATCAATACGGAATGTAGGAAAATAGGAGTCGCTAATCGGTGCTTCCACACCACCGTAGGTTTTTCCTCTTTTCACAAAAACAAAGGAAGTCTCATCATTGCCATCAATAATATATACCGGATCATTACCACCCACTGCATTGTCACTTACTCCGGTGATATTCGTCACAATGGTCCAACCGGTTCTATCAAAAAAGGTAACGGGGGCATCATCAGCTTTCACCTGCAAAGCAAAGCTTAGCATAAACAGTGTACAAAAAAGGATAGAAGTAATTTTTTTCATAATAATAAGATTTTAATTAAACATTCTTTTCGGTTCGTTAGAAATGGATAATATCAGGGCATCAATCCCCGATTATCAATTTAGTTATTCAATCAAAGAGTATTACCTACTCGGGCTAAAGCAAGTCAGACAAATAGCGGGCAACCCCAAATCCGAAATTTCGTTCTTGTTCTCAGGCTACTTATGCCTTAGAGCAACCGGCCGGTTGTCTTCCGGCATGACCGAAGAAGAACACATTCAAGCATCAGATAAGCAAGCATTATCTTCTTTTCTGCGTCCTGTTCTAAAATTTAATTCAATAGCCGGAACCGGAATACTCCGCCTTTCTCAACAGTGAGCAAGGTCGCCGATTCGGAATAAAGGAATCCAAAGCTTTTCCATTATCTTCCGGCGATTGCCCTCCTGCGAGTCAAAGCAGGTTGAGAGCTATCATCGCCGAAAGAAAAGGATGTAAAATCAGGAAACCAGATGAGATGAAGCCTAATTTTTTATTTCATCAACCACAACAATGATTAAGAAATCAAGTAAGTTCGATGCCTCCTGACAGTCTAAATCAAGCCGTAGAAAAAGCAATGGCCTATTCGACTATCAATTTAGTGGTATACAGCGCTTGATCATGAATCAATCGCAGCAGATAAACGCCTGGAGTATTCAACACATACTCCCAAGAATTCCCCGAGAATGTATTCCCGGTTATTTTTTGTCCCACCATATCGAATACGGAGATTTCCGCTTTTACCAAAGGTTGCTCCGATTTGAGATAAAAAGCCTGACCGACCTTTATGGGATTCGGATATATTCTTAGTTGTGCCCTATCCATCTGTTCTTTTATTCCCGAGGAAGATTTTGCGGAGATAGTTACTTGCAGATGATTCACCGCTTTCACCGTGAAGCTATACGTTCCATCGTTATTTTTTGCCGGAGAGATTGTGTCTCCTTCCACCACCACAACAGGCTCCAAATCGGACTGCACCATTGAGAAGCCAATGGTGAAATCGTGATCTTCATTCACCGAATTTTTCCCTTCCTGGCTGGAAACAATGTCAGCGGAAACTTTCACGTCCACATTGAATTTCAACGGTTGAGGATCGGGCAGTATTTCTGCAGGAATATAGGTTCCAACATTAAATTCCTGTACCTGGATTGTAGAACCACTTTCCTTGTTCCAGTCTTCAATAACGACCTGTACATAACGGTATGTCGCTTCATTGAAACTCAGAAGTAATTCATTGGCATTTTTCGTATAATCTACCGCGTAATGTTCTAGCAACGGAGTAAAAGAGATACTGTCGTTGGATCCGTAAACAGAGAGTTGCCGGGTTCTTAACCATTCCGTTTTATTTCCTGTCCGATGGGTATAACTGACACAATTAAATGAATGAGGAGTTTTCATATCGACAGTAAAAGACGGGACATCATTTTCATCCACCGTCAGTCCGCCGTATGTTTTTCCGGGTTTCACAAAGACAAAGCTGGTCGCGGAGTTTCCATCAATCATAAACTCCGGGGCAGTACCTCCTACGGCATTATCGGAAATCCCCTGATAGCTGGCAGCAATCTTCCAATGGGAACGATCCAGAAAAACAGATGTATTCTCAGGAGCGGAGGTTGTAATCCCTTTCAAGGGCAGCGGAGCCCAAGCGGGTCGGTTTTGTCCGGTAATTTTCAAACAGGTTTCCACATCGTAAGGCAAGGGAACAATCGTTCCTTTAGCCAAAGCATTGGCTATCCGGGCGCGAAGGTCAGCTTTCAATGGTTCGTCGGAGACTCTGATTCCCCATTGATTGAAGAATTCCGTCAGGTCGTATCCGGACACCTGCGATGCTTTCCAGATCAGATATGCCCGTTTTTCCTCCGGTTCGCCTCCTGTCACTTTTTCTTCACGTGTCACGCGATGTAAGTTGATATAGAACTGATCCCCGAAGAGAAGCAGTAACTGTTCCCACGGCATAAAGCGTAACTCGTCCCGGTTAAACCCGACCAGGGCTTGTAAGGTATCATCATTCATATCGTATATTCGCTTGGTCAACGGATATTTCAAATAAGTATTCTGCGCGGTCTGCCAGCGCTCTGCAGAAGTCCGGTTGTATGATTGACCCGCAAAATGGCGTTCCACCACGTATGAATAGATATTAACGGTGGATTCGCCTGCCTGATTAATTGTCCATGCCGGTTGCTGATGTTGATGCCCCAGTTCGTGTCCGAGCATCCAACTGTTGTTGGAGGAGGTCCCCAAAGTGGTCAGGTATCGTGAGATACTTCCACTGGGATAGCCGGTGTATCCGGCAGAATTAGCATGAGGACTCGCAGAGCTATTCTGCACCAGCAAGTGCCTTATTTCACCGGATTTAAGGCGATGGTGCAACGGATTTTCATCGTTGTTGTTCAGCCCGCTGACCTTATCTTCGAGCGCCAAAAGGGTATGAATAGCATTCAACCACTCTTCTCTCTTCACCCCGTAGTATGTTCTCGCCGCTTCTCTTGTTGCGACCACCACTGCGTAATCAGAGTAAAAGAGCACATCCGGAGTCTTATAAGTATCCAACATTGTATTCATTTCGCTGTCAGTGGTAACTCCATACACATACATGGGAGCACGAACCTGTTCACTGTCATCAGCAAATGTGATCCGGGCAACTCCTTTCGGTTCAGCGGCGGCATTTGTCGTAAAACTCAGCCAAATCAAGCCCGAAACGGTCGGGGTAATTTCATTTGTTCCGCTTGTTAAAGTATACTGTGTCCCGGTATTTCTGTTGTCTACATTAAATCCCATAGTTCCTACAATCAGTATCGGCATTGTATTGTTGTCTGCAGGGGTTTGTATTTCGACATTCACTTTTAGTTTTTTGCCTGCCTCTACATAGAATCCGGTGGGTTGCCTGTCGTATTTCTTATGTCCCTGGCAGAGACGAAGGCGTTCTTTTTCAGCTCCGTTAATCTGTTTTAAGACAATCGTATTGGGATAAGGAGTTGTAATTTGTGCTTTTGCGACAACTCCGATCAGGAAAAAAAGGAGTAAAAGTTTTTTCATTGTGTTTTGTTTTTGATTGAATAAAAGGGTTATAGTTCTAAACTGTCAAACAAGACTACGGGTATTTAACCACCCCGTAGTCTTTATCTAATCTAGAGAAGAAGGAGAATTTATTTATTTCCTAATCCGAATTCAGCCATTTGCATGGTCGAACCGGTCGTCGCACCGGTACCCGGATAATCCGGATTCGTACTGTTATAAACATCACTCCAGACAGCCAATTCAACTTTCACATAGCGATAAGTAGATTGAGGAAGTTCCAGATTATATGTTTCTTCATCCTTTTTGGAGGAAGATCCAACATAGCCTGCTGTATTCGGGATCCAAATATATCCTCCGAGATTTAGCTGTGTATAATTTTCATTATCATTGCTACCATATACATTTACCGCAAATACACGCAAATAATTCGCATTGTTACTGCTTCGGTGTTGCCATGTGAAATAATTAAATGTTTGCGGATACTTCATATCAATGACAAATGCAGGAAGGAACGTCTTAGACTGCATGCCCACCGCACCATAGGATTTACCCGGTTTCACTAATGCCAGATAAGTCGTGGTTGAGCTATCGATTAGATGTTCAGGAAGCCCCGTCGCACCATCTGTTGCATTTCCATAATTCGTATCGGTGATAGTGGAAATTCCCCAGGTAGCGCGTTGGAAAAGAGTTGTGTTTGTCACTACCAGATTCACATCATGAGCTATACCTGTTCCATCTTTTGTTTCCATGTGCACTGTTGCTGTTCCGACAGCTAGTGCGGTCAATTTTCCGTTGGTATCGACAGACACCACATTCGAACCGGAAATAACGGAATAAGTTAAGGTCAATTCATCTGCATTTGCAGGCAATACAGTAACAACACTTGGTAAATCGATAATTTGACCAACTCCCATCGTAGCACCATCCAATTTTGCAGGAATCTGTACCTCAGCCACTTTGACCGACGGTACCACATTGACATTACATACAGCTGAAATATTCGTTCCATCCGTTGATGTTATTTTCACTTGTCCCTGCCCTTCCGCCAGAGGAGTAATAATACCATTGGCATCGACAGACAGAATACCCGGAGTCAAAGATTCATAAGCAAGGACCTGATTATCGGCATTGGAAGGAACAACAGTCACATTCGATTTAAGATCATAATCTCCTCCGGTAAGCTTAATAGAGATATCCGGTGCAATAACACGTGTAATATAAACAAGATCTCGCCAGATATCTATTTTACAAGAAGTTCTCAATTTGTTGTTGGCACGAAATACGAGGGTCAATTCTGTTGTTCCTACTTTTAGAGGGACAATATTTCCGGATGCATCTATTTTGACAACTGTAGTATCAGACAAAGTATACGTGAATGCCCGCATGTCAAATACCAGATCTTCCGGATCTACTTCAAGGGTAATCTGCTGTTGATTAACAAGATTCATATACAATGTATCATTCTTGGTTCCTTCAACAGCAATTTTCACATTGTCATAAAATGAGTTATCAACTTTCAGATCGTAGTCATTACAACTGCTCAATATGATAGCACTCACAGATATGACCCATACCACACATAAAATATTATATATTCTTTTCATCACTATTTCCATTTAAATTATTTCCAGCCCGGATTTTGAATCAGGGTATTCGCCGAAGAATTAATCTCTTTTTGAGGTATCGCGTTAAAATACATCCTTGGAGTATCAAAGAAATGTTGTTCAATGGGTTGTACAGACCAAGTATAGATATTATCTCCTGATTTAGTCCAGACAGCTGCACTGGTCCATTGTCCATTCAGTTTTTCAAATAGTTTGCGACGTTTCAAATCATAAAACCAGTTTCCGCATTCATTTACAAATTCGATTCGCCTTTCATTCAGGATAAGTTCAATCATTTTATCCTTATTGAGATTCTCAGCGACACCATAGCGGTTATCATCGCCAGGTTGAATACCTGCTCTTTTCCGAACTTTAAACAGTTGCTCTTCAATAATTGTACGGTTTGCATTCACATTCAGCTCCGTCAGTGCTTCGGCATAAGTCAATAAGATGTCTGCATACCGGATAAAGCTTTGTCCGTTGGCCTCAGAATTTGTAGTTCCTCCCAAATATTCTTCTTTGCAACTCTTTCTAAAGAAATACCCTGTTGGAGTTCCCACATAAACAGCATCCTGATTTTTATCAGTCGATGTCTGCAGGTAAGTATAGACCGGTTCTTTTGTCCCATTCAACGTTTTAATCCAGGTAGAACCATTATAAAGAATAGTATATCCAAAACGAGGATCGCGATTGTCATAAGGACTATCCTGATTATACAACGGACTTTCCGAAATTGACTTTCCGTCAATCATAGGGAAAGCTTCCGTCAATTCATGATAAGGATAGGCTCTTGTACTTCCTCCACGTGTAGGAGGCAGAAGGTGTTTATTGGGATAGGTATAAGCATTTGTAGTCAACCAGAACCAGATTCGTTCTTTTGAGACTCGTTTTGTGGTGGCGAGATAAAATCCATATCCTGCTCTGGTTGCATTGTCCTCAACTAATTCATACTGATTCAAGGCAATCAATTGTTCACAGGCATCCACGACCTTCTGCCAACGCGATTCCTGATAATCTTCATAGCCTACCAAAGGACGGTTATCTCCGGTTCCGACATTGCCTCCGTTGTGCAATGGGCTGGCCGCCAACTGATAGAGTTTAGCCAGAATACCTAAAGCACTGCCCTTTGTAGGGCGTCCATAATCGATTCCATTTTGTTCGGCAGGAAGGAAATTAACGGCCTCTTTGAGTTCATCGCCAATATAATGAACACAATCTTCGAAGGTTCCTCTTGGAATATATTCATTTATAAATGGATCTAAGATTTTATCACCCAATAAAGGAATTCCGCCATAGTTCCGCAGCAAATGAAAATAGTAGAATGCTCTCAAGAAGCGAGCTTCTCCGGCTAAACTTTCCTTTTTTGCATCGGATAAGGGCGCCTTTTGGTAGTATTTCAGAAAGGTATTGCAGCGTTGAATACTTTGGTACATTTCCTGCCAGGTAGTAAGGAAATGTTTAAAATTGGCATTTATTCCATTTTGAGTAAAATCCCCTTTTGCATAAGCTGAGGTATATTCCGATTTATTAAAATAGGCATGGCGGCTGTTATCGGTTGCCTGTTCGCAATCTTTAAAATCCTGGATCATACTGGAAGCGCTATGCGGTGCCGACACACATCGTCCCAACTGCTGATACAAAGCTGTATGAAACTGAACCGTGTAAAGACTGTCAGCGAACACTCCTTCTACATCGGGAGCCGTTTGCCCTACTGCATCCAGAAACCCTTCTGATGTTTCCTTACAAGCAAAAGTCAGGAACACAATTCCTATAAAATATATTATCTTTTTCATATTCTTTCCTTTTAAAATACGATTTGACATCCGAAATTATAGATTCGTTGTTGTGGATAAGTATCGATGGGACCCATCGTATTGCCGGCTGTGGTTGAGCCGGCTGAAGAAACTCGAGAACTCTCGGGATCCACCTGATAATCGCTTAGATCACTAAAAGTCAATAAATTTTGACCACTTCCATAAATCCGGATAGAACTCACTCCTACTTTCTTCGAAACATTCTTGGGAATATTGTATCCAATTTCAAGCGTTTTCCATCTCAAATAACTGGCTGATCGTAGCCAGAATGTAGAACCGGCCTGATTGTGTCCATTAGCATCTGAAAGGATCGGAAACTTCGCATTTTTATTCATTTCTGCCAATTGAGCTGCATCAGTTACCTTACTGCCACTGGAATCATAATGTGTCCATCTTTTTTGATGTAATGGCATTGGACGCCCGAGCGTACTTCCAATTCTTAGCATTTGCTCACAAGACAAATAAGCGCCTGTGGCTCCTTGAAACAAGGTAGAGAAATCAATGTTTTTGTATGAAAAGCCGACTGAAAGGCCATAGTTAAAATTGGGTCTGGAATTTCCGATTTCTTTTCTGTCATATTCATCTATAATTCCATCCGGGACACCATTCGGACCGGAAATATCTTTATACCTGACATCTCCAATCTTGACACTTCTCAAAGCCTCATAAGCACCATTATTAATTTCATCTTGCGTATTGTAGAACCCGTCTGCTATATATCCAAAAATAGCACCGATAGGTCGTCCGGTCTGCATGCTTAACAGATATTCGGAAGGAGCCTCATCCATATCTACAATTTTATTCTTGCTATATCCGAATGTACCTTTTAGGCTATAGGAGAATTTATTAACTTTATCACTCCAAAATACTTCTCCATCGAAACCTTGATTGGTTGTTTTTCCGATATTCATTTTAGGCAAAACGGAAGGTAAGTACCCAGCATAATATACGATTGAATTTCTTGTACTTAATATATCTTCCCGTTTGTTATAGAAATAATCCAAAGTGGCACCTAAACGATTATTAAACATCCGCATGTCGAAACCAATATTAAACTTCTTCTCCGTTTCCCACCTCACATTCGGATTTGCAATAGACTTAAGAACCATATCGTTTACTTTATTCGGATTTTCTCCAAAGAAATAATTCAAAGAGGGCTCATAAGTCTCCAAGTAGCCGTACACATCGCCGATATCATCCGAACCGCTGACACCATAAGATCCACGCAACTTAAACATATCCACCCTAAACCGCTCTGCTGTTGCTTTCAGATAAGGCTCTTCCGCCAGATTCCATCCTAGAGAAACTGCGGGAAAGAAATCGAAACGGTTGTTTTTTGCAAAACGGTCAGAACCATTATAAGCACCGCTCAATTCTACGATATAACGCGAATTGTAATCGTAGCTTAAACGACTGGATAAACTAATTGTATTTTCGGGTGTATCCTTTCCTGTTCTGCTTGTATACCAGTTGCCCAGCACAAGACCACCAAACGAGTGTCCTCCAAATTTCCGATTGTAAATCAAATCGATACGGGAGTTTATTTTCAAGAATGGGGAGATATCCGTTGATTTGGATGTCATTTGAGGAAGTGCCCAGATTTGATCCAATGAACCATAAGTTATCGGCACATATTGATTGGTATCGGCATAATATTGATAAGTCAGAAAATTACTTCGTGTTAACGATCTCTTAAACCCCCATGTATTTGTCAATGCCAAAACACCCCGAGTCTTCAAACCTTTAGTTATTGCATCCAAGTTATACTCACCGGTAATATTTCCATTCACGTTGTTGTCAAATTTCCGGTTGTAACCGCCCTGAGCCAACAACGCCAACGGATTGACCGTATTCCCGGTGTATCCGCCAAAACTGCCATCCGGATTGTAGGCCGGAAAATTCCAGGGCGTATTTTTTCCTCCTAGAATTCTTCTGAAAATACTATAGTCTCCGGATTCTCCGGGTGTGGGCAGGTTGGGTTCGTTTATTTCGGAAAGAATCGCATTTGCGTTGATTTTCAAAAGAAAATCTTTCGTTATTTTAAAATCAAAATTCGAACGCAGATTGTATCTTCTCAGATAGTAATTATTATTGAAATCGCCGGCCGTTTTTTCTATGGTTTTGAAAATACCGCCCTGATCCACATATCCTAAAGAGATAAAATAATTTACCTTATCTGTTCCACCTTGAATATCCATGGAATATTTTTGTTGTAAAGAGAGATCTCTGAACATTAATTTATACCAATCTACGTTTGGGTATTCGTATGGTTTGTCTCCCAACCGGAAATGTTCCAGTGCCTCATCGCTGAATAAGCGTTCATTTGCATTGATTGTACTATAATCCTCATCGTTAGTGTACATCTCTTTCAATAGCTTCAAACTTTCATAGGAATTCAGAAACTTATTCTTATATGTCGGTTGCTGTAGCCCGACATCCGCTCTGAAGGTAATCTTTGCCGGCCCTTTATTTCCTCGGCGAGTGGTTACCAGAATAACCCCATTGGCTCCCTTTACACCAAATATAGCTGTACTTCCGGCATCTTTCAGGACACTGATGGATTCCACCTCATTGGGTGAAAGTGCGGAAAACGTTGACATACTGGATTCCACGTCATCTATCAGGATAAGAGGAGAGGTAGATGCTTTATTGGCATAAGTAGCAACCCCACGAATAAAAACTTCACCACCATCAGAACCCGGCTGGCCACTTCCCTGAACCTGGAATAAGCCCGGCAAACGTCCCGCCATTGCACTCTGCAGCGTTACAGCCGGACTTTGGCGAATGACAGCACCTGAAGTCTGACTAATAGCCGCTACATTTGAAATCCTGCTTTTGGTTCCAAACCCCATGGTAACGACCTCCACTTCACCGAGTATATTGTCCGCTTCTGCCATAACAATCTTCATTGATGGAGAGACCGGAATTGTTTGTGATGTGAAACCGATATATGTTACGATTATCTTGGATTTATTGTTCTGAACCTTAAGCGTGAAACTTCCGGTAAGTCCGGTCATTGCACTATTGGTCGGATTTCCAAGTTCAGTTACAGAAACACCGATCAATGGCTCTTGAGTTGTCGTTGTAACAACCCCTTTTATTGTTATTTGCGCAGACACCCCAACAGTCAGGAGCATCAACATTATGAATATTACTATGTTTTTCATGTTACGCATATTATGAAATTAATAATCCCAACCAGGGTTTTGTTCCAATTTTCTATTTCCCTGTAGTTCTGCTCTGGGTATAGGATACGAATACATTTTAGAATCGAATGTGGAAGATGCCACATCAACGTATTGGTAAGAAAGCGTTCCGTCAGTAGCCTGAGTAATCACCACTCCTCTTACAGTTTTAAGCATGACAGCATCCCCATTATCAGCAATTTTCCATCTTCTGATGTCCCAGAAACGATGCTCCTCAAAGGCTAATTCAATACGCCGTTCATTGCGGATTATTTTACGCATTTCATTTTGTGTGTAAATAGTCGGCAAACCGTATCTTTGATCTGTTCCGGCTTCAATTCCTGCCCGTTTTCTTATTTGAATCAAGGCTGATTCGATTTCAGATTTATCCCCATTGACCTCATTTATAGCCTCGGCATAATTCAACAGAATTTCGGCATAGCGCATTATATAGTTATGGTGGCGAATGGATCCAAAACTTGATGCAGTTTCGGATTTGGATAAAAACTTCCTTAAATAATATCCCGTGAGCGTAAAGTAAAAACCAGGCTTTTTACTTCGATCCAAACCTCCGTCGAAGGTTTGAACTTCACGATTCAACCATTTTGAGCCGTTATAGAAAATGGTATTCGTCAAACGGGGATCTCTATTTTTATAAGGGTCTTGCGGATTATAGGGATATTTTGCCGTAGGATCATCAATGGTTTTTCCATCCAGAGTCAAAAAGGCATCTACCAGGTTCTGGCTGGGACTTGTCAACCCGTAACATTTTACCGCACTATTGTAGTATCCGGACGGACTGTTGTTGGTTTCAACAGTGGTATTCAGCGCAGCCTCTTTGACTATAATTATCTCTTTGCTGGGAAATGCGGATGTCAGTCCAAACATATCCACAAAGCTGCTATGTAGTTCATAAATACCAAGACCAATTACTCTTTTTGCTGCATCGGCAGCTCGCTGCCATTTACTCAGGTCATTGGATGTATTATAAAGAGGACTTGCCAGATAAAGCTTCATTCTGGAAATGAGTCCAAGAATACTTCCTTTATTGAAACGTCCGAACATTCCGTCATTTGTTCCATCTGCCGACGAAAACGCATCGTATAGATTATTATAACAGGAGGTTGGCACATCCGGGCTGATTTCATTCAGAATGTAATTGACACATTCATCAAAAGTGTTCCTGGGAATATCTATGTTGCTGTTCATGTCATAAACATTATCATAAACAATCGGTACGCCTCCCCATCTTTTTATCAACTCAAAATAGAAATAAGCTCTGACAGCCCGTGCTTCGGCAATCATATTTTTACGAATTGTTTCGGTAATACCAATCGATGAATTCGGAAAACCTTCGAGTTTCTGCATAAAGAGGTTTGCCCGCTTGATTCCGATGTAGCATTTTGCGTATGCATCTCCGTCCAGATCTGCAATATTTCCTGCGGAAACACCTCCATTCCGATAATTATTCAAACTGGATGCACCGCCTTTATCCTTTGTCGGCAAGCCATCATCGGTAGCTGCATCTAAATAAGAAGATTGAATACGGTTGTGCAAATCGGGAAGCTGTGCATAAATAGCGAAAAACAATCCTTTTATATATTGTGCCGTAGAATCCTGTGGGTTTGTCACCACATCCTCAGTCACCCAATCCAAAGGTTCCGATTCGAATGAACTGCATGAAGGTATTCCCATGCTTCCAAGTAGACAAACTCCTAGAATTATTGATTTATATTTATTCTTTTTCATATACATCACTTTTATTAGAATTGAACATTTAACCCTAAATTGAAAGCCTTCACATTGGGCACCTTTCCGTCTTTATTATATATCAGAGATGGGAAATCCGGTTCACGTCCATCCAAACAAGTAAAAGTCAACAGATTATAGGCATTTGTAAATATCTTTACCTTTTTCAGGTGTGCACCGTTAGTCCATTTTGCAGGCAACACATAAGCCAATTCTATATTTTTCAATCTTAAGAAATCGCCTTTTTTCAACCAAAAGGTAGACTTTCTTTCGTTATTTGAATTGGTAACAGCGGAAAGTCGTGGATATTTGGCGTTCGGATTCTCGGGAGTCCAATGATCCAAATGTTCAACTAAAGCCTGCCCAAACGCATTTTTATCATTATAGCCAAAAGGTGTATCCATTAAAATAATACTTTTGTTAGCTACGCCTGACCATTGAGTACTTATCGAGAGTCCGTTCCATTCTGCTCCGATATAAAATCCGTAATCTATCCTCGGCGATTTTGTCCCTATCGCTTTGATATCTTTTCCATCCAGAACCCCATCTCCATTGATGTCCTTATATTTAATATCTCCCCGTTGTGGTATATAGTCGGAGATCCTTATCCGGCTTGTATATTCATCAATGTCTTCCTGGCTTTGAAAAAAGCCATCTGCGACATACCCAAAAATCATATTATACGGGCGTCCCACCTGCTCCATATATGCTTCCGGATATGTAAATCCGCCATCTGACAGGCATTTAGTCCAGTAAGCTGTAGCATTCCCATTCAAATAAATATTTACTTTATCTATACTCGTTTTATAATCTAAACTAATTTCAAATCCATGCTGTCTGTATTTTCCTATATTTTCATTAGGAATCGAATCTCCCTGCATACTATTTGAACTTCTGAACCCTTTCTGCATTATATCAGAATAAGTATTATGGAAGAATTCAACAGTTCCGGCCAATTTGTTATTGAAGGCACTGATATCTACACCAATATTGAGTCGTTTGTTTTTTTCCCATTTAGAGAGATAAGGTAAACCTGCTTCTGTATAAATATCATTCCCGGCAGGAGAAGCTCCTGTTACAGTTCCGTTCGCTTTTTTATTATAATATTTCATATATGTATAATAGTAGTTTTCAAGCGTTTTTGTCCCTTTTCTGTAATACGAACCTGTACCGTCATTACCACTTATACCATAAGACATCCGAAGTTTCAGTTTGTCGATGTTCGACACAGCAAACCAATCCTCTTTGTAGATATTCCAACCTAAACCTAACGCCGGAAAAATTCCCCACCTCTCTCCAGGTTTCAGGAGATTCAGCCCCATGGTAGTCATATTCAACTCTGCCATATATTTTTTAGACAAAGCATATTCCGCCATTAGATTTACAGCTTTCTTTTCAAGAGGCAAGTTTGTTCCCTGCAAGTTATAGTCATTGTATAAATAAGAAAGCTTTGTCTTGAATTCATTCTCTTTGATAGCAAAGTCGTATCCAGCCGACAACTGAGCATATTGCATCCGATTCTGACGGCTATATGAAGATTTGTTTGCCTGAGTATCCGCACTTTGAAGTTGTGTAAAATTATTTTTTGTGTCAGGCTGCGCACTCTCCGGGTCTTTCCAATAATAATGCACATTAAATTTCTTGTTACGCGTAAGTGACTCCCGGTAAGAAGAATTATAAGAATAAGTTCCGCTTACATAAAGACCTTTCAGAGCATCTTTAAACTTATGCTCCAAAGTCACATCAATGTTAAAATCGGTTTTCGGATAAAGAATGTATCCCGAATAAACCGACATGGCATATATATTATTTGTATAATTAGGCGCGCCTCCAAATGTCTGAACGGCCCCTTTTCCATCAAAATCGAACGAAGGATTAAATACGGGATAGGCATTGTTCGGTGTATAATACATGGCGGGATAGATTGCTCCCATAACCCCATTACCCGGAGTTGTTTCGCGAAACATCTGGCCAAAGAGACTGACATTCAGCAGTGTCGTTGAGGTCAGGTTGACATCGGTATTTGCACGAAGTGAATATTTCTCAAAACTCTCTTGAGTGTTATAAGAATTCACCTTGCTATCTTGTCTCAAAAATCCGGCTTCGTCATACATATTCAGGCCGACAAAATATCTGGCAATTTTGTTTCCTCCCGAAATATTCAGATTATATTGCTGAATAGGCACTGTTTTACGGGTCATGACATCAAACCAATCAACATTGGGATGTGTATACGGACTTGCTCCCGTACGATAAAGTTCAATATCCTGATCCGAATACATAGCAGGAAGTCCATCGTTGCTGAGCGCTTTATTCAGTAATTTGGAATATTCATAAGAATTCAGGAAATTCGGACGATAGATTTGCTGGGCAAAGGCTAACTGCCCGGTAAACTCTATCTTCATGGCAGAATTTGTTCCTCTTTTGGTTTTGATATAAACGACTCCATTGCCGGAAGTCATTCCCATTCCATTCAGCCCCAAACCATCCTTAATAACAGAAACAGATTCAATCTGACTAATAGGAATATTGGCATCGGAACGGGGAATTCCATCTACCACGACAAGGATGTCGCGTCCCCTCAACGTAATGGAGGATTGTTGGGTTGAATAGCCACTTGTCGGCGTCACAACCAGCCCCGGCAGGATACCATCAAAGGTACTTTCCATCTGAAATACCGGCCGGTGCAGAAAACGTTCTCCGGAAGCTACGCTCAGAGACTGGATACGCGTCTCTTCTTCTTGATTTTTCAACAAACCATCGACCTTCTTGCGGAGCTCTTTTGTCTGTTCTTGCTCTCCTGCTGCAGGTATTTCATTCTGTGCACCCAATGTACAAGCTAGTCCAAGGGCGCATAATACGAGTATTAATGATTTATAACCTCGTTGTTTTCTCGTCTTCAATAAACTCATATTCATTTTCATTAATGTTGAGATTCAGGTGTTATTTTCATGGTTTTGCTTAATTAGTACAGTCATTTAATGTTTATCATAGGTAATGCGGATTGATTTAATTAATTAATTTGATTAGCTACCGGTCTTAACTTATTCTGTTTTCTTATTTCTTAAAACCGAAATAAGAGCAATTGAAACTTTTATCTTTGTTTAAATAGCTTTGTTAAGAACTACAAATATAATCGAGAGTATTTCAGTTAACCCTATTTAACGATTGCTGTTATTGACATTTTTATTGCTCAATTCAGTTAAACCTACTATTGATGAATGATTTCAAGGGTTTTATTAACACACCAATAAAAAAAACATCTCTCAGCAGAGAGACACCTGCTGAGAGAAGAATACCCGCTTTTTTCTGCGCTTTTATATTTTTTCCCTGATTATTTTTTGTAGATATAGACCTTTAAACGATCTAGCCAGTTTCTTGCGAACAAATTGTTTGTAAGAAAATGTTTGATGTAACTCCTCGCAAGTAAATGAAAATCGCCTTTTCGAAGATTTCTTATCGTTAAACAGTCTACATGGCAATTGGCAATAACTAAATAAAACAAGAAAAGAGACTATTTATCAAATATTTAGTACTTTTGAAAATAATAGGGAAGATAGTGTTTCATAAAGGTCATGCTATTTCCATACGCAGAATTATAACCTATAACAAAGGATCCCTTATTCGTTATTAAACTATCGGGATATATTGTCCACATTTCCATCACCGCAATCGTAAATAAAATAAAAATGCCCTATACCCCCGACATACATCATCGTAAATCAATCCGATTGAAAGGATATGATTATTCGCAGGCAGGATTGTATTTTATTACAATTTGCACACAAAATCGGAAATGGTTGTTTGGCGAAATTAAAGACGGCGAAATGATATTGAATGATGCAGGAGAGATGGTTAAACATTGGTATTACGAATTAAATAATAAATTCAACGATATAAAATGCCACGCCATGGTGGTCATGCCCAACCATTTCCATTGCATCATCGAAAACACCGGATCCCCCGTAGGGGCAGACCTATGTGTCTGCCCCATTACAGATGCACCCATCCCGAGTGAAAACATCCCAGGTAAAAATGATCCAGGTGAAAATATTCGGGGCGAACACACAGGCGAACACCCGATTCAGGATGAACACACGATTCAGGGCGAACACACAGGTTCGCCCCTGCGTGCCATCATACAATGGTTCAAAACCATGACAACGAATAATTATATCCGTGAGGTGAAACAAAATGATTGGCCGCCATTTCATGGTAAATTGTGGCAACGTAATTATTGGGAACATATTATCCGCAACCTGAATGAATACCAACGCATTACCCAATATATTATTAATAATCCGCGACAATGGGAAAATGACAGATTAACATCACGGACAGACCCGCGTAACTGCAAGGATACGTCCATGTAAGACGCCATTACTCTACCGAGTAAGACACTATTACTCTACCGTGTAAGACACCAATAACTTCATAGGTGATTTTTCTCAGTCAAGAAGCCGGTTCGGAAGGGTATAAAAAAGAGCCAGAGAACGAATCGTCTCAATTGCAATCGGATTGAAATCAATACATGAGCAAAACAAGAATCCATTCGACAGTTTTTCGCCATACGGGCAGCAACTCTGCCTCAGAACTGAAAAGAATAACACTATTCCGAAATCAGGTTTCATTGTTTCGCTTATGCCTCGCCGCAAATGCCGTGGGAGTCTCACCAAATTCTTTTTTGAATGCACTGGTAAAGTAAGATGGGCTTTTGATACCAATCTTATCCATTACCTGAAGCATCGAGATATTTTGTTCCAGGATTAAACGGGCAGCTTTGCGCAATCGGTAATTGAGAATAAATTCAACAATAGATTTATCTGTTAAGGATTTAATTTTAGAGTATAACTTGCTTCTGCTCATCGACATCTCAAAAGCAATAAAGTTTACATCAATGTTGGGTTGTGTCAGGTTTTTATCAATAATATCGATGAAAGACTTCAGAAAGGCATTGTCCTGTTCATTGGCAGCCAGTTCAGCACTTTCGGCAAAAAAGTTCTTCGAATAATAATCCCGTAGTTTTCGCTGATGCTCAAAAATATTTTTTACGGTCACCAATAAGTAATTCAAATCGACAGGTTTTTCAAGATACATGTCGGCTCCCAGCGAGACACCTTTCAAGCGATCGTCCTTACTTGTTTTTGCCGTGAGGAGGATCACCGGGATATGCGAGGTATCTATATTCGATTTAATTTCTTCACAGAGCGCAGCACCATCCTTCAGGGGCATCATAATGTCGCTGATAACCAGATGTACCACGTTGCGGGAAAGAATATCGGAGGCCTCGACCCCATTTGCAGCCTCGAGGATATCAAAATCGTGAGAAAGAAAGGATGCGATCAGAATGCGGAGATCAGTATTGTCTTCTACCAATAAAATCCGCTTTTTATCGGGAAGCATCACTCCTCCCATTCCATCAATATATTCAATAGCCTTGTCCCCGGCAATAAGTAAATTATCTAAAACGGAACCCGGGGTATTCTCTCCGGTAGCAAAATCTTTTTCTTCGAAAAGAGCAACATCGGTAGGCAATGCCACCACCACATCTGTCCCCTGATGACGTTCGCTGTGAATACTGATTTCTCCTTTATGCAGCAGCACCAGACTTTTCACCAAGGCCAAGCCGATACCCGTTCCTCCGATGTCTGTCTGGTTGCCAACATCCTTTTTATAGAATCTATCGAACACCTTATGCAACGATTCGGGAGTGATTCCAATACCGGAATCCCGGACGACAATCATAAAACATTTGTCGGTGAGAGGGTCTTGAGAAACGGAGAAGCTGTGCTGATAACCGGTCGAAAATGCATTCTTTGAGGCGAAAGTTTCGAGTACGATAGTCCCTCCGTCTTTGGTAAATTTGAATGCATTGTTCAGGAGATTCATCACAATCTTTTCAATCATTGACTTGTCGGCAAAGTATTCTCCCTGTAATTCCGGATCACAAACCACCTCGAAATGAATGCTCCGTTTTGTTGCATATCCCTGAAAATCGTTGGACAAATCAAAAATAAGCACATTGATATTCAAAGGTTCCAACTCCAGCTTCATCTTGTCATGCTCGATGTTCTTCAAATCCATCAGCTCATTGACCAGTTTCAACAGACGATGTGCATTGTTGTACAAAATGCGATAGAAATAGTCTTTGATACCCGAATCTTTCAGCGAGTCAATAGCGGCCAAGATAAGGGAAATAGGAGTTTTAAACTCGTGGGAAATATTGGTAAGCAACCGGATTTGCGATTGATGAATCTCATCTTTCTTCTGCTGCTCCAATCCTTCCACAATAAGCTGCATTTTCAGTTTGCGCCGTTCATTCAGATGGGAATAGACCAGATAGATGAGATAACCAATAGCCGAAATATAAAACAGATAGGCATACCAGCTAGCCCAGGGAGCCGGTTTGCGAACAACCTTCAACGACAAAGCCTTGTCATTCCAGACGCCATCGCTATTGGCAACCTTGACTTCTAAAAAATACGTTCCCGATGGGACTTTGGAATACATCACGGTTCTGTGGGATGCATCCACCACCAGCCAGCGATCGTCGTATCCTTTGAGACGATACTTAAACATCACCTTGGATGGATATAAATAATTATCAGACGAAAACTTGAATCCGAAGTTTTCTTCCTTGTAACTCAATACATACTTTCTGGCTCCATCGTCCCCGATGGTTAGCTTGGGAGAAGCCTGATTATCGATATAAAACTCCGAAATAATCGGATTGGGCGTCATCTTTTTCAGGTTGATGGCGGTCGGGTTAACAATGGAAAAGCCATTTGTCCCTCCCAGATACAAGATCCCGTCTTTGCCTTTTAAAGAAGCCAGCGGATAGTAGACGCGCCCCTGAAAACCATCTTTCTCGTCGAAAGACTGAAACGTTTTAGCGGCCGGATGAAACCGGAACAATCCGTTATCCGTGCCCAGCCACAATGCTCCTTCATTATCAGCACAGATGCTATAAATGGAAGAGATATTGTAGTGCAGGATATCCCGGAAGAAATAGAAGTTATTCTCCCGTGGAGAATATTTTATCAAGCCTTTGCCATTGGTACCTATCCATATATTATTCTCTTTATCGACAAACAGTGATTGACCGTACAACACCTCTTTGTTGGCTGTCCGGTATTTCTTAAACAGCCTTGTCTGCCGGTTAAAGCTAAACAGCCCTTCGTTTGTAACGAACCAAACATTGCCAAAAGAATCTTTATCCATATCCATGATATACGAACCGTTCGGTTGAAAATAATGGATAAAGCGATTGGTTCGGAATTCGAAATAAGTTAAAGCAATTCGATTGTATTGATAAACAAGCCACAAGCCCGAATCTTCATCAAGCACAACTTTTCTCAGATCGTTGTTGTATAATGAATTATGTCCATTTCCTTTTTTAAGATAATGCGTAAATTGCCCGGTTCGGGTATTCAGGCAATCCAGCCCTCCTCTGAAAGTTGCAATCCAAAGTCGTTTTGACGAATCGAGCGCGAGTGATTTTATGTGATCGTACGACAAAGAGTTTACAGACTCCGAATGACGGTAATAGGTAAATTTCTTTGTCCTCTGGTTCACACAATTCAAACCGCCTCCTTCTGTGCCGACCCACAGGGTTTCTCCGTCCTGAGCAAAACTGCTGACAGGAGTTGCGTTGAGTCCTTCGGGTGAGGATGTGTAGGTGGCGATGTGTAAATCGTCGTCAAAATTGACATAACAGAGCCCTCCGGCATACGTGCCAATCCATAAATTATGGCGATCATCCTCGTATATTGTCCACACAGAATTGTTGACCAGGCTGAAGGGTTCAGATTGGTTATGGGTAAATAGTTGGCGGATTCCTGTGCGCGTATTCAAATAATACACTCCTTTTTGTGTCGGTAACCATAGATTATTCCGTTTATCGACATACAGCCCGCGGAGCAAAGTATTATTCAAATCGGCAATAAAATCGAAACGCCCTTGCTCCTTGCCGGTGGAAATATCAAATTGAATAATCCCATCTTTACGGGTCAACACCCACAAATAGTTATTTTGCGGATAGATATTGAGAATATAAGAAGAGGAAGGCAATTGACAAAAGAGATTGACTTTATCGGGAGAATGCGAGTCGATATAATAAATCCTTTTTTCGGAGTTAGAGACAAAGAAAAATTTGTCTTTATAGACTTTGTTTGATGTGATGAATTTCAACTGTTTTTTATTAAAATAGCAGGAGGTGGTATCTGTGAGGGAGTTTACCAGTCGATAGAAACGACTGCCGGATGTTGTTGCCCAGGAATGCCCTTTGTTATCGAAATACAGAAAAGAAATATCTAAACTACTTACTTTAACAAACTTATCTTTTGAAATATCATACCTAAATATTCCCTGATTCGTGGTCAGATAAATATTCTTCTTTTCATCGGATATCATTTGCCGGAATATGACAAACGAATTCAGATTGCTTTGAATGATATCCGAGGAATACCTTTTGTAATCATATCCATCAAAACGCAATATTTCTCGTTCGAGCAATATCCATATAAATTTATGAGCATCCTGCACGACATTCTGCACCCCGTCGTACGTAAACCCTCCCTTCAGAGACAAAGTCCTGAACCGGAAAGAATCCTGACAATACATCTGACAGGATAGACAGAAAAATAAACCAATAACAAAGAGAATTTTTTTAAGCAATTTCATTTTAGTCCTCCCGGTGTATAAGTTCCAATTGATAAGCCGATAGTCTGCTCTGTGATAATTTTAAAGCAAATATAGTAAATTATTCAACGCCTACCCCTTATAAAATTGACATAAGGATAGTTAACCTACAAAACATGCAGGTTCTGATAATGATTAAGAGATGCTTTGGGAAAGCTTAGTTTCTCAATTTTGACAGTCCAAACACGAGAATAACAATAAAACAAACCAGGGGAACAATGAAACCGGTAGTCATGGAAGAAATATCTGCAATATATCCCATTAACATCGGAACGACGGCGCCACCGGCAACAGCCATCACAATGAGAGAGGAGCCTTTTTCGGTGTTTTCTTTAAGGCCATTGATTCCTATTGCAAAAATAGTGGGATACATGATGGACATAAAGAAATAAGAAGCAAAAAGACAAATGACGGATTTCATACCCAATCCCATCACCACAACAGCCATCAATAAGATATTTATAGCAGCATAAATAGCAAGCAACTTCTTGGGATTAAAAAACTTCATAATATAACTCCCTGAAATCCGCCCAATCATAAACATCCCCATTCCTCCGAATCCTAACATGCGGGAGGCTTGAAGATGGGTAATATCGGGACGCACTTCACTGACATAATTTATAAAAAAACTGCCGATACCTGTTTGTCCCGCCACATAGAAGAACTGGGCGATGACCGCAAATATAAACAAGGGATGTTTTAATAAATACTTATACTTACTCTCCGCTTTCTCGTCGCCAACGGCTTCATCTTCTGCTTCAATCTGAGGAAGATCGGTTCGGATAAACAGAACGGCAATAAGCAACACAATGATGCCAATACCAATATAAGGCTTAGCCAAATCGCCAAAAGGATCTCCTTCGTCTGAAAATATAAACATACCGCCGACTAAAGGCCCCAGAATCCACCCCAATCCATTGAAAGACTGCGCCAGATTGATTCTTCTGGCTCCCGATTGTTTAGGCCCCAACACCGTTGTATAAGGATTAGCGGCTGTCTCCAGACAGGTTAATCCGCAGGCAATCACAAAGAGGGCAATCAGAAAAGGGGAGAATGTCTTCATTAATGTAGCCGGATAAAACAAGAAAGATCCTACGGCAAAAACCAGTAATCCAAAAACGATGCCCCGTTTGTATCCATATCTTTTAATCAGCAATCCGGCCGGAATACCCATCACAAAATATCCGCCGTAAAGGGACAATTGTACTAGCGCCGACTTAGCCTTCGATATTTGAAGTATTTCCTGAAAATGTGCATTCAGGACATCTAATAAAGCATGTGCAAATCCCCACAAGAAAAACAAACTCGTTACCAATATGAAAGGGAACAAATAGTTTTGTCCGTTTTTGCCTTTAAACATAGCATTCGTTTTCATCAATACATTTTAGGTTTAAGGTTTCCCGTAAAAAATCACAATTTACAAATTTATATCGGTACGACACTATTTTTCATTCCCGGATTGAATATTTTACACAATGCCTCTTGATAATCACTTGGCTTTGCCCAGAATATACACATTCAAGTCTTCAATTTCGCGGGGCGTGAGTGTCAAATAATTTCCTTCGCCGGCGTGCACAATAATGCTGCAGGCAAATTCAAAAAATACGGCCTTTTGGAAAGCATCGTCGAAATTCTTTCCGCACACGGCCTGCCCATGCTTGCTCATCAGGACGCAATCGTGTTCTTTCAACGCCTCAGTCACGGCGGCTGCCAATTCCGCAGAGCCAGGCCTAAAATAAGGAATCACCGGAATTTCACTGCCACAATAGCAGGGTACTTCTGCCACCACATTGAAATTTCCGGGTTTATTCTTCATGCAGGATACAATGGTGGCATATTGGGACTGAAAATGCAAAACGACATTCACATCTTTGCGTGCTCTCATGACCCCCAAATGAAAAACACTCTCCATGGAGGGTTTCGGTCCATCCTCTCTTACTCCGGTGGTAATCCGACACAATGCTACATTTTCTTTTTCGAGGCGAGGCAACCAGGAGCCTGTTCCTGAAACCAATGCCAGATCGTCCGCCACACGCCAGGAGAGATTCCCGCTGCTACACAATTGCAAGCGCTCTTTTCCTACGCGGTGTGCCTGCCGGATGAATTCATCGATATATTTTTCTTCTATCATCGTACTTATGCTTTTTGTTTTTATAAATGAGAATTTATCACGATTGTTCTATTCTGATTTTAATGAAAGCGGATGTACTACTTGTTTTTTTACCATTTGCGAACGATTTCAAAAGCAATCAGACTTGCATTCCGCCTTGGTGGATTGCTCCAAACCTAACTTCTCCCCTCTTGTAAACAAGTAGAATCGAATTTTGTATTTCTTATCCCGTAAATAGGGTTCAGTACCGATACAGGACGAATTTCCCGAAAGGAAAGAAAGCCTCGTCATTATCCGGGCTTTTTGGTTTTTGCTGCTTTCCGTTCTTCTTTTTCTTCTTCCGCTGCTGTTACCCGGATTGTTGTTTCTAACTACACCCTTTTTTTATTAAAGAATAATAGCAGAGACAAATACACTCTGCCATTATTCTTTTCATTATCAAATATATCAACTACAAATCTATTTATTTTTTGTACAAAGGCCCGTAGGTATTGCAGGCTCTGTAATCGGCACTCTCCTTGTCCATTCCAAATGCCGACCAGCAGGATGGACGATAGATTTTATCTGCATCTACATTATGCATACAAACAGGGATTCGTAACATAGAAGCCAGGGTAATGAGATCGGCTCCGATATGTCCGCAACTGATAGCTCCGTGGTTAGCTCCCCAGTTATTCATCACAGAATAAACATCCTGAAAGTTCGGATCTGTTGTTAAGCGGGGAACAAACCAGGTGGTAGGCCACCCTCTATCGGTTCTTTCATCGAGTATCCGATGAATTTCAGGATCCGGATGGACAGTCCATCCTTCAGCAATCTGCAAAACCGGGCCAAGCCCTTTCACGAGATTCAAGCGCATCATTGTACATGGCATACCGCCACGTGTCAAAAATTTGGAGGAGAAACCGCCGCCTCTGAAATATTCCCTGTTGGCCGGAATCCAGGCTGTCGCATCAAGACAATCCTGCGCTTCTTCTCCGGTTATTTCCCAGAAAGGCTTCATGACGGGATTTCCGTTTTCATCTTTCTGGCAACCGCTTCCATCGAGTGTTGCTGCTCCGGAATTGATAAGATGGATCATGCCTTTAGCCGCAACGCCGTCGAGTTTTTTCCCCGTGACACGCTCTACAGCCTCCGGGCTCCAATACGTTCTCACATCTGCAAAAACCTGAGCCGTATTTGTCAACAGATAACCGAACAACATCGCAGCGCCGTTCAAAGCATCGTTCTCTGTTGCCAGAATATAGGGCGAACGCATACCGTTCCAATCGAAAGAAGAATTCAGTAAAGCCTCTGCAAAATCTCCATTGGGATAGAAGTCGGTCCATTGGCGTTGCCCCTGAAATCCGGCGGCAATCGCATGGTGTCCCAAAGCCTCTTCGCCGAAGCCTAGTTCTTTGAGTTTGGGATTGCCATTCATCAGATCGCGCACGATGAGCGCCATTTTGACAACAAACTCCCAGTCTTTTTCTTTCTCCGAACTGCTTTTCTTTAAGTCGGGACGATTGGTGACATCCTCTCCTTCTTTGCAATTCTTCTTAGTCCATTGCAAAGCCCGCTCGAATTCCTCTTTGTCGTAAATGCCTTCTGTCATGCGACGGATAATTTCAACTTCGTCAATTCCCTCGCAACGCATGCCCAAGTAATCTTCAAAGAAATCGGTATTGACGATGGAACCGGCAATGCCCATGCATACGGCACCAACAGACAAATAAGACTTTCCTTTCATGATAGATACGGCCAATGCAGCACGCGAGAAACGCAAAAGCTTGTCCCTTACATCGGAGGGTATTTCGGTTGTACCGATATCCTGCACATCATGCCCGTATATGCCAAAGGCCGGTAGCCCCTTTTGTGCATGAGCTGCAAGTACTGCTGCAAGATATACGGCGCCGGGACGTTCTGTTCCATTAAATCCCCATACTGCTTTGATGGTGTGAGGCTCCATATCCATCGTCTCACTGCCATAACACCAGCAAGGAGTAACGGTGATGGTGATGCCAACCCCTTCTTTTCTGAATTTCTCTGCACAAGCCGCACTTTCGGGCACCCGCCCTATCGTCGAGTCGGCAAGCACACACTCTACTGGCGTACCATCCGGATATTTTAAGGAAGAAGTTAGTAAATCAACCACACTTCTGGCCATATTCAGGGTTTGGACTTCCAAAGATTCTCTTACGCCACCCATTCGGCCATCTATTGTCGGGCGAATACCAATCTTTGGCCATTGCCCCTGAAATCTTTTTTGTGTCATAGTTCGGTTTTTCCAGATTTATATAAGGTATAATAATTTCACACGAAAGTTATCTCACAAATATAGAATAGTCCGGAATGAATTCTTTCCATTTTTCCGACAAATAACTTATACATTTCCGACATCACCTGTCGTATATGTAATTATAAATTTAGTATATTTACCCCTCAAAATAAGGCTAACTTCGTTTTCAGGAAACATAATTATGAATAATCTGCCTAAATACCCTATTTTATCACTCCTGAACATCGGTTTTTCGGAGCTAAATGCAAACTGGAACTGGAAAAATGTCCAGAGTCCATTTGCCCGGATTTATTACGTAGTGGAAGGACACGCACAGACTTATATCAAACAAAAGCGATATCTGCTCAAGCCGGGAAATCTCTATTTAATCCCTCCCTTTACATTGCATGATGACGAATGCGACAGCCCGTTTTCCCTCTTTTATATCCATTTCTATGAAGAAATATTCAATAAAGAATCCATCTTTGAACAGTTTTCGTATCCGATTGAAATCGGAGCCGGAGAGTTGGATATCCTGTTAATAAAAAGGCTTTATGAGATAAATCCAAACAGGCAACTTAAGAATATAGATCCTCAGATGTATGACAATACACCGGGATTTAAAGAGTCGCAGGCAGCCAACAGAAAGATACCGACTTATATGGCTGTAGAGTCGCAGGGAATATTGTCCTTTCTGATATCCAGATTTATGAGAGGAGCTACTCTAAAATCAAAATACAAGGATATCAGGGTCTATAAATGCCTGCAATATATTCACGAAAATATAAGAAATACAATTAGTCTGAATCAGTTAGCAGACATATCCTGCACCAGTGAGGATCATCTAACCCGTTTATTCAAAAATCAAACCCAATACACCCCTGTTAAATATATTAACCTAAAGAAACTTGAACGTGCTCAATTGCTGCTACTCACTACCGATATGCCCATACATGAAATCGCGATGGAGCTTTCCTTTGACAATGTTTCTTATTTCAACCGACTCTTTAAAAATCAAACAAATATGACACCGGGCAAGTACAGAATCGTATTTCGCCAGCAACGCAACCAGGGTGAAGGCTAAACGGGACAGGCTTAGACACAAAGCGTCAGCCTGCTGTTACGACTCTTCCGAAACGCATACAAGATGCCTTTCTTTCGAATAAAAGAAAGTGCTCGGAAGTAAGTATATAGTATAAAATAATGTCGTATTATCTTGTTTTTCTGATGATTATTTT
>JASGFJ010000023.1:0-80664 GCA_047605645.1 Dysgonamonadaceae bacterium | reverse complement strand
AGTTTACGATTGGATTGTTCCAAATCGAAGTCAAAAATAGAAAGTCTTTTTGAAAAAGCGGCACACTTCCGCTCTTTGTTTTATTTTATTAACAACCTCCAGTTTTACCTATATTTCATATTGCGATTGCTAAAATATGTTAGTGCGTTTTGTAAAATCACGGTTTCCCGCAAGCTGGTTTTTTCTTTCATTTTAATAGCAGAACGGGGACTCAGCTATTCTATCTTGTGATTTTTCAGAGAATAATGTCGGAACACCGACTGTATTTGACTGATAGATGAGGACTATTTAGTAGTGATTGATATAGATAAGGGATATATTGTTGGTTTTAGTTTTTTAACTATTTTTTTTTGAAGGTTGTTATTGCGAAATGAAATGCTTTGTCTATAATCAAATCGGCTAATCATCTGGCAGATGTTGCTGTTTTAGACGCACGATCGTACGTCTCTACAATTGTCATTATCTAACATCAACCCTTTATTTTACGGGCGAATTCAATTCGCCCCTACGCATCACCGCTGTAGGTATCCGCAACCATCATTCATCATTCATCATTCATCATTCCAAATATAGCCTGCCCATTACCATCACGGGCGTGCATATACGCATCTATATTTCAAATTTCCCATATTCCTGCTATTTGCGTCTCGCCATTGTTATACGCACCAATCATCATTCATTAATTCTCAACCTCGCCTATATTTCAATCTGTTACTCATCCGGCAGCTTTTGCTCTTTTCCCTCTTTACTTTTTTATTAACAAAAAAAATCTAAGACAAATCCAAATTATTCTTCAACTTTTTTGCCTAACGTGTCGCTTGTTGCTGACGGCAGACATTGCGGGAGATAAATTATCAACCCACACAAAAGAAGGCGTGACCAATACAAGATGAATGATCGGCTTCACCCCGCCAGAGTCCAGAGCGAGTTAGGCACTGTGCATTTTTATTGTCAGGCTTCTCCATTTACCATAAAATCATAATATTCCTCTGTTGTTAGATTCATCTTCAAGTTGAAAAAACAGTTTCCTCCATCGTGCACTATTATTATCCCTGTTTTCCATCTCTCTCCTATTGAGCCACCTCTACAGAAAAAATTAATCCACACCTCTTTTTCTCCTTTCTGATTATTAACGGCGATACATTGTCTTCGATATCTTGTCAAATCAATGACAAAATGAAACTTATCAAACTTGTCATTGGGATATTTTTCACAAATCTCTTCATATTTCTTCATTTGCTCAATGTTATAATCATCAATACACTTTTTTAAAAGGACTTCAATTGTTTCAAAATCCTCATCTGTCAATTCCGCTTGTGTACAAGCTTTAAAAACCCAAATATCAGTTGAATCGTACGGCAAAATAACAACTTTAGATGTATCAATAGTTGTTATAATATCTACTCGTTTGTTAGGCTTATCACATCCCGTTTGCCCACAACTTATCATCACTGGTATTAATAGAACGATAATTAATAATTGTTTCATTTGTTTCGTTATTTATTTCTATTTATGACATTGTGCCTAACGGACTAGCGGCTGGGGTTCGGGCGGGATGCGGGCGATAAACAAAGGCTAGAATCGGTTCCCAATTTTAAGACAAAGACACTTATTCATGTACCCCTTTACAAAAGGAAGTATAACCCTCCTTGAAAAATAAGGCTCCCTACTAAATATTTTATCATGCAAAAGTTAGATAATCAAAAACGGTTTCTGCTTCGGTTTGTCAAATAATAGATAAGAAAACAGATACACTGATTCCGTAGATAGTTCTTCTGCCTACACAAGAAATATTCTTTCACGACAGAAACGATATTAAAAACACCCTGCCGAGGTCGTCGAAATATTTCACACCCGGCAGGTTTTACTCTCTCTTTCAGTCTATTTTATTTTTTCAGCAAGAGCCCTTTAGCTACTTCGTCGCTTTTCTCCTTACCGGCTATTATCTCCACCAGTTTGAGCGCAAAGTCAAAAGTTAGTCCGGGACCTTTTCCTGTTGTGACGTTTCCATCCACAACCACCGGTTGATCTACAAATTGTGCCCCTTTCAGATATCCCTCAAAACCGGGGTAGCTGACAGCTTTACGCCCTTCTAATATCCCCAGGCCCCCGAGAACCATGGGTGAAGCACAGATAGCAGCAACCTTCTCTCCTTTTTTGAAGAAGTCGAGAATTTCACTTTTCACGCCTTCATGGTCGTTATACTTTACTGTACCGCCGGGCAAGACAAGCAGTTCGGCTTTCCCGAAATCAACGTCCTCGAAAAGCAAGTCTGTGACCACCGGAATCTCATGACTGCCTACGACAATTTTATCACCGGTCAGAGAGACAGTCTTGGTATTGATCCCTCCACGTCGAAGAATATCTACTGTTCCTAATCCTTCAATTTCTTCAAATCCGGTTACAAAAAAAACATACACTTCTTTCATGGCCATTTATTATCTTAAATTAAACTTATAGGTAATTGTTCCCTTCTGATTGCCGGCCGTATTTACTGCCGTAAATTTAGTACGGCGGGCAGCCTTTAAGGCTTCGCTGCGCAAAGTTGCATTCGGAGTATTGGTACCTTTACCAATGGATGCTTCCACCACATTTCCTTTGGGGTCGACAATTATATCTATCACCACCTTGCCATAATCATCAACATTGTAGTTAGGCTGTACCAATCCGCCACCGCCAACACCACGTCCACCTAAATCATAGGTTCCAAGGCCACCGACACCCGATGTTTTGCCATGACTGGCATTTCCGGTAGGCACTCCTTGAGTTCCTTTTCCGCTGGTTTCCCCTCTGCTTCCGCTTCCGGTACCATTTCCGAACAAGCCGGATGTCTGTTTTTTGATAGCTTCCGATTTTTGCGCTTGTTCCTGTGCTTGACGCTGCGCTTCTGCGGCTTCCCGTCGGGCTTTTTCAGTAGCTGCCGCCTCCTGCCGGGCTTTCTCTGCAGCAGCTTTTTTAGCTGCAGCCATCGCTACAGTCTGCTCGTTATCCTGCGAATGGACACTTTGTCCGGTAGCTTTCACGGGCTGCGTTTTTTCGAGAGCTGTGGCAGGCATCGTTTTTTCCGGCACCTGTGAGGAGGTCTGCTTGGAGGCTTCCGCGGTATTTACCTGTGTGGTATTGTGTTGAGCAGAAGCTATTTTTTCTTCGTTGGGAGATGCAGTTTCACCCCGTCCTAAAGGTTCGTCATTTCCTCCGGCATCAGGTACATTGCCGAACATAACCGGAACGCCCTCCAACTCCTGGCTCGAGCGACTTAATGTAGGTGTTATATAATAGAGAACCAAGAAGAGCAACACCAAAGCATGTACGCCAACAGTGCCCGCAATTCCTGTCCATTTTTCTTTAGAAGTAATCATATAAAAAAGTTGATTCACATATTAATTTCCAACCATGCGAAAAGGTTCTAAGCGAAGATATGCAAATAACTTAAAGTCCAGACACTTTTAAACATTTTTTATAAGACTGCACTGCCTGTTGCAACCCCAGATAAAGAGCATCGGCTATCAGTGCATGCCCGATGGAGACTTCATCCAGCCAGGGAATATTTTCACAAAGGAAATTCAGGTTATCGAGATTCAAATCGTGACCGGCATTCACTCCCAGTCCTAACCGTTTTGCCAGACGGGCTGCTTCCACAAAGGGAGCAACGGCTTCTTCCGGATTATTTGCAAAGCCTACCGCATAAGGTTCCGTATAGAGTTCCACCCGGTCTGTTCCGGTTTTCGCTGCTGCGCGAATCATCTCTAAATCGGTACCGACAAAAATAGATGTACGGATACCCTTTGAGGTAAATCCTTCGATCAGGTCAGACAAAAAAGCCTGATTGTCGATTGTATTCCATCCCGAATTAGACGTAATGGCATCCGGAGCATCCGGTACCAGAGTAACCTGAGCCGGACGAACAGCACTTACCAGCTTGATAAACTCATCACTGGGATATCCTTCAATATTCAATTCGGTTGCAATCACGGATTTTAAGTCATATACATCGCGGTATCGGATGTGACGTTCATCCGGGCGAGGATGAACCGTAATTCCTTCGGCTCCGAAAGTTTCACAATCCAAAGCCACTTTTACAACATTAGGGACATTACCGCCTCTGGCATTACGAAGCGTTGCAATTTTATTTATGTTTACACTCAGTTTCGTCATATTTGTTCCGACACCTTATAATTCTAATTCTTTCCGGTAAAAAACAGCAGAATACAAAAAATTTTAAAAGTTTTTTGCCATTTTTGTATTCTGAAATAGATTACAAAAGTAATATGAAATGAGCAAAAACCCTGCTATAAACCAATTTAATTTGCAGGATTATTTCAAGCCTCAGAATCAGGACAGGATTGTTGTCGGTTGTAAAAACCGGATAGTAAACCAATCCGTAAATGAAACAGTATTTTTAATATGACCACAGATAAACGTTTCATAAAAATTGGACTGTTCGGCAAAAGACATCAGTCAAAAGAACAGATTGCCAATATTTTAAGCATTCTAAATGAGCAACAGGTGGATATCTATATTCATCCGGATTTTAATGCATTCATCGAAGCAAACTTTGCTGATAAAATCCAGCCTGTAAAATTCATAGAAGAAAGCACACAACTCGATTTGGCTATCAGCATCGGAGGCGACGGAACCTTCCTTAAAACAGCCTCCTTTATCGGGGACAGACAGATTCCTATTTTGGGTATCAATACAGGCAGACTGGGATTTCTTGCAGAAACAAACGAAAAAGATCTGCTGAACACATTGCGCGAAATTCTGGCCGGCGATTATAAAATCGAAAAACGCATGCTCATTGAATTAAGCTGTGAAAACGGTACTTGCTGCGGAAATAAAAATGCGTTGAACGAAATAGCCATACTGAAACAAGATACGGCGGCAATGCTCACGATTCATGCCGAGATCAATGGCGAATACCTGAACTCGTACCAATCCGACGGATTAATCATCTCAACTCCTACCGGTTCCACGGCCTATTCCTTAAGTGTTGGCGGCCCGATTATGGCTCCCGATACCGATTCCATTATATTGGTACCTATCGCTCCACACAGCCTGAATGTGCGCCCCTTGGTAGTGAGTGCCAACAGCGAATTACGATTGACAATAGAAAGCCGGAACAACCATTTCCTAGCCTCTATAGACGGGCGATCCACCGTATTAGACTCAGCAAACAGTATCCGTATACGGAAAGCTGATTTCACCCTGGAATTAATAAAAAGGAAAGAACATACATTTTTTCGGACATTGAGAGAAAAACTGATGTGGGGAGTAGATGCCCGCGTAAACGGAGAAGAACTGAAAGAAAAAGAAGAATAATCAAGGTTTTAGAAGGATATATGCCCTGTAATGGCTTTCCGGAGTGACCGGGCATAAGGGGAAATACCCTGAATACATTTTTCCGTCAAGAAAAACCGGAGGATTCTTTTCTTTATCGGCCTGATGATTTTCCCAAGCAGCAGGCAATGCTCCGGCATATTCGACCTGAAAAATCCCCTGAGCATCAGGATGAATATATTTTCGTTGCAGCTCTATACACAACATGCCCATATTGGATCGCAGATTAATCTCTACGCAAGGATGCAGACACTCTGTTCCATGATCATCATAGATCATCATGTCTACTCCCACATACCCCTTATAAAATGAAGAGATATCTTCAGAAAAGAATTCCAGAAAAGATTGTTTTATCCCCTCGAGTTGTTCCAAAGGAATACGGGAAGAAAGATGTTGAAAAATGGTTTCCTGCGAAAGAATCCGATTGCCTGTATAATTTCCTTTCGAAGAGGTATCAAACAAGGAATAACCGATGAAACGACAATCGTCTTTTCCATCACAAAAAAACTCCATTGCAAAATCACATTTTCTTTTCAATACATACTCGACCGACACAGCACCTTGTCTCCGGATAAAACCATGAAGGATTTGTCTTTCGGTCTGGGTCAGGACATCTTCAGGAAGCCAAAGCAGCCCTCTTCCGGAAGAAGAGAAAGGAGCCTTTGCCAGAAAGCGAACGCCGGGGTGTGTATTCAGCAATTTCTCAATCGCGTCAAGAGAAGTATAAAATTCAGGAATTAAATAGTCAGGGATAAAAGAATATTTTTGCGAAAGCTGCAAAAGATAACTTCGGGCTTTTTCCCGATGAGAAAAGCCGACTATACGGGCATCCCATACGGGCAGGACGAAACTAGAGCCGAAAGTTTCATTTATCTTTTCAAATAAATGAATGCCTTGCGGAGACACACCCCATAAAGCAAGCTCTGTTGAAGAAACGAGATCATGCCTCCAATTGTTTTGCTGTATGGCAGCCACCTTCCAGTCCGCCAGGTCATGATAATAGTGCAGAAATTCCTCGGGAAGAGCATTTTCTGTCAGAACAATATCGCCTTCACCTGCATACCAGGCCGGAAGAAAAGCCAAATCGCACTGCATAACCAACACATTTGCCGGAGCATGATAGTATGGCGAACCGTTTAAAACGGCAGCTTCGTGTCCGGGATTAAAAAAGTGAATCATAGCCACACCGTTTTATGTATCCTGAACACGAAGCTCATTTCTTATATTTTGAAGAACAAACAAATTAGTTGATACGCAATATATTGGCACCAATCTTATTCAGACGAATGTCAATATTTTCATACCCTCTGTCGATTTGTTCGATATTGTTAATGGTACTTTTTCCGTCAGCACACATTGCTGCGATGAGCAAGGCAATACCTGCACGGATATCAGGAGAGGTCATCGTCGTGGCACGCATTGCCCGACGTCCGGTGCCAATCACTGTTGCACGATGGGGATCACACAAGATAATCTGCGCACCCATATCAATCAGTTTATCTACAAAAAACAAACGACTCTCAAACATTTTCTGATGAATCAATACACTTCCTTGCGCCTGAGTGGCCACAACTAAGAGCACACTGATTAAGTCAGGAGTCAAACCCGGCCATGGAGCATCGGCTATTGTCAGGATAGAGCCATCGATGAACGTATCGATGGTATAGGAGTCTTGTTTGGGAACAAATATATCATCTCCGTTTCTTTCGAGTTGAATACCCAGACGACGGAATGTATCCGGAATATTTCCAAGATTGTCGTACGACACATCTTTGATCGTAATCTCCGAACCGGTCATAGCAGCCATTCCAATAAAACTACCAATTTCAATCATATCGGGAAGGATACGATGCTTAGCTCCATTCAATGATTTAACGCCTTCAATACGCAACAGATTCGAACCAACTCCTTCAATTTCGGCGCCCATCTGAATCAGCATCTTGCAAAGTTGCTGAATATAGGGTTCACATGCCGCATTATAAATCGTAGTCTGTCCTTCAGCCAGTACAGCCGTCATGACAATATTAGCCGTTCCCGTTACCGAAGCCTCATCCAGAAGCATATAAGTACCTCTCAGTTTGTTTGCAGTAATGGAGTAAAGCTGCCGTTTTTCGTCGTAATCGAAATCAGCTCCCAGTTTTTGAATTCCGACAAAGTGTGTATCCAGACGGCGACGTCCAATCTTATCTCCTCCGGGTTTTGGCAGCAATGCAATACCAAAACGAGCAACCAAAGGGCCGATAATCATAACCGAACCTCTTAGCGAAGCACTTTTTTTCAGGAAATCAGGAGTCTGCAAATAATCAAGATTGACACTCTCTGCGCAAAACGACCAGGTATCTTCCGCTATTTTCTTTATTTGTACTCCCATATCCCCAAGCAAGGATATCAGATTATTTACATCCAGAATATTCGGTATGTTTTCAATAACCACTTCCTTATCGGTCAATAAAACAGCACAGATAACCTGTAAAGCTTCATTCTTAGCTCCTTGAGGAGTTATTTCTCCCTGAAGACGGCATCCGCCTTCAATAATAAAAGATGACATATAATTAATTAAATATTATCCAATTTGACTTGTTGCAGATAGAAGAAAAACGTTAAAAGATCCAGACTTCAGGTTCGAGACGAACTCCAAAGACAACCTCTACCTCGTGTCGGATTTTTTCCATAAAACGAACAATTTCTTTTCCATCGGCAGAACCGTAATTGACCAGAATCAAGGGTTGATTAGGATAGGTTCCCATATTGCCGTCACGCACTCCTTTAAAGCCCGCTTTATCAATCAGAAATGCTGCTGACGTTTTTAGAAGTCCCTCCTGAACAGGGTAAAGCGGAATCGTATCAAAACGAGCCTTCAGTTCGCGTACCTTTTCTGTAGATATATAAGGGTTTTTGAAAAAACTTCCGCAATTAGGCAACTCCCGATGATCGGGCAGCTTTCGTTTTCGAACCCGAATTACGGCATCGCGTACTTCCTGAAGAGTTGGTTCGTCTATTTCTGCAAGCTCCCGGTTTAAATCCACGTATTTTTCCTGATACCGGAAACAGGTGGAAAGTTTGAAAACAACTGAAATAACAATGTAACGGCGAGTCTTTTTAAACATGCTTTCCCTATATCCAAACTCACATTCGCTGTTTGAAAAAGAGAATGATTCTCCTGTGTAGATATCCAAAGCAATCACTTCCTGCAGGCAATCTTTCACCTCAGCTCCGTATGCTCCTATATTCTGAATGGGTGCAGCACCTACGCTGCCCGGGATATACGACAAATTCTCCAGTCCGGCATAGCCGTTGGAGACACAATATCCGACAAAGTTATCCCAGTCCTCCGATGCCATAACCTCTATGGTTACGGAATCTTCCTCATCAGCAACTTCGCGAAAACCTTTCAAGTTGGGTTTCAACACAAGACCGTCAAAATCTTCAGTGAAGAACATATTACATCCGGCGCCAACAATCAATTTTTTCTCGTCGGGATAATCTAAAATCACTTGACGGATTTCTTCGATACTTTGCGGCTCGCAATATAATTTAGCATAAGCTTCCGTTCGAAAGGCGTTTAACTCTTTTAGCTGATAATGGGAATGGTAAATCATTCTGTATCTGAATTATTTTTTTTATTGGTCAAAAACCAGAAAGCTACGCCGGCCAACAATACAATAGCCACTAGAATAAGCGCAATTTTCCAAAATTTGAATATCAGAATACACAACAAAACTGCTCCAATAACGGAAACGGCAACCAAGACAATCTGTTTGGTACGTTTCGCGGATGGATTGGCTGTCGCATATTCAAAATCCAAATCTTCTTTATTTTTATAAGCGGAAGACGCAACACTATCTTCTGCATGGCCTTCTGCTTCGGGAAATGCTGTTGTTTCGGGATGATAATCTTCATCGACCACCTGCGGCTCCTCTGTTTTTACATCGCCTTGTACAGATGCATCGAGATGAAAAGGCAAATCATCATCTGAAGCCGGCTCCAGAATAACCAAATCCGGTTTGGGTACAGAGATTACAGCTTCAGGTACAACTTCATGATTTTCCTCTTTCTGAATCTCCTGCGATGGATAAACATACGGAATGCCACTTTCGGCATCACTAATCACTTTATTTACTCTTGCTGAGGCAGCACGGGTATCAAAATCATCCGAATCAATCATCCGAATCAATTCATTCTCGATATCCGGATATTTACGCATCAATGCTTCACAAGCAAACGAAAAGTCCCGGAAACGGTTCACCTTATCCAGTAAGGTTTTGGTCGACGCATCGTTTTCTGACGATATATCAATAATTTTGTCTGCTAATACAGATTTTAGACGTTCCATTGCTATCAGAATGCTAAGAGATTAATACTTTATTTTCCTGCCCGAAATACAATACAAAAGTAAGAAAATAAATGAATGATTAAAATTCATCGACATGTAACTTTCTTAAATCAATTGAGCTTTGTATTCGAAACTAAGTAGAAATTAAACATGGCTCCCTGAGTGCTTATCATCAAAATAAAATTACATTTGTCCTATCAAAACTTACATCCAACAGAACCCGATGGTCATAATCAGCAACAAGCTTCTCCCCGTTAAGGGATTTCAGGCCATAAACCTTTTCGGGATATTATTGGTCAGAAGAGAGTGTATGCCTTTGGCGGAAGAAAGCCTCAACCATGAAAAGATACATACTAGCCAGATGAAGGAACTAGGCTATGTGTTTTTTTACCTGATATATATCACAGAATGGATATATGAGAGTTTCAGGGCAAAAAATTTAATGAAAGGATATTACAACATTTCATTTGAGCGGGAAGCATATTTAAATCAAAACAACGCAGACTATTTACTCAATAAGAAGAAATGGTCTTTTATCCGTTATCTATAATAAGGGAAAGAAGTAGCCGACAGCGACTATTCAAGGACAATTCAACAAGTTGCGTTGACTGAAAGGTCAAGGAAGATATGCTTTGCGTCGAATGAAGGCTTCAATGTCGTGGTTTCCTTTTCCCGAACAGGGAAATTCATCCGATAACCCGACAAATAAAAAAACCATATTTACCTAAATAGTCAAGGTAAATATGGTAGATCCAAAAATACTTGTGCTAATTAATAGAGGGAGAACGCTTAAGATTCGCTTTCCGAAATTCTATTGTGCTTGTTTTGTCAGCCATCACGGCTTATACTTGTAGTTTGTGTTCACATTAAATAAGGCAACTTCTATGCCAGACATGCGAAACAAACCATAAACCACTAAAAGACAGACTATTTACAAACAAATACACAATTCCACACCGTGTGGAAACTTTGTGGAAGGTGTAGAAATATTCCACATGGAAATGTAGAAAACGGCAATAATTCATCTTCGGAAAAGCAAGACTAACTTAGTTCTGTTATAGCGAATTTTAGAAATCAAATACTAAAAACACAAAGCTTGAACTTCCAGAAGTCCAAGCTTTGTTATAACAAACACATCAAAAGCGTATCTAAATTAAATACGACCTATTCGCATTCTACTGCATGCGTAATTGATAAAATTCATCTTAAAATTTTATAGGACTACCCATTTTATGTTCTTTGGAGCCGAATTCTACCCCTAATATTTTAGCAATGGTCGGAGCTATTTGATTGTTGAAGTAGGTACCCGATGTTAATATCCCCTTTGCCGGTATACCTTTTCCAAAAGCCATCAGCCAGGTTTGAGAAGAATGGGGAACATCTCCGCCATGTCCACACCAGGAAGACTCTTCCACATCACCACGTCCATGATCGCATGTCACAATAAACGTGGTCTGATCTTTATAAAAGGGGTCACTCTGAGCATATTCCCATAATTCTTTTATAAAGTCGTCGGTATAGTGAGCCGCATTAAGATAAAGACGGTAATTTCCAGCATGTGCCCATTCATCCGTGTCTCCATAGCCAATAAATAAAACCTTAGGATGGCGTGACTTCATCGCTTCCAAAGCATATTCATGAGTAAGAAAGTCAAACCGCTCATGCTCCCAATATTTGGGAGTTCGTTCTGTGAGAGAGTTAAGAAACAATTCTCTTTCGGTAGGCTTTTTTGACAACGCATGACGATAATTCGCATTTACCTCAAGTCCACTGCGTTTTTCATTAAATATATCTATAAATCTAGCCCAGCTTCCAAAAATCAAAACAGAGTTTTTATATTCCTTAGAGTTATTAGCCACCTCTAATACACTGACATTCGGATTCGGAATTGCATCATTATTATGAATATTCTCATCATCGGCATAGCCACATAAATCTTCGTTATAACCCGGATAAGAGAACCACATTTTATTGGTGACATCCATTGTACATCCTTTGTTGCGATCACCGATAAGCAGTCCATTTTTCGCAATAAAGTTCCAAGTGAAGGGCATGAGAAGATCCCGACGAGACTCTGCTGACTCAGCCCAATAAGCAGCTTTCATCATATTCACACTCCCAAACTTTTTATTGTTAATCAGAGCTGTGTCCGCACCACCAAAAAGTTCCTGCCAGCGATAGCCATCTACAGTAATAATTACAACTTTTTGTTGGGCTTTCAACAGAAATGGCGACAACACCAACAAACAAAACAATTTTACAAATAACGTTTTCAATTTCATCGATATTTTAGTTTTTAATGCTTTATCAATCTTTCAACCACCATGGTTTTGCTGTAATTTTATCGTTGTTCGCACCGAACTGACTTGCTACCGCCGCTTCCACATGATCAGCATTGTATTTATTTTCAGAATCAGAGTACATCCAACGATAAGGAATACTGTTTTCGGCGAGATGAGCAAACGAGGGATATCCTGTACGTAGATTTTCAAAGAACGGCGACCAGCCTCCCTGAAAGAAACTTACACAATACTTTTGAAATATAATAAGTTCAATTTTCTTTTCGTCACTCATGGTATCAAGCATCTTCACATTGTCTCCTTGAATATATTTCTCAGCATCTGAGGAAGTAACATATTGTGAATAACTCCCAGAGTAACTATGATAAAAATCAAATGAAGCTTTTATTCCTTCCTCATAATATGACAGTGCATTTCCGCTTATCCACCCTCTTACTACCGCTTCGGCCAGTATCTGCTGCAATTCAGCGTACCCCATCAACATCGTTGGTTCTCCTGTCGGTATAGTCCGATAACGGGAATTTATCTGTGATATTTTACCAGCACCCACAAGATTTTTGTTCTCTCCATACGGGACTGTAGGATCTCCTCCGGCATAAGCAGTAAAGTCTGTAACAGCCTTACCCGCATTTGCGGCTTCATTCGTGGGCAAGGCAAATAAGAATAAGCGGGGATCCTTACGTTCAGACATCCGGTCTACAAAAGTTTTATCCATATAGAAGCCAGACCACTGGGCATTAAATTCAGGATATCTATTTCCTTCCTGATCCAAATACACCAGTTGACCGTTATCGGCATTACTCTCCATGAGAGGAAGTGAAACAATTTTCTGAAACTCCTTTTTTATATTATGGCTACCGACCGTATTTTTGTGAGACAATGTCATCAGAACTTTCAGGTGAAAAGAATTGGCAAGACGCCTCCATTGGGAAGCATCCCCATTGTATATTATATCACCGCCAATGAGATCTTTTGTAGATGCAAATAAAGAATCTGCCATGCTCAACTCAGTCAAAACCCCGTCAAAAACAGCCTCCTGACTATCATACTTAGGAGTAAAATCACCGCTGCTTTCACCTTTAAGGGCATCCGAGTATGGAATATCTCCAAACTTCAATGTCAGATTATAAAAATAATATGCACGAAAAAAGTGATACAATCCATCATAAACAGACGCGCCGGTTCTGTCTGCTTCCTGTTTCATCTTAGTCACTTGCAACAAGCCCGAATTATAAACATCAAAACTCCCTGTTGTCCACTCATAAAACTGCTCAGCATTATGCCCGTCGGTTTGTACAACCTCCTTATCAGCGTACATTCCATCTATTTCCCGAGTAAATACATCTTCACAAATATTGGGTAAAAGGAGTTTTGGAGAAACTACGGAAGGACTATTCGGGTTATTGTTTATATTATTGAAACTCTCACAAGAACTTAATGTTGCAATGACAGCAAACATGTATACTATTATTCTGGTTTTCATACGATTTAATTCTTACTGTTAGGTGGTATGAGACTTACCTGATTTTTTTTAATCATTGTCTTAAATAATTGAATGACCATCAAGCTTCGTCCCACATTATTTTATCTTCATTAAAATTTCATATTTACGCCTAGACCAATATATCTTGCTGTGGGATCCGAGGCTCCATTATTACTACCTGTATCTCCATTTATATCCGGGTCTATCCAGGGAGCCTTGGACCAAAGTGCCAGATTATTACAAAATAAGGTCGCCGTAAGCGCTTTAACTACAGATTGGGTAGGTAATATCCTTTTAAAATCATAACTAAGGCTAAGTTCGCGTACTTTCAGATAAGTTCGGCTAAACGTATTGGCAAAAAATTTGTCCATGCCATCTGTAACTACAGCACGATAAGGATAGTTTTGACACCAAGACTGCCAGTCTACCGCAGATGTGAATTTCTCAAACACACGAGTATCCGAGACAATGTTTCCATGGACATCATACGTAACACTTCCACTTACGGTTTTCACAGCATCAGGCACATACACAGGGGCTCCTGTGGCGTATTCCTGGTCTCTATACTTCGTAGAGTTGGGATGTTTGCCTCCCCACCATAGCTTTGGACTCAACTGGGAATAAATGAGTCCACCGAGTGCAGCATTCAGGTTTAAAGCCAACGTAAATTCTTTGTATTTGAATGTATTTTGCATACCAAGTCTCATATTGGGTTCGAGGTGACCAACATTTCGGGCATACGGATCTTTTTGGGGCTGCCCATTAGCATCAACGACGACCTTGCCTTCCGGATCGCGCTGCCACACAGTAGCATAATAAGCGTCGGCACGGTCACCCTTCTTCAAATTTCCAAAATAGGCCTCACCTCCATAAATATCAGTCAGTTTTTTCACGCTATGACTGGCATTCAGATTAAAATCCCACGTAAAATCCTTTTTTCGTATAGCCTTCACTCCGAGTATTACTTCCAGTCCGTTTGTTGTGTAGGTATTCCCATTGATTTTTCGGGTATTAAAACCGGATGCCTGTGAAATCAACATATCAAGAATCTGATTGGTATCCAAAGAACGATAATAGCTAAAATCTACAGAAATCCGATTCAACAAGGACATAGAAAACCCCATTTCTAGCTGTGACGTTTTTTGAGGTTTAATATTGGCATTAACCAATGCCGAGGGATAACTAACAACCGTGTTGCTACCCCATGAGGCATCTTTGCTATACACTTGCTGTATCTGATAAGGATCTAAATCGCTGGAAACTGTCGCCCAGGACCCTAACAATTTGAGATAATCGATTGCTTCTGGTAATTTGGCATAATTGGAAACCAATGTACTAAATGCGATAGATGGGTAAAAATAAGAATTATTACCAGCTGCAATGGATGAAGCCCAGTCATTACGCCCGGTTATGGTAAGATATGCATATTTTGACAAATCTAAATTCACCGAAGCGTACACACTCTTAATTTCTTTCTCGCTTCGTGAACCCCACAACGGATTAGCAGAATTATAGGTAATAATTGAACCGGTAGAGTTATTGAGAGAATAAACACCCGGTACATTCAATCCGTCCGTAGACGCATAGTCATTCCGATAGTTACGATAAAAGAGTGAGCTACCTAAATTAGTGGTCAAGTTAATATCACTCAAAAAGTTTTTCGTGTATGTTACTAAGGCGTCTGCATCTACATTGTCCTGACTTATGTTCCAAACCTTGTAATCACCTTCACGAGAGTCTCCGTAATTCATGTATGATTTGGGGATCATATTCTCTTGAAGATTACGGTTAGAGCGTAAAGAGGCACGCCCCATGAGACTTAATCCGGGGAGCAATTGATAATTAAGCCGGACCTGTCCCGTAGTTACATTATTTCTATTCTTATGCTTCCCCTGCTCGAGTGCAAAATATGGATTATTATACCATGCATAATTATAATTTGCCTGCTTGTAGCCTTCCATTCCCGGAACCCACTGATGCGTTTTCAGTTCTCTCACATCCACATCGTCTCCCATCCATTCTACAATGGAATACATAAAATTTGACGGATGATAACCATAATCCGGGTAGTTGGGAGAGATTACGAGGTTGTAATTCAACATAGCATCAAGAGTCAGTTTATCCGAGATATTGAATGTGGAATTAAAATTCAGCCCACCGGTATGCAAAGAAGTTGCTGGCGCTTGTCCTTTCTGATAAGCATATTGTCCTAATAAATAGATCTTTGATTTTTTACCCTTATAAGAAAGAGACAACGAATTGTTTGTAATAATGCCGGTTCTAAGGAAGTTTTTCAGGTTGTCATGAGAAACAAGAGGCAAAGCAACTCGTTCGTATCTGCTTTGATCGTTATATTGAGAACCTTCCACACTTCCCCACCATGGTATTTCCTGACCCGTGGTTTTATCACGGATAGGGCTGTTCCATTGAGGAGCAGTGTTGCCAACATCCAGTTTCGGCCCCCATATCATATCATCATCAGATTTTCCGCCACCTTCTCCATCCCAAAAAGCATATTGACCATTAGAACCGTTACCGTATTCATGTTGTGTTTTAGGAAAAGCCACAAATCCCGCAGACATCATGTTTCTGGAGGAGAAGCCGATTTCTACTCCTTCTTTGTCCGCCTGTTTAGAGGTTATCATGATTGCTCCATTTTTCCCTCGCGCCCCGTAAAGAGCGGATGCTGCCGTGCCTTTAAGCACATTCACACTTGCAATGTTATCGCTTGACAGGTCGAACATGTTTGACTCGACGGGCACTCCATCCAAAACAATGAGTGGTGTCCGCCCGCGAAGTAAAAAAGATGGGGACTCAAACATACTTGAAGGGACAGCTACAGTAAGACCGGCTATTTGCCCTTGTAAAGACGAGGCTACATTCAAATTGCCGGAAGCAGTTAGTTCATCGCCGGAAACCTGCTGAGTAGTATACCCTAATCTCTTTTTTTCCTGTTTGATACCAATAGCCGTCACTACAACTTCGTCGATATTTCTCGCTTCTTGTTCAAGTTCGACATTCAGTTGTGTTCCGGTGACTTTTATAGCCTTGGGCCTGTTGCCAAGATATGAAAACTCAAGTATCGAGTTTCGTTCTGCATTAATTTCATAACGACCGTTCGAATCTGTTGTTGTGCCAACATTCGAACCTTTCAGTTTAATATTAGCACCGATAATGGGGCCCATTTTATCAGACACGCTACCAGTAACCTTGAATGACTGGGCAAATAGTAAGATATTAGAACATACCAAGAAAAATAGTAGTAGAATTTTCTTTTTCATACAATTTAATTTTTACTCTTAGGAGATATGGAACTCACCTGATTTTTTCATTGTTTTGGGAGATTTAATAAAAATCAGGCATGGCTTCATAAATGAAATTACTAAAGATTATTTACGTTAAATAAAAGCTCTATGCTTAGAAGTGATAGATGCTATTTTAATAAAACTTTTGAAAAAAGAGCCAATAGTTGTTCACCATCGTTTTTCATACTTCTTAAGACCCTTTCAAAAGGCTGACTGCCATCCGAATAATAAGCAGAAAGAGCAACATTAAGAACAAAAGACAGCTCCTTAGCAGCCTCATCTGCTGTTATTTTATTATTTTTCACCTTATTCTTAAGGTTTTTCTGTATGGTACGTACAGCATTGTATATATCCCCTTTAGAGAATACAATACGTGTTGTCGGATCTCCCGGAACGAGAGGTATACGTTTTACACACAGCGATTCCAATTGATTAAACAGGAAAGACGACTCTCTACTAAACCCATCATTGTCTGACATTTGTCTCAATTGTTCATCCGTAGGTTTTGTAATGCATTTACTAAATGACCAAGACTGCGTTGTGTCATTTGTTTCAGTTGCAGGAGGTCTTTTGTTGCTTATCGCAAACATGTTAGTACAGACAATCAATCCTGCCAATAACAGAATTCTCGATTTAACCATAATATATAATTTTAAATGAATAACCTTAAACATGCGTCAAAAGTAACAGCCTGAGAATACAATAAAGTTACAAGCAGATTACATTTAGGAAAACGATGCAATCCTCCAGGAAAACCAGAATTACAGCCATATCCACAATCTTAAATTGCAGCGCCACCCACCAAAGACCTATTTTTATTCCTGTTCGTTATTTTCTTCCTCGCCATAGATATAATTTATATTCAAATCATTTATCAGTCATCCATTTTCGAGACAGCAGTATACATTATTATTTATTTGATAATAAATAGCTTCTTATTTTTCATATTTTCAAATCCACCGTGAGTGGATAATTATTACTTTTGCATAATAGTAAAGAAAGTATTTATGAAGAAGTCAATTGAGGGAAAGATTAAGCTTAACAGCATACTTGTATATTTAATTATTGTCGCACTTTTTACAGGATCACTCAGCTATGTCTATACATTCCGCAAGAATCTCGATAGCCAAAAGAAAAATGTAGAGTTATACAGTGCCGAATTGGAGCATGCCGAAAAACTTATCTCCTCTGTGAATGCAGCTCAAGCTGAGCTCAACCTCTACATAGCAACAAAAGACACATCGCATCAGTTTTTTTTCGAGAAAAATATCAAAGAAATCAAAAGCGTTGTGAACACCCTCGAATCGCAAAGCACTCATTCAGAAGCAAAAACAATCCTGGATACCGTCAATGTATTGTTGAATCAAAAAGGGCTTATTGTCCAAGAGCTTAACAAAACCCTTGAACAAAAAGATTTGCTGAGTGATATAAATAAGTTTCTCAACAACTACAACTATACCGGGCTTAAACACCTGGTAAATAAACGTCAGGAAAGCATTCAGGACACCATCCTTACCAAAGCGGCGGAAAAGAAAGGTTTCTTCAAAAAGCTGGGTGCTCTTTTCAAAAACAAGGAAACACAAGACACCTTAAAGGTTTCGTCAAAAAACATCAAAGAAGCATCTCATACAACAACAGGGAAACGACAGGACAACCTGCAACCTATCAAGAAATTTGTAAAAAAAGCCAGTGAAGCTTATATAGTACAATTAGTCGAAATCGACGAGAAAATTAACGCACTGGTCATGGCGGATCAGCAGATTTCTCTAAAAATATCCAATCTGTTAATGAATTACTATAGTCAAATAATCCATTACAGATTTCAGGAAATCAAGAATAGTGAACAAATGATTCGGAAATACAATAATTACACCATTATCGGTGGCATCATTGCTTTGTTTCCGATTGCCATATCTTTGTTAACTATCCTGCGCAACGTCAACAATGCGAAAAGAGCACGCATTGAACTTGAAAACGCAAATGCATGCATACGCCAGGTGATGGAAAGTCGTCACCAACTTCTGCTTTCGGTCTCGCATGATATCAAAACCCCGCTCAACTCCATTCTGGGGACATTGGATCTCAAGCGAAACGATCGTTATTTTGATGTAAGCAGTATTAACTCAATGACCAATTCCGGAAAACATATCCTCGCTTTATTGAACAATCTTCTTGGCTTCTCCAGCATTGAACAGGAAAAATTAACCCTTCAGAGTGCACCATTCCACCTGTATGCTATTTGCATCGAGATTCAAGAACTCTTTATCCCCTTATGCAAAAAGAAAAAACTTGAATTCGAGACAATATTCAATGTCGATAAAGAGACCATTATCAATTCCGACAACTTAAAACTGAAACAAATCATCATCAATCTGCTGTCAAACGCTGTCAAATATACAAACAGCGGAAAAGTCAGCCTTCAGGTTGCTTATTCAGATGGAAACCTGCAACTTGCCGTTTCGGACACCGGTGCCGGAATTCCAGCAGAGAAACTAAATCATATTTTTGAACCTTTTGTGAGAATTCAGGAAAATAACAATATGGCTGAAGGAGCAGGATTCGGATTGTATGTGGTAAAAGGACTGGTCGATTTACTGAAAGGGGAAATGGAGGTTAAATCGAAGGTAGGAAAAGGCACTTCCTTTACCATCGCTATCCCTATGGAACAAATCGCGCAGCAGACAGAACCGGAGAAAAACAAAACGATCGTCCTGATAGATGACGACAACACCCTCCTATTTACCTTAAAGTCGATGGTTGAACAATTGGGACACCGTGTCTATGCCTTCCAGTCAGCTGAGGAACTTGGTAATTTCTTAAATACAAGACCGGAATTCGATCTGGTCATCACCGATATGGAAATTGGGGCACATTCGGGAATCGACACGCTCGAAATGATCCAAAAACGGTATCCCGAGATACCCGTGATTCTGATGACCGCACGGATGGATGTCCAACAAGAAGACGTAAAAAGAATGGGCTTCAGTGCCTGCTTTATCAAACCTATCTCGATAGATTCTTTGGCCTTGATGATTTCACACCCTGAATACAATAAAGAGACAACATCTGCCATCCATTCTACCAATAGCGAACGCTTTCAGGCCCTTAGAGAGATGGTAGGAAACGATGAAGAAACAATCAGAGAAATACTGACTCTTTTTATATCCAACGGCAAAAAGGACATCGCTGAATTAGAAACATACATCGACAAACAAGATTTTAAACACACCCAAAGCAAATGCCATAAAATGCTTTCGATGTATATGCAGGTGTCTCCCGAAAACAAAGCCATTCCTCTTCTAAAAGAAATAGATGCTTCGAGGAAATCCGCAACACCACTTCCTGGCTGGGTATCCAAGACCAAAGATATCATAAAAGACACCAGGATATTAATCGAAGAAATAGAAAAATATCTGGCCTAACTATAAAACAATAGTCTTTAACAAACATCGTGCCCTGCAAAGAGCACCATTGAAGCCGGGCAATCCTTAGAAACAGATGCCCGGAAAGGCTTGTTGCGCCCTTCAGCTAACGCTTTTAGAGCTATATTTGAAAATCTGATTTACACTGCATCCGTCTAAATGCAAGTTACATTTAGCAAAATTAGGGTTTATATGCTCTTTTTTTAAAGCAAATTCTTTGCCATGAGGAAATAAAACTTTACTTTTGCGCCAAATTCGATCGGAATAAGAAAAAAACAATTCATTTATTTTATGTTGAAGTAACAACTATCAAAAGAATTAATTCCGATTTGCCTTTTGTGAAAAACAAATAGAATTTTTCAACTTATATATGAGCCCTTCCTTATTTTTAGTCGCATTAATAACCGGCGCATTTCTTATTGCGGTCGGCTTGGGGACAGCAATTTTAGCATCTCCGCGTTCCTTTAACCCTCAAAAAGGTGAAGCGTATGAATGTGGGATCCCCACAAAAGGTACCTCATGGATGCAGTTTCATGTAGGATACTATCTATATGCAATTTTGTATTTGATGTTTGATGTTGAAGCAGTATTTCTGTTTCCCTGGTCAACAGTTGTTCGAGAACTGGGTGTCAGCGGCCTCATCAGCATTTTGTTTTTCATTATCATACTGGGCTCAGGTCTTGCTTATGCCTGGAAAAAAGGAGCTTTGGAATGGAAGTAAAGAATATATACATCAAAGGAATTCCCAACGAGGAGTTTAAAGATAACGAGTATCTTGAGAATTACGTAAAAGAACTGCGCGAAAACGGTGTTCCTGTCGTTGTTGCAAAGCTTGACGATTTGATAAACTGGGGTCGCTCCAATTCATTATGGCCTTTGGCTTTTGCCACCAGCTGTTGCGGTATCGAATTTATGTCGGCTGCCGCTGCCCGCCACGACTTAGCACGTTTTGGCATGGAGGTGACACGAAACAGTCCGAGACAAGCCGATGTAATTCTGGTAGCCGGCACAATAGTTCACAAGATGGCTCCACTATTGAAGCGCGTTTACGACCAGATGGCCGAACCTAAATATGTTGTAGCAATGGGTAGCTGTGCTATTTCCGGAGGTCCCTTTGTCAACTCATACCATGTCGTAAAAGGGGTAGACGAAATCATTCCTGTTGATGTCTACGTTCCCGGTTGCCCACCACGTCCGGAAGGTCTCTTCTACGGATTGATGCAATTGCAACGCAAAGTAAAAATGGAACGTTTTCTTTTCAAGGTAAACAAATAACAGTAACGGCTGAAAATCAGATATGGAAGATATAAAAGAATTGGTTTTAAAAACCATTCCGGATGCACTAATCGAAGAGAAACAAAAACTAACAATTACAGTTGCAGCGAAACAACTGCATCCCCTGGTCGTGGCACTCAAAGAGAACAAAACTCTGCCTTTCGACCTATTGGTTCAGCTCAACGGGATGGATTGGGGAGATAAATTAGGTGTTATTTACCTGTTGTCCTCCTCCGTAGATTTATCGAAAGAGGTGGTACTCATTACTTCTACCGAAGACCGAAACAATCCATTGCTTTATTCCGTTACGGATCTTTTTGAAACAGCTCATCTGAACGAACGGGAAGCCTACGCCATGTTCGGGATTCGTTTTATAAACAATCCGGATATGCGCCGATTTATCCTCAGTCAGGATTGGATTGGATTTCCTCTTCGCAAAGATTACAATGCTGACCCGACAATTAATCCGGTTTCTACCGCCAGCAAAGAAATTATTGATGTAACAACCTGCTTGTACGAAACAGCTCAAGGAGAAATTAAAGAAAAGACCTGTCCGATATTTGAAGAGGACGATTATGTCATCAACATAGGCCCGCAACACCCTTCCACTCACGGTGTAATGCATTTCCGAACGGCTCTTGACGGAGAAAACGTCAAAAAGATTGATGTACACAGCGGATACATCCACCGCGGAATTGAGAAACTCAGCGAAAGTCTTACCTACCCACAGATACTCCATTTCACCGATCGCCTCGACTACTTATCAGCGAACATCAACCGACATGCCTTGTGTATGTGTGTTGAGAAAGCCGGAGGGATTGAAGTTCCGGAAAGAGCGCAATACATCCGGACGATTATGGACGAATTAACCCGTATCGAATCTCACCTGGTAGCATGGGCTGCCATGTGCAACGATATCGGTTCGACCACAGCCTTTATTTACGGATTTCGTGAACGTGAAACAATACTGGATATTTTCGAAAAAGTCTGCGGAGGCCGTCTGATTATGAATCACAACGTTGTGGGCGGAGTCATGTTTGACATTTATCCTGAATTCCAAAAAGATGTAAAAGCATTTATCAAACAAATGCGTGAAGCACTGGTGCAATACCACCGTTTCTTTTCTGGCAATGTGATAGCCTTGGGACGTATGCAAGGTATCGGTATGATGTCGAAAGAAGATGCTATCAGCTGGGCGGTAACAGGTCCTGCTGGACGTGGTTCGGGTTGGTCGTGCGATCTTCGTAAATATGCGCCGTATGCGATGTACGACAAGGTAGAATTTAAAGAAATAATCAGAGATAGCTGCGATTCGTATGCCCGCTATATGAATCGTCTGGATGAAATTGAAGAATCCAATCGCATCATAGAACAACTGATTGACACGATTCCTGAAGGTCCCTTTGCAGCCAAGACAAAAGCAATTATCAAATTACCGGAAGGTCAATTTTTTGAAAGAGTGGAAGCTGCCCGCGGTGACTTTGGGGTATTTATTGAAAGCCATGGAGACAAATTCCCTTACCGTATCAAATTCCGTTCACCATCTATGGCATTGGTTTCTATCATGCCGCATATATGTAAAGGAGAGAAAATTGCCGACTTAATTGGCATCGGAGGTTCTATGGACTATGTCATTCCATGTATCGACCGTTGATTTCTTCTTTTACAAACCAAGATTTTTTACGATTTAGAAAATATTAGATTTAAATATATGTTGTTAGAAATTTCACATCCGCTTGAGCTGTATAAACTAACCGAATGGTTAGACAGCTTTCTGCACGGATTGTTACCTTCATGGCTGGTTATTCTTATCGAATGCATTCTGGTAGGAGTTGTGCTGCTGGCTATGTATGCTGTAATAGCATTGTTTCTTATTTATGCAGAGCGTAAAATCACAGCCTTCTTCCAATGCCGTTACGGACCAAACCGTGTGGGAAAATGGGGAATCATTCAGTCGGTTGCCGACATGATTAAAATTCTTCTGAAGGAAATTATCCATGTGGATAAGGTAGATAAATTTCTGTTCTATCTTGCTCCCTTCTTTGTGATTTGTGCTTCTTTTCTAACCTTTGGAGCTTTGCCTTTTGGCAAGGGCCTAGAACCAATCGACTTTAATGTAGGAATTTTCTATCTGATAGCTGTTTCTTCTTTAAGTATTATTGGTGTATTACTGGCCGGATGGGCAAGTAACAACAAATATTCAATGATTGGTGCTATGCGAAGCGGCGCCCAATTCATCAGTTATGAATTGTCGGCAGGAATGGCTTTGCTTACCGTCGCTATCCTTTCAGGGTCGTTACAACTGTCGACCATTGTTTCGGATCAAACTTATGTATATCACTGGAATCTTTTCCGCGGTCACATTCCCGCGCTGATAGCCTTCATCATCTATTTGATAGCCGGTCATGCGGAAACCAATCGTGGTCCTTTCGACCTTCCGGAAGCAGAATCGGAATTGACAGCGGGATATCACACCGAATATTCGGGACTTCAGTTCGGCTTTTTCTATCTGGCCGAATACCTGAACATGTTCATTATCGCAGGTATCGGAGCAACCGTCTTTTTGGGTGGCTGGAATGCTATCCAAGTCGAAGGCTGGGACGGTTTCAATCAAGTGATGAACATTATACCTTCTTTTGTCTGGTTCTTCGGAAAAGCATTCTTCCTTGTATTTCTTAGTCTGTGGGTTCGCTGGACGTTTCCTCGCCTGCGTATCGACCAGTTGCTTAATCTGGAATGGAAATACCTGCTTCCCATCAACCTGTTCAATCTGGTCTTAATGACGATTATTGTAGTTTTCGGATTATATATTAAATAATAAAGGAGCATTATTCAATGAGTTCAGTATCAGAATATTTTTCAGGCTTGTACAAAGGTATCCGATCTTTGTTGATTGGCATGAGCGTGACCTGGAAAGAATTATTCAAGAAAAAGATTACGCAGCAATATCCCGAAAACAGAGACACCCTGGTGATTTCTCCTCTGTGGCGGGGAAAACTGATAATGCCTCACGACAGTAATAATGAACATGCCTGTACAGCATGTAGCATCTGTCAGATGAACTGTCCGAACGGCACCATCATCGTGAAATCCAAAACGGTAGAAACAGAGGATGGCAAAAAGAAAAAAGCATTGGATGAATATATCTATAATTTCGGAACCTGCACATTTTGTAATTTATGTGTCATCTCCTGCCCTTCTCATGCTATAGAGTTTGACAACTCGTTTGAAAATGCAATTTTCACAAAGAGTAAACTTATCGAACAACTCAATCGAGAAGGTTCGAAACTGCGTGAAAAGAAAGTGGCTCCAAAACCGGTTGCGGAAACGCCCAAAACAGCCGTTGAAACGACAGTGAAGGAGACTCCGAAAGCCACGGAAACAGCTGCTGCCAGCGTTTCGCCAGAAGCCCCGAAAGCAGATAAAGAGACTCCGAAAGCAGAATAACACAGAAATTATTTTTCTGAAAGTAAATATAAAATAAGCTGATGTCGAAAATCAATAGCGACAAGTTTTAAAACAATATTATGGTAGCAAATATCATTTTCTTCGTATTAGCATTTATTGCAATTGCATCTTCTCTGCTGGCAGTAAGTTCTCAAAAAATCATCCGCTCGGCAGTCTATCTGCTGTTTGTGATGCTCAGCATTGCGGGATTCTATTTCCTTCTCGACTATCATTTCCTGGCATTCACACAGATTGCCGTGTATGCCGGAGGAGTTATGATTTTATTCATTTTCTCTATTGCACTGACCAGTCATCCGGGAGCCAATGTCCAATTCGAAAAACCCAAACGCATGCTCATTGCAGGATTGGCAGCCATCGCCGGATTGGCTATCTGTGGACATATCCTCTTTTACAATGTGAATAGGATGTATTATTATGTCACACAAGATGAATTGAAGGTTCAAGACATCGGTATGGGATTGCTTGGCACAGACAAATATCAAAACATGCTGCCTTTTGAAGCGGTAAGTATCTTGTTACTGGCCTGTATCATTGGCGGTATCCTGATTGCGCAAAAAGATAATAACGAAAAAAAAAATAATCAATAAGGTATATGGGTGATTTCATAACAAATCTGCTAAACAACGAGATACCAATTGAGCTTTATCTGGCAGTAAGCACAATTATCTTCTTCGTTGGTGTATATGGCTTTCTATCACGCAAAAACATGGTGATGGTTTTGATTTCAGCAGAACTGATGCTGAACGCGGTTGATCTGAACTTTGCTGTTTTCAACCGATATTTATATCCTCATCAATTGGAAGGATTTTATTTCACATTGTTTGCAATAGCCATTGCAGCCGCAGAAGCAGCAATAGCCATCGCAATCATCATCAACGTCTATCGCAAAGCCAAAAGCATTTATATTGACGATGACGTGTCCGAAATGAAATATTGATTTTTTAAGGAAGAAAAAATTAAGTTTGAGGTTTGTTGCAGACACCTCATCACTATATTATACATAAAAGTTTATGCTTACATTTAATTATTCGATATTGATTCTGGCCCTGCCGGTCGCGATGTTTTTGATTCTCGGCCTGGGAGGAAAATACCTGAAGCCGGCTGTTGCGGGTATATTAGGAACTATTTCGATGGCTGTGACTACCGTTTTGAGCTATCTAGCTGCTTATCAGTACTTCTTTATTGCAGGAAAAGGAAGCGACGGCGCCTACCACGCTATTGAAGCATTTAATTTCAAATGGCTTACTTTCTCTCAGGTACTTCACATCGATTTGGGATTCTACATCGATCAGATATCAGCCATGATGCTGGTTGTGATTACCACCGTATCTTTATTAGTCCACATCTACAGTATGGGCTATATGAAAGGCGAAAAGGGATTTCAGCGTTATTATGCATTTCTTTCTCTGTTTAGCTTTTCGATGTTGGGCTTGGTTGTTGCCACCAATATCTTTCAGATGTATATCTTCTGGGAATTAGTGGGTGTATCCTCCTTTCTACTTATCGGATTTTATTATACCAAACCATCTGCTGTTGCTGCAGCTAAAAAAGCATTTATCGTCACTCGCTTTGCCGATTTCTTTTTCCTTATCGGAATTTTGGTTATGTCTTACTTCACCGAAACTTTCGATTTCAAAACATTGACAGAAGTGGGTGCTCCTTGCTTCAATAGTTTTACCGGATACTCCTTTCTTGGAATTTCAGCTATTTCCTGGGCAAGCTTCCTTATATTTATGGGGGGTGCCGGTAAATCCGCGATGCTACCGTTCCATATCTGGTTACCCGATGCGATGGAAGGCCCGACTCCGGTATCAGCTTTAATCCATGCCGCAACAATGGTTGTAGCCGGAGTATTCTTAATTGCCAGAATGTTTCCGGTCTATATTTTCCATGCGCCTGAAGTATTGACCCTGATTGGTTATATTGGTGCAATCACCGCACTCTTTGCAGCAATTGTAGCCTGCACACAAACCGATATCAAACGAGTACTGGCTTTTTCTACCATTTCGCAAATTGCGTATATGATTACCTCCTTGTCTGTCTCCGGATATGCCGGACACGAAGGACTTGGATATATGGCTTCCATGTTCCATCTGTTTACCCATGCATTCTTCAAAGCTTTGTTGTTTCTGGGTGCCGGAGCCATTATACATGCTGTACACAGCAACGAAATGAAAGATATGGGCGGATTAAGAGAATATATGCCGATTGCAAATATTACCTTTTTAATTGCCTGCCTTGCTATTTCCGGAATCCCACCATTCTCCGGATTCTTCTCGAAAGACGAAATTCTGGCAGCTGCTTTACATCACAACACCACATTATTTACATTGTTGTTTCTGGCTGCAGGTCTGACAGCATTCTATATGTTCCGTTTGTATTTCCGTATTTTCCACTACGATTCAGCAAAAGAATATCATCATGCGCCGCATGATGCCGGATTCTCCATGTCATTTCCTTTGATATTTTTAGCGATTGTGACCTGTTTCACCGGATTTATTCCTTTTGATGAATTCATTACAGCCGATGGTAAAGCTTTCGAATCACATATCGATCCGTTAGTTGCCAGCCTAAGTATCGGTATCGCTGTAATTGGAATACTCGTAGCAAGTGTTTTGTATTATAAGAAAAATGAAAAAGCAAACCGGATTGCGACCACTCTCGGAGGGTTGTACCGTACAGCATACCATAAATTCTACTTTGACGAAATCTGGTTGTTTGTGACAAAGAAAATTATTTTCAACTGTATTTCCCGTCCGATGGCATGGATTGATGTACATGTGATTGATGGATTTATGAACGGTATTGCGTATGTGACCAACCAGGCTTCAGAGGCTATCAAAGGATGGCAATCAGGACGTATCCAACAATACGCATTGATATATCTGATTGGAGCATTAGTGCTCTTTATCTCCTTCGGAGGCTGGTTGTATGCTTTCCTGACAAGATAAGTTCGTAGCAAAAATTTAAACTGAAACAAAAGACGGTGAGATCATTCACCAAATAGATAAAAAGTTTTTATAAGATGAATCTTTCATTATTTGTTCTAGTCCCGGTATTGATGATTCTTGCATTTACCTTCTGCAAAGACATCAGGCAAGTGCGAACAGTCGGAGTAATTGGTTCGGTTATCCAACTAATCCTGTCGGCAGTGTTGGTGTTTATGTTTTTTGCCGAACGCCACGCAGGCAATACAGCCGATTATTTATTCACGTATGATGCCGTATGGTATCAGGCAGCCAACATAAATATCCATTATTCGGTCGGTGTAGACGGAATCTCTGTACTGATGCTTGTGTTGACATCTCTGATTCTTTTCACAGGAGTATTCACATCCTGGGATATGAAGCTGCTTCCCCGTGATTTCTTCATGTGGCTGACCATGCTCTCGGTAGGAGTCTACGGCTTCTTCATCACCACAGACATGTTCACCATGTTTTTCTTCTATGAGATAGCCTTGATACCAATGTATCTGCTTATCGGTATCTGGGGGAATGGCAAGAAAGAATACGCGGCCATGAAAGTAGCTTTGATGCTGATGGGAGCTTCTGCTTTTATTTTCACAGGATTGTTGGGGATTTATTTCAATTCATCTCCCGACGGACATTATACCTTCAACCTTATTGAAATTGCTAAAAATGCCCACATTCCTCTGAATGTTCAACTTTGGGCATTCCCCTGCATATTTATCGGATTCGGGACACTGAGTGCTTTGTTCCCATTCCATACATGGTCGCCCGATGGATACGGATGCGCCCCAACGGCTGTCTCTATGTTTCATGCCGGAGTTTTGAAAAACCTGGGTGCTTATGGTTGCTTCCGCATCGCCATGCAACTCCTGCCGGAAGGTGCCCAGCAATTAGGTTGGATATTTATTATCCTATCAGCGGCCGGAGTCGTTTACGGTGCTTTCTGCGCAGTGTCGCAAACCGACCTGAAATATATCAACGCATACTCTTCCGTATCACACTGCTGCCTCATTTTGTTCGCTATTCTGATATGGAACAAAACAGCAATGACCGGCGCTGTCATGCAAATGGTATCACACGGTGTGATGACAGCTATGTTCTTTGCCGTGATTGGAATGATTTATGGACGTACACACACCCGCGACCTGCGTCAACTGGGAGGAATGATGAAAATTATGCCTTTCCTTTCGGTAGTCTACATTATTGCCGGATTGGCATCTTTAGGGCTTCCCGGATTGAGTGGTTTTGTGGCTGAAATGACTATTTTTGTCGGAGCCTTTGAAAACGGAGACATGTTCTCTCGCGGATTTACAATATTATGTATTATGTCAATTGTCATCACAGCCGTATATATTTTGCGTGCAGTAGGAAAAGCAATCTGGGGACCGGTCGTGAACGAAGATCACCTCAAGCTAACAGATGCAAAGTGGACAGAAAAACTGGCTTTGACAGTGATGACTATTGGAGTAGCAGGTATTGGTTTGTTCCCGGGCTGGCTTTCTGATATGATTCACTCCAGTCTTACATTCATGCATTAATGCGGAAGGAACAAACCGAATTGAAAAGAAAAAAATAACAAATTATAGAAAAGAGAAAAAATGGATTTGAGTAATTATTTGTTGATGAAGCATGAGCTGTCGCTGGTCGCAGTGTTTTTCATTGTACTGATTTACGACCTGTTTGCTTCAGGCAATGCGAAAAAATACTTTTTCCCCATCTCCTGTTGTCTGTTTTTAATCCATACCGTATTGGGATTTTTCTATCATGACAATGCCAGTGCTTTTGGAGGCATGTTTATCGCAGGACCTGCACAGGAAATGGTTAAGAACATTCTTAATGTAGGCTTGATCCTGATATATCTTCAAGCTAAAACATGGTTATCGTCGGATGAATCACGGGTTAAACAAGGGGAGTTCTTTATGCTGACCATGCTGACGTTGTTCGGCATGTATCTGATGATTTCTTCAGGCAACTTCCTGTTGTTCTATATTGGCCTTGAGACTGCGTCTCTGCCAATGGTCGCCTTGATAGCCTTCGATAAATACCGTCACGAATCGAGTGAGGCCGGAGCAAAATTCATTTTCAATGCAATCTTCTCTTCCGCCATTATGCTTTTCGGCGTTTCACTGCTTTACGGAGCTTGCGGAACTTTATATTTTTCCGACCTCGGCAATGCTGTAACATCCACACCACTTACCATCATGTCTATGATATTTGTTTTGTCGGGTCTGTTTTTCAAGATTTCACTTGTGCCTTTCCATGGATGGGCACCGGACACGTATCAAGGTGCACCTACAACGGTGACTCTTTATCTGTCAACCATATCAAAAGGAGCAGCAGTTTTTGCACTCACGGTTATTCTCTATAAGGTTTTCCCTGTATTGTTCCCAACCTGGCAGGGTATTCTGTGGGTTGTCAGTTTAGTAACAATCACTGTCGGAAACCTGTTTGCCCTTCGTCAAAACAATATGAAACGGTTTTTGGCCTACTCTTCTATCTCGCAAGCGGGTTATATCATGTTGAGCTTATATTCAGGAACGGCGCAAGGAATGGCAGCAGCTATTTTCTACATTTTCGTGTATATATTCTCCAATGCAGCGGCCTTCGGTGTGATAACAGCCATCGAAAACAAAACGGGCAAAGTGAATATGAGTGATTACAACAACCTGTATAAAACAAATCCAAGACTTGCAATCGTGATGACTTTCGCCATGTTTTCTCTTGGAGGTATGCCTCCGTTTGCCGGCTTCTTCAGCAAAATGTTTATTTTCATGGCAGCCATCCAACAAATGAATACATTAAGTATTCTACTTGTCGTATTTGCATTTCTAAATACAATTGTTTCCTTGTATTACTATCTGCTTGTGGTCAAAGCAATGTTCCTGAGACCAAACAACCAGCCTATTGAATCATTCCGCACAGAAAGCTATCTGAAAACATCAGTAGTTCTGAGTGTTGTAGGGATTGTGGTGATTGGTCTTCTGAGCTTTTTCTACGAAAATATCAGTCTTGTGAGTTTTGGCTTTTAATCTAAAGTCTGAGTAATAATTTACACAGGGAGCTGTCTCAAAGGAGGCAGCTCTTTTTGTGTATATGTGCAACTCTATTTTTCGAGAGCTTACAGATGCGTTCAAAGAAACGCTTTTAACCCAATACGCACAAGAAGTTCTTCAAAAGTGTAATAGCCCATGCGCTGTAAACATCCCCAATCACACCGGGCAAGCTAACCGTATATCCAAATGGACAAGAGCCAGAGCCTTAATTCTAAACGTGATAAAACAGGAAGCTATACAGAACAAAAGAGTGGCTCGCACAAGCATATCGCACGTGTCGAGTAAGGACATTGCACCAATTTTGTCAAGGATACCGGACTAATGTTGGTAAGGGTATCCGATCTGTATGAGTAATTATATTGCGCTAATGCCAGTGAGGGCATCACACTAACGCTAGTGAGGGCATCACACTAACGCTAGTGAGGGCATCACACTAACATTGGCGAGAGTATCGGAGTAGTACATTTGTAGAATGCATTGCTCCTTCCATCCCGTAACGTTTTCAACAAGTTGTGAACAACACCTGTTGATAACATTCATACAATACTATAAAACAAGATATTACAAGGAACAAAGAGTTGTAAGATTTTGAAATAAACAAGAGGTTCGACATTTGTATACCAGTTGAAGATTGAGGCTGATGATTGAGGATACGTACGGCGGTGACCGGTAGGGGCGAATTGAATTCGCCCACAAAATAATAATCGCAAGATATATCCGCAAAATGAAACCCACAGCGCAAACCCGTCCTATCCGACAACACAAAAAACGATACATACAATATGTAAACGGATGTATGATATGGGCGGATGCATTGATATTCAAATGGGCGAATATGCACGACTAACACCGGGCGAATTCAATTCGCCCCTACGATGGGCAGGCGATATATTTGATGTTTGGTACGTATAAAAAGACGGGACGCAAATAGCGGGAATATTGCGAATTTGAAATATAGATGCGGATATGTACGCCAGTGTTGGTAATGGGCAGGCTATATTTGGAATGATGAATGATGAATGATGGTTGCGGATACCTACAGCGGTGATGCGTAGGGGTGAATCGAATTCGCCCGCAAAATAATAATCGCAAGATATATCCGCAAAACGAAACTCACAGTGCAAACCCGTCCTATCCGGATACACAAAAAACGATACAGATATATCATGTAAACGGATGTATGATATGGGCGGATGCATTGATATTCAAATGGGCGAATATGCACGACTAACACCGGGCGAATTCAATTCGCCCCTACCATGGGCAGGCGATATATTTGATGTTTGGTACGTATAAAAAGACGGGACGCGAATAGCGGTAATATTGCGAATTTGAAATATAGATGCGGATATGTACCGCGGTGATGATAATGGGCAGGCTATATTTAGAATGATGAATTATGAATGATGGTTGCGGATGCCTACAGCGGTGACCGGTAGGGGCGAATCGAATTCGTCCGCAAAATAATAATCGCAAGATATATCCGCAAAACGAAACCCACAGCGCAAACCCGTCCTATCCGACAACACAAAAAAACGATACATATATATCATGTAAATGGATGTATGATATGCGAGGATCAATTGATAATCAAATAGACCAACCGACGGTCACCGGGCGAATTCAATTCGCCCCTACAATAGGCAGGCAATGTTTTTGATGTTTGGTGCAATAATAACGGCAGAACGCAAATAGCATAAATCTGGGGAATTTGAAATATAGATGTGGATATGCACGCCGGTGATGGTAATGGGTAGGCTATATTTGGAATGATGAATTATGAATGATGGTTGCGGATATGTACCGCGGTGACCGGTAGGGGCGAATCGAATTCGCCCGCAAAATAATAATCGCAAGATATATCCGCAAAACGAAACTCACAACGTAAACCCGTCCTATCCGGCTACAAAAAAAACATACATATAATGTGTAAACGGATGCGGATACGCACGGCGATGGTAATAAGCCGGCAACATTTGATAATAAGGAATGTAGAGACGTACAATCGTACGTCTGTATTGAGGATGGAGATTAAGTAGTCAGAATGAGGGTTAAGATGCTAGTCCTCCAGCCAAATCAAAGAGCAAGCCTCCTCTCTTAGAAGCTTCTCCTTCGATATTTTTCTCACAAATATATGTTAGAGTGTATATCGGGATAAATCCCAACAGCATGCATTATTCTATCCATGTATCCCTCCAATAAATTCAAAATCAACATTCCTATATCTCAACAGGATACATCAGGTCTTCCATTCCGGAAAGTTTTCAACAGTCATTCCTTGAAACCGTTGTTGTACACAGTTTTTATTTAGTTTCTATGTCAATAAGTTTCTTTCCTTTTTCTCCTAAATAATGAATTAAAAGGGGATTAAAAATTTTATATCCACATGTAGAATTGGTGAAAATAAGTAATCCATCTTTGGTCTTTGGAAATAAAAAAGTAATGCATTGTGTTCCAAAATCCGAACCACCGTGAGAAAATGCAATTTCTCCGTTCCCTAAATCATAGAGTTCAAAACCCAAACCAAAATATTTGTCTTCTTTGGTTTTGACTTGTTTTTTGAGCATTTCGGCATAAATTCTTTGATTTAGGTTTCCTCCATTTAAAACATTGACTAAAAAATTTCCATATTCTTCAACGGTTGTGTGCAAATCATCTGCAGCATTTGCTGTTTTATTTTTTACTATTTCATAAGGTTTCCCATTTTCATCATAACCTATAGCAAATCTTGATTCATCTGTATTTTTAGTCCAGACAAAATCGGTGTCTTTCATTTTTAAAGGCTGAAATATAAGCTCTTCTGCTAGTTGTTGCAACGGCTTTTTGAATTTATTTTCAAGTGCTTTACGCAAATATTCATAGCCTTCACCAGAATATCCATATTTTGTTCCCGGATCAAATAGAAATTGTAATCTTTTATTTTCAATATCGCTTCGCCAATTAGGGAAACCGGTTTGATGACTCAAAATAAGTCTTGTTGTCAGTTTTCTATTTCTCGGGTCATTCGCAATATCAGGATCAGTAAAATAGTGATAAATTGGTTCATCTAAATCCCATTTCCCTATACTTACCAAACGCAAGGTGGTCAGTGCCGTAATTGGCTTTGTAAGCGAAGCAACATTGAAAATAGTATTGTAAGGAGCAGAACTTTCTTTTGAAATTTCGCCAAATACTTTTACCTGTTTTAATTTTCCATTTTCAATAATTCCAAGTCCAAGTGTTTTGATATTGTTTTCTTTTAGCCAATTCTCAATTGCAGAATCATTGTCAAAAATATGAGCTATTTTTTGCTGTTCGGAATACGTTTGATGATCAAAACTAAAGGAATTGGTTAATTTCCACTCTCCGTTTTCCAATTCCCAGACGTTCGTGAATTTTGCAATTCCAGCTTGGCTTTCCCTTTTTTCGGAAAACATGTGTTCGCCATTTTGAACTGCACCGTATAGAATTCCATTTTTATAAAGAGGAAAGATTTGAGTACTTTCCTTTATCAAAAATCTTTTAACCTGGCGATTTTCAAGGCTATTGCAAATTCCATTTTTCAAATCGGAAATAAATTTTTGTTTGCCGGAAATTCCATCTTTGTCGTGATAAAATCTTAGATTTTCACTCAATAAATTTTCAAATTGGTTGATGTCGCAGGTATTAAAACCAACATCAAAAAGCAAACTATCTTTTGAAAGAATGGTTTTGTAAAGGGTTGAATTATTCTCAACTTGGGCTTTCGTACTTGCATAAAAGACGATAGTAAAAATGAAGATGATGATGTTTTTTTTTGACATACTATTTTCGTTTTTTTGTAAATATTTTTTTTGCAAAGGTTGGAAAGGAACCTTTTTTTTCAAAAAAATCTACCCGACAAAAACCCGACAATCACACGAAAGGATTATATTATATTAAAATTCAATTGATAACGTAATTTTTTATTTCTATCAATTTCTACAAGATTTCGAAGAATCAAGAAAACATTAGATAAAACAATCAACATCAAAAGTACAATTGTAAATGAATGACCGAGTTTCAGAAGAATCCCTAACATAAAAATAATTGGAGCTAAAATTGTCCAGAGAATTTGAAGTGAAACAATTTTTTTTGTTAAGTCATTTTTCTGCTTTAAAGCACAAGAAAGAATAAGCGGAGCTAAAATATTTAATGGTGGTAAAACAACGAATATAATAGAAGAAAGATTGATGAGTTTTATTTTTGAAAAATCTATTTCATTTTGCTTTACTGAAATACTGATAGTTTCTTTTTCTGATAATTGAATTGGGGGAGCTTCATTTAGCAGTTCTTTTCCGGAAATTTTTAGTGCATTAGAAAGTGCTTTTAATGTATATCCTTTCGGAGTTATTCCCGATTCAATACGCTGAATTGTTCTAACTGAAATTCCTGATTTTTCAGACAATTCTTCTTGAGTTAAGTTTTGTTCTTCTCTAATAAGTTTTAATTTGGACATACAGTTTTTCTAAAATTGCATACAACGGTAAAAGCATTGATGAAGCATGGGCGAAAAATGAACTTTATTCCATCTTTCAAACAAACGAAGCCGATGCTTTTTGAATGCAGTAAACTTACAAAAAAAAAAATACGAAATAGAAAAGCTGAGGCGTCAAAAATGTAGAGCAATCTCAATTTAGATTCCAATCCCACATTTTCGCAATACAAAACGTTAATGTAAACTTCTGATGAATAGAGTAAGTATGCCAAATTAGGCTCGAAAAGCCAATTGTATAAGTAAATGGTCATAATTAGCTGTAAAGATATCATACCTACCTATAATGTATAGACAATAAGTTACATCGCAAATTAGCTATATGAAACTTATTTCAGAGGATTACATATCCAGATAAATAAGGAGCAGCTCCTTCATTTTAGCCATGATAAAAGCGAAAGCTATGCAGAACAAAAGTGCAACTAGCACAAGCATATCGTGCGAGTAAGCACATTGCACCTATTTTATCAAAGATACCGGTTGAGATGAAGAGATGAGGGCTGAGGTTAGGGAATGATACTTCCTGCTCTTCCGGCAAATCAAAAAGCAAACCTCCTGTCTTAGCAGCCTACTCCTTGGATATTTTTTTCACAAATATATATTGGAGTGTACATCGGGATAAATTCCACCAGCATGCATTATTCTACTCATGTACCCCCTTCAATAAATTCAAAATCGACATTTCTATATCTCAACAGGATACATCACTTCTTCCATTCCGGAAAGTTTTCAACAACTTGTGAACAACACCTGTTAATAACATTCACATAAAACTAGATATCAACATATTACACAACACAAAAAGTTATAATACCCTGAAATAAACAAGAGATTAGACACTTGTATATCAGTTCCATAATTTATTTTTTCCCGCTTCGTCATTCCAACGAATTCGAGGTTTCCCATTATCATCAAAATAGCGCAAATGAAGTACCAAACCCTTCATTCTCTCTTGATTTCGTTTCTCCGGATCACGAATACCCAGACTTTTCCCGGGATCACGCAACGGAATATCCAAAGTGATGTTTGTACCGGCATGGAATCCAAAAACACCGGCAATATCAAAATTCAGCACGGTTGAATTAATCTGCATCGGACTGATATCAATCTTATCGCCACGGAGAGAAAAAGTACCCTGAAGCGGTTGGAGTTGGACATTCGATAGATTCCGACTTTTGAAAACATACTTGCTAATCTTTTCGAGTGGGGTCAATCCCACCAGAGCTCCTTTATCAAGGGAAAAATTCAACTTTCCTTGCAGGGAGTTTTTTATTATCGTTCCTTCTTCCGAAATATCACCTTCAAGATTGAGATTCGCAGAAAGAAGCCCCCGGATGTTGTTATTGGTAATCGTTTCTTGTCCGAAGTTATTAAAGGCATACAAAAACTTCGGTATATTGACCCTACGAATAACCGAACGAAGCGTAACATGGCTCTTTCGATTTTCTCTCTCCCTGATTGCCCCTTGCAGAGATAAGCTACCATCCGCATGTTTTACCCCCACATTTTTGAGAAATATATCCGTTCCTACCATATAAATAGAAGCATCCAAATCTCTGGCCTCAAACTTATCATAGACTGCTTTTGCGACATCTACAGTCAAACGAATAGTCGATTTTTCCATGGCTACCGCCAATTGATCCGTAAAATCTTCGAATGTATGAGTATCACTCCCCGGAGTTGAAGTCTGCTGGCGTGAAGCAAAAACGGGAACTAAATCTTTCAGATTAATAAGTGGGCTTCGCAGTCGGATATCAGCGATTAGCTTTTCGGGATCGGAATAAAATAAATTCAAGAAATTCTTGACTTGAACATCCAGATTAACAACATTCTCCCCCAGTTGAAATTTACTGTCGGAAATACGCAGTCCTCCCTGATTAAAATCCAAATTAAGCGAACTATTTACCAATCGGATACGTCGGGGTTTATAGGTTAAGTCGGCATTTCGGATATATATTTTCCCATAAAAAACAGGTTTATGAAGTTCCAGAGCCTTCATGTCTGTCCGGGCAGACAAACGAAGGTTCACACTTCCTTTATGAAAATCAAATAAATCGCCGAAAGACCTATTCAGCTTTTGAAGCGGGAAATCAGCTGCCAGATTAGCAGTCAGAACTGGTTTCTTCAGATTCCTAATTCTCAAAGAATCCATCAGGATTGGGATATTATAACATTTTGCAGAAATATTATTGAAACGAAAAATAGAATTGGGATCTCCGGTCTTTCGTTTGAGGGTATCGCGGTTGTCAAAAAAGCCTATAAAACTACAGTCGGTAAGAGTAACAAAGGGGGTTGTAATCACATTGTTCAAGACCGTTATTTTGACCCGAATGGATGGATCGGAGTTTACAATAGTTCCGTCATTCATTATCGTAGCTACTACATCTATCGGCTTCTGCACATCAAACATTGCCGTTTTTTCCCGGATATTGGGTGCAAGCAGTGGAGCCATATCTTTATATAATAGCTGTTTTCCTGTAATGTCAATTGTAAAATGTGGTATTTTAGTCCTTAAAGCAATTTCTGCTGCGATGTGAAATACATCCCGTCCTATTCTCAACGGTTTACGGTCAAAAGCAATCAGTCCCGCTTCATTATTGTAATGAGCAGTGATCCGCCCTTGCACTATTTTGTCTTTTATAAAACTGCCTTTTCGGGTACTAAAAGCAAAATCATGCACATGAGATATAAGTTTGAAGTCGCCATTCCATCCTTCGGGAGTATGATTTATTTCTGCTGCTAATTTATCAATATCAATATTAAAAAACTTGTGCCGTTTCTGATCATTAAGAATAAATACCGCATGTTTAAATTCCATGTGTTTGACTTTAAAGGGATTTGTCATACGCGTATCGTCTTCCGGTTTCTTTGTCTCCCTTTTACCGGTCTTAAGCATATCCAGATTGGAATAGCCGGCCGTATCGGTGTATACAAAGATTTTCATCTGATTGAAACTGATTTTTTCGATACTGATTCGCCCCTTTATCAAAGGAAACAAACCCAACCTTAAATCAATATTACGGGCATTTAATAAATCATGACGATGCGTTTTCCATAAGCTATCCCTCAAGACTACATTTTCGAATGAAACCGACATATTCGGAAAGCTTTTAAAGAAAGAAACTTTCCAGGCGCCGACACTTACCTTACCTTTAATTTTTGAGTCAACTTTCTCTATTATTTTTTCCAATACCAGCTGACTATTTTTCTCCACCAGATAAGCCCCGAAAAGCCACAAAGCAAGCATTACGAAAAAGACTATTCCGACAACTTTCAATAAATGCTTTCTGCGAATAGGAATCATCTGCTTTTATGTTAGAACATAATCTTACTTTGCAACACCTCCATCCGGATATAGACAAAGGTAATTCTTTGATTCTTAATTCTATTTATAATACGGATAGAAAACAGAAATTTTATTTCCATCCCTTCCGAAAAAAGAAACAACCTTTCAGCTAAAAAACAAATTTATCACACGTCGCTTCAGCTGCCTTTTCCGAGCTTACTATGCTTTAAGCCATAGCTGAAATAGATGATAAAGCCGACAATAGTCCAGCCAATCAGCCGTACCCAGGTAGTCCACGGCATCGACAACATTTGAGCAACACAGATGAATGCCCCAAGAAGCGGAATCACCGGAACCCATGGTGTTCTAAACGGACGTTTCAAGTCGGGTTGTTTTTTCCGAAGTACCATGATGGAGATACAAACAATGGTAAAAGCCATCATGGTTCCAATCGACACAAGCTCGCTCAGTACATGCAAAGGAAACAAGCCGGCAAAGAATGAGGTGATGATACAGGCAACAATAGTAGCGTTGCGCGGAACGCCATGCTTCTCATGAATCTTAGAGAAGAAACGGGGTAACAGCCCATCATTGGAAATAGAATAATAAATACGTGACTGCCCCAGCATCATGACAAGAATAACCGAACTCAAACCGGCAATCGCACCAATCTTAATGAACGGGCTCAACCAAGCCAATCCTTCTCCGGCACTATCAATAGCCAAGGCAATGGGAGCAGAAACATTCAATAATTTATAATTGACAATTCCCGTAAGCACTGTTGTGACAGCAATATACAGAATGGCACAAATCAGCAAGGAAATAAGAATTCCCCGCGGCATATCTTTCTGCGGATTTTTAGCCTCCCCGGCAGCCGTAGACAAAGCGTCGAAACCCAGATAAGCATAAAATACGGTGGCTGCCCCTCTCAGAATACCGCTCAGTCCATATTCGCCGAAATGACCAGTATTTGCGGGAATATATGGTTTCCAGTTAGAGGTATCGATAAATGATATTCCAAAAGCAATAAAGAGTAATATGACAGCGACTTTAATCACAACAATAATATTGTTGATCAGAGCAGATTGCTTGATGCCGCCAACAAGAAATGTGGAACAGAGAATTACAATGAATACGGCTGGGAAATTAATAATAGAACCGGTCCAGACCCAGCCGCTGTCGGTATGGTCGAATGTTGGTTGCGTTAACGCTGCCGGTAGCTGCACGCCCCATCCTTGAAAAAGGCTTAACATATAGCCCGACCAGCCGACTGCTACACTCGAACAGGCAAACAAATATTCAAGAATCAAAGTCCAGCCGATAAACCAGGCAAAGCCCTCTCCCATCGTCGTATAGCTGTATGAATAAACGCTTCCGGAAACCGGAATCATAGCCGCAAATTCGGCGTAGCACAATCCGGCCATCACACAGCCAATTGCAGAAATCACGAATGAAATTGTCAATGCAGGACCGGCATACATCGCCGCAGCTTGTCCCGTTATGACAAAAATACCCGTTCCAACTATAGCTCCGATACCTAATGTTATCAGGTTGGTAGCTGTCAACTTCCGTTTCAACGTATTTTGAGAAGAAGCAGACTCCGCAATAATGCGGTTAATATCTTTCTTGCGAAATAATTCTTCGATCATTGTTTTCCTTAATAAGAGCAACAGTTTCTACGGGATATTTGGATTTCAAATATGTACACCCTTCTTGATTTCGGCAACAAAAATACAAAAATGTTCCAGAAAGAAAATCACTGTAATAGTTCATTCTTCTTTTAAATAGAAAAAAGTACAGAACTGTACTCAAAAGCTATTTATATTTCCGGAAAATAATCTACTGAGGATTATCCCGAACTTAAAACGGGGAAGATAAACAGAAAAAGGTTGCTCACCTACCGGGAACAACCTTTCACAATCATATTTATTCTTCTATTTATCTTTCTTTATGAGAGCTCTGCCAAATAACCAGCCATTTCAGTCTGTATCTTTCTAGCTTCGAAGCGAGCTGCATTGGCATATTCTTCTGTATTGTCGGCATAAATAATAGCTCGCGAAGAATTCACCAACAATCCACAATCTTTTGTCATGCCGTACTTCACAACTTCTTCCAGACTGCCTCCCTGCGCCCCGATTCCGGGAACTAACAGAAAATGCTCAGGGGCTATTTTTCGAATGTCTGCAAACATTTTCCCCTGCGTTGCTCCTACCACATACATCATCTGCTCATCAGAAGCCCATTCCTGAGATTTCCTCAATACTTTCTCAAACAAACGTTCGCCTGCTCCATCCTCAGTCAGTTGAAAATCCGCCGCCCCTTTATTAGAAGTCAAGGCTAGCAATATTACCCAACGGTTTTTATAGTTAAGAAAAGGTTTCACACTGTCTTCACCCATATAAGGAGCCACCGTAATAGCATTTGATTTCATTTTTTCAAAAGCCGATTTCGCATACCGTTCGGAGGTATTTCCAATATCCCCTCTTTTGGCATCCAGAATAATGAATTGATCCGGATATTTGGTACGAATATATTCGATTGTCTTTTCCAATGCCCAAATACCTTTCAAGCCTTCACTTTCGTAGAATGCCGTATTGGGTTTAAAAGCCACACAATAAGGTGCTGTCGCATCAATAATACCTTTATTAAAGGTGTAGATTGGATCCTCTTCCGATAGGAGATAGTCCGGAATCTTGTCCAAATCAGTATCAAGACCAACGCATAAGAAAGATTTCTTGCGTTTGATATTAGCTATTAATTCTTGCTTTGTCATTTTGTTTAGCTGAATTTTTGGATGCTTATTTATATTGGATTTACAGACCGCTTTCTTTCAAACGTTCCGTATTTTCTGCAATAATCAAATGGTCGATAACATCCTGAATTTCTCCATTCATAAAAGCGGCCAGATTATACAATGTGTAATTGATACGGTGATCGGTTATACGTCCTTGCGGATAATTATAAGTTCGTATTTTTGCAGAGCGGTCGCCGGTCGAAACCATTGTTTTTCGTTTAGAAGAAATAGCAGCCAGATGCTCTTGCAATGCCATATCATACAGACGCGTACGTAACATTTGCAATGCCATTTCACGGTTTGCCATTTGCGAACGTGAGACCTGACATTGAATCATTATCCCGGTGGGCTTGTGGGTCAACTGCACTTTAGTTTCCACTTTATTGACATTCTGTCCTCCGGCTCCACTCGAACGTGCAGTTTGATATTCCAAATCAGCCGGATTGATTTCGACATCGACTTCTTCAGCCTCAGGCAATATGGCTACAGAAGCCGCAGAAGTATGAACACGTCCCTGAGTTTCGGTCGCAGGAACCCGTTGTACACGGTGTACACCACTTTCATATTTTAAAATTCCGTATACATTATCGCCGGTCACCGTGAATATCACTTCCTTGAATCCGCCCGCACTTCCTTCACTGCTACTGGTTACTTCTGTTTTCCACCCTTTCGATTCGCAATATTTTATATACATTTTGAAGAGATCGCCTGCAAAAATAGCAGCTTCATCCCCACCTGTTCCTCCTCGAATTTCAACAACAGCATTCTTGTCGTCTTCGGGATCTTTGGGAATCAACAACAGTTTGATTTCTTCCTCCAAAGAAGGCAATCGGTTGGTACTGCTATCCAGTTCCTCTTTTGCCATTTCCCGGAGTTCGGAATCACTTTCATTTTCCAGTATCGATTTGGCTTCATCAATACTCTCCAAAACCTGCTGATACTCTTTGCGTGCTAAAGAAATTTTTTCCAGATCACTATACTCTTTGTTGAGTTTCACATACCGCTTCATATCGGCAATTATCTCCGGATCGGTGATCAGTGTACCAATTTCCTGAAATCGAATTTCTAAACTATCTAATTTTTCTAATAATGAAGTCTCTGACATGCTTTTATTCTTCCTTGTGGAATCGAACGCAAAGATATAAAAAACTTATGTTTTTTTAGTAGCGAAAACAGGTTCTTTCCTTTCTGTAACTGACAGTTTATTCAATTCTTTGAACATCTATTTTACAGAAAAAACAACAAAAAACAGCAAGCTAAGCACAGAAATAAAAATAAATTCTCTATTTTAGTCATTATTTCTGACAAGGAGCGATATTCTACTCTATTCGGAAGACAAGCATTTTCCGGAAAGAGCATAACACATTATCAAGCAATAAAATAAAGATATCTAACAATGCGTAAATCTCTATCTGGAAATTGATTGGTTTACACGCTCTGAAGCTTAAGTCATTTGAAAGAGAGGCTAACAGAATTTCCGCAATGGATAGATATACAACTCAATGAAGAGAAACAAAAGAAACTAAGGAAGAAATGAAAAAAGTTTTTGTTAGTGGTTGTTACGATATGCTGCATAGTGGGCATGTTGCATTCTTTGAAGAAGCTGCTCAACTTGGTGATTTGTATGTAGGCATCGGTTCGGACAAAACAATCAACGAACTAAAAGCTCGTAAGACTTTCAACAACGAGCAAGAACGGCTTTATATGGTAAAATCCTTGAAAGCAGTAAAAGATGCCTGGGTAAATACAGGAAGCGGACTACTCGATTTTGAGGAAGACGTCCGCCGATTGAAGCCGGATATCTTTTTTGTCAACAGCGAAGGACACAGCCAGCTGAAAGAAGATCTTTGCAATAAACTAGGAATTCAATATGTCGTTAGCCAAAGAATTCCACATGCAAATCTTCCGGTTAGATCAACAACAGCCTTGCGTAAAGAATGTAAAATACCTTACCGGATTGATCTGGCGGGAGGATGGCTCGATCAGCCGTATGTCAGTTCTTTACATCCTGGAAGTGTCATCACAATCAGCATTGAACCCGATTATGAGTTCAATGACCGGAGCGGGATGTCGACCAGTTCAAGAAAAAAAGCGATCGAACTATGGCAAGTAGATATTCCCTCAGGGGATAAAGAAACATTGGCTAGAACGCTTTTTTGTTTTGAAAATCCACCGGGAACAAAATATGTAAGCGGCTCACAGGATTCTCTCGGCATTGTACTTCCCGGCATGAACTCGCTCTATTATGAGGGTAACTATTGGCCTTCGAGAATAGAGAAAGTCGCTGATGACGAGATTTTAACCTGGTTGGAACAGCATCTTTGGCTTGTTCCGCTATATCCTCGCAAAAGTGATTACGATGTCTTATCGGACAGGAACATCGCTCCGGAATACGCCAAACAGCTTGCCGAAGCAGCTGAGCAAACCTGGCAGGCAGCACGCTCTAAAAATATTGATAGTTTTGGTAAAGCAATAACAGCCGGTTTTGAAGCACAAATAGCCATGTTCCCACACATGGTGGATCAGGAGATAATGGACATTATCGAAACCTACAAGACCAAAGCTACCGGTTGGAAATTGAGCGGTGCTGGTGGTGGCGGCTACATCATTCTGGTAAGTGAGAGTCCTATCGAAAATTCAATTAAAATAAGAATACGCAGGGCAGAGTTTTAAATAGAATAAAAGGAAGACTATACTTTTGAAAAAAGCATAGTCTTCCGTTGTCTTTAACTCGAAGAACCTCTATCTGAGAAGACCTTTTGAGCGAATGTCTTTATACATGTCACCGATATTGTCAGGAACTCTGTTTTCGAGAAGCCAATTTACGTCCAAACCGTTAGTAGTAGCAAGCCTCATGAGCATCGGCTGCTCTGAAATATATTCCCCTAAAATACGTAAATCATCTTCAACTTCTATCCAATAATCTGCATGCAGCGCTTTTGCAAGTATGAGAACTTTGAACGTTCTGCTTATTAAATAAATTCCCAGGGTATAAAAGTCGTTTAGTCGCATTGCCCGCATAATTTCCTTTCCCCCGCGGAGTACTTCAATGAGCATAACCAAGTTTAACAAGGCTTCACCCGGTTTATCTCGGGTTGTTTTAACATGATCCGTTATTTCGCGACTTATTGTTTTCAAATCCATCAATAAATAACCTGGAGAGTAAAACCCTGCAATCATTTTATTGACAGAACCGACAATATGTAGTCTTACATGCTCCCTGCGCTCTGTAACAGATTCTGTGCACAGCAATTCAAAATAGAGCTGATTCACCAGTACTTTATCTTTCTTCAACAACCGAAGCAGTAATCTATCTTTCACTTCCGGTGCAAGAGATAGGACTGCTCTTTTAAATTCTTCATCAAATTTCATACGACTTAGTTTGCATTGTCAGAACGCACAAGAATCTACTAATTTTCAAACAATTGACAGGATTTTTCATAAAAGCCTGGTTTTGTTTTGCAGAATGGCATGCTGATATTTTAATTACGACAACAAATATATTGAAAATTTGAGAATAGCCTGGCAAAAATATAAAAAGACGGAGTGGTTCGCCTTTGCAAACACTCCGTCTCTCTTATTTATATCAACCTGTTTATCAGATTCAGACTTTCTGCTTAACAGCTGCCACAACTTGTTGGCTTAATTTGTTGAAAGAAGTCATTTCCTTTGTCATCAACGAGAATGAATGCAGGGAAATCCACGACTTCAATTTTCCAGATAGCCTCCATCCCTAATTCAGGATATTCGATGCATTCCAAGCTTTTGATGCTGTTTTGAGAAAGTACGGCTGCAGGTCCGCCAATACTACCCAGGTAGAAACCGCCGTGTTTTTTACACGCATCAGTTACTTGCTGGCTACGGTTTCCTTTTGCAAGCATAACCAAGCTTCCTCCGTTTGCCTGAAATTCATCTACATAAGAGTCCATACGTCCGGCTGTTGTCGGGCCCATAGAACCGGCGGCATATCCTTGAGGAGTTTTTGCAGGTCCTGCATAAAAAATAGGATGGTCTTTGATATACTGAGGCAGCCCTTCTCCGTTATCCAATCTTTCTTTCAATTTAGCATGCGCGATATCACGACCTACAATAATAGTTCCGTTCAAAGAAAGACGAGTAGCAACAGGATACTTTGTCAATTCGGCGAGAATTTCGCTCATTGGGCGATTCAGATCGATGGTAACCACATTTCCTTCACCGGCATTGCGTAATTCTTCCGGAATCAATGCTGCCGGGTTTTGCTCCATTTTTTCAAGCCAGATACCCTCTTTGTTGATTTTAGCTTTGATATTTCTATCAGCAGAACAAGACACTCCCATTCCTACCGGACAGGAAGCCCCATGACGTGGCATCCGAATTACACGAATATCATGTGCAAAATATTTACCTCCGAATTGAGCCCCCAAGCCTAAATCCTGAGCGGCTTTGAGAAGTTTTGCTTCCATTTCCACATCACGAAATGCGTGTCCAAGTTCATTTCCCTTTGTTGGAAGATGATCGTAATATTTGGTTGAAGCCAATTTTACAGTTTTCAGATTTGTTTCAGCAGATGTTCCACCAATAACAAATGCAATATGATAAGGAGGACAAGCAGCTGTCCCCAAAGATTTCATTTTTTCGACAAGGAATTTCTCCAACTTTCCCGGAGTCAGCAACGCTTTGGTTTCCTGATATAAATAAGTTTTATTCGCCGAACCGCCTCCTTTAGCAACGAATAAGAATTTGTATTCATTTCCCTGAATTGCATATAAATCAATCTGAGCCGGCAAATTACAACCGGTATTCACTTCCTTATACATATCCAGGGGTGCATTCTGGGAATAACGCAGGTTGTCTTCAGTAAATGTATTGTACACACCGTGTGACAAATATTCTTCATCGTTAGCACCAGTCCATACGTTCTGACCTTTTTTACCAACAATAATAGCTGTTCCTGTATCCTGACAGAAAGGGAGTATTCCTTTGACAGAGATTTCTGCATTTCTTAAGAATGTCAGTGCAACAAATTTATCATTATCGCTGGCTTCCGGATCTGAGAGAATTTTAGCCACCTGTCGCTGATGTTCCGGGCGAAGCATAAATTCCACATCGTGGAAAGCATGCTGAGCTAAAAGAGTTAGACCAGCAGGATCGATTTTCAGGACTTCCTGTCCATCAAATTCAACAGTTGAAACATAGTCTTTTGACAACAAATAATATTCAGTAGTATCCTTTCCCTGAGGGAACATTTCCTGATACTTAAAAGGAGGTGTTGACATGATGTTTATTTATAGTTGATGATTAAAATTGATATACAAAGATAAGAATTTAATAGAGTAAGCCATTGCCGATTAGTATTAAAAAAGTCAACCTTCTAATCATTTTCACAACTATTAGAGGAGGATATATGTAAAAAAAGCTTTCCGATTATCTCGGAAAGCTTTATGATAAAACCAGTACTGGTAAATGTATTATTCAGCATCCGGTGCTTCAGTAGAAGCTGATTCAGCAGCAGGAGCAGCCTGAGCAGTCTCTTCCTTTTTCTTGGAAGAACGACGGGTTCTGGGAGCTTTAGCCGACTTAGCAGCCGCTTTATCTGAAAGCATGTTTTCATTGTAGTCAACAAGTTCAATAAAGCACATTTCTGCATTATCACCTAAACGGTTTCCTGTTTTGATAATACGAGTGTAGCCTCCAGGACGGCCAGCAACTTTCTGAGAAATGTTTTGGAACAATTCTGTTATGGCTGCTTTATCCTGCAAACTTTGGAATACAAGACGACGTGAGTGAGTTGTATCCTCTTTTGACTTAGTGATAAGTGGCTCAACAACTTTTTTCAAAGCTTTCGCTTTTGCCAAAGTAGTAAAAATACGCTTGTGCATAATTAACGAGACACTCATATTAGCAAGCATCGCATTTCTGTGCGTATTGGTACGGCCAAGGTGATTAAATTTTTTATTATGTCTCATCTCTTTATTCTTTATCTAATTTATATTTTGAAATATCCGTACCGAAGGAAAGATTCAAACTGTCAAGCAATTCATCGAGCTCTGTAAGAGATTTCTTACCAAAGTTTCTGAATTTCAATAAATCGTTCTTGTTGAATTGGACTAATTCACCCAAAGTTTCCACATCAGCCGCTTTCAAGCAGTTAAGTGCACGAACAGACAAGTTCATGTCCACTAGCTTGCTCTTAAGCAATTGACGCATGTGAAGTACTTCTTCATCAAATTCTTCATTTCCTTCCGTTTCACTTTGTTCGATAAGAATTTTTTCATCAGAGAACAGCATGAAGTGATGAATAAGAATTTTAGCAGCTTCTTTCAAAGCCTCTTTCGGGTGAATAGAACCGTCGGTAGTTATTTCAAACACTAATTTTTCGTAGTCTGTTTTTTGTTCAACACGATAATTCTCGATTGAATATTTCACATTACGAATAGGTGTATAAATTGAATCAATTGCTATAACGTTCACATCATCAGTGGTTGTGGCATTTTCGTCTGCCGGAACATAACCACGACCTTTGTTGATAGTCAATTCAATCTGGAATGCAGCACTTGTATCCAAATGGCAAATAACCAACTCGGGGTTAAGCACTTCAAATCCAGATAAGTTTCCACCAATATCACCTGCATGGAATATTTCTTTACCAGAAATAGCGATGGTAACTTTTTCGTTATCGATCTCTTCAACTATTTGTTTGAATCTTACTTTTTTAAGATTCAAGATGATGTTCGTAACATCTTCTACAACTCCAGGTATTGTAGCAAATTCATGCTCAACTCCATCTATTTTTATAGAAGTGATAGCAAAACCTTCAAGTGACGAGAGCAGGATGCGCCGCAAGGCATTACCAATCGTAATACCATAGCCTGGTTCTAGTGGACGAAACTCAAACTTCCCAAAGAAGTTATCCGCTTCCAACATCAATACTTTATCCGGTTTCTGAAATGCTAGTATAGCCATGAAATTATTTATTATTTAGAATACAATTCTACGATCAACTGTTCTTTGATATTCTCCGGAATATCTGCTCTATCCGGAATATGAAGGAATTTTCCAACTTTCGTTGTTTGTTCCCATTCAATCCAAGGATATTTGCTGTGATTGAAACCTGCTAATGAGTTTTCAATGATTTCCAAAGATTTTGATTTTTCACGAACACCAACCAGTTGTCCTGGTTTTAGTGTGTAAGACGGGATGTTTACAACTTCACCATCTACCACGATATGTTTGTGAGAAACAAGCTGACGAGCAGCTGCTCTAGTAGGTGCTAATCCTAAACGATAAACAACATTGTCTAAACGAGATTCCAATAACTGCAATAGCACTTCACCCGTTACGCCACGACTTCTTACAGCCTTGTCAAACAAATTTCTAAATTGTTTTTCAAGCACACCGTAAGTATATTTAGCTTTTTGCTTTTCACGCAATTGAATACCGTATTCAGATGTTTTTTTCTTGCGTCCGTTTCCGTGCTGTCCGGGAGGATAGTTCTTCTTAGAAAGCACTTTATCAGGGCCGAAGATCGGCTCTCCAAACTTACGCGCAATTTTTGATTTTGGTCCAGTATATCTTGCCATTTTGTTTTAATAATTAAACATTTTCAGTGAAGCCGAAATTGTGCAGCCGCGATTACAGAGAGGATATTGCAATCAATCACAACTTTGGTTTCTACTCATAAAGAATTAAACTCTTCTCTGTTTTGGAGGACGACATCCGTTGTGTGGTAGCGGAGTAACATCTACAATTTCTGTCACTTCGATTCCAGCTCCATGGATAGTTCTGATTGCAGACTCACGTCCGTTTCCAGGTCCTTTAACATACACTTTTACTTTTCTCAGCCCAAGGTCAAATGCTACCTTGGCACAATCCTGAGCAGCCATTTGAGCGGCATAAGGAGTGTTCTTTTTAGAAGAACGGAATCCCATTTTACCGGCTGATGACCAGCTAATCACTTGTCCTTCACTGTTTGTAAGAGAAACGATGATATTATTGAAAGATGAATGAATGTGAGCTTGTCCCACAGCATCGACCTTAACATTTCTCTTTTTAGATGCGACTGTTTTTTTTGCCATATTAAACTATTATTTTGTAGCTTTTTTCTTGTTAGCAACAGTTTTCTTTTTACCCTTACGAGTACGTGAGTTGTTCTTTGTGCTCTGGCCTCTCAAAGGCAAGCCAATACGATGACGAATGCCACGGTAGCAACCAATATCCATCAGACGTTTGATATTCAATTGTACTTCAGAACGCAATTCACCTTCTACTTTATAAGTTGAAGTAATGATTTCACGTATTTTTGCTGCTTGATCGTCTGTCCAATCTTTTACTTTGATATCTCGATCTACACCTGCTTCTGCTAAAATAGTATTAGATACGCTACGACCAATACCAAAGATATAGGTCAAAGCTATCTCACCTCTCTTGTTTTGCGGCAAATCGACACCAACAATTCTTATAGCCATATACTAGATTAAATTTTTTTAGAGTGCAAAATTAATAAATTATCCTTGACGTTGTTTGTATTTAGGATTTTTTTTGTTAATTATATAAAGACGGCCTTTTCTTCTTACAATCTTGCAATCTGCCGTACGTTTCTTGAGTGATGTTCTTACTTTCATATTTCTAATTTTTTATTTGTATCTGAATGAGATTCGTCCTTTGGACAAATCATAAGGAGACATCTCTACTCTCACTTTGTCACCCGGAAGAATCTTGATATAATGCATACGCATTTTTCCGGAAATATGAGCCGTGATTTCGTGTCCGTTTTCTAATTCAACGCGGAACATTGCATTTGACAATGCTTCCACGATAACACCATCTTGTTCTATTGCTGCTTGTTTAGCCATATAAAAAATTAAATTCCGTTTTTTCCAATTACAGCTTCTACGAATTCGAACGTCGACAATATGTCTGCCTTTCCTTCCCGTATAGCAACGGTGTGTTCAAAGTGAGCCGAAGGTTTGTGATCTTTGGTTCTCACAGTCCAACCGTCTTTTTCAAAGACAACATTCTTGCTGCCCATATTGATCATGGGTTCAATAGCAATACACATCCCGCTTTTAAGCAGTGGTCCCACTCCTTTTCGTCCATAATTAGGAACTTCCGGAGCTTCGTGCATTTTGCGTCCTATTCCGTGTCCGACTAATTCGCGAACAACGGAATACCCACGTTTTTCACAATATGACTGAACAGCTTCGCCAATATTCCCAATCCTGTTGCCGGGAACAGCCTGCTCAATTCCTTTGTACAAAGATTCTTTAGTGGTCTTCAAAAGTTGCTTTACTTCTTCCGCAACTTCGCCTACACAAAAGGTATAAGCAGAATCACCGCAAAAACCGTTTTTTTCAGTTCCGCAATCGACAGAAATGACGTCTCCGTCTTTCAATTCGTAGTCAGAAGGGAAACCGTGTACTACGTTTTCATTTACAGAAATACATAATGAGTATGGAAACCCATTGTAACCTAGAAAAGAAGGAATAGCACCATGGCTGCGAATAAAGTCTTCAGCTATTCTATTTAATTCTATTGTCTTTATACCGGGACGAATGTGTTTGGCAACTTCTCCGAGGGTCATTCCCACCAGGCGATTGCTTTCACGCATCAGTTCGATTTCTTCGTCCGTTTTTAGAAATATCATTATATAGCAATTAATATGCGGCAATAGACCCTGTACGGCCTTTAATTCTGCCTGATTTCAATAAACCGTCGTAATGACGCATTAACAAATGGCTCTCAACCTGTTGCAATGTATCCAAAACAACACCTACAAGTATCAAAAGGGATGTACCGCCAAAGAATTGTGAAAATTCACGGCTTACTCCGAAATAACTTGCGAATGCAGGTAGAATTGCAACAATTGCCAAGAACAAAGATCCCGGCAAAGTGATACGAGACATGACTTCGTCAATATAATCTGCAGTCTTTTTCCCTGGTTTAATACCTGGGATAAAGCCGTTGTTACGTTTCAACTCTTCAGCCATTTGCACTGGATTAATAGTAATGGCTGTGTAAAAGTATGTGAAAATTATAATCAGAAATGCATTTACAATACAGTAAGCAACAGAAGTGTGATCGGTCAGGGAAGCCCAGAAGCCGCCACTTTCTTTCACTGTAAACTGAGCAATAGTGATTGGAATAAACATAATTGCCTGAGCAAAGATGATTGGCATTACGTTAGCCGCATTCACTTTCAAAGGGATATACTGGCGTGCTCCACCATATTGTTTGTTACCAACGACACGTTTTGCATATTGTACGGGAACTTTACGGGCTCCTTGTACAAGCATAATTGCAGCACAAATAATAAGCAACAGGAACAATATTTCAAGAAGAAAAGCAACCAACCCTCCGGCAGCATCAGTCATACGTGAAGTAAACTCTCCGAAAAGTGCATGTGGCAAACGTGCAATAATACCAATCATGATAATGAAGGAAATACCATTTCCAATACCTTTATCGGTAATACGTTCCCCTAGCCACAATACAAACATACTTCCTCCGGCCAAAATAATGGTTGACGGAAGAAGGAAGTCGAAGAAACCTCCGTGTTGAGTACCATGCAATGCACCCATAAGATAAGCAGGCCCTTGCATTAATAAAATGATTACAGTCAGGTAACGTGTATACTGGTTCATTTTATTTCGACCGCTTTCACCTTCACGCTGCAATTTTTGAAAGTAAGGTACAGCAATACCCAACAACTGAATCACAATAGATGCAGAGATGTAAGGCATGATACCTAAGGCAAAAATTGAGGCATTGGCAAAAGCACCTCCGGAAAACATATCAAGCAAGCCTAAAAGACCTCCAGAAGCTTGTTTTTGCAAATTGGCCAACTGAGCCGGATCAACACCTGGTAATACCACAAATGATCCGAAGCGATAGATTAACACAAAAAAGAAAGTAGTGAGGATTCGCTTTCTCAAATCCTCAATCTTCCATATATTTTCCACAGTTTTTACTAGACCCATCTTATTTCAATTTTGTGATGCTTCCACCAGCTGCTGTAATTGCTGCTTCTGCTGCTTTAGAGAAAGCATGTGCTTCTACCTCTAATTTTGCAGACAAAGAGCCATTAGCTAAGATTTTAACTCGGGTATTTGAAGAGATAAGACCTACGTTTTTCAAAGTCTCAATATCTACTTTAGCCAGGTTGTTATTTTCAGCTAGTGTTTGGAGAACATCCAAGTTTATAGGTTTATATTCAATACGGTTCAAGCTGTTGAAACCGAATTTAGGCAAACGGCGTTGGATAGGCATCTGTCCTCCTTCGAAACCGATTTTCTTTGAATAACCTGATCTAGATTTAGCTCCTTTATGACCTCTTGTAGAAGTTCCACCTTTTCCTGAACCCGTTCCGCGACCGATTCTTTTACGGCTTTTAGTTGAACCTTCTGCAGGTTTTAAATTCGATAAATTCATCTTTTATTATTTTATTATCTGTTTATCACTTATTTTTCGATTGATACCAGGTGTTTCACCTTTTCAATCATCCCAAGAATTGCTGGAGTATCTTCGTGTTCAACAACTCTGTTCAATTTTCTTAAACCAAGTGCATCAAGAGTCAATTTTTGATCCTTTGGACAATTGATTCTGCTTCTTACTTGTTTAACTTTAATTTTTGCCATTTTTATTGTCTCCCACAAATTATCCGTTAAATACTTTGTCAAGTGAAACCCCTCTGTTTTGAGCAACAGTGTGTGCATCACGCAATTCGCCAAGTGCTTCGATTGTAGCCTTCACCAAGTTGTGAGGGTTTGAAGAACCTTTTGATTTTGCCAATACATCGGTAACACCTACACTTTCAAGCACAGCACGCATAGCACCTCCGGCTTTGAGCCCGGTACCAGCAGATGCCGGTTTCAAGAATACTTCAGAACCACCGAAAGTAGCAATCTGTTCGTGAGGGATTGTTCCTTTCAATACCGGAACTTTGATGAGGTTCTTTTTGGCAGCTTCAACGCCTTTGGCGATAGCAGCTGTTACTTCACCTGCTTTACCAAGTCCCCATCCAACGATTCCATCTTCATTTCCAACGACTACGATAGCAGCAAAACTGAAAGTACGTCCACCTTTTGTCACTTTTGTAACACGGTTGATAGCTACCAGTCTATCTTTCAATTCTATGTCGTTAGTTGTCTTAACTTTGTTATTAATTCCTGCCATTTCTATTAAAATTTAAGTCCAGCATTACGGGCAGCATCTGCCAATTCTTTAATTCTACCGTGGTATAGAAAACCATTACGGTCGAAAACTACTGAAGAGATACCAGCTTCCTGAGCGCTTTTAGCGATCAATTCACCTACTTTAGCAGCAATTTCCTTTTTTGTAATCTTGTCTTCAATTTTCAGAGATGACGCAGAAGCTAAAGTTTTACCATTCAAGTCATCGATAACTTGAGCATATATCTGTTTGTTACTTCTGAAGACAGAAAGACGAGGACACTCTGCAGTACCTTCAATCTTACCTCTTACGCGTAACTTGATTTTATTTCTTCTTTCAATCTTTGTTGCCATGATTCTACTTTAAAAATTATTTACCTGCCGATTTACCTGATTTACGACGGACAACTTCTCCAACAAAGCGAATACCTTTTCCTTTGTATGGTTCTGGTTTACGGAAAGAACGAATTTTTGCGCAAACCTGACCGATAAGTTGTTTGTCTGCAGATTCAAGAATAATCATAGGATTCTTGTTTCTTTCCGACTTGGTCTCGATTTTGATTTCTTGAGGCAGTTGAAGGAAGATGTTGTGAGTGTACCCCAACGAAAGCTCAAGTAACTGGCCTGTGTTTGAAGCACGATATCCAACCCCAACCAACTCTAGTTCTTTCTTGTAACCATCTGAGACACCCACTACCATGTTGTGCAAAAGAGCACGGTATAAACCATGAAGTGCACGGTGTTCTTTGTCGTCAGAAGGACGAGCGACAGATAATGTAGAGTCTTCAACACTCACCTTAATAGAAGGATCTACCTGCTGTACTAATTCACCTTTAGGACCTTTAACAGTCACTTCGTTTGAATTACTAATTTCAACTTTCACACCAGCAGGAATGCTAATAGGTAATTTTCCAATTCTAGACATAATATACTTCTCCTCCTAAATTAATAAACGTAACACAAAACTTCACCACCTACTTTCAGGTCGCGAGCTTCTTTATCAGTCATAACTCCTTTAGAGGTAGAAACTACAGCAATACCCAAACCGTTCAACACGCGGGGCATTTCTTTGTAGCCTGTATACTTACGTAGACCTGGAGTAGAAATACGAATCAATTTTTTGATTGCATTCACTTTGTTTACAGGATCATACTTCAAGGCAATCTTAATGGAACCTTGAGGACCTTCTTCTACAAACTTGTAATTAAGGATGTAGCCTTTTTCGAAGAGAATTTTAGTAATTTCTCTTTTAAGATTTGACGCAGGTATCTCTACCACTCTGTGTTTCGCTTGAATAGCATTGCGGACACGCGTCAAATAATCTGCTATTGGATCTGTCATTTATAAAAAATTTAAATTAATCCCGCTTCTCGGGACAATATTTAATAATAAAAAAAAATTACGGAATGCGATATCTCATTTATTAAATCCAAATAAATCCCTCCCCATAATTTCATTATATGGGGCGGGATCATTTATTATGAGATTGGGCAAAAATTACCAGCTAGCCTTTTTCACGCCTGGGATTAATCCTTTAGAGGCCAGTTCGCGGAATTGGATACGTGAAATACCAAATTGGCGAATGTAACCTTTAGGACGTCCTGTCATGCTACAGATATTATGCGCACGAACAGGTGATGCATTTTTAGGCAGAGCCTGCAATGCTTCATAATCTCCCGCAGCTTTCAGAGCAGCTCTTTTATCTGCAAACTTAGCTTGCAGCTTAGCTCTTTTGACGCGGCGAGCTTTCATTGATTCTTTAGCCATTGTATCTTATCAGTCTTTTTTAATGTTTTTAAATGGTAGGCCAAACTCTTTTAATAGAGCAAAACCTTCTTCATCTGTTTTCGCAGAGGTTACAAAGGTAATATTCATTCCCAATATTTTACTAATACTATCGATATTAATTTCGGGAAAAATAATTTGTTCCTGAATACCAAGGGTATAGTTACCACGGCCATCCAGTTTACTCTCAATACCTTTGAAGTCACGGATACGAGGAAGTGCCACACGTACTAATCTTTCCAAGAATTCGTACATTTTATCGTGACGCAATGTAACGCGCACACCGATAGGCATTTTCTTACGTAATTTGAAGTTAGAAATATCCTTTTTAGAAACAGTAGCCACAGCTTTCTGACCAGAAATAGTAGTCAGTTCGTTAATAGCAGTTTCAATGATTTTCTTATCAGCTACAGCGATACCAAGCCCTTGATTGATAACGATTTTTTCCAAAACAGGTACCTGCATTGGTGTTGTGTAGTTGAATTCCTTCATTAAAGAAGCAACAATACGTTCCTTATAATCAGTTTTTAAACTTGTAGTACTAGCCATTATTTAATTTCCTCCCCTGATTTTTTAGAATAACGTACTAATTTACCACTCACTTCTTTACGTCCGATACGTGTTGGTTTACCTGTTTTAGGGTCAAGCACGTTCAGATTAGAAATATGAATAGGCGCTTCTTTCTTTTCAATTCCTCCTTGAGGGTTCTTAGCGTTAGGCTTTGCGTGTTTAGAGATCATGTTAAGACCTTCCACGATTGCACGTTGTTTTTCAACAAGCACTTTTGTCACGCGACCGGTTTTGCCTTTGTCGGCTCCCGTGTTGACAAATACAATATCGCCTTTTTTAATATGTAATTTACTCATTGCCTGATGGTTTAATTGATTATAGTACTTCAGGTGCCAATGAAACGATCTTCATGTTTGCGGCACGAAGCTCACGAGCAACCGGTCCGAAGATACGACTACCTCTGATTTCACCTGCTGCATTGAGCAAAACGCATGCGTTGTCGTCAAAACGGATATAGGAACCATCTGCACGGCGAATTTCCTTTTTGGTACGAACAACGATTGCTTTGGTTACAGCACCTTTTTTAATATCACTCGAAGGGATAACGCTCTTAATGGCTACAACGATGACATCCCCAACTGAAGCATAACGTCTTTTAGTACCACCTAAAACACGAATACACAATGCTTCTTTCGCTCCGCTGTTATCAGCGATTTTCAGTCTGCTTTCTGTTTGTATCATAATTACTTAGCCCTTTCGATAATTTCAATTAATCTCCATCTTTTAGATTTACTTAAAGGACGAGTTTCCATTATCCTTACAGTATCGCCGATGTTGCATTCATTTTTTTCGTCGTGAGCATGGAACTTTTTAGTTTTGTTCACGAACTTCCCGTATATTGGGTGTTTTTCTTTCCATTTTACAGCTACTGTGATGGTTTTATCCATCTTATTGCTGAAAACGACCCCGATTCTTTCTTTTCTTAAATTTCTGGTTTCCATCAGCTTATTATTTATTCAGTTCTCTTTGGCGCAATACAGTTTTGAAACGAGCGATATCTCTACGCTTTGCTTTAATCTGCGTAGGATTGTCCAAAGGAGACACTGCATGATTTAAAATCATTTGGTCAAGTGCCAAAGTTTCGTTTTCGATTTTTTCGACCAATTCTTTATCTGATAATTCTCTTACTTCGTTAATTTTCATAAATGTTTATCATTTTTGAGTTAGGTCATAATCTCTGCGTACTACGAACTTCGTAGTTACAGGCAGCTTTTGAGCAGCCAAACGAAGGGCTTCTTTGGCGACATCGAACGGAACACCTTCGATTTCAAAAATCATTCTACCAGGAGTTACTGGAGCAACGAATCCCTCTGGGGATCCCTTACCTTTACCCATACGTACTTCGGCTGGTTTCTTCGTGATGGGTTTATCAGGGAAAATACGTACCCACACTTGTCCCTGACGTTGCATGTGACGAGTCACAGCAATACGAGCAGCTTCAATCTGACGGCCGGTAATCCATTTAGTTTCCAAGGTTTTGATTCCGAACGAACCAAAAGCCAATTGGTTACCTCTTTGGGCATTACCTTTCATACGACCTTTTTGCTGTCTTCTGAATTTGGTTTTTTTCGGTTGTAACATCTTAATTCAGTTTCAACATTAATTACTTATTTCTCTTGTTTTTCTTGAAACCTCTGTTATTTCCGTGATCATTTCTGCGATTTGAGTTTCCAGAGTTGCCTCCGAAATCTTTTTGTGCAGTGAATGAAGGAGCGAGGTCTTGCTTGCCGTAAACTTCTCCACGGCAAATCCATACTTTGATACCCAACAAACCAACTTTTGTTAAAGCTTCAGCATGACAGTAGTCGATGTCTGCACGGAAAGTATGAAGAGGAGTACGTCCTTCTTTATACATTTCAGAGCGAGCCATTTCAGCACCGTTCAAACGACCTGAAATTTGGATTTTGATACCTTCAGCACCCATTCTCATGGTAGAAGCGATAGCCATTTTGATTGCACGACGGTAGGCGATTTTACCTTCTACCTGGCGAGCAATGTTATTAGCTACGATAACAGCATCCAATTCCGGTTTTTTAACTTCAAAAATATTGATTTGAATATCTTTATCAGTAATTTTCTTTAACTCTTCTTTCAGCTTGTCAACTTCCTGACCACCTTTTCCGATGATAATTCCCGGACGAGCGGTGCAGACAGTGATTGTAACAAGTTTCAATGTTCTCTCAATGACGATACGAGATACACTAGCTTTAGCAAGACGAGCATTCAAATATTTACGGATTTTGCTATCTTCCAGCAAAGTATCTCCGTAATTTTTACCGCCATACCAGTTAGAATCCCATCCTCTGATGATACCTAAACGATTTGCTATCGGATTAATTTTCTGTCCCATCTGGCTTATTAGTTTTGATTTTCATTACGTGTATCTACTAGCAAGGTAACGTGGTTAGAACGTTTTCTGATTCTGTATCCTCTTCCTTGCGGAGCTGGACGAAGTCTTTTCAACATCGCACCTCCATCGACATTGATTAAAGAGACAAACAGTTCACCGGCTTCTGCCTGGCGACCGTTTTTGGCCTCCCAGTTTGCAATAGCGGAGCGCAATAATTTTTCAATTCTTGCAGCAGCTTCCTTATTTGAAAATTTCAAAATTCCTAATGCTCTGTTGACTTCCACACCACGGATCATATCTGCTACGTAACGCATCTTACGAGGTGATGTAGGAACATTGTTCAACTTCGCGAAAGAAACAGTCTTCAAATTTTCTTTTCTTTGTTCGGCTGATATTCTTTTTCTAGCACCCATTTTTAATGTTTTCTTTTAAATTAATTCTGGCTTCGGTAATTATCTTTTCTTGTTACCTCCATGACCACGGAATGTACGTGTCAAGGCAAATTCACCCAGCTTGTGTCCAACCATATTTTCAGTAACATAAACAGGAATGAATTTATTTCCGTTATGAACAGCGATAGTGTGACCGACGAAGTCTGGAGAAATCATTGAAGCTCTTGCCCATGTTTTAACTACAGCTTTCTTGCCTGACTCATTCATAGCCAAAACTTTCTTTTCAAGCTTAACATTAATATACGGGCCTTTTTTTAATGAACGACTCATAGTTGTTTTTTAATTAAATCAGATTACTTCTTTCTTCTCTCGATAATGTACTTAGAAGAGTGTTTCTTCGGAGCTCTTGTCTTAAGACCCTTAGAATACAATCCCTTACGTGATCTTGGGTGACCTCCTGATGCGCGACCTTCACCACCACCCATTGGGTGATCGACGGGGTTCATTACCACACCACGGTTACGAGGACGACGACCAAGCCATCTAGAGCGTCCAGCTTTACCTGATTTTTCCAATCCATGATCTGAATTACCAACACTTCCGATTGTAGCTTTACAAGCTAAAAGGATTTTACGTGTTTCTCCTGAAGGCAATTTAATAATTGCATAGCTTCCTTCGCGAGAAGTCAACTGAGCGAAAGTTCCTGCTGAACGCACGATTTTTGCTCCTTGTCCAGGGCGTAATTCGATGTTGTGAACAACTGTACCGATAGGAATATTTGCCAATGGCAATGCATTTCCAACTTCAGGCGCTACATCAGCTCCTGAGACCACTGTTTGATCGACTTTCAAGCCATTTGGAGCAATGATATAAGTTTTTGCTCCGTCAGCATAATACAACAAGGCGATACGAGCCGAACGGTTCGGATCGTATTCAATTGATTTTACTGTAGCAGGAACGCCGTCTTTGTTTCTCTTGAAGTCAATAATACGGTATTTTCTTTTGTGACCACCGCCAAGATAACGCATCGTCATCTTACCTTCGCTGTTGCGACCACCTGAAGCGTATTTACCGACTACAAGGGATTTTTCTGGTGCACTAGCAGTGATTTCATCGAATGCACCAATAACTTTGTTTCTTTGTCCCGGTGTTGTGGGCTTTAATTTACGTACTGCCATTTTTTATTTAGATATTGCTAAAAAAATCAATAACTTCACCCTCTTTCAGGGTTACAATTGCTTTTTTGTAAGCTGGAGTACTTCCTTTTACAACGCCTGCTTTGGTAAAACGGCTTTTGTTTTTGCCGGCATACAATGCAGTGTTTACGCTTACAACTTTTACTCCGTAAAGTTTCTCAACTTCCTCCTTAATTTGCACTTTATTAGCCGAAGGAAGTACACGGAAAGCGAAACGGTTCGGATACTTTTCAGTGATAGCCGTTTGCTTTTCTGTCAATATTGGTTTTACTATAATTCCCATTTTTTCCTCCTTACGCGTTAAAAAGTTTATCGATTTCAGCTACTGAAGACTCGGTCAGCAATACATTTCCTGTATTAACCAATCCATAAGTATTTATATCAGAAGCTGTTACAACATTCACTCTTTGCAAATTTCGAGCGGACAAATATACATTTTTATTTTGACCTGACAAAACTAAAAGTACCTTTTTATCAGCAACTTGCAAGTTTTTTGCCAATGCAATAAAATCTTTTGTTTTAGGAGCTTCAAAGTTTAAATCTTCTACAACAATGATTGCATTTGCTTTTGCTTTGTAAGAAAGAGCTGATTTACGAGCCAAATCGCGCATTTTTTTGTTCAATTTGAAGCTGTAATCTCTTGGTTTAGGGCCAAAAACACGAGCACCACCGACAAGGACAGGAGAGTTGATATCCCCACGACGGGCACCACCTCCACCTTTCTGGCGGATCAATTTACGTGTACTACCGGACAACTCACTTCTCTCTTTTGATTTGTGAGTTCCCTGACGTTGGCTAGCTAAATAACGCTTTACGTCCAACCAAAGAACGTGATCGTTTGGTTCGATACCGAAAATCGCATCATTCAATACGACTTTCTTGCCTGTATCTTTTCCGTTAATATCTAATACACTAAGTTCCATTATTTCTCAATTAATACGATTGAACCTTTGCTTCCTGGAACAGAACCCTTAATCAACAAAAGATTGTGTTCAGCAATTACTTTAATCACTTCAAGGTTTTGCACTGTAACACGTACATTTCCCATCTGTCCAGCCATACGAGTTCCTTTGAACACTTTAGCAGGATAAGAACATGCACCGATAGAACCCGGAGCACGAAGACGGTTGTGCTGTCCAAGAGTAGCTTGTCCTACCCCACCGAAACCGTGGCGTTTAACAACCCCTTGAAAACCTTTACCTTTAGAGGTTCCGATAACATCCACAAACTGAGCATTGTCAAATACTTCTACTGTGAGTACATCTCCTAATTTCGCATCATTGAAACCTTTGAACTCGGCCAAGTGTCTCTTGGGTGCAACTCCGGCTTTCTTAAAGTGACCTGCTTCCGGTTTAGTGGTATGTTTGTCTTTTTTATCAACAAAACCAAGCTGTACAGCTTCATAACCATCAGTGTCAACAGTTTTTACCTGAGTAACAACACAAGGACCTACTTCGACAACAGTGCATGGAATATTTTTTCCCTCGGCACTGAAAACAGATGTCATTCCGATTTTTTTTCCAATTAATCCTGGCATTTCTTTTAATTTTAGCCTCCTTAATTCATGCGTATAAATCATCGAGAGGCAGATTTGTAAATAAATTTTGCTTTTTCTATAATGTCTTCCCCTCAGGGAAAGAGAAAAAGCTTATCAAACTTTAATTTCTACTTCTACGCCGCTAGGCAATTCAAGCTTCATCAACGCATCAACAGTTTTAGCTGTAGAGCTGTAGATGTCGATCAGTCTTTTGTAAGAGCTCAATTCGAACTGTTCGCGAGATTTTTTATTCACGAAAGTCGAACGGTTTACAGTGAAAATACGTTTGTGAGTTGGCAATGGAATAGGACCGCTTACCACAGCACCGGTAGCCTTCACTGTCTTTACGATTTTTTCTGCTGATTTGTCAACCAGATTGTAGTCGTAAGATTTCAGTTTGATTCTGATTTTTTGACTCATTGTCTTTTAATGGATTTAATAATTATGATAATAAATGAGACCTGCCCGGATTAAGAGTCATTTACTAATCCCGGCGAGTCTCATTGGTTATTTTTATTTAATCAGTTCAGCGCGACCTTTGTGTTCTTCCACAACCTGACGGGCAATAGATGCAGACACTTCTTCATAGTGAGAGAATGTCATTGCAGAGGTTGCACGACCAGAAGTAATAGTACGCAAAGATGTTACGTAACCGAACATTTCAGCCAAAGGCACTTTTGCTTTTACAACACGTGCACCGGAACGGCTTGATTCCATTCCTTCCACTTGTCCGCGACGTTTGTTCAAGTCGGAAATCACATCCCCCATGCTTTCTTCGGGAGTTACAACTTCCAGGCTCATGATTGGCTCCAACAAAATTGGTCTTGCTTTTTCACAAGCCGACTTGAATGCAAAGCGAGCACAAAGTTCGAATGACAACTGGTCAGAGTCAACAGGGTGGAAAGATCCATCTATCAATGTCACTTTCAATTTGTCCAAACCAAATCCAGCAAGTACACCATTCGACATCGCAGAAGCAAATCCTTTCTGGACAGAAGGGATAAATTCTTTCGGAACGTTACCACCTTTTACTTCATCAACGAATTGCAAGCCTCCTTCGAAACCTTCATCCGTAGGACCTACTTTCACGATAATATCAGCAAACTTACCACGACCTCCGGATTGTTTTTTGTAAACTTCACGAAGTTCAACAGTGTCACGGATAGCTTCTTTATAAGAAACCTGAGGACGTCCTTGGTTACATTCTACCTTAAATTCGCGTCTCAGACGGTCAATAATGATTTCCAGGTGAAGCTCGCCCATTCCTTCAATAATTGTCTGACCGGAGTCTTCATCTGTGTGAACACGGAATGTAGGATCCTCTTCAGCCAATTTAGCCAGTCCGTTAGAAAGTTTGTCAATATCTTTTTGAGTTTTAGGCTCAATAGAGATACCGATTACCGGTTCCGGGAAGTCCATTGATTCAAGAACAATAGGATGATCTTCATCACAAAGGGTATCTCCGGTACGGATATCTTTGAAGCCGACACCGGCACCAATGTCCCCTGTTCCGATAACTTCTTTCGGGTTCTGTTTGTTAGAGTGCATCTGGAACAAACGTGAAATACGTTCTTTTTTATCAGAACGAGGATTGTATACGTATGAACCGGCAGGAAGCTCTCCTGAATATACACGGAAGAAACACAAACGTCCTACATAAGGGTCGGTTGCGATCTTAAATGCCAAAGCACAAAGAGGTTCTTCCGGATTTGGGTGACGCACTTCTTTTTCATCTGTCTTCGGATTGATTCCTTCGATAGCTTCCGTGTCAATCGGGCTTGGTAAGAATTTAGAGACAGCATCCAAAAGAGGTTGTACCCCTTTATTTTTGAATGAAGAACCACAAAGCATCGGATTAATCTGCATGCTCAATGTTCCTTTACGCAACGCTTCGATGATTTCATCTTCTGTGATAGATGCAGGATCTTCAAAGAATTTTTCCATCAAGGTTTCGTCGCATTCTGCCACCATCTCCAGCATTTTTTCTCTCCACTCTTCAGCTTCAGCAAGACTTTCTGCAGGAATTTCAGCTAATTCATAGTCAGCACCCATTGTTTCGTCGTGCCAGTACATAGCTTTCATTGACACCAAGTCAACAATACCTTTGAAATGTTCTTCAGCCCCGATTGGAATCTGAATAGGACATGGAGTAGCACCAAGCACATCCTTCACCTGACGTACCACGTCAAAGAAGTCAGCTCCGGAACGGTCCATTTTGTTCACGTAACAAATACGTGGCACTTTATATTTGTCTGCCTGACGCCACACTGTTTCGGATTGAGGTTCTACTCCACCTACCGCACAAAAAGTAGCGATAGCACCGTCAAGGATACGAAGAGAACGTTCCACTTCGACTGTAAAGTCGACGTGTCCCGGAGTGTCAATCAAGTTGATTTTGTAGATTTCACCATCATATTTCCACTGAGTGGTTGTAGCAGCAGACGTGATTGTAATCCCACGTTCTTGCTCCTGCTCCATCCAGTCCATGGTAGCAGCACCATCATGCACCTCACCAATTTTATGAGTCAATCCGGTATAAAACAGGATACGCTCAGAAGTTGTGGTTTTTCCGGCATCAATGTGAGCCATGATACCGATATTTCTGGTGAGCCTTAAAGCATCATTTACTTTTGCCATTGCTGTTAATTTCCTTTCTTCTTAATTAAAATCTGAAATAAGCGAATGCACGGTTAGCCTCAGCCATTCTGTGCATATCTTCTTTACGTTTGAAGGCACCTCCCTGGTTGTTGAAAGCATCAACGATTTCAGCAGCTAATTTGTCTGCCATTGTTTTTCCTCCTCTTTTGCGAGAATAAAGGATCAAATTTTTCATTGAAACAGATTCTTTACGATCAGGACGGATTTCTGTTGGCACCTGGAAAGTAGCACCACCGACACGGCGGGATTTTACTTCTACTTGTGGTGTGATATTGTCTAGTGCAGTTTTCCAAATTTCGAGTGAAGATTTCTCTTCATTTGGCAATTTTGTTTTCACAACGTCAAGAGCAGTATAGAAGATTTCATACGCTGTGCTTTTTTTGCCATCATACATCAGGTGATTTACAAATTTAGTCACCTTTACATCACCGAAGACAGGATCAGGAAGGACCTGTCTCTTTTTTGGTTTTGTCTTTCTCATTTTAAAAATAAAATTTTGTTCTTGTTTTGGCTGTCAATTTCTAGTACTCTTCAACGGCTTCGCTAAGCCATTTACTCAACCTATATTGCCTAATCCAATAACCGAAACGTGTTAATTAATTTGGTTGAACGGATGGTAAATTATTTCTTTTTACCTTTTACGGGTGCAGCTGGTGCTTTCCCTGCTTTTGGACGTTTAGCTCCGTATTTAGAGCGTCTTTGCGTACGGCCATTCACTCCGGCAGTATCCAAAGTTCCACGAACAATGTGATAACGTACCCCTGGAAGGTCTTTCACACGACCACCTCTAACAAGTACGATGGAGTGTTCCTGCAAATTATGTCCTTCTCCAGGAATATAAGCATTCACTTCTTTACCGTTTGTTAAACGTACACGTGCTACTTTACGCATGGCTGAATTAGGTTTTTTAGGAGTGGTTGTGTAAACACGCACACAAACACCTCTACGCTGCGGACAAGAATCCAATGCAGGAGACTTGCTTTTGTCAACCAACTCAGTACGTCCTTTTCTTACTAACTGTTGAATTGTAGGCATTTTTTTTCTCTTTAGAACTTAAAAATTTCGTTTTATATTTAAAATATAATTTCAATATACACTTAAATGAACGCAATCCCACTAATAATCAATATGTTATTAATAAGAAAGCCTTCTTCTCCATGCAATTGAGGCACAAAAATACACTAAATCAATGAGATAAACAAACAGTATGACTAAAAAATCAAAAAAAACAATTCGTACAAGAGTTTTACTCCAGAGAATTTTGAATGCAATAAAAAACAGCTTTCCTGAGTCGGCAAATAAAGACAAGATAGCCTTGCTTTGTGTTTTCTTTAAAGGGATCTGCAAAAAAAAACCAGCAAGCTAATTATCAAATACTTCCGGAAACCGGATAATTATCTTTGTTCCGACTCCGAGGTTTGATTCAATTACATATAGCATATTGTTCTTCTCCAGAATACGCAAAGCTACCGAGAGGCCAATGCCACTTCCGGAAACAACACCGGTATTGCCTGCCCGAAAAAAAGGTTTGCTCACATAAGGCAACTGCTCATCAGGAATGCCGATTCCCCGATCCTCTACGGAAAGACAAAGTGTTCCCCTTTCTTTGTAGATAAAGATATCAACCGGTTTTTGTGATGAATATTTCACAGCATTCTCAATGATGTTGAAAAGAGCGATATACACTTGAGTGCGAACTCCCTTAACCGTTAGAGAAGGGATATCATCTGAAGGAATCAGAATTTTGGGATTTATAACTACTTTCTTGTAGGAGGCAGACATCCGCCGAACAATCTCCCAAACCAACTCATCTATTCTGACATGATTCTCAACATCCGTTTCCTTTTGCAGATCCGATACCACCAACAACGCATCCAGGGTTTCCTGCAAATGCATGATTTCTTCAATCATTTCCTCAGCCAGACGACTGTATTCCTCTGAATTTCTAGACTTCAAGGAAAAGACCTCCAGATTACCCAGCATACTTGTCAAGGGGGTGCGGAATTCATGAGAAACGTAATTTACAAAATTCTGCTGAATAATAAATGATTCTGTAATTCTTTTCAGCAATTCATTAAAGGTATCGGTCAGTTCCTGCAGCTCATCCCGGGTGTTAAGAGAATTTATTTTAGCGCAGGCTCCTTCCAAAGAAAGTCCTTCTACCTGACGAATAATATCACTGACGGGTTTATATGCAGTCTTGGCAAGCCACCGGCTCAACAGGACAACAGCTACCAGGCCGACAACCAGAGCCGTCGCCAGAATGATAAAAAGCGAAAACAACTGACGTCCGACAGTATCTTCAAAAACCCGGGTGACAATCACAAAATCGCCTTGATTATCTTCGTAGTAAAGGCCATGACAAAACTGATTGTTCCGCAAAAAATCAAAAGTTCCGTTTTTCCGAATCTGCTCCAGGGTGTCTTTTCTGAGAACATCAGCCTTGTTTCCGATCACCACTTGGTTTTGCACATCATATACCTGATAGCTAACCCCGTGCATAATCTTATCGAATCGTTTTCTGACTTTAGAGAACTCTCTGGTATCCAATTCATCTTTTTCAAAGTAGAACAGCCCCACCACATGGGCAGAATTCCGCAAAGCTCTGTAAACCGAATTCCGGGAGCTTTGCTCATACAATATATATACCAGACACGAAATTGCAATAAAGACAATTCCGAAAGCAATGGAGCTGAATAAACTGAGCCTGGTCTGAACTTTCATAACGTGACGTAAAGGATTTATTAGATGAATAGATAAAATACAACGAAGCCTACTCTCCCCGCCCGGTGGAAGGTAACGGATGTTGCCTCAGATATAGAGGATAGCTCTTTACCACAAAAGAGGCACAAACCTTATGTTTACGAAAAAGACATCTAGCTATTCATGAGTCCGAATGAGGTATCCTCTGCCTTTTACGGTATGAATCAGTTTCTGTTCGGGTTCTGTGTCCAGTTTATTACGGAGGTAGGAAATATACACATCGACAACATTTGTACCTGTATCATAATTAATACCCCAGACAGCCTCCAGGATCTCGGAGCGGGAAACAACCCGGTTTTTGTTTTCCATTAACAACTGCAATAATTTGAATTCCTGCAAAGTTAAGCGGATTGCCGCATCACCTCTCTTGACTTGATGGGCCTCTACATCCAAGACCAGGCTATCGCATACCAACACATTATCACCTGATTCATTATTATATTTCGTTCGTCTTAACAGCGCATGTATACGCGCTACGAGTTCCCTGAAATGAAACGGTTTTGCTAAATAATCGTCCGCGCCACGCTCCAAAGCTTTGACTTTATCTTCAGGATCAGCCAAGGCACTCACAACGAGCACCGGGGTATTGATTTTTTTAAAACGCAGGTATTGCAACAACTCCATGCCATCGATGTCGGGCAACATAATATCAAGCAAGATTACATCCCAATTACGTCTGGCAAGGAGGCTCCGTGCTTCGCTTCCGTTTTCAGCCAAAGCGACAGAAAAGCCGCTTTCTTCAAGCCCTTTCAGGAGAAATCGGCTTATACGTTCGTTATCTTCGACTAACAACAATTCCATACTATTGCATATTTACAAACCCGAAAGTAACCGGATTTCTGTATTTTCTGTGCTTAAAGGGTGACGAATATACACAAAATTACATCTTCCTGTTCTCTTTCAATCGTTTATTACGCCTGTAAGAAAAGTAAAACACCTGAGGCAGCACGGTGAAAGAAAGAACCATACTGATAATAATACCTCCAACAATCATGATGGCTAAAGGCTTTTGTATTTCGGCACCCATGCCGTGTGACAAAGCAGCCGGTAACAGCCCCATAGCTCCCATCAGGGCAATCATCAATACCGGACGTAACCGTTCTTTGACTGCTTCATCGATAGCAGTCCGCAGATTGGATGCATGTTGCATTTTATTTTTCATCAGAACAATCAGCAGAATGCTGTTAATGGCTGTAATTCCAAACAAAATAATAAAACCTATCCCCGCGGATATACCAAATACCGTACCGGTGAGCCACAACGAAAGAAAACCTCCGATGAAAGCATAGGGGATGGTACTTGCCGCAATCAACGTATCTTTCACGGTTCGAAAGTTGAGATAAAGCAAGAAAAGGATAAGCAACACCACAGCGGGAACAATAACGGCCAAACGTGCAATAGCTCTTTGCTGGCTTTCAAATTCACCGGCCCAGACCATTTTATTCTCGTTACCCCATTTTATTTTTGCAGCAACCCGGCTCTGTGCCTCCTTTATGGTCGATCCGAGATCCCGATCCCGAATACTGAATCCAACACCGACATAACGGCTGCTCCCGTCACGGTAAATAAAGGTAGGGCCTGAAATAAATACGATGGAAGCAATCTCTTTTAATGGAACATATTTCTTGTCCATAGACGGAATCAGAACATTACCTATTTTATCTTCATCATCCCGATACTCTTGCTGATAACGAAGTCTTACGTCAAACATCCTTTCATCTTCATAAAACCGGGTTGCAGCCTTCCCCCCTATCGCCATTTCAATGACCGCCTGAGCATCAGCCATCGAGACTCCGTAACGAGCCATGCGCGACTCATCCAGGCGAATTTGTAATTCGGGCAATCCAATGCTTCGGAAGACATTCACATCTTCTATTCCCCGAATATCCCGGAGCACAGCCGCCGTAGAATCGGCGAGTTGTTCCAGTTGAAACAGATCGGAACCAATTATTTTCACAACCAGTGCACTTTTTACTCCGGCAACGTATTCTTCCACATTGTCCTGTATAGGCTGACTAAATCCGAGAATCACTCCGGGATAAATATCCAGAGAATCCTGCATTTGCTTAATAAGCAATTCTTTTGAGATTTTCTTTTTCCACTCCTTCTCCGGTTTTAGTTCCGCATGAAACTCAATATTAAAAAATCCGGTAGCATCGGTTCCGTCATTGGGACGTCCGGTCTGCGACAGAATAAATTTAACCTCATCAAAAGCACGCAGTTTACGTTTCATCTCCTGCGTAATCCGGACTGATTCATCCAGATTGACACTATTGGGAAGAGTCGCCCGAATATACACAGCCCCTTCGTTCATACTGGGAATAAATTCTGTTCCCCAAAACAAGAATCGAACCAGGCAAGTGACCAGTAAAACGCAAAACACAAGAATTGTACCTTTCCGGTAACGCGAACTGAATTTAAAAACACGGTATTGAGCAGTCACGCAAAATCGGCTAATGAGATTTGTTTTTTCAGTCACAGGTTTGTTCATTAATACTTTCACCATTGCCGGGACATACGTCAAGGACAAAATCAAGGAACCCAGCAAAGCATACCCCAGCGTGTATGCCAGAGGGGAAAACATTTTCCCTTCCACTTTCTGAAAAGAAAATATCGGAAACAAAGCGACCATCAGAATAATCTGGGCAAAGAATATGCTTGGAGCGACTTTCCCTGCGCTCTTCTTTATCAAACCACTTTTAACAGTCCCTTCAAAGCGGCTTCCCAGTTTTCTCGACCGGCGTTCAAATGCGACAAAAATAACTTCTACAATCACCAGCGTACCTTCAAGCAACAGTCCAAAATCAAGTGCTCCCATCGAAATAAGATTGGCAGGCAGACCTTGAATGCGCAACATAATAACGGCAAACAAGAAGGATAAAGGGATGACCGTAGCCACAATAAAGGTGGTACGCCAATTAAACAGAAAGACAAAAACGACAAGGGAGACAAGCACAATTCCTTCGAGCAGATTTTTCACGACCGTGTGCACCGTTGTTTCGACCAGGCTGGTTCTATCGATAAAAGGTTCTATTTTTACATTTTCCGGAAAAATCCGCGTATTCAGCTCATCGATTTTCTGTTTCAAATCGTGGATTACTTTTCCCGGATTTTGCCCACGAAGCATCACAACAATACCTTCCACGACATCCTCCTTGTCCCCCAGGCCGACCTGTCCCAATCTGGGTTTGGAAGAAACCACCACATCTGCCACTTGTTTCACCCGAATCGGAGTTCCTCCTCTGGTTTCAATAAGTGTATTTTCGATATCCGAAATCCGGTCAAGGAGTCCGATTCCCCTAACCACAAAAGCCTGACTTCCTTTCTTTAGAATGTCTCCTCCGACATTCACATTCGTTTTTGATACAGCCTCATATACATCCAGGGGAGAAAGTCCGTAGTTTACCAATTCCACCGGGTTAACCCTTATTTCATAGGTCTTCTCTTCTCCGCCAAAACTATTGATAGCAGCTACACCGGGAACAGAGAGCAATTCGCGCTCAACCACCCATTCATTAAGAGCTGTCTGTTCACGGATTGGCAAATCACTCTTTAATACGTAGCGAAAAATTTCGCCTGTTGCTCCCGAAGGTGGTTCGATAGAAGCCTCCGCACCTTCGGGCAACTCAATGCCTTGCAACCTGTTGGACGCATATTGCTGTGCAAAGAAATCTTCTACCTTATCTTCAAAAATAATGGTTACCACCGACAATCCAAACAGAGAAGTTGAACGCACATCTGTTTTACGGGGAATGGTATTCATCTCTCGCATAACCGGCAGAGTAACGAACTTTTCCACCTCTTCGGCACTTCTGCCGGGCCACTGAGTAATAATGCGGACTCTTGTATTTGTCACGTCAGGATATGCCTCTATCGGCATATTAGCATAACAGACCATCCCGGCTACCAGCAACACAACAGTCATAAACAATACCAATACGTGATTACGCAAGGCAAATGCGATGATCTTTTCTACAAATTTCTGCATGCTCTATTTTTCTTTTAATCCCGAATAAATCAACAATTGATTGGAGACAACCACCTTCTCTCCGACCTGAAGCCCGGAAGCTATATACGTGAGCGAATCATGATGTCCTCGAAGCTTCACTTCTCGCGCTTCATACTTGCCCGGTGTTTGCTCCACTACCACAGAATATTTGTTACGGTCAAAAATCAAAGCACCGGATGGTATCGAAATAAGTTGTAAGGTTTTCCGGTCAATCACTTTCACCATAACCGCCATGTGTGGTTTCAACCTCAACTCCTTATTCAGCATAACGATTCGAGCCTTCACTACTTTTTCTTCGGGATCAAAAACGGGAGACATCGTATTTATCATTCCGGTAAACACCTCATCGGGATAAGACAAAGAGGTGATCTCAACCGGCATACCTTCCCGGACAAATTGAAGATTATTAGCATATACATTGGCCATAATCCAGACTGTACTTAAGTCTGCTATTGTAAATAAGGGGGCGCTTCCTTCGGGAACAGTACTTCCCGAAGAAACATTTTTCTCCACCACATATCCACTCACCGGAGCTTTCACACTAAAAATGCCTCCTCCTCTGTTTATTCCAAACACAGCCATATCACTGCGAGCTTTGGACGATGCCGCGAGGGCCTGCCCAAGCCGGCCTTCTGCTTCCAGGAGTTCTTTATCCGAAACCATTCCTTCTTTATGCATTTCCTTTATTGTGGTAAGGTTGCGTTGCGCTATTTTTATCTCTGCTTGCTGTATCACCGATTCGGATTGCAGGGAACTTAATTCCGGACTCCTCAAATCGAGCATCACCTGGCCTTTTGTCACTTTATCTCCCAGCATAAAGCAGGTTTTCTCTACCACTCCGCTAACCAGAGGAGCATAATTCATTACTTTGTCGGGGTCACACTCAACCGTTCCGGCAAGGATTAGTTCCTCCTGTTGTGCCGACAACTCGGCTCTGACTACCTCTACTTTTTCCCGAAAAGCTTTCTTTATCGGGGAGGAATCAGGAATATCCGTGTTCTTCGGGCTTTTACTACATCCGGCCAAAACTGCCGACAGGATAACGAAAAAATAGATTGTTTGCTTATTCATATCAAGCCTCTTTTATTTATTCCAATTCAGTTCCAACAGCATACCACAGTTCTTCCTGTTGCAAGTACATGTTTTTCTTTGCATTCAGAACTGCTTGCTTATTGTTTTTGTAGGTCTCAAGAAAATCAATAAACTCCACCATGCTGATATGACGTTGAAGCAGATTCCGCGTATAGCTTTCCAGCATAGAATCTAAATCAAGCAGGGAAGCATCCTGGCTTATTTTCTGATAAAAACGATACATCCGGCTGTAGTTTTCAAGCGCCTGCACAATTTCATGCTGGACTCTATTCTGCTGCTGTTGATACAAGTAGATACTCTGCTCCCGCGCAATAGAAGCTGCTTTAATGGCACCTTGATTCCGATGAAAGAGAGGCAGGTCGAAGCTGACACCAAAACCGACAAAATCCCGCCAGACACCTCCGGCACGGTCATAACTTGCAGACAGTGTAATATCGGGGATCCGATGTGCTTTTTCGTAGGCTAGAGATTTTTCAAGAAACGCAATCTGTAACTTCCCCATCTTTACATCGGAACGATTTTCGGATGCCAGTTGAAACAATCGGGACAGAGACAAAGAGTCGGGCGATTGCAGAGGTCCTGATTCCTCTATCAGCACTATTCGGACAGACGGATCACCGGAAAGGAGAACATTAAGTTCCTTATACCGGTCGAAGAGCATTGTTTGATTTTCATTCACATCATTTTCTACAGCCAGCACCTGAGCACGCAAGCGCATCAGCTCAACCTTTGAAATATGCCCATTTGCTTCCAGCTTTTTATACGCCTCGACCAACAACTGCAATGTGGAACATTCCTTCTCCAATACGGCCTGATTTTGTTGTAAATACACGATTTCCCGAATTGATTTTCTCAACTCTAATTTTAAACCCTGAAGCAGACAAACAAATTGCTGTTGGGCTATTTCCCGGGATGCACGCTCCCGCGCAATAAGCTTTCCCCGTTTATTGGCTGTTTGGATAAGTTGGCTCAATTCGACCGAGAATTGTCTGTTGCGTCCGAAAGAACCCCACAGTGGAGGAACGACAACCGCCCCATCATCGCTGTGCCCGGAGGATTGCCATACATTAATATTCCCGAGCGAGAGGGTCGGATTAGGCCACAATTTGGCCTGGATAATTTCAGCTTCGGCTATGCCGATATTCATTTTTTCAGCAATTAGTTGCAAATTTTCCTTTAGGAAGATAGACTCTACCTGAGAGGGAGTAAGTTTGATATGAGTTTTCTCCTCTGCAAAAACAGTCAGTATGGAGCAGCACGCAACAAGAAGGGATAATTTAGCTTTCATGCAGAACCTCAAATTTTAATTTCTGCAAAATTATTTTCCTAAGTTTAAACTAAATTTAGGAATAGATTAGAATAAGATTAGAAAACAATAGCCGGAAACGACAAAAAGCAAGCTATCGCTGATGGATGGGCATAACAGCGGAAAGCTTCACCGAAGCCTTCTTTTCTCATACACTTTCTGCGACACCGTGTAATAGAGAACAATACTCAACAAACAGAGAATGGAATCGATCCGATAAAGAGAAGAAAATGAAATATTGGCCGTAATGTAAGCACCGATAAGCATACCCAGCGCAAGCCCCAGGTCAAATCCGATTAAATAAGTAGAATTGGCTGTTCCCCGCCGGCTGTTTTCTCCCATATTGATATACAGCGTCTGCAAAGCCGGAAACATCATTCCATAGCCCGTGCCGATAAAAAAGGCGTTGTCATCCAATTAGAAAACAATAGCTGGAAACAACAAAAAGCAAGTTATCGCTGATGGATGGGCATAACTGCGAAAAGCTTCACCGAAGCCTTCTTTTCTCATACACTTTCCGCGACACTGTGTAATAGAGAACAATACTCAACAAACAGAGGATGGAATCAATCAGGTAAAGAGAGGAAAATGAAATATTGGCTGTAATGTAAGCTCCGATAAGCATACCCAACGCAAGCCCCAGGTCAAATCCGATTAAATAAGTAGAATTGGCTGTTCCCCGCTGGCTGTTTTCTCCCATATTGATATACAGCGTCTGCAAAGCCGGAAACATCATTCCATAGCCCGTGCCGATAAAAAAGGCAGTTATACAGAATGTGGTAATGGTATGCACTTGCGAAAAGACGAAAAACGAAGCTGCCACCAACAACATGGCCGACATATTCACCGTGTGTATCAACCCCCTATCGACCAACTTTCCGGCAAAGATGCGCGAAGCTATAATCCCTATCGCCCAGAACAAAAAGAAAATACCGGGATTCCCGATATGATTTTTTAAGCCATATTGCGCGACAAAGGGACCTATCGTTCCCCAGGCAAAAGTCGGCAACAACTGATTGAGAAATACCGGCCATGCCTTCACCAAGAAGAAACGGTCGAGAGAAAGAGGTTGACGCTCCTTCGGGGAAACCGCCGGACGATTCGGAGCTTTAATCATAGCCACAGCCAGCACACCAAGCATCCCCATCGAAATGGCGCATTTCAACAACACGGGAAATCCGTAATGATGATAGATATGAATGGCGATGAAGGGGCCGATAGCCATTGCTACATTCATGAACGTGCCATAATATCCAATTCCTTCTGCCCTGCGTGCCGAAGGGACAACATCAATAGCGAGCGTACTGGACGATACGGTAGACAATCCCCAGGCGAGACCATGCAGAAAACGGATCAGGACAAAAAGCACGACGGTAGTCACCCAGAAATACCCAAAGAAAATAAACACATAACAGGTGAATCCTATTAACAGCAGGCTTTTTCGAGAATAGATATCTACAAGATATCCCGAAAAGGGACGCACGATTATCATTGCCAACGCATAGGAAGACAATACAATTCCTGTTTGCGACTGGGGGATACCTAATTGTTCGGTAATATAGAGAGGAATGGACGGCATTAAGAGATTAAACGAACAGGCCATCAAAAAATTGGCCAGGCAAACGTTCAGAAAATTCCAGCTCCACAGTTGGGGTTTGTTCTTCGTCATAGTCGGGTGTATTCTGTTTTGAAAATCAACAAATCAAGACCTCATTTGGTTTGCTTTCTGCTTCATAAATAAAAGAGGCTCTTTCCCGGACAGAAAAGAGCCTCTATATAATAAGGAGTAAATCTCTATTTATAGATTTCTTTTTTTCCTGCCAGAAGCGTATTTCTCATCAGGGAAATAATGGTCATCGGCCCTACACCGCCGGGAACCGGAGTTATGAAAGATGCTTTTCGGGAAACTTCCTCAAACTCCACATCTCCTTTCAGGCGGAATCCGGATTTGGTTTCCGAAGAAGGGACGCGTGTCGTGCCCACATCAATGACCACCGCTCCATCTTTGACCATGTCGCCTTTAAGAAAGCCGGGAACGCCCAATGCCGCGATAATAATATCTGCCTGAAGGCACATTTCCTTTAGATTTTCGGATCGGCTGTGACAGACAGTCACGGTAGAGTCGCCGGGATATCCTTTTTGCATCATCAGGGCGGCTACAGGTTTGCCGACAATATTGCTCCGTCCGAGAACGACACAATGTTTGCCGCGTGTTTCAATAGCATATCTTTTGAGCAATTCGACAATTCCTGCGGGAGTGGCAGAGACAAAACAAGGCAGGCCAATCTGCATCCGTCCCACATTCACCGGATGAAAGCCATCCACATCCTTGCGGTAGTCGATCGCTTCAATCACTTTCTGTTCGTCGATATGTCGCGGTAAAGGCAGCTGCACAATAAAACCATCCACAGCGGCATCTTCGTTCAATTGTTTAACACATGCAAGCAGTTCTTCCTGGGTAATGTCGCTTTCGAAGCGGATTACTTCGGAGTCAAACCCTACTTCAGCGCAGGTCTTGTGTTTACTGGCCACATAAGTTTCACTTCCTCCGTCATGCCCTACCAGTACAGCAACGAGTTTGGGTGCACGTTTGCCCTCTTTTTTCATTGCTTCCACTTCGCGGGCTATTTCTAGTTTCATCTGAGCCGCTACGGCTTTTCCGTCTATTAATTGCATTGCTTTCTCCTTTTTAATGACTGATAACAGAAAATATGATATCAAAGACAAACCGTCAACCGACATCTATCGGCTGACGGTTTGCAAACAAAATTATCGTCTAAATTTAGGCATCATCTTCTTGCCGGCTTTCACCTGCGTCACCATCTTCATCATCTTCCGCGTTTCGTCAAACTGTTTCATCAGTTTGTTTACTTCCTGGATGGAAGTGCCGCTACCGGCAGCGATACGTTGGCGACGAGTTCCGTTGATAATTTCCGGATTTGTCCGTTCTTTGGGTGTCATCGAATAGATAATGGCTTCAATGCCCTTGAAGGCATCGTCATCAATATCGATATCCTTGATTGCTTTTCCTACACCCGGAATCATAGCCGCCAAATCCTTGATGTTCCCCATTTTCTTGATCTGGTGAATCTGGGAAAGGAAATCGTTAAAATCAAACTGATTTTTAGCAATCTTCTTTTGCAGACGGCGGGCTTCTTCTTCGTCGTATTGTTCTTGAGCGCGTTCCACCAAAGAGACGATATCTCCCATCCCCAAGATACGGTCGGCCATACGTGCGGGATGGAATACATCCAGCGCTTCCAGCTTTTCGCCCGTTCCTACAAATTTGATCGGTTTATTCACCACAGAGCGGATAGACAAGGCAGCTCCGCCTCGAGTATCACCGTCGAGTTTGGTCAGTACCACGCCGTCGAAGTCGAGACGGTCGTTGAACTCCTTCGCGGTGTTTACGGCATCCTGTCCTGTCATGGAATCTACCACGAAAAGGATTTCACTCGGGTTTAAGGCATCTTTCAATGCGGCGATTTCTTTCATCATCGCTTCATCTACCGCCAAACGGCCAGCCGTATCGACAATCACCAGGTCGTTTCCGTTTTGCCGAGCCTGCTTCACTGCATTCTGGGCTATTTGTACCGGATTGTTGTTTCCTTCTTCCGAATAGACGGGAACATCAATCTGCCCGCCCAGCACTTTCAACTGTTCGATAGCAGCAGGGCGATACACGTCACCAGCCACCAACAAAGGATTCTTTCCTCTTTTTGTCTTTAACAATTTGGCTAGTTTTCCGGAGAATGTAGTTTTACCGGAACCCTGAAGACCGGCCATCAAAATGATAGCAGGAGTACCTTTTATATCAATATCGACAGACTCTCCTCCCATCAGGGCTGCCAGTTCATCGTGAACAATCTTCACCATCAATTGCCCCGGCTTGATAGATGTCAATACATCCTGTCCGAGGGCTTTCTCTTTCACCGTCTCGGTGAATTGCTTGGCCGTTTTATAATTGACATCGGCATCCAATAAGGCACGACGCACATCCTTCAGCGTCTCGGCAACATTGATCTCGGTGATGCTGCCTTCTCCTTTGAGTATTTTAAAAGACCTATCCAGTCTTTCACTTAGATTTTCAAACATAGTATATATTGAGTTTTATTTTTCAAAAAACATTCTGAAGCGACACTCCTCTACTGCGATTTCCATCAAAAAAGGAATGAATGGTATCTGAATCGGAGATAGCATATTAATTCGACGCAAAGATAATATTTTTAAGACAAAACCGAATAAGAGAGTTCGCTTAGCACAATAAATTTATAAATGAATTTCATTAAAAATGATACTTTGATAGTATCCAAATGAAATAAACTGATGTAAAAAGAAACACGCAGGCCGGCTATTTAGAATACCTATTATTATATAGAAGAAATAGTTCAGCAAAACCACATCTATCCGATATTGAGTGCCGGGAGAATGCTTTTCCCTTATTCCGGAAGCGGAATATGCCGGCAAAACACCTTCCGGGATGCACGTTAGCACAATAAATTTATAAATGAATTTCATCCATGATGGCAGCTTGATAGTATCCAACCGAAATAAACTGATGTAAAAAGAAACACGCAGGCCGGCTATTTAGAATACCTATTATTATATAGAAGAAATAGTTCAGCAAAACCACATCTATCCGATATTGAGTGCCGGGAGAATGCTTTTCCCTTATTCCGGAAGCGGAATATGCCGGCAAAACACCTTCCGGGATGCACGTTAGCACAATAAATTTATAAATGAATTTCATCCATGATGGCAGCTTGATAGTATCCAACCGAAATAAACTGATGTAAAAAGAAACACGCAGGCCGGCTATTTAGAATACCTATTATTATATAGAAGAAATAACACCTTCCGGGATGTATTCATTAGAGCACACCTTGCCTGGGACAATAACTCCATAGTAGATTCTCTTTCTTTTTTCTTCATAAGAAAACAGGAAAAAGCCCGGACTCACTTCGAAAACAGAAAGGACATACCGAACGCTCGTTTTTCTTATATTTCGATGTACTGTGATGCAGCCAGCCACTCCGGATTGTGATATTGAAAACGACAGTACGATATTCTTATTCAAGCTGTTGCTTTCTTCGTCCTTGAAACACAAGCTTCACACCTCCTTCAAGTTTTAGCCTGCTCCTTTTTCTGAAAATAAAGAAGTTAAAGTTTCCTTATTTACTTTCTTATCCGAAAAGAAACAACTATCTTGAGGCTCTGAATGGTAAAACCATGGACTAACTAACTTTCTCGGATTGTATTTTTGTTTTGTAACACAGAAATTTCCGAAAAACGATCCTCTGATAATTTTGTCCGAAACAGTACACTCAGGCAAAATTTTACAAAAAAGCTTCCTCCTACAGGAAGGTCTCTCGTTGAATATTTACTTCTAAAAAAGAAAGATCATGGCTAAAAGACTGCTTAAAGCGTGGTTGAAAGACAATCCTCTTACAGCCGACAAGACAGACAAAATGGCGGTAGTATCCACAAACGGAAACCTGACCGAAGATAATCTGCTTGATGAAATTATTGCAGAAGGTATTGAAATTAAAAAGGATACTCTTCGAAGTGTAATCACCCGTTATCACAACAAAGTGATAGACAAGGTACTATCCGGTTTTAATGTAAACATCGGCATCGTCTATTTGCGTCCTGTTATAAAAGGGCCATTTTTCGGAAAAACATGGAATCCGGAAATCAACTCTGTCCAGATTAATGCCACTGCTGGCGCCATTTTTCGGAAAGCAACCAAAGAAACAGTTGTGGAAATCCTTGGCGAACGGGCCGATATGATTGAAATTTACACTGTGACCGACAACTTCACCGGACAAACCGATGGAACGCTTACTAAAGGTAAAAATGCGGAACTCAAAGGTTCGTATATCAAACTCTCCGGAGAAGACCCGAAGGTCGGGATCACCCTCCATCACACGGGAACCAACGAAACGCATAAACTCCTGCCGAACGATATTGTTCTTAACGAACCGTCCAGAATTATCATTCTGGTACCCAATACGCTTTCTGCGGGGGAATACGAACTGAGAATTACGACGCAATTTACCGGAGGGAACAATAGCCTCAAGCAACCCAGAAGTGTAGCGTTAAACATTCCAATTGTGATTGAGTAAACTTCCCGACCGTGTAAAACACTATTACCCGACCGTGTAAGACACCGTCACCCGGTCAGGTAAAAAAGACAAGCACATTCTCATTGAAAGAATCTCTCTTTCCTGTGACAAGCGGTATCACACAAAATGGGTTGTGGGTTACCGCTTGTCTTTAAAATATGGAGTACGCTCCCGGATATCGTTTCAACTTTTCCTTTGCGCTACTCTCAAATAAAGGCATTATGGCTAAAAGACACAAAAAAAACACGGCACCTAAACCCGTATCCAAGAAAAAAAACATCACGAAAACCCAATTCGACAGAATGGAGTATGCCACACGCTGCATTTTGCAACTGGAAGGAAAAGATCCCAAGCTATTAGACCTTTTATCCAAAAAGCAAAAGAAACAACTCTTTGATACGGAAACGGCTGTACCACGGGTACGAGCTCAAAAAGACAGCCGTATTCCTCCTGCATTTTTGCGGTTTATGAATTTCAGCCTGAACAATTTTCTCTCAACAGAGTATCCTAACGATAAATCAATACACATCTCCTGTCTGGATATGTTCTGTTGTGGATATTCCTTGCTGGTCAACAGTATAAATATTACCCAGAAGAACTTGTTCAAAGATGAACAACTAAAACTGGCATCGGAAATAAGCGATTTGCTGCTGGACAGTGAAAGTTGCTTTGAAAATAATTATAAAAGCATTAATGCCACACTGATAATGCTTTGCATGTATCATTCGCGTTTTACATATCGCATCTACGGCATGCAGATGAATATTAAAGTCGTTGTGGGAGGGCTCTTTTTAGCTCCCAAGTTTGAAATTATAGCTTTTGAAAGTACGACCGCATATTTTACCCACAACGGAATCAACCGCATGGCCTACGCTGTTAAACTGGGACGCATGCAAAACGATCTGAATGTGCCTATCAAGGTAAGTATTCGCAAATTGTTTCCACAAACGACTTCGGACAAGATGCTACCTCTCTACATCCAGTCACACGCCATCCACCGGATGAAAGAACGTCTCGACTGCCTCCCGGTACTGCTACGTAACTATTATATGACTTGTTCGCTGCTACTTTGCAAAAATATTGTACAAACACCTTCAGGACAGCTCTTCTGGAAATACAGCTATATGGAAGGGAGCACCCTGGGATATTTCACGTTTATGACTAAACAACCACACGCCTAAAGAGGCGGTGGGTTATGTAACGGACTAAAAGTCC
>JASGFJ010000022.1:0-83761 GCA_047605645.1 Dysgonamonadaceae bacterium | reverse complement strand
AACGAATGAGACAAATGTCCAATCGGGTCAGGCTCGGGGAACCACATTGACCGATGAACGGGTTGGACAAATAGAACAAATATTCACGAACTTATTAAAACCGGAAAACTATGCTTAAATACAATTTAGTAGACAATCCATTGACAGAGCGTCCCGATGACTTTTCGGCGCAAGTGACCCCCACCCGCAGTTGCGACTTAGAGGCAGTCATCACCGAGATGCTGCGCAGAGGAAACCTCGTGACACGCACCGATGCAGTGGCGGTGATCAATGCTCTGCAAGAAACAGTGGTGGACATTATCCGCGACGGAGGCACCGTGAACCTTCCCTTGTTCAACACCTCTTTCTCCATTTCGGGTGTCTTTGAAAGCCCGCTGGACAGCTTCGATGGCAGCCGTCACAAACTCAATGTGAATCTGTCGAAAGGAGTACTCCTGCGTGCAGCCGAAAAAGAAGTTGCCCTTCAGAAATCTTCTACAGTAACACCGACTCCCAACATTTTGGAAGTGAAAGACGAAGTGTCCGGAAAAACCAACGATGTACTCACTCCAGGAGGCATCATCCAGCTTTGGGGCAACAACCTGCGCATTGCCGGCACTCATGCCGATGTGGGGCTTTGGTTTGTGCCCGAAGCGGGAAGCCCTGTGAAAGCAGAGGTGGTGGCGGTGAATAAACCATCCAGCCTTTTGGCCATGATCCCTCCTCTGACAGCCGGAAAATGGACGGTGAAGGTGGTCACTCAATACGCCGCAGGCGGGAAAACGCTGGCTGCACCCAAAGTGAATACGTTCAACAAAACACTCACTGTGTAAACTCCGGTTTTTGTGTGAAGTGTTCACCCGTAGGCGTGTGAATACTTCACACGCCTACGGGTCGATAGCGCACACGCCTGCGAGGGAGATGTTCCCCCACAGGCTCGGGAAAAGATGGCTGAAAACATAGAAAAACCTTTATTATTTATCAAACCATATAAAACCTGAACATATATAATTAATCACTCTTTATTTCCGAATATATTTCTGCTTCAAAACAATATAACAAAGCAATTTATCGCAATAGTTGTTGGAGAGCCTTCAGGCCATCAGGAAAAAGCTGCCGCAATAGGCAGCGTAATAATGAACCGGCTCAAAGCTAAAAATGCAACATTAGCGAGTAGGTTTGTTCGTGAAATAGGAGGCTCGGGGCAATATGATGCGATTGGCGGCAATGATTATAATTCTATTTTGAAGAGTTCATGGAGTGAAATACTTAGTTCAGAAAACCCCTATTATAGCCGAATTTTAGTTGGTAATCAACCGAATTAGCAGATGGAAAATCACATAAAAGCAGGTATCTTGGATCATGTTTCAGGTTATTTAGGAATGTTTTCAACCTTCTTATTCGGATTCCGCAACCATGTCCATTACAATAAAATTAAATATACCAACTAAATATGATTTATTATGAATCCAATAAAAACTTATCGGAATATTTTGTTTGTAGTTCTCTCTTCTTTTCTGATGGCTTTTTCATGCGGTGACAAGGTGGACGGAGGGCATAAATGTATTTCTTTTGTCAATATGTCGCAAGATACTGTATATTTGGCAGAAAAATCATTGAGGATTATCGAACCATCCGATACCTTTATCAATTGTCATGATTACCAGGTGGCAGTCCTTCCGGGAGACACTATGCAGGTTCATCCTGCAAATAATTATTGGGAGACTGAATTTAAAATAATTCCATATTTTCAGCTTTTCGTTCTGCCCCGGAAAACTTTTGATCTTCCTTGTGATGAAGCAAGGAAATATGTGATAAAGCGCTACCAATTAACCAGGAACGATTTGGACAGTTTAGGTTGGATAGTCATTTATCCTTGACCAGATTTGGGTTTACAAGGAAATATGCAGATATATGTTTTTTTTGTGTAACTATTTGATAAACAAGTTCATTTTTTTTGTAACCGGTGGAGATGAATCCACTTATTTCTTTTATCCGTCCTGTATTTTTATTCCAATGAATTTATTTCATCAATAATGTTTTCTTTGTTGATGATGTACATGCCTAATCGCTGAGCTGATACTCCATTCTTCAATTGGTGGGTATATTGGGGCTCGCCATTATTTATGGAAATTTCGAGGTGGCGAAAAGCGATGGAATCCATCCGTGATAATTCATCCGCAACTTCCTGTATGTGCGTGGAGACCATAAAAAACGAGCCTTTCACCCTTGAAAATGCAGTAAGTATGGCCAATGTTCCGTCGAAAGCATCTTTGACATTTGTTCCCCGGAATAGCTCGTCAAAGACGACCAGCATATTCTTATGAGTCTTTAAACATTCCACCACCTGCTTGATTCGTTTCACCTCGGAATAGAAATGACTATACCCCAAAGATATATCATCAGACAAGTTTATCGTTGTAACTATTCCCGACAGCAGACTGATACGAGCTCGCTTTGCGGGGATAGGGAAACCAACATGTGCCAAATAAGCGCAAAGAGCCATGGATCTCAAAGCGGACGATTTCCCCGACATATTTGTTCCTGTCAGAAATAGCATGTTTTGAGTTGAAGACAAATGTATATTATTGGCTACAGGATTCTGGATAAGTGGGTGGACAAAGCCCTCTAATTCGAATACAGGTTTTTCACCCGAAAGCATTTCCGGGTATGCAAATCCGTGATTGTGGGCGATTGATGCTACGGTGATGAAGACATCGTATTCATAGATCGTGTCCAATACCCAGCGGATGGAGTCCCTGTATTTATAACGAAAAAGGTAGTCAAAATAAGCAATGTCCAATGCCTTGATTTTCTGCATATCCTTGATTATTTTGATCTTTTCAAATTCAGGATGGGAAAAGAGATCCAGTAGTTTATTAGCATTTTCCTGGATCAGTGTGGGACAGCCTAGTCCAAGCATCTTTGTGTGAAATGCACGAAGATAGTTCAATACATCAACCACATAATCCACACCTCTCTCTACGATATAGTATTTGTTGTCAGGGGTCAGTTTGTTCCAAAAAGCCTTTTCGATAGTCCTGATCCAGGATTGGGGATGGGTGGGATAATCCTCTTGCTTCAGATAGTGCTCAATAAAATCGAGTGTGCTTTTGTCTATTTGTAGTTCGTTAGAAAGATCAGTTTTCGAGATAAAGTGGATTGCCTCCTGTCGCGCAGTGAGTTCTTCAAGATCAGTTAAGGCTTTTGCTAAAAATGTATGGAGTTTAAGCCGACCTCCAATACTTCGTACACGGCAGAAGAAGTCAAAAATAGATTGATGGTCTTTTTTTGAATCAAATAGCTGTAAATCCCTTGTCGTTTGTCGATCGATTGTAAATTTCATAAAGAGCAAGATCGTCCGATCCTTATAGTTTATAGTTTTAAAATAGCTTCTAAAGCCGTAAAAAAAAGTGTGATTTCAATAAAATCACATAGAAAGCCTCCACTAAAAGGGAACACTTCCTATTATAGAATGACTCGATTCAAATCAATAAACCTACCTATTATTACGAACTGTCATATTATTTATTTTGTTGCTCAATTCATTCAAAGATAAGATATCTATTTTATTTTTCATCGAGTAGCTATAAATGTATGTTTTGGTACAATATCTCCTATTGCCAGATGCCCTTCGATAGAGAAGGAGAATAAGAGGCTTAAGCTCACCATCAGTTCGCTGCCTATAAGCTTGGCAATAGCTGTATTCCGGACAAATATATCATCAGCAGTATTATTGGTTATTTTCAAAATGTTAGTAGAGACGTTACATGTAACGTCTCTACGGATTTTTCCATCATCGATTTGGAGTGATTCAATAAAGATCAGGCTTCTCCATTTATTATCGATAATATTCCACTTTTCCAACAATCATGTCTTTAAAAAAGTCATAATGCTGCTGCACCCATTTGTTATTGTCCTGGGATTATTGGTTTTCATTCGGTTAGACCCTAATCAAAAGCTACATTCAAAGTTTTCTGTTTTAGAAAATGAATCCACTCGGTCTGAACCCTCTCGGTCTATATAATATCTAAGAAACACACAAACTTTCACCTTCTTAACCCGAGTTAAGTCTCTGCTTATTCTTGAAATTTCATAGTCGAATTGTTTATGAGATCCCTTCTTCACCCAAAAACCACCCTCTTTCCCAAGTCCCCATTCATCTCCATAATTGTTCAAAAGCACTCCATTCCCATCAAAAAAGTTAACCACCACCACACTGCCATTAATCGCTACATTTGTCTTATTTCGGACAAATATATCATCTGTAGTTTTATTGGTTATTTTCAGAATAAAAGATTTCTTTCCTTTCGTAAAAGACACATCCACACCTTGTCCAAAGGAGGATGCGGGTAAGCAAAGGAATGAAAATAGGATAAAGAGATATTTCATGCGATTAATTTTTTTTGTTAGTAGAGGCGTTACATGTAACGTCTCTACGGATTTTTCCATTATCGATTTGGAGTGATTCAATAAAGCTCAGGCTTGTCTATTCATTATCGAGAATATGACACTTTTCCAACAGTCATGTCTTTAAAAAAGTCATAATGCTGTTGCACCCATTTGTCATTATCATATTGTCTATACAACTTTATAACAGGCTCCAGATTCTGCAATCCTTCCCAATATATGTATATATATTGAGGTTTTACGGCAGGTAATTTCCATCTATTTCCATCCAGGAAAATACAGAGGCCGCTGTATTTTCCTAAATACATGGTAGAAGCTGTAGCAAATGCTTTGGGAGATATTTGCAGGTCTCTGAGCACGTCCGATACTTTTTTCCCTTTGTACTGATCGGCACGTTCATTGAAATTATACCGCAGAAATGCAGTCGTGTCATTCGCAAACATGCTGAATGGCTTGTAAGGCGATTGCGCGGCCAAATCGATGTTGGACAGCAGCACAATCCATAAGCTGATAAGTAAGGTAGTTTTTTTCATGGGACGAAATTCTTAGTTCAGAAGACTCCTATTATAACCGAATTGCGGGAACAATAAATTGAATTGTAAATTACTGCCGACAAGGTAAAATAGAATTCAGCAAATTTGTTTACTGGCTGATTTATACACAAATATAATTATATTGGGCGATTATTAGATAATCATTTAAGAAAGATAATAAGTTTTGAACGATATTGTACTTAATTCAAACTATTTTACCCGTACGATGCGTTAAGTTCCTTTATTTTTGCAAAGGATGGATAACCACCTGGAGCAATTCTGGGATTTTTTAGACGAGTCAACTAACCTTAAATATCTATGAGAAAATGGAAATAAATAAATCTGTTTTTGTAATATTTCTTATTATTATAAGTTCTCTGGTGACGGTTTATATGGGCATGAATTTCTCCGTCGATATATACCGGACTCAACAATTGATTTTACTACTTCTTTTGAGCAGTGTTGGCTTGATGTGTTGTTCTATTGTTTACCGAAAGGAAAAATGGAATTTACCTATAAGTTTGTTGTTAATATTGTTATTAATTGCTTGTTATCAGATAGCGATAAGCAATGTTTCCTTGGAGCTGTATTTGCAAATCTTATTGTTCTTTTGCTGTTTTATTTTGTTTTATCAATATATTCAAAAACAGCAAGATAGTGCTTTGTGTGAGATAGCTATTGTATATCCACTATTAAAAGAAGCAAATAAAAACAACTAACAATATGAGAACATTATTAATAGGAATCTTACTTGTGTTTTTCTTAAATGCAGAGGCCCAATCACAAATAGAAATAAACCAATCTTCTCTTATTGGGAGAAAATGGATGTACATATCTATATTAGAAAATATAAAGTATTGCTCTACACTCCAATTTACAGATTCAACTCAGAGAAAAACTATGATTGTGGATTCTAAGGAAGTAAATAGTATTGCGCAATATTATTTATCTAATACTATAGATACAGAATTTCAATCAGAAAAGGTTGGAAAAAACCAAACAGGAAAATATATTATTGTAGAAAAGAAAGTATTACCAGCCACAAAGCAAAGTGCTCCCGGAGTACATATATCTCCTCAAGTAAAATTCTCCTCTACCGATAAAATTATTTATGAGATTATAGAAGTTAATAATAATGAACTGAAGTTGAGAGATATAAGCAGAAAAAACATAATAATATACAAGAAGGAATAGTTTCCGATTCAATAAAATGAGTGATTAAGAAGTCAGCTATGCTTTTTATTAAATCACCCCAAACAATGATTTAAAAATCCGTAGAGACGTTGCATGCAACGTCTCCAAAATTATTTCCATATGAAAAAGATGATTTTAACAACAGTTTTTATCGGTATGTGTATATTGAGCCAGGCACAATGCCAGTTGCCTTACAAACCCTTATCGGCGTTTGGTAAAGACACCACCGCTTTCATTGTTTATAACTTTACGAACCGAGTCGACTGTTACAAAGGGAAGACCATAAAAGAAATAGAACGGGATCTGCAAATGCCCATAATTAAGTATAACTATTTTATAAAGGCAAGGACAAAGAACGGTAATATTTTAGGTCTGCATCTATTTTATGAATATACGTTTAATAAGATATCTGGAATAAAGATTTACTGGACTAATATAACCGGTGTGGATGAAAAAATAAAAAAATTGAGGATAGAAAGCAATTATTGGAGTAAAGAGATTTATGAGATAGTTAAAGATTTTAAAATCAAAGCTGTTGAAGTTATGGGACAGAAAAAGGAGACAATCATTGATAATGAAATAGCCATAAATCCCAAAACTCAAACCATTGAAGTTCTGGAGCAGAAAAAGGGGACAGCCATTGATGATGAATTTTCCCCTATATTCCCTAATGATATTTACTAGAAGTAAAGAACATAATTCAATTTAAGTCAGGTAGGGCTTCGGCTCTGCCTGCTATAATGATTTGCAATCATCAATTTGATTTATTGCGTTTTGGCATCAGACAATCACCATGTCAAAGTGATTTAAAAATCCGTAGAGACGTTGCATGCAACGTCTCTAAAATTATTTCCATATGAAAAAAATGATTTTAACAACAGTTTTTATTGGCATAAGTATATTGAGCCAGGCACAATGCGAGTTGCCTTACAAACCCTTATCGGCGTTTGCCAAAGACACCACCGCTTTCATTGTCTATAACTTTACGAACAGAGCCGACTGTTACAAAGGGAAGACCATAAAAGAAATAGAACGGGATCTGCAAATGCCCATAATTAAGTATAACTATTTTATAAAGGCAAGGACAAAGAACAGTAATATTTTAGGTCTGCATCTATTTTATGAATATACGTTTAATAAGATATCCGGAATAAAGATTTACTGGACTAATATAACCGGTGTGGATGAAAGAATAGAAAAATTGAGGATAGAAAGCAATTATTGGGGTAAAGAGATTTATGAGATAGTTAAAGATCTTAAAATCAAAGCTGTTGAAGTTATGGGACAGAAAAAGGAGACAGCCATTGATAATGAAATAGTCATAAATCCCAAAACTAAAACCATTGAAGTTCTGGAGCAGAAAAAGGGGACAGCCATTGATGATGAATTTTCCCCTATATTCCCTAATGATATTTACTAGAAATAAAAGACAATAACCGCCTGCTTTTTGTAACAATCATTTTCGATAATAGCATTGAAAAGTTTAGAAAATTGTAGCAAAATACCCCATGCATTATAATATAAAAGATTCTCAAAATAGATGTTCGATAAATAATTTCAAATTCTTTCTGAAATAAATTATTGTGTATCTTTGCAATTATTGTATTCCTCTCAGCAAAAGAGTTATTTGAACAGCATTTTTATTATATTGTTATATCTTTATCTATAACAATATTGAATTAATATTTAGATAGATGTATCAATTAAGCAATATAAATAATAATTATGATGGCTTTCAAAAGTTAATCTCGTTTTATGACCATTTTAAGGATTTGTGGTTTGATGATATACATTTAGATTTGAAGAATTTTTTTGCAGCAAACATGTGTGCTGCTTTGGGTTCTATTTTGGAAAAAATGACATTACAATTAAATGATTTACATATTTCGGTAGATTCTGGAATAAGTAAAGTATTACGGAAAAATCATTTTTTAAATCAATATGGATTTGAAAATCTTCTTGATGATAATAATACAACTATTTCTTTTAATAAATTTGATCGTTCAGAAAGTAAAAGATTTACTGGTTATGTGATGACAGAGTTAATGCCTAGGCAAGGTATGCCAATTATGTCAGAAAAACTGAAATTACGAATTAGTAGTGCTATAGGAGAGATTTTTGCTAATTCGAGTATGCACACAGACTCTCCGTTCATTTTTGCTTGTGGTCAATTCTTTCCGCAAAACAAAACATTAGATTTTACCATTGCTGATATGGGAGAGGGAATTAGAAATAAAGTTAACTTATTTCTTCAAGAAAAAAAAGTAGCTACAGATGCTATAAAATGGGCTTTGATTGACGGAAACACTACAAAAAAAGGAGCTCCTGGAGGTTATGGCCTCTCTATTTTAAAAGACTTGATAGGTCTAAATAAAGGTTTTATGCAAATTGTAAGTAATGAAGGTTTCTATGAGTACAACAATGGGCAGGCTGAAACATATAAACAGTTTAACGGGGAGTTTCCCGGCACTGTTATAAATCTACAATTCATGACAGATGACACGGCGGCATACTGTTTAAAAAGTGAAAAGATATAAATGATAATAGAATATATGGATACAACTATAAATGTATATAATATTGTAAATAGCCCATTCTGTGTAGATGCGGCAGATGGAGAGAAAATATATAATCTTTTACATAAAGCCATCTCTGAAAAGAAACATGTAAACTTATCCTTCAAAGGAATAGAATTAGTTATTACAGCTTTTTTAAATATCGCAGTTGGGAAATTATATAAAGATTTTGATGATAATACAATTAAAACATATTTGACGAAAACAGATTTATCCGAAACATTTGAATCAAGTTGGGAAAAGGTGATAGCCGGTGCTCCAATCTATTATTCGAACCAAAAAGAAATAGAGAGAAATATTGATGATATAATTGAAGGAGAAGTTTAATTATGGGCATTGGGGCAAGATATACACAAAATGATATTCCTAAGATTGTAGATCGGTCTTTATTCTTTGATGCAAATGTTTTATTGTATCTGTTTTTTACAACAGCTTCGAATTCGCATTGGCAAGGAGTTTATTCTAACATATATCGAGAATTGCTTAATTCAGGAAATAATAGATTCGTTATTGATCCTATCATAACATCAGAGGTCATAAATCGGGCTTTAAGAGAAGAGCATAGATTATATATAGCAAAAAATGGAGATATTTCTTTTAAGAGTTATAGGAATAGCCAAGATGGTAAAAATGCATTGACGCAAATATATGACATTTTTGATCAGATAATTTTACCTCGTTTTTCTATTGATGGGAAAATATATGACAAGGAAGAGATTGAAACTTTGTTAAAGGTTGATAGTCTGGATTTTAATGACAAGCTTATATGTAGGCTCTGTGAAGAAAAAAAATATATTTTGATAACGAACGACAAGGATTTTATTTCTAGTAATATTGATATATTATCTGCAAATCGGGATTTCCTGAATTAATCATAAACAAGTGACTCATCAGCGAGCGTATTCCTGAGAAGCAAATGAGATAATTTAACTTTTGCAAGCTTCCTCTAGCTCTTCTCCCTGCATTTGTTTCTGAAATGGACTTGTCGGGTATAGATTTGTAATCATGCCTTCTTTAGTATGAGGTTTTTTAGCCCGTCATTATCTTCTTTATTTTAGAGCCCACATTATTCTTATCGGTATAGAGCATCCGATACAGAAGGAATCTGTATTTTCTAACAGATATTTTTAGTCGGGATAAGCACACAAGCATGTTATTCTCTGTTTATTGGAATATTCCCGGAGGAAAGAAGGATATCGGGATATAGCGGTTTTCTCAGTCTCTTTGTCGCATTTACCACAGATGAGTGCATACCTGCGAAGGAGAAGCCCGAGTTCTTTATTACAACACAAACACAGTCTTCATCGGAACAGGGCAAACATATTCTGAATAAGTCCGGAGGCTCCATGCAGGAGTACAACTAATCTCGTAGTGACCTTGCCGGTAGACAATTCAAGTCTAAAAAAATAATATTCTGTTTTGTAAAAACTTGCAAATGAATTAGATATGTTGTATCTTGGGGAAGATTTGTATTCTGTCATCCCAGTCGACCTAAACATATTGCCTGGAGGTTATGTAACAAAAAATGATTGATAATGAGAAAAGAACATGAATTTTACAGTTGGTACAAGAGTAAGGAAGCAATGCTAACCTTATAAAATACAGAATAGAATTGGACGTGATATTTGTACAAGACTTAACCATATAACGCATTAATTAAATATTTAAGCAGAAAATACGGTTCTTTATATTCCTTGGGATGTATGGATGCAGCCTGTTCGTTAGATAAAAGAGGTTTGAACAGCAGAAAACAGAAAGGGATAGACGTAAATGACATTGTCCTTGATTGTATGTCGCTAATTGGTAGGGATTCTTTTTGAAATAACCTTGTCGGTATCGGAGCCTGGAATGAGTCTTTCGTCTTTATTAAGTATTCTGCTGGTATACGAATCTTTAATTGTTAATCTAACGTGAAAAATTATTATGAAAAAATGTATTTGGTTTATGTTATTCATTTTGATTCTCTTTTCCATAGAGAATCTTTCAGCGCAAAAATCGGAAAGATTGACCTCACGAAAAATCGGTAAAGAGACTGCCGTAGGGAATGAGCGTTACACTAATTTTCGTTTTACACTAGGCGGAGGATATGCCTATTGGCTTGGAAAGCTAATGAAAACGGGGAACAAACAACTCGATGATTTCTCTTCCGGGCTTAGAAATGGGTATAATCTGGATTTGGAAGCCCAGTATTTCTTTCAGGAATACATCGGAATCGGGCTCAATGGAAATTTTATTAAACAGAGTAATCACACATCCGGTGTATTGGATATTCCGGGATTGGGCTCGGTGGATAATTATAAGGAATCAAATGAATTGATTCATTTGGGAATTTCCTGTGTTGTCCGTTTTGAAAGAGACAAGTGGGGATTTTATACCGGACTTGGCTTGGGGCCTATATTTTATACCAATACTGCTGAAATATTGGGAAGGCAGATCAGCTTGAATAAAACAACTCTTGCCGCTTCTTGCAATATTGCACTTGAACGCCGCTTTAGCCGGAATCTTGGAGCCGGAATGAAGGCTGCTGTGACCTCGGGTACGATAAAAGTAAATGGGCTAGACGACAGGCTAAGTGTTTCAAATTTAATCATAACAGGATTTATTAGCTTTAGAACAAAATGAAAAAATTAGTATTGCTTTTTTTAATTCTTTTCTCTTCCGGGATTTTTGCACAGGAAGTTGAACAGCTGCCATCTCAAGAGGGATTGCCTAAACCCAAAGAAGGAAAATGTCTGGTGTATCTGACCAGACGGGGAGCCTCCGCCTTCTTGTTGAAAATCAGTATTTATGATGGAGATTTATATCTGGGGAAGTTGAGCGCAAACAAGTTCTTCGCCTACGAATGCGAGCCCGGTGAACATGCCTTTATTGCGAAAAGTGAAAATACGTATTATGTCGATGCAAATCTCGAAGAGGGGAGGACGTATGTTTTGGATGTCCAGATAAAACCCGGTGTCCTTTATGCGCGTGTCGGTATTTCTCCACTGTCTCAAAACGGAAAGAAATTTGAAAAGGAGAAGAAGAAAATGCTTGAATTTATCAATAAGAGAAACGGGGAACTTCTTTTCAAAGAAAATGAGGATGATGAAGATGATGCGCCGGAAAAAGGTTCCGCTTCTGAAGAGGCAATGACTAACCGGTTGAGAAAATTCTATGAAATGAAAAAAGCCGGAAAGAAAATGACTACTATAACCCCGGATATGTATTTTGATTAGAGCTGTTCTCTCGGAGTCGTGCCGCAGCTTTTCTTATCTACTTCCCGTAGATAGGCTTTGAACCCTGTTGTGGGCGGTTTGGCTTGTGCTCCAGCTAAAATCTGTATTTTGGATTTGAGCCTTCGAAAGTATTCTTTTTTGAAGGTATGCGATTGTTGATGTGTAAATATAGCTTGTCGGTTGTTAGCATGCCTGTATATAAGGTGCTGAAAATAGATCGGATGTGTCGCTGTGAATATTCAGCTATTTTGTGTAGCTGTTTAACGGAAGCTTTCATCCGGTTTAATTTTTACGGTCAGAGTGTATGGAACTCGTTTGGTTTTTAATTATTCTTTTGAGCCATTTTATAAAAACCAGGTTTCGTTTCATCAAAAGATCCGGTGCATTGTTTTTTAAAGTCTGATCTTGTCGTTCTGCTGGTGTTATATAGAGGTCTGAACAGATAAATAATATCATTTTGTGAATAAGAAACACAGTCGAGAAACAATTGTCTAAAACAGAAAGCAAATTTTGTGAATATTTACTAATTAATCCTCGTTTATTTTATATTTTTGATGTCGATATCAATCTTTTATGAAAAATAACCCTTCTTATTTATTCTCTTTCTTCGGAATTGTTGTATTCGCCTTTTTCTCAGCATGCAATCCTATGCCTCAGGCTGATAGATTGCTACAAGAGGCAATACAGTTTGCCGACAGAGAGAAAGCTGATAGTGGATTACATTATATCGATTCTATTTTCTATCCTGAAAAGAGCCTGAATAAAGACCAGTATATGCAATATCTGGTGACAAATGTCCGCCTTCGATACAAAGGACTTCGTGACATTCGGAATGACTCGTCCATTTTCGAGGCTCTTCAATATTTTAAGGAGAAAGGTTCGGAACCTCGTTGGACTGCTTTAGCAGCTTTTTACAGCGGTTGTGTCTATCAGGAGCGAAAAGATACGAATAAAGCGATGCGTTTGTTTAATGAAGCATTTACCGAAGCGCAAAAAACAAAGGATTCCAATCTAAAAGGACTTATAACAAGTAATATAGCTAGTCTTTTTTTTGAAAAAACGCTTTACAGACAAGCATTAGAGGCGTATGGGCAAGCAGAGAAATTCTATGCTCCTTTTCCGGATAATCAGATCAAAGTAATTAGTGGAATTGGTACAGCTTATCTTGAAATCGGCAACAATGACAGCGCTTTAATAGCTTATCGAAGAGGGTTAAAGTTGGCTGAACAAACGAATGATAAATCCGGACAATCGTTATTGATGCAAAATATCAGCATTGCCTATCAGGAGATCGGGAATTATTCTCAAGCATTACGCTATCTTCACAAGTCGTTCGAACTGAACGATTATAAAACAGAGTTGCCAAGATATTATTTGAATTTCGGAGATCTGTATTCTCAAATGGGATTAGCTGACTCTGCCCGTTTCTTTTATGATAAAACAAAAAAAGAATTGTCCTTATTGTCGGATGATTATTTGAAAATAAGTATCTGTCAATCTTTGGCTGCCGAAGCAAAAGAGCGTGGAGATTTAGAGGAAGCACTCGGCTTAAAAAATCAGGAACTCGCCCTTTATGAAAATATTATGGAAGAGCACAACAATACTTCTCTGCTGGATGTGCAACGCAAATATAATTTCGAATTGATGAGAAATGAACATCAGCAGGAAATAAGCCGGTTTCTTATTGTGATCGTCATCTTGCTTTTGTTTGTGCTGGCTGGTACTGTGGTTTTCTTTTACTATTTTCAACGGAAAAAGAAACAAATTATCGAGATCCAGGACAAGGCCGCTACTCTTGCAAAAATAGCTGCACAACTCGAACAATCGACGCAAATGCAATTATCTATCCGGGACAATGATATTCGGGAGCTCTTATTCTGGAGGTTTGATGTTGTGAAGAAATCAGCTCTTTTGGCGAAGATGGATTTTCAGAATACTCCGGTGTCTAACATTGTTAAAAAATACAACAGCATTGTGTATGGGGATGCTAATAGGGAACTCCAAGACGGAATGATTGAGGTAATCAACCTGATTTATCCCAATATCTCCGAACGCATGAGAAGCTGTTTTCCTGATTTCTCTGAAAGAGAGTATCAGGTATGCCTCCTTTCGTACGTGGATATGAATATTAAAGAGATTGCAATTATTCTGGAACTGAGTTCTAATTCCGTTCAAAGTTACCGGAGTTCCATCCGTAAAAAGATAGGAATAGAAGATCCGAAAACTGATTTTCGGTTGTTTTTAATGGAGATGATGGAGGGGTGAACTGAAGCCTGATTTTTATTAAATCACTCCAAACAATCATTAAAAAGTCAGGTGGGTTCTATGCCTCTGATAACAAAAATTCAGTCGGATGAAGAGTCGGTAAATCTTTTTTGTAAATATGTGGTTGAAGGCTTCCGGATTCCTTTCTCCTGCTTGCTTTTGTGTAAATTCCGGATACTGAAGATCTCTTCAATCAGGATATTCCGGCTTTGTGGAATTATACTTACCTATATAGGTGCTTCTGTAACTAGTTGATATGTTTGCTTGTAGCGTTTTTGTACTGTTAAATAAGCTATATCTCCATCACGTGAACTTGATTTGCTAACGCATGGAGTTTACATTTGTTTTTATTATTTACATAACCCCGGTTACTTCAAAGTCTATTATTTATTTAAAACAACTGCAATAAGTGAAAGTAAATTTAGTAAGCCTATTTTCTTATTTTATACTAAGCCTGTTGTTGATCGGTTGTAGCACAACAGTGCAATCTAATTTCTACCAACAGGAGAGTCCTTTGACGATAAATGACAAAGTGGCTTTTCTTGATGTGAATCATCGGGTTCCCGAAAATGCTAAAAAATTGGGAGAAGCTAAATTTGGAGATTCAGGCTTTTCTACGGATTGTGACTTTAACTCCATTTTGATAAAAGCACGGGAAATAGGAAGAAAGAATGGCGCGAATATCGTGAAAATTGTAGAATGTCAAAAAACTGATTTGTGGTTTTCCTGCTACAGAATGAAAATTGAATTCTACAGTTATTCGGGTGACGTGAAAGTATTACCTCAATATCAATTACAAATTAATTAAAACAATTACTTTATGAGAAATTTATCTTTTCTGATTTGTTTGTCGCTTATTGTGTTAACATCGGGCTGCGCAACCATTATTTGTGGAACTCGTCAGACTGTAAAATTTGCAAGCACACCCACCAATGCTTCTGTGCTTATCGACGAAGTGAATGTGGGACAAACACCTTTTGAGACAAGACTTAAAAGAGACCGCGAATACAAGGTTGTTATTAAGTTAGACGGGTATCTTCCTTATGAAACAAAGTTAACCAAAGAGTTTAATGCCTGGTATATCGGAAATATTGTATTTGGCGGGTTAATCGGGCTAATCATTGATCCCATTACAGGAGCTATATACAAACTATCTCCGAAAGAACTGAATGCTCAATTGCAACAAGGAACAACATCTAGCGTGAAGACGGAAAAAAATCAAGTATATATTGCTGTATCTCTTCAGATTGATAAAAACTGGGAAAAAATAGGACAAATGGAGAAATTATAATTCTCCCATCCTGTTCAGCATTGTCTGTGACCATTGGAATTTAAAACGGCAAGAGAAAATAATCATATTCTATACACCATTTACTCTTTGTCTGTTTAATTGGTTTTTATATCAAGAAATGAGAAAATATTTTGATAAAATATAAGTATTGAGGATGACTGCATGGACGCGTTTTATCTCTTTGCGGTCATTCCTCATCCTTATATCTCAATCAGTTAATCATAAACTAATGCTTAAAATAAGAAACAAGATGAGGGGAAAAAACTTATTTTTCAAATGTCAGCTTCTAGCTATTCTCTTTTTCATGGTTTTATCGAATAAGAGTTGGGCGCAGCAACGGACAACGACATTTCTTTCAAAACGCATCCATGCAGAGGTTAGAGCCGGATTTACATCTTCGAACCTTGCTACGCCTTATAACGATGACATACGCTCTTCGGCCTCCAAAGTCGGCTTTTACGGAGGTTTGGTTCTTGAATATCCTTTATCTGAAATCTTGTATTTGAGGCCGGGTTTTATTGTTACAAGCAAAGGCGGAAAGCTGGATGTTGACTACGAAGGAGATAAGGCAATGACGCTGAATGGAGTGTATTTTCAGGTTCCCATTTATTTTTCTGCAAAATTATCTTTGGAGAGATATAACAATTCCATCAACCTGAACGTAGGCCCTTATGTTGCATACGGATTTGCCGGAAATATGAGTTATAAACCTTGGGGAAGCAATACGCCGTATTCAAGTTCTTCTTTTGGGAAAAACGGACCTTTAAATAGATTGGATGTAGGGCTCGGTGGTGAATGTCAGTTCGAATATCATAATAAAATAATATTTACTCTTGGTTCGGAAGTTGGAATGACCCGTGCTGTCAAAAACGGAGTAGTCGATGGGATAAGTGACGTGATTGGTAACAGTGTAGGCTACCTCTCTGTCGGATATAAATTCTGAATAACAACGGAATAGATCCGGTTGTCGTATCTTATTTATCTATTGCTCTCAAAAGCAAAAACGGACTCAGCCTGAAAGATAACTTTCTTGAGTTTGGTGGTGTCTTTACAACGAACAATCGGATTCTTCTTCTTACATAAACAAGCAAACAAAGATAGCTCTGGTGAAAAACCGGAGCTTTTATATTTATATGCAGGAGGAAATAGATCGACCCGATAGATGACGGTGGAATCTAGGACGTTTTGACAGAAAATGTTATATATTTCTCGTTGTGAGTGTCTGGTGTGACAAGATATACCGGAGAACTTCCTGTTCAATAATCAGATCCTTCTATCGATATCATTCGTTGTTTCAGTTTCAGCAAGCAATTGTTTATTTCTTTTCTTGAAGGATAAAAACCTGACATCCTTGGGTAAGAAAATATACCCTGTATGTATGATGAAGCAGTTTTATTCTGTTATTTTTCAGGTTTATAACTCATGCGTAATTGTTGGGTGGCTCAAGACAATGTTGAGATATTGTCAGAATTTATATACATATAATTCATGTATAATCGTTTTGCGACAGGGCGACAACGCAATAAACAAAAAGTAGATATTTTCAGAATCAGAAAAAGAATTTACTTTATTATTTTCAATAATATTCCTTCTTAATCAGGTGAAGATTACATATTAAAAAATGCGTTTTATAACTGCTGATAGTCATGAACTTCAACGTTTTGTGTGCACAACACCATTCTTTTAAATTATGTACCTCTTGTGTTAGGCTTCGAGCTATGCCAGCCGGTAAATTCCTCCCGGCAGCGATTTGATGATTCTTTTCATCTCCATGTCGAGCAGCGTAAAGAATAGTTTGGAAACAGGGATATTGACCCTTATGGCAAGTATGTTCACCTGCATGTCTTCTTCGGCGAGCGCGTTGTATATGGCTCTCTCTTCATCGGTAAGATCAAGCAGTAATTCGCGCTGAACGGGCATTTTGCTTGTCGATTTGTTCCGAAAGTCACCCCAACCCATCTGCCTGATAAAAGATTCGGTAGACGCAAGCAGAACAGCCTTGTTGTCGGCTATAAGATTGTTGCATCCCGCTGATTGCAGGTCAATCACTCTTCCCGGAAGAGCAAATACGTCCTTGTAATAAGAGGAAGCTATTTGCGCAGTAATCAGAGAGCCTCCTTTTTCCGCCGATTCCAATACGATAACGGCATCAGTCATTCCCGCTACAATGCGGTTTCGGCGGACAAAATTATGCTTATCCGGGTTGGTTCCGCTGGGAAATTCGGTAAGAAGACCGCCTTGTTCGAGCATTTGAATGGCTGTTCTTTCATGTGCAGAAGGGTAGATGCGATCCATTCCGTGAGCCATGATGCCGATTGTTTTCAGCCCGTATTTCAAGGCTGTCCGATGTGCATATACATCAATCCCATAAGCGAGTCCGCTGACAACAATCAAGTCGGGAAATATATCAGCCAGCTGTGCAAGGAAATTTTCGCAAAAATCGGTCGCGTAAGATGTTGCCTTTCTTGTTCCCACGATACTGATTATCTTGGAGGCATTCACATCCGCGTTTCCTTTGTAATAGAGTAGGATAGGTGCATCCACACAGTCTGTCAGACGGGAAGGGTACTCCGCGTCGCTCAGGAAAAATGTTCGGATGTCGTTTTGGTCTATGAATTCCGCTTCTTTTTCTGCTTCTATAAGCAATTCGGGGCGTTTTATTTCATCTGCGATGCGTGCCGAAACACCGGCAGCCAGCAATGCTTTTTTGCTTTCCGTGAAAATAAGTTCCTCATCGCCTAGTTCTTTCAACAAACTGCGGGCGATAATGTCTCCGACTCCTGGAATTTTGGTCAGAGCAATGCGGTAAATCAGGCGTTGCGGGGCATTCATAGAATATTAGTTATAAGGTTTAAAATTATAGAAGTGCTTGCCTGCCTACGGGATAATTAGGGCATGTTTTTCCCTTTCTCCGTATAGGTCATATCGTTCATCGATTCTACGGTGAATTGGCCATTTTCGAAAATGACTTTGCAAACCGAAGCATTCTCAAGATTCTGCTGAAGCAATTTGTCTCCTCCAAGGCTCAGTAGCATGCAGCAGATGCTCATTCCATGCGCTACCACAAGTATGTTGCCATCACCTTCCTCTGATTCTTTTTCGGCTACAGCACGAAGACTTGCTTGAGTGCGTTGTTCCACTTGCTCGAACGTTTCGGCCATGCTCAGTGTGTCCAGTTCCTGAATTGCGTTGAGGACATCCCGGTGTCTCAGCTTTCCGCTAAACAGGCTTTGCGACATCTCTTTCGGTGAGCGGAAGTGCAGATAATAAGCGGCTGCCTGCCACATATTCGGGTTGGTATCCGACTCGAAGCTACCGAAACAGGCTTCCTTAAATCCATCGACTTCCATTAGAGGCACTTGGCGCTGTCCTTTGGCTGAAAGAATAATTTCGGCTGTTTGGCGTGTGCGCCTCAACGTGCTGCAATAGGCTGAACGGAAAGGGATGTCCAGTAGTCCTTTTCCAAGATATTCCGCTACCAGTTGTCCTTCTTGAGTGAGAGGAGAGTCACACCATCCCTGAACTTTGTCGAGTGTATTCATTAATGTACGTCCGTGACGTACTACATAAATCGTTATTTTAGAAGTCATAAAATTTTTTTATTTCCAAATCAGATAATCGGCAAAAGCGCGGTCGAAAATTTCGGGTTTGGATACACGTCCATTCACCAGGCACACCACTTCTATGGCTGCTTTGGCACAGAGTACCCCATCTGAAAGACGGTAAATTTCCTGATGAAAGATGTACCGGAGCATTTCTCTTTCGATTTTTACCCGGCAAATGAATTCATCAGAGCCACGAAGTGAATTTTTGTAGCTGATATTGGCATTTCTTACTACAGGAAGAATATTATCCTCAGTCAGATCGCGAAGTTTCAGTCCACAGGATTCCATCATCTCATGGCGTACCGCTTCAAAATAATGCAGATAATTGGCATTGTTGACCACTCCCTGGGAATCGCATTCGTAATCCCGCACTTTCATCACGTATTCAAATGTTCGTGCCATTGCTGTATATGCTAATTTGTTTTTTCAAAATGAACATTCTCCAAACAAACAATTCAGAGCTGTATCCTGTTTAGATCGTTTGTTATAAAAACTATAAAAAAAACTCAGTTTGCACACGGGGACTGATGTCCTCAGGCAAACTGAGTTTGTATGCTTATCTTCTATTCTACAAAAATCAGAATTGATTGTAGAATGTATTGATTTCGTCAGTCCATTGATTAAAATCAGGGTTGAAACCAAGGTAGGGTTTGCCTGTTTCCTGAGCAGCTTTCACAATTGCGGAGTCGACTTCTGCACTCGATTGGATGATGCCGTCTGAATATTTCATGGCAAATTCAGTCAATTTTGCATAATCGGTTTCTCCTTCAATATCCTTGATGTCCTTGGGAGATACTCCGTCCAAGAGAGTCTTTTTTGCAAAGTCTTTGCCGAAAGGGCGTTTCATGTTATCGTGATACAAAGAATAGATAACTTTTGAATTCTTAAAGCAAGGATCATCGGCATAAGCCTTCTTAATAAATAAAGGAGTCAGGGCTGTCATCCATCCGTGACAGTGAATGATGTCCGGGATCCAACGAAGTTTTTTGACTGTTTCCATCACTCCGCGGACAAAAAAGATACTTCTTTCGTCATTATCTCCAAATTCCAGTCCATTGACATCTTCCGTAGTGAATTTTCTGCTGAAAAAATCGTCATTATCGATAAAATAGATCTGCATCCGGGCAGATTGAATGGATGCGACCTTGATAATCAGCGGGTGATCCGTATCATCTATTATCAGATTCATACCAGAAAGTCGAATCACTTCGTGCAGTTGATTTCTCCGTTCGTTTATATTCCCGAAACGAGGCATGAAAGTCCTGATTTCACGACCCTTTTCTTGAATAGCTTGAGGAAGATATCGGCTGGTATTTGCAATTTCAGATTCAGGTAAATAAGGAAAGATTTCTTGTGTGATGTATAAAACTCGTTTCGAACTCATTATTTATTGTATTTTGACATACAAAGATACAAAAAAATCTCTTATCCGTGATGTCTGGTAGCCGTTTAAAAAAAATGAGCATCGTTTTCCTCTTTCTTCTTATAATTTTACTTCTCTTGTGCTTCTGGAATTCGGGTAAATGTATCGGTTGTTTTATATAATATTTCTATATTTTATATGCGTAAATTAAAGTTAATCAGCTTTCTTATATTTAAAGAGTTGTGTTTCCGGTTCGATGCTTTTCTACTGTTTCTGCGGAATGTCTCTGAGGTTTATTTACTCCTTGGCAAAGATTTCACCGGGTTTTCTTCATGCAAACAGTAGAAAGATAATCCGATACAATGAGACCGTTGTCTTTTAGGAGGGTTTATGGCCCCATATTGTTGAAGAAACAATGTTCGTACCAGCCGGAGACAATGCTTTTGAGGCTAATAATTCACGCGGAAGATAGGATTTATCTATGTTTTATTGAAAAAACTCCATCTGTTGAGATTTATTCTTCTCGTCGTGTTTTTTTTTAAAGTTTACTTTTTGAGAATGTCGCGGTATGAAGCTATCGGTTGACAGCCCAGATAAGGCATGCTTTTTTCAATTCTAAGTACTTACTACCGGAATTGTATTTTTGTGCCGAATGTTGCTCTTCTGGTCTGTCTATTTTATAATTTAATAGGGTATGGAATGCCTGGCAAAAAAAGCGAGAGGTTGTCCCCCTGCCGGAAATAACCTCTCGCAAAATACTGGATAACGATCTAAAAGGATCGTGTTTTATTCAGTTATAATCACAGCACCGCCGCATGGAAGAGATAAACTTACTTCTCCGGAGCGATTGATACGTACATTTTTCATCGTTGTAGACATTTTATTGTCATCTGTATACCAGGAAACAGATTGACCGCTCAGCATCGGTAGTTTTACTTTCAAATTTTTTGTCTCCTTTTCGGCATTGATGGCTACCACATACCATTTTTCTGCATGGCGGCGTGCCAGAACACAGTATTTTCCGGGATATCCCTCAATGAACCGGATATCATCCCAGGTTGTTGGCACTTGTTTCATAAAATGAATCACTGCCGGACTACACTCTTGCAAATTGTTAGGGGCAATGCCGAAATTCTGTATAGCTGACTGGAAGAGAACGGCTGTCGCTAATTGAAACGTTTCAGAAGTGCGCCGGATGCTTCCTCCGTTGTTGCCGCGGTTATGTCTCTTATTGAGTAGTACGGGGCCAAACTCCATTGCTCCTACGGCATTGCGGATGAATGGGTGAAGACAGGCGTTGTAAGCTTCTTCGTCATTGGCATGTTGTGAAAAAATCAGATTTTCGGAGGCAAGTACTGCTTCGCTCGCAATGTAGTTGGGATACATGCGTTCCCATCCTCTGGGAAGTGTGCAGCCATGAAATATTACCGATATTCCGAAATCATTGGCATCTGCGAGAATTGCTTCATACAATTTCATCGTTTCTTGTTTGTCTCCTCCGAAGAAGTCTACCTTGATGCCTTTTACACCCATTTTTTGCATCCATCTCATTTCGTCCCGGCGGGCTATCGGATCGTTCATCTTGTTTTTCGGATCTTGAGGAGCATCGTTCCAATATCCGTTCGAATTATACCATAGCAATGCTTTTACATTTTTTTCTCCGGCATAGCGGATGAGCTCTTCCATTTTTGAACGGCCGATGTTTTTCTCCCATCCTCCATCAAACAGAGAGAATTCGTATCCCATCTCGGCAGCGAGATCTACATACGTGCGTAAATCCTTTTCGTTGATACTTTCGTCCTGCCACATCAGCCAACTCCAGGTGGAGCGTCCTGTCTTATAGTCAACAGAAGGTTCGTAGAGAGGTTTTACAACATCGAAAGGAATGGTTGTTTCTACTATCGGGCGCAGATCGTCGCCCACGGTAATCGTTCGCCAAGGTGTTTCGCCGGGTAGGGGAATGGTGGGATTGTTGTTGCCGATGCTGTTGTTTTCTCCCGGTTCTGGATAAGCTATTCTGTATAGACCGTCTTTTGTCCCTTCGCTGAGTTTGGATGCGCAGAATGCGCCGGTAACTCCTGTCTCGGAAACTAAAGCCCATCCGTTGTCGCCGATGTGGAAAAGTCCGGGAAAAGTAAATCCGACACCATATTTAGAAGCTGTACCGATGGGCTGATCAGGGATGTATTCTTCTTCATAACTTGGTTTTGTTCTTTTCCATCCGCTCATTGGAGGAGCTTGCGGGGTGAGAAAGGTTGTCGTGGAAACCGGAAACTTAAAGCCTGTCAGCTCAGAGAGAATCGTGCAATTGGCTCTTTCTCCGTTTTGGCTGAGGTGGTATTTGAAAGCGATGTTGTTGTTGCTTATTCTGAACGTGATGGACATCTTTTCCTTTTTCGCATTGAGAAAAGTAAGTACAGTCTCGTTGGCTTCGTAACTGATCTGCTTCTTTTTGCTTCTTGTCAATGAATAATTCTCTTTGATAAGAGAGTCTTGTTGCGAAATAAGGGTCAGATTTTTATCAAAATCGCTGGCATCTGTTCGCAGGCCAAGAGGGGAATTCTCCAGCACTTGTTTCCCTTTATAGCTCACTTGGTAATTAATTCCATCTGATTCCTGCGTCACGGTGAGCCGGAGGTTTCTGTCCGGACTTTGCATGGTGATATCTTTGCTCTGTGCAGGCAATAGGAAGCAAAACATACTGAATACGAATAAATAAACTAGTCTCATTGTTATTAAATTAAGATATGATTATTTTCATTCTTTAAAAATAGTGCAATTTTGCGAATTAAGTATGAAAAATACACTAAAATAGAGATTTTGTATTTTATAACGATGAAAGAAAATTCGAATATTGTCTAAATAGAGTTGTTTGTGTTATTTCGGGGATAAGATTCTCTAAGAAATACTGTTTTATTAGGGTAAGTCAATTATAAATAAGCCTTATGTTTTTAACTCTTCATGTCTCTTATTGTAACTGTGTTATGGATGTGTATGCTTGCAGCGAATTATGGATATCTAGCTCGAAAAAAGAAAAGCTCCTTCGTAAGAGTTCGGGATCTGCATATACTATCCGAAGATGAGGTAAGGTTATAAAAAAAGAGATTGCTTCACTTGGAAACAATCTCTCTCTTGGTAAGATATAGTTATAATATTATCTTAATACGTTCAAAACATCAGGGTTCGTCAGTAATTTTGAGAATTCAAGATCTGTTTTTGCTTTGTTTAGCAGAGAACGATCTTTCAAAATTGCATTTCTAAGATTGGAGACTACTCCTGAAGCATTGTTGGTGCGTGCAGCAATCACAGCGGCAATGTAAGATGTATTTGCGTCTTTGTTTGGAATAGCATCTACAATCTGTTGTGCTTTGTTGTAGTTCTTTACCAAAATCTGAGCAACAGCGGCATTGTTGGACTTGGTATCGCCAAAGGCCTGGGCTGCTTGTACGTAATTCCCTTGTTTCAAATAAAGAAGTCCCATCACTTCATTCAGGTTGCTTGCGCCTGAAGCGTTACCTAAATATTGCTGAGCTTTGGAAAGATCTCCGCTGTTGATGGCAAGCAATCCAAGATTGGCATTTGTTGCAGCAGTTCCGGATGAGATAGCAGCAGCTTTATTGTAATAGCTGGCAGCAGAGGACAGGTCTCCTTGAGAATAAAAGACATTTCCCAAGTTGTTCCAGGCTCTCGGATCATTCGGATAAGTTTGAGAAGCATAGCTATAAACAGCTTTTTGATCGGAAGCAGGTAGGTTGGCGAAGTACAAAAGTTCTTCCAGATTCAATTTTGATTTGTCGCTGGACCAAAGTGCATTCATCTCTTCGTCTGTTTTTCCAATGATTTCTACATTGGCAGTTAAGCGAGAACGACGAAGTTGAGGAAGGATTGTTTCAGCTAGTTCTTTGAATACTGTAGAGATGTTTTTGATTTCACGTTCGCGGGTTTGCGGATCTGGATACATCGATAAAACGCGTAGCACCAAATCTTTATCCTGTATGTTGGAAGCTTTCACTAATTCCTGAAAACCTTCCCAGTCCTGTGCTGTATAATTGGCGTTGATTTCCGGATCTATATCTTTTTTTTCGAAATCTTTTTTCAAATAGGTATTTGTGTTCTTTTCGCGGTTTTCAGCGAGTTTTTCATTTAGAGATACACCTCCGTCAGGAGAAGCATAAGCTGAAATCTCAACATCGACATTCTTTTTACTGTCATTCGATGCATCCTGAACAAGTTTTTTCCATGCATTCAGATTATTCGAGTTTAGCTCGCTTTTACGAAGATTCGCTTGCTGGATAAGGAAAAGGATGTTGGCATCATGTTTTTCTTTGATGATGCGTTGGAAGGCATCCGGAGCGATAGCTGGAGTGGTAGCTGCAGCTGTGGCTAAATCCGCAGTCGCATTTACGCCATCCGCAACCTTAATGTCGGGAAGGTTGATTTTTTTGCCTTTGATGGATGCTTCGAAACGGAGATAAAGCTCCGATTTACGCATTTGAGGAACGTAGTTGAATGATGATTTAATAGTAAATAAACCTCCTTTTGAATTGGAAATGACAATTCCGTTTCCTGCTACTTTTTCTCCTTGATAAGTATAAGGAGTGCCAAATGCTTCTTGCCCTTCATATTTCAACACCGGAGTGATGGTGACAACAGCATTTTTGTTAAACCATTTTTCGGGGAATTTCCCGTTCACTGTGGCCGGAACTTGTGTTCCAACTAGTTCAAGAGGAGAAGGATCTACAGAAAAGTAGTTTGAAGAAAGCGGTTCCAGTTTCTTGCTACATGAAACAGCTGCAAAAAGAACAGCAACCATCATAGCAAGTTTAAAAATCACATTGCTTTTTCGTTTCATTGGACGTAAAAATTTAAAATTATTTATATAAAGTTGAATTGTAAAAATTCTTTACTTTCCGGACTTACATTTTTTCCCTAACTGAGGCACAAATCTAATGTATTTTCTAAGAAAAACTGCCATTGAACTCAGATTGTGACTGAGAAATTACACTTATTTAAAAAACACTTGCAAAAAAAGACCTTTACGCTTTCTGGTATTCTCCGGTTTTAATAGATATTCTGTTACCAATAGAAGAGAAAGGCTCTCCATAGAGGACGAGCCTTCTCATTTGTTTTTAAGCTTCATCTCCGAATTCCATCAGATAGGCTTTGATGAATTCGTCAATATTGCCATCCATAACGGCATTCACATTCGATGTCTGGTAATTTGTACGGTGGTCTTTAACCCGCCGATCGTCAAACACGTAACTTCTGATTTGTGAACCCCATTCGATTTTCTTTTTGCCGGCTTCTACTTCATTTTGCAGGCGGCGACGTTTTTCGAGCTCAATCTCATAGAGTTGTGATTTCAGAAGACGTATGGCGTTGTCTTTATTCCCGAACTGTGAGCGGCTTTCTGTATTTTCAATGACGATTTCTTTTTGTTCGCCGGTCTCTTCATCCTTATATAAGTAATGAAGACGGACTCCGGTTTCAACTTTGTTTACATTCTGGCCTCCTGCTCCGGATGAACGGAAGGTATCCCAAGTGATGTCCGAAGGATTCACGTCTATTTCGATGGAATCATCGACTAACGGAACAACAAAGACGGAAGCAAATGAGGTCATTCGTTTGCCTTGTGCATTGAATGGAGAAACACGCACCAGGCGATGTACGCCGTTTTCAGATTTAAGATAGCCATAAGCCAACTCTCCTTCAATTTGCATGGTCGCCGTTTTGATACCGGCTTCATCACCATCCTGCCAGTTGGTTATTGTCACTTTATATCCGTGAGCTTCGCTCCATCGTTGGTAAAGACGGAAAAGCATCGAAGCCCAGTCCTGGCCTTCAGTGCCTCCTGCACCGCTGTTTATTTTTAACACTGCTCCCAGTTTATCTTCTTCTCTGCGCAGCATGTTCCGGAGTTCAAGATCTTCCAATGCTGCGACTGCACGCGCATAGGCTGAATCCAATTCGTCCTCCGTTGTGATGCCTTCCTTTAGAAAATCGTAAGCTAGCTGAAGTTCTTCAATAACACCTTTTACTACATTATAACCATTGACCCAGCCTTTCAGCTCCCGGATCTTTTTCATGTGTTCTTCCGCAGTTTTGTTGTCATTCCAAAACTCAGGGTCTTGTGTCCTTAATTCCTGTTCTTCCAGTTCGACGGTTTTCGCATCGATGTCAAAGGTACCCCCTCAGCGCCAACTGGCGCTCCAACACTTCATTCAGTTGGTCTGTCGTAATCATATAATGAATAATAATTTGAATTAGAAATGCAAAGATAGTGTGAATAACCCTGAAAACGGAAGAGAATATCTTTTTTTATGAATTTCCTTCCTTTCAGTATGAGTTTTAAGGGATTGATAGCTTACCTGCGTTGTATTTTGCTAAGTACAACAATTTTGTGTCGGAAATATGCTTTTCCGATATCGTTTGATAACGATGTCTGATAAGTAAAAAGGTAACTCTATTCCTCCTCTTTCTCCCGGATTCGCATGCTGATGACACTTTCCTGAAAATAAAATATCATCTTGTCGGGGAGGAAAAAGAATGAAATGCTGACTTACAAAGCGAGGTCATTGTTATCTATTCAATGCTTATTCTGTAAAATTATGTATATCCATATCCACAGATGTTTCATACACATGAGGATCATTACTCGGGATTTCTCCGTAGCAGTTGGATTCCAATGTGCCTGATCGCGACAAAATAGTTATTAGCCATATCCAGCCGACAACAGGTAAAAAAATAAGTAGCACCATCCAGCCGCTCTTGCTGATGTCGTGCAACCTGCGGACAGTTATTGAGAGCATCGGGATGAGTAATGCGAAAAAATAAAGAATAGATAAAATGTCATAAGGGACAGAATGATTGGTAAGCCCTAGTACATTCTCAATAAGTAATATGACTGCGGTGAAAATTAGATTGTAAAGGACAAATGTCCAGAACTCTTTTTTGCCGGCTCTGCCTGAAAAGTCGGCATACAAATGGAATGCTCTTAAATACCATTTCATAGCCAAAGTGTAATTAGATAGTTTATCGGATCAATTAGAGGTCTTCTTCAGTTGACTTAAGGTTGATTTCCTATTTCAAAAGTATAAATAATTGATTAAAAAAGATGCATAAATAGTAGACATTATATACAATAGATTTTGAAGTTAACTATTATCAGTTAGTTATAGGATATATGTAAAATAATACTGTTTTGTATGCTGCTGATAATCATATAATATAGATTTAAAAAGACGATTCTGCTTTTCAGAATCGTCTTTTTAAATTCAAAGGTTTTTTTTAATGGTATCTGAATGATGTATATGAAGCTCAATGAGGAAAATATTTCTATCATTGAAAGCAGGCAATTGGCCTTTCTTGATGGCTTATTTTATGCTCTATCCTTGTTCGTTTTTTTGATTAGCGACCTCCAGGGGTGCCTCCACCACCACCTCCTCCACCTCCGGTCGAATTTCCGACGGTAGTAACCATGGAGCTGATTGTGAAGCTGTTTGTTACAGATGAAGGCTTCGTGTAAGTCGCGCCAGAATAATATCCGTGGAAATTAGTTCCTCCCGAAACGGAACCTCCTTTATAGATATTATAGCTTGTCCCGTTGGACAATGCGGAGTTGCTGAAGAGCAAAGTCATTGTGGAATAGGTTCGTGGGGTTTTGTAGGTTAGCAATTCCGTACCTGCACTGGTTTCAATTCGGATAATTTGATCTGCTGTTCCGGAAGAGTTATACACAATCGAACGTTGTGTGCTTACACTTGCAGTAGGAGTACTTGAGGCACCACCTGTCCCGATAAGAACTCCGCCTGTGATTTTGAATGTGTTCTGATCGCAATCGAAGCCTTCTTCCGGTACCTGTGTCCCTGATGAAATAATAATCCCTCCGGTGACAGTAAGTGTTCCATTAGAATCAATTCCATCATTTCCTGAAGAATAACAAAAAATATTTCCTCCATTGATAGCAATATGATTGCTGGAGTTTATGCAATCGTCATAAGCCTGAATGTCCAGTGTCCCTCCGTTGATAGTAAGGGTATCTTTACTCTCCAATCCTTCACCGCCGTCTTGTGTCGTTGTGATGGTTAGCGTTCCACTATTTACAGTTATATTAGCATCACTTTTAATGGCTTTTGGATTAGCATAGTCGGCATTGTTACCACTACCGGATACGAGAAATTTGGCTCCGGTGGTTTTAGCGGTTAATGTCGGGCCGGTTGTCGAGGCCGATTCTCCGATAATGAGCTTGTCGTCACCGGAAATAGCTTTACCTGCAGAACCTGTGCTGGTGAGATTTAGTGTTCCTCCGTACAGGTAGGTTGCTCCGTCAACCGAAATACAGGTGGCCGAATACGAATCTGTGATTCCTTCTGTGTTGGTGTAGGTTGCTCCTGCTCCGGATGTAGATATGGTTACACTTCCGGATGTCATGGTGAACGTCGAATCGCACGAAATTCCTTTTCCTGCTTTTCCTGTGGATGTGATGTTTATCGTTGAACCATTGATGAGTACATGAGAGTCCGAATGAATACCTGTGCAATAAGAAGGATCGTATCCCGATCCTGAAGATTCTAACACCGCATCTCCTTTTGTATCCATTGTGATTGCTCCTCCTGAAAGCGTTGTCGTACCAGTCGATTTGAAACCTTTGGCTTGAGCTCCCGAGACAGTTAAATTAATTGTTCCTCCGCTGATATCAAGGTTTCCTCCGGTTTTAATTCCTTTGACATCCGCGGAAGTACTGATAATAGTTAAGGTTCCCCCTGAAATATCTACGTATCCCTCACTGTCTATTCCGTCGCCGGTGGAAAGCAAGGTAACGGTTCCACCTGATTGTATGTAATAGTCGTTTACATGAATCGCGTCGCTTACAGCTCCGGTGACATGAATGACTCCGGATGTGACGGAAATATAATCATCGCTGCAAATAGCATGTTTATAGTTGCCGGCCACATTTAATGTTCCACTTCCTGCAAAGATTATCTGTCCTTCACTGAAAAGAGTTCCCTTCTGATCTTCCTTGCTTTTAGTATAGCTGCTACCATCAGTCAGGGTATTTGTTGTTCCGTCCGTCAAGGTGAGCGTACATTTTTTACCTGATTGAATATTGATGGCTGGGCCATCAGAGTTGGTCAATGAGACTCCGTTGAGTGTTAAACCATATTTGTAGTTGCTGTAGATCTTGAAAGAGCCATCAGTGGCTGTTCCCGAAAGGAGATAAGTAACCTCTGTTTCACTCAGTGTGGATTTCACCGTGACATCACCTCCACTGGTTGTGATATCCACTCCATGTCCGGCGTAAGGGTTTGTTACGGTTGCGGAAGTTCCGTCATATACAATCGAGATTACTTTGTTGTTAATGTCTCCAAAGGTGATACTATCTATCTTGCTAATGGTGTCTGTTATTGTTTTTCCGTTATTCTTACTGATCAGAATGTAGTTCTTATCAGATGAAAATTTCATACTATCAATAGAAGATACTGCAATGGTGGATACCCCTGTTGCCTTATGGATAAACAGATAGTAATTGTCTGCAAAAATCAAGGTGGCCAAGATGCTCAGTAAAGCTAGTAAACCGAATTTTTTCATCGCTTAATAAATTTAGAAATTTCACCATTCGATTTCACTAAATAAATGCCTGATGGCAGATCTGTGATAGTTAACGTCTGTTCAGATGAATCATCGTTTTTTAGAGATTTCATTAAAATGCCGTCCAGACGAAAAATTTGGATTTGCGCTTGCCTTTCCAGACCTGACAATACGATGTATTCTCTTGCCGGATTCGGATATACTGTTAGCTGTAAATTGGGTGCGATAACATTTGTTATCGAGCTGGAAGAAGACGTAAATGTGAATTTCGTTACATCGCTCATGCCATACTGGACTGTTCCTGAACTGTTTGTTAGGCTTATCGTTCCGTCTGAGAACATTAGTCTGAGCCCACTCAAAAGTGACGGGATTGTTGTTCCGTCTGTCTTGTTTACGACCAGTGTCTGAGCTTTTCCTCGGCTTGTATTGATAAAAGTAGCAAACAAGGAGAGCAGTAGAAAAAAGTAGAGCTTTTTCATACGATTAAGTTTAAAGTTATAAATGAAGGTTAGGGATCTAATCTTCAAAAATGATAAAAAATAGGGGGAGGAACTCATTTTATTGAATTTTACAAAGATATGCAATTCCCTTATCCATCAACTTTATGTATTAATTTTTTTTGTTAAAATTCGACTTCTTCTTTCTTACGGAAGGTATTGCTCTGAATTTTAATTTTTGTATTTTTGAAATTCGAATGTAAAAAAGAACAATGTCCGACTATTTAGAAACCGACATAAAATATCTTTCAGGTATCGGCCCTCGTAAGGCGGAAATCCTCAACAAGGAAATAGATGTTTTTACGGTAAATGACTTGTTTCATTATTTTCCTTATAAACATATCGATCGAAGTCGCATCTACTATGTACACGAAGTAAATGCCAATATGCCTTTTATCCAACTCAAAGGGCAGATCACTGCCTTTGAGACGTTTGGAGAAGGACGCAGCAAACGTCTTGTCGCACATTTTACGGATGGACGCAGTTTTATTGACTTGGTTTGGTTTCAGGGACATAAGTTTATTACCGAGAAATATAAGACGTATACGCCGTATCTGGTTTTCGGAAAACCGACCATGTTCGGACAAAAAGCGAATATTGCGCATCCCGATATAGAACCTTACAAAGAGGATTCGCTGCGGAAAATGGGATTAATGCCCTTCTACAATACAACCGAGAAGATGAAAAATAATTATCTGAATTCCAGAGCTATTCAAAAGTTTATGGAAACAGCTTTTTCATCTTATTCAAAATACCTTGAAGAGACTCTCTCGGAAGATGTGTTGCAGCAGGCGCATTTGATGGATATCCGGGAATCACTGGAAAATATACATTTCCCAAAGCAGCTTGCCTCCCTTCAGCAGGCTCAATATAGGCTCAAATTTGAAGAATTTTTCTATATACAGCTCCATATTCTTCGCTATTCACTGAATCAGAAAAAGAAACTCAGGGGATTTGTTTTCTCTAAAGTGGGTAGTTATTTCCATGAGTTCTATGAAAAAAATCTCCCGTTCGAACTTACCAATGCTCAAAAAAGAATAATCCGGGAAGTGCGTCGCGATATGTCGGACGGTATCCAAATGAATCGTCTGTTGCAGGGAGATGTGGGAAGTGGAAAGACATTAGTGGCTTTTATGTTGATGCTTATCGCTGTCGGTAATGATTTTCAGGCTTCGCTGATGGCACCCACCGAGATTCTTGCTACACAACATTACCACACAATAAAAGCATTTCTAAAAGGGATGGACCTGAAAGTCGAACTGTTAACAGGAAGCACTTCGAAGAAAAAGAAGCAAGCCCTTTTAGAAGAACTGAAAAATGGCGAAATCAATATGCTAATAGGAACTCATGCATTGCTGGAAGAAAATGTACAGTTTCACAATCTTGGTTTTGTTGTTATTGATGAGCAGCATCGTTTTGGCGTGGTTCAGCGTTCCCGGCTATGGCAAAAGAATGAGTATCCGCCACATGTGCTTGTGATGACTGCGACTCCTATTCCGCGAACATTGGCTATGACCATATATGGCGATTTGGATGTTTCCGTGATCGATGAACTTCCCCCGGGAAGAAAACCGATCCAGACTATTCATCAGTATGACAAAAGACGGGCCGGACTCTATGCTTCTGTTCGAAAACAGCTTGAGGTAGGACGTCAGGTATATATTGTATATCCACTGATTGAAGAAAGTGAGACCTTAGATTTAAAGAACCTCGAAGACGGGTTTAATACCATTAGTGAAGTTTTTCCCGAATACAAAGTATGTCGATTGCACGGGAAAATGAAAGCCCGGGAGAAGGACGAGGTAATGGGTCTTTTTGCACGTAACGAAGCTCAGATTATGGTTGCGACAACGGTAATAGAGGTGGGAGTGAATGTTCCAAATGCTTCTGTGATGGTCATTGAAAGTGCACAACGTTTCGGCTTGTCTCAACTTCACCAGTTGCGTGGACGGGTAGGGCGGGGAGCTGAGCAGTCCTTCTGTATTCTGGTGACTCCTTACGAACTTTCGGCCAATACCCGTAGACGAATAGAGATTATGGTAGAAAGCAATGACGGATTCGAAATAGCTGAAGCCGATTTGAAACTTCGTGGCCCGGGTGATATGGAGGGGACTCAGCAAAGCGGTGTTGCTTTCAACTTGAAAATCGCCGATTTAGCTCGTGACGGAGAAATATTGACATTGGCCAGGCGAATAGCAGAAAATGTTTTGCAGCAAGATCCCGAATTGTCTTCTCCTGCGCATCTGGTTTTGCGAAAACAACTAAGAAAAATGAAAGGTAACCGGTATAACTGGGGGATGATTAGTTGATACTGTACATTCCAATAGGGGAGGGCAGATAGAGACCAACCCTCTTAATAATGCAGTTGCGAACCATTAGTAGTATTGCTAACGATGAATTTCCTGCGTTACAGATTTATCTTTGTATCTGTCGATAACTGTAAATGATACACGTTGTTGGTGGGTGGTATGTTTTGTTTTATTCGGCGTTTGCCGGGTCTTTATGCCTGAAACATGAATTCACAAACATAAATTCTAATAATGTGTATTGAATTTCCGAAAATAGATAAATAATGACGTAATGAATAATACGGATGGAGATATAAATAATAAAGTGTACAAAGTATGTTTATTTTTTATTTCTTTTGAATGATGAATAAATAAAATTTTAAATCTAATGAAAGAGAAAGTCACAATTCTAATTGCTCTGATTTGTGTTTTTTGTCAGGGAAATGCTCAGGAAGATATGAAACTTTGGTATGCAGCACCTGCCCGAGACTGGGTTGAAGCTCTTCCAATTGGTAACGGACGTATGGGTGCGATGGTTTTCGGTGGTACAGATAATGAACTGATTCAATTGAATGAGGCAACTCTTTGGTCGGGTGGCCCAAGGCTCAATAACGTGAATCCGGATGCTCATACATATCTTCAGCCTATTCGGAACGCATTGGCTAAGAATGATTTCCAAGCAGCGATGGATCTTTGTAAAAAAATGCAGGGATATTTCTCTGAAAGTTTTCTCCCTATGGGCGATTTAGCCATTAAGCAGACATTCAAAAATAAAGGAAATGTATATAACTATTACCGGGATCTCGATATTAGCCGTGCCGTATCACTTACGCGCTTCGACCAGGGAGGAGCGAGTTTTAGCCGGGAAGCTTTTGTCTCTTTTCCTGACAGTGCGCTTGTTGTTCGTATACGGGCAAGTAAATCCGGAATGCTGAATCTCGATATTCAGATCAAAAGTCAGATTAAAAGTCAGGTCGTTTCTTCCGGCAACAACATGCTTATCCTTGACGGAAAAGCACCTGCACGTTTAGATCCCAATTACTATGGAAAAGATGGTCGTGAATCTGTCGTTTGGAACGACCCCAACGGGTGCAACGGAATGCGATTTCAGACATTAGTGAAAGCAAAAACAACCGGTGGCAGCTCTGTCGCCGATACGGATGGAATTCATATTAAAGATGCGGATGAGGTGGTTCTTTATCTCACTTCCGCAACCAGCTATAACGGGCCATTTAAATGTCCCGATAAAGAAGGACGTGACGAAAAGGCTATTTCTCAGCAAGCACTGGATAAAGCTTTTACAAAGCCCTATGCCTCCTTGATGGATGCGCATGTGGCTGATTATTCAGCATTGTACGATAGGGTGAAATTTATTCTCAACGATACCACGAACAATCAAATTAACCGAAATATGCCTTCTGACCTCCGTTTGCAGGTGTATTCTTATGGTAACTACGATCCGAAACTCGAAGAACTGTATTTCAACTACGGTCGGTATCTGCTCATCTCCTGTTCCCGCCCAGGTGGCGTTCCTGCAAATTTGCAAGGCATCTGGAACAAAGACTTTCGTCCGCCGTGGAGTTCTAACTACACGATTAATATCAATACGCAAATGAATTATTGGCCGGCCGAAAGCGGCAACCTGTCAGAGTTGCATCTGCCGTTGATTGAATATATCAAAAATCTCTCTAAAACAGGCAAACTCACGGCTCAGGAATATTACAAAGCAAGAGGGTGGATGGCGCACCATAATTCCGATATCTGGTGTATGAGCAATCCTGTCGGAAATTGTGGAGACGGAGATCCGGTTTGGGCAAACTGGTACATGGGAGGCAGCTGGCTGAGTCAACATCTTTGGGAACATTATGCTTTTACCGGCGATAAGAAATTTCTGAGGGAGGAGGCTTATCCGGTGATGAAGGGCGCAGTCCTTTTTTGTTTAGACTGGCTCGTTGAAAGAAATGGCTATCTGGTGACGGCACCTTCTACTTCTCCTGAAAATCTGTTCTGGTTTGAAGGAAAGCAGGTTTCTGTGTCTGAAGGAACAACGATGGATATGGCTATTATCCGTAATTTGTTTAACAAGGTGATTGAAGCTTCGGAGGTTCTTCAGACAGACGAAAAATTCAGAAAAGAACTGATTGCTAAAAAGGCAAAACTGCTTCCTTATCGGATTGGTTCACAAGGGCAGCTACTGGAGTGGAGTCAGGAATACAAAGAAACCGATCCGCACCACCGCCATTTGTCTCACCTTTTCGGACTGCACCCGGGAAATGATATTTCTCCGTTGAAAACCCCGGAATTGGCAAAGGCGGCTGAAAAATCATTTGAACTGCGTGGAGATGAGGGTACCGGTTGGAGCAAAGCCTGGAAAATAAACTTTGCTGCTCGCTTGCTGGATGGAAATCACGCTTATAAGATGATCCGGGAAATCTTGAAATATTCTCACTCCGACAATAAAATGAGCGTCTCAGGCGGCACTTATGCCAACTTTTTTGATGCACATCCGCCTTTCCAGATTGACGGCAATTTTGGAGCAACAGCCGGAATCATGGAAATGCTGCTTCAAAGTCAGCAGCACGAACTGCATCTCCTTCCCGCATTGCCTGATGCGTGGCCTTCCGGAAAAATCAGCGGGTTGAAAGCTAGAGGCAATTTTGAAGTCGATATGCAATGGAATAAACACCAGCTCGAAGAAGCCACTATTAAATCGGTAATAGGCGGAAAATGTGTGCTTCGCACTTCTGTTCCCGTTCGAATCGAGGGAGCAACTGCCAGGCTGTCCAAAGATGGAAGCTATTACGTCAATAGTTTTGATACGGAGAAAGGAAAGTCATATCAGGTAAAGGCTATTGTAAAATGATCGGATGTTGGTCTAGACGGCATTTCGGATAGAAAATGAATTTTCATTCGGAATTCATCTGTAAATCGAAATCGATAGTCGTAAACCGGAGTGTTGTTTTCCGAAAATATCTTTTGAAGACATAGCAGGTAGAGCCGTAATTCCTCGCTCTTAATCTTTGCGATGGTGATGTAACAGTCATCACAGATTTTGTTACGTTCCGGGGCATTCTCCGGCATTAAAATGAAGTATCCCGCAAGGATTCCTCGTCGGATGCAACTAGAATAGGGAACAGAAAATAAATTGACAAATCTGTATAAAGAACATTTCAACTTTTTTCGGCTTGCGGAATCTCCGCAAGCCGTTTTTTATCGTATTCAAACTTGTGTATACGGAATAATGGCAGTTTATCTTTGGTAAGTATTTGGTAAATCTTTGCCGCTTTGTTAGGTGTGTAACTTCTGTGATTATAAGAAGGTCTGTGATCGTCTTTTTCTTTGCATGTATCAAAAATCGGACAAGCCGGTTCTGATATTGTTATTTCAAGGTTTTAGAACCGGGATGGAAAAGATGCGGGTGACTTGGAATATTTTCTCTATTGTTCTCTCAAAAACACAGTTTGCAATAACTTTTCGACTCTCTTGTTTAGAAAAATGAAATTATTTCGAAAAAAAACCTTATTTTAGGTAGGGTATTTTCCTGTTTGTACGGTTTGTTAGTAAAGAGAACCGAAACCATGCTGAATAAGACTGAATTTAAATCCCTGTTTGACGAATATTTCGATGCTATCCGAAGCTTCGTGTTCTATCGTTGTGGAAATGAAGAAACCGCCTCCGATATAGCACAGGAGGTTTTTATGAAAGTATGGGAGAAACGGGAACACTGGGTTTGCGATAACATGAAGGCCTTACTTTATAAAATGGCCGGCGATCTTTTTATTAGTAATGTGCGCAAAGAACAAATCCGCTGTGATTTTGAATCGGGCATTGTGCAGGAAGATACATCGATTCTCTCGCCCGAGGAATTGATGCTTCATCAGGAAATGAACTTTGCTTATGCGAGAGCTTTGGCGGAAATGCCCGAACTGCAACGTGTCGTTTTTCTGATGAGCAGAAACGATAATTTAAACTATAAGGAAATCGCCGTACGGCTTCATATCGGAGTGAAGGCGGTAGAGAAACGGATGAGTGGTGCTTTACAATTTCTAAGAAATGAATTTTTAGCGACTGAAAATGAGAGAAGACAAAATTAAAATTACTCCTCGCTGGAGTAAAAGCAAAGAAGATATATGGAATGAAACATTTGCCGGATTGGTAGATGACAGTCCTTTGCCAATGCCCACGACAAAGAAAATGTCTCCTTTGTGGAAATATGTGGGAAGTGTAGCTGCGGTATTGTTGCTCTTCATTTTGCCGATATCTTTCTTCTACACAGTGACGAAGATATCTGCTCCGGGCGAGCATCTGGCAGTGGTTCTTCCTGATGGTTCGCAAGCTGTGCTGAATGCCGACAGCCGATTGAGTTACAAGCCTTATTGGTGGTTTGCCTCCCGGAAAGTAGAACTTGCCGGAGAGGCTTATTTCCGGGTAACACACGGGCGCCGTTTCTCTGTGGTTTCGGAGCATAATGAAGTAAATGTGTTGGGAACCAGTTTTAATATCTTTTCCCGCGCAGAGAAATATGTCGTGACTTGTCTGACGGGTAAGGTCAGAGTCGTTTCCGGCAATCGGTCGGCAGTGCTGACACCCGATATGCTGTTGACGAAAAACGGAGGAATGATAGTTGTCGAAAGAAATACGAACGGAAAGCAGTCTATCGGATGGACTGAAAACCGCTTTGTTTTTGTTGGGGTTCCGCTGGCCGATGTGGTCGCTGAAGTGGAACGGCAATACAATATTCATATCCGGGCAAATGCCGCATTGAATTATACATTCTCCGGAAATTTTGCAAGAGCCGAAAAGCCCGATGAAGTACTTGACATTATCGGAAAGCCTTTTGGTATAAAATTTAGCTATACAAACAGGTGAGGAGACTTTTATCAGTCATTTTCATAATTATCTTATTCACACGTCCCGCTATCTCTCAGGAAGTGCGCCTGCGTGTTGTCAATAAACCGCTCAATACTGTTATCAACACCCTGGGACTCGAGGTCTCATTTGATGACAAAGCACTTTCCCGGTACCGGGTAACTGTTTCCAGAACTTTTGACTCATCAGAAAAGGCCTTGTATGCTTTATTGAAAGGAAAACCTTTTCGGATAGAAAAAACAAACCAAGTCTATATTGTTGTTCCAACAGAGAAATATATGAAACGAGTAAACACATATCTTCCAACAGAAAAGGTCGCTAAAAATACCGTTTTCTCCGGGAAAATCACCGATAGCCGATTGGGGAGTGTGCTCGCTTTCGCCACGGTAACTTTGCTCGATGGCAACGGAAAACCGCTCATTGCCTGCATTTCAGACGAGGAGGGCGCTTTTGCTGTCGATTGTCCCGATCAGGCAAGAAGAATAAAAATCAGCTATGTTGGCTACCAGACTTTATTGCAGGACATTCCTTCCCTCTCTATTCGTACACATTCTTTTATGTTGCAGCCCGAAGTGGTGGCTCTCGATGAAGCCATCGTTTCAGAAAAGGAAATCAAGCATCAATTAAATAAAACAACCTATGAAATAACACCTGACATGATTCCCGGAACGTCCAATGCCGAAGATCTGATTGATAGAATTCCTGGAGTCTATTTCGACAGAATGACCCATTCCATCCGGGTGAATGACAACAAAGAAGTATTGCTTTTGGTGGATGGGGTACAAAAAACAGAAAGTTATATCCGGAATCTGTCTCCTGCTAGAATTCATTCGGTGGAGGTTATTAATGAATCATCGGGACGTTTTGTTTCCGATGGATATACTGCTATTGTCAATCTACGACTCAAGAGCGACTACAGAGGCTATGATATCTATACCTCTTATTATTCCTCTCTTACTCTCCGAAAACAGGAAGGGAACAATCATAGGCTAAGCGACAAGCTTGACTTGGGAGTCAATTATGTTCATAAGAATTTTAGTTTCTATACCTCCTTTACAAGGAACATCGAGAATAGACAATTACCCGTTTTCAAAGAATTGACATACAGAGGTATTCGGCTCGAATCGGAAGGAATCTCTCACTCAAGTCCGAATCATGGATACAATGCCCGCAGTTCTTCTTTTTCTGCAGGAATGAATCTGAATGTGGCACCCGGACATGTCGTTGGCCTTCAGACTGATTTTATCTCTGATAGTATTCATGCAACGCAGGCATTCGAATTGCGTCGTACGGAGATAGAAACCCTTGAGCAGCGTGATACAAAGGACTCGGCGAAAGATGAGACCTCATCGCGTACGTTTGTGGGAACGTTGTTTTATCAGGGGCAATGGAGTAGTCGCTTGCAAATCTACGGTGACTTTTCCTATAACCACTATGTCAACGATATGAATAACGAATACCGCCTTCGCGACATTCAGGAGCAGGTCAGCGGAAACAATTACAATGAGTATAAAAGGCATACCTTGCTTAATCTGGAAGGACAGTATCTGCTTTCAGACCGGCTTTCACTTCATGGCGGATATGCTCATTCCTGGCGGAAGTATGCTTCTGAAAGCAGTCAGGGAGTCGGCTTTCTCGATTACCGTGAGTTTCGCGATAAATACTTCACGTATCTCTCTGTCTATCCGTCGAAACGGATACAATGGAAGATTGGAGTTGCCTACGAGCATGTCCGGACTTATAATCGGGAGGAAAAGCTGGTATATTCGCGTTTGTTGCCTTACGTGCAGGCGAATTTTAATGTACATAAGGCAGTGAATGTAAATGCTTCTTATTCTACCACTCAGTTTTATCCCGGATTGTTCCAGCTAAGTCCGATGAGTCTGGTGATTGACAACTACCTGTCACAGGTGGGTAATCCCGAATTGAAATCGGCTTTGCATCACATTTGTGCCATTCGTGTTTCTCTTTGGGACAAATTGATATTGAGTCCTTCGTTTATTTATACCAAAGACGGTATCAGTGAGTCTTATATTCAACGCGAGTTTAAACTTTACCGTACCTTTTACAATACGGATATGAAAGAATTCCGTTTGCAAAGCACCTACGACCAATCTATCGGGCGTTATTTTCGCTGGAGCAGCCAGCTTATTTATTATCGCAGTTCGGCGGCCTCGACTGACGCCGGTAACAACCCCCAAGGCTGGCTGGCTGATATGCAGTTGAATTACTATCATCCCAAATTGGCTTTCGGATTTCAACTGGGATACCATCGTAACATGAAAAAGATGCTGCTTATCCAAGGATATCAAATGGTGGATCGCGATTACTGGGAGGTGGCTCTTAATAAAGAATTCTGGAAAAAACGGATTGTGATGTCTTGTTCATACATTCCTCCTTTAGCGCTGGGAGTCAATTATGAGCAACGTCGAAAACTAAATTCTTCGCTATACAGTGAGAACTCTAAGCTCAACCTGAAACCTTACAATAATCTTTTGCTTTTCAAACTGAGTTTCCGTTTCAACCACGACAGCAGTAAACCGATGGAACGACGAAATGGAGTGAGGCAGGATGAAAGAGAAAAACCAACAGTTGAATTTTAAATGTGTTGATAATGAATAAATTGATTCTGATATATACCGTTATAGCCGGCTTTTTCCTCTCCGGATGTTCAAGCATGGATGATAGCTCAGACGACGACCCCTCACCGAGTAATTCCTCCTCTCTGATGTTTCATTTGGTTGCCAGTTCCTTGGAAGATAATTCGGATAGTCTGATAGTCTCGGGAGACAGGATCCTGTGGTTTAATGCGACAACAAAAGAAATGCGTTTTATCGATAATTATTCGGTAGCTCAACTTATTTCGACGACTAGCAAATACGAACGGCTGAAGTTTTATATAAAAAACCAATACCTATTTTCTTCTTTTTTTGTGTCTGAAATTAATTCACAAATAATAAACAGCCTCGTTTTTTTTTACAGTCAGACCGAGAACCGCTTTTATCTCAAAGATGGATATCCGGATATTTCGGTGTTGGAAAATTCCCTGGGAATTCAACAGCTTCGCGATGAGAACACCGGCAAAATAGCGAGTGAATGGAAATTGTTTATTAACCAGCTTAAACTCGAGGGGCGATACAGGGAATAGCGGATCGCCTTTTTCCTGAATTTTTTTCCAGTGTCGGATAAATAACTCACAAAAAGGAGTGCCGATGCAACTATTCGGAGATGTTTTTTTACATCTCCAGGCAAACAACATACTTGTCAAAACCTAAAAACAAAAACAGGATGAAAACAAAAAGCATTTTTTTCGTATGGTTTATTAGTTATTGGCCTGTTGCTTATTGCAATGAGAACAATGATCCTGTTGTGGTCGGAGGTGGATATCGTTTTGTTTTCACAAATACCGGTCAGACGCAAGGGGATAGATATGTATTTCCTGAAAAATAGGGAAATGACTCTCAGAAAGGCATATTTGCCATAGAAATGCTTCGGGCGAAAGAGGGCGTTTCTTCGTATCTGAAATTTAAAATAAAACTGTCGGATAGTGAGCATCGATATTTGTAGATATCTGGTTTTCAATTATATTCCGAAAAAACAAGCCTGATAAATCATTCTTGTGAATTGAAAGAAAATCAGACAGCGAAATTTCAGGAGAAATACGGCAAACTTGAGTAACTATATACTAACCAGATATTAAGGTGGGTTCGATAGAATAATTGATATCGAGTGAGGATTCATTTTTCGAATTGGCGAAATCAATAATGCAGATAGATTAGTCAGTTGTGACGCTTGAAAAGAGATATTTTATGGACGAAAATGGAACCTGATTTTCTGCCAAATAATAGATACTATATAGAATAATATTTGAGGTTAAAGTATTATTAGTCAACAGTGAATCGTGTTTTTAAAAAGATGATTTTCAATAGATTAAAGAAAATATGTTTTGTATATCCCTGATAATCAAATAAACTATTATTCAATAATAAACACTAATCGGTATCGATAGATTAAATATTAACATAAAATGTACAATCCTATGAAACGATTCTTCTATTTTTTATTTGCGTCACTGTTTATGTTCGCTGTAAGTTGTAATACCGATTCTGGAGCATCTGATTCAGACGGAGGTAAGTTTGCATCCGGCGAAGGGGGAAAAGAAGGCGGCGGTTCACAGAAAGAACCGGGCGTGATTACAGCCGGAGAATGGAATGACCTCGATAACTGGTCGTTCTGGAATGACTTGCTGACAAAAGACAACTACAAAGAGATGCCCGCGTATTGGGGCTTTTATCCGAACAACAGAATATCAGTGGAGGTGCTGAGCAGTGCATCTGTACCTGTTGTGAATGCCTCAGTGGTTCTGAAGAGAAACGACATACCTGTCTTTCGGGCAAGAACGGATAATTTTGGGAAGGCTGAACTATGGCCGGATCTTTTTCAGGCAAATACAAACCTCGATTATTCGACTCTTTCCATTGATGTGAATGACGGTGCCGCAATTTTGTCACAGGTAAAACCTTTTCGGGAAGGTATCAATCACCTTGTTACACATCAGCAAACGGTGGATGATCGAATTGAAATATCTTTTGTCGTGGATGCAACAGGTTCAATGGGAGATGAACTCGAATATTTAAAAACAGAATTAATGGATGTGCTTTCCCGGGTGAAAGGCGCCAATAAAGGAGCATCCTTGTTTACTTCCTCGGTGTTCTATCGCGATGAAGGAGATGATTATGTGACAAAAGTTTCCGGTTTCACTGAAAATACTTCCAACACAATTGAATTTATCAGAAAGCAAGAGGCAGCAGGCGGCGGTGATTATCCGGAAGCTGTACATTCGGCTTTGGACAAAGCTGTTAATGAATTACAATGGTCGCAACAAGCAAAAACCAAGCTGCTGTTTCTTGTTCTGGATGCTCCTCCTCATTACAATCAATCCGTCATGGAATCCATTAAGAGTTCCATAAACAAAGGTCTGGAAACCGGCATAAAAATAATACCGGTTACGGCAAGTGGTATTGACGAGAAAACAGAAGCTTTGATGAGGTTTTTCTCGATCAGCACAAACGGAACATATGTCTTCATCACCGATGACAGCGGCGTTGGCAACAAGCATCTGGAGCCTAATGTCGGCGAATATCAGGTTGAGTTGCTTAACAACCTGATGGTGCGTTTGATAAATAAATATTCACAATAAATTCTTTGAATAATTCTTTGTTCGGTCGTTAGCCATACGTCCTGAAAATGAGATGCCGGATAATCTTTATGCTAAAAAATTTTATATAAAAATCGTATTGAGATGAAAAGGCAAGTATCACTTTAAATGATTACCTGCCTGATGATTTTTTCATCCTGCTCTGTCGAAAATGCCGATGGATGTTATTCAACTCAATAAAAAAGAAATCACTTTTAACCGTTCGGGAGGAGTAGCACAGCTAACAACTCAAGGTACATTCTTGATTATGCCAATATGAATGGCGAGTCGGTATGGCTTGCAAATAATCCCGATATACAAAGTTGAGAAGCAAAGGGCTTTCTGGGCAAATGCAAATACGGCTGATGAAAAAGGAGTCGATTGGAAGATTCAGGAAATTGAAAGTTCCTGGTTTATCATCACGAAAAATTCCTCAAAGAGCCTTGTGATTAAAGTGGCGCAAAATGACACTAGTCAGGATCGATTCTTTCGGATCGGCTTGCAATCCGGAAACTATTTTGATGGAATAGGTGTCAGTCAAAAAAAATGAAACCCTCTTTAACTATTTATATAATGATAGTAATAATGAAAAATTTAATTTTTTACGGAGCAATTCCTTTCCTGGCATTCCTCTTTTGGGGATGCAGCAGCGGAAATGATAACTATATAGGTCAGTTCGATGGCGTCGTGATTGATGGAACGGAAAACCAGAACAAGTTTAAGCAGATAACATTCACCCTTGATGTTGCAGGTGAGTACGGCTATCTGAATACTCACCGCATTGATAGCATTCGTTTGAATGTGAATGGCAGGCAATGGGGGATATTTCCTTCCGAAAGTATCGATACGACAGGAAATACCGATGTGGTGGCGGCAGACCTGAAATTTTCGCGTTTGCCGATCAGCTATCTGGTGGTTGCTCCTTATCTCTTGTCAACCGATAATTTGCAGACAGCTGGTGATTTTGTAGAATACTTGCATAACCGCGTCGTGCTCACTCCTGGAGAGTATGTATGTGAAGTGGCTGAAATTAAGTTCAAAAATGTACAACAAGAATGGATTTCATTGAAGCCTCATGTCTTTCGGAAATTCACCGTGGTGCAGAACACAACCAGTTCTTATGCAGGAGATATACATATAACACTAAAAAAATAACTCAGGGACATGAAAAAATATTTATTTATTATTGCGTTTCTTGCTTTTGTTTTTGCTTCCTGCAGATACAGAGAATCGAACATCTGTGTACAGAATAAATTACCGAAAGTCATCCTCAAGAATGTAGAGTGGGGTGGATTAGCTATTCGTAACCAGATTCTGCCCGGGCAAACTTCCGAACAGATTACTCTTTGTGAGAACGAAACTTATCGGGGTGTGAAACTTCCGGCTTCCTTTCCGTTGAAATTCTATATCAGTGTGAACAGCGACCTGGTGTATGTCGAAACAGTTGCTTCCTTCCATCTGGGCATTGATGAGGATGTTCAAATTGTGATCTGTGATACTACCCGGGTAATTAATCCACTGTTGGAAAAAAAGATGACACTTCGGAACATGCTGAAAATGGAAGACGATGGAAGATGAAAATCTGTTACGTACTGTTCGAAAAAGAGCGAAACTATATTTGAAAATTAGTAAAGAGTTTCTTCGAGAGTAGTTCTGCTTGTTCTCTAATAGAAGTTCGCATATATTGTTAGAACGAATATCAGAAGGAAATTTTGTCAGTCTGTCTAATTCTTCGTCTGTGATTAGCGGATAGCCCGATATTTAATTATCGGGCAGATGAAAAAACAATCTTCGGTATAGAAATTACACAACGAAGCTTCTCAACGAATAAAATCTTAACAGGTATTAATCGGTTTTCCGGGGGATTCTGATGAGCATTCAGATAAGCCCGGTTGTTGATATAATGTTTTTTTTGAAAAATTAAATGAAAAATAAAATCAGCTATCCGTCATTGAGGTGGAGATATTTTATCGGATTGTTTCTGATCGGTTTGTTCTACCATAGTTTCCCCATGCAGGCACAGGTTGCTTTTATGGCAGGTATGAATTATTCAGATATCCGGAATGAAACTTTTATGCCCGGAAAAAAGGGAATGTTTGGCTCCCGGTTGGGATTTTCTGTACAATACCAGCCTTTTCGTTGTGCAGAAAGAATATCTGTGATTAATGAATTCAATTACGAGCAGAGAGGGTATCGGCAGCATTTGGATCAAACCTACAAACGTCGCTTCGATTATCTGACATTTTCCGTATTAATGGATTATAAACTAGTGAAGTCTGTCTCTTTACAAGGCGGAGTTGAATTTGCAGGACTCGTGAAATCGAATATCAAGTATTGGGACAAAACTTATAATGATTTTGATTTCGGATTTGTATTCGGGACAGAGTTTAAAATAATGCGAAAAATCTCTGTTGCACCGAAACTGACCTATGGCCTGTTGCCGATGCTTGATTATTATGATATCGATGAAATGGGCACTTTCAGGAAAAATATACATGATTTGAGAAATATCACCTGGTCTGTAGGCCTAAAATTCTATTTATATAATGAAAAGATTAAACTATACAATTAAGTTGTCCTGTATTCTTTGGCTTGTATTCTGGCAGACGGCATGTACGGGGATTTTTGTAGAAGATCCTATAGATCCCCGGCTTCCCAAATATACAGAAGAAGGCAATAACACCGCCGGAGCTTTGATAGATGGGAAAGTATGGAGATCAATCGTACAGACTTTCTTTGGCGGGATTATCGATCGCCCCGATATTGTATCTTATCCCGAGCAGGACAGTCTGCAGATTACTTATTGCGGTGAGATGGATGGTCAGGATTTTCAAATTCAGTTCCACCTTAAGGGCTATCATATTCAGAAAATAGAAGATTTGAAGCAGTTGGATGGGAAGATATTGGAGCTTGATGGTGTGCTGAATGCCGGTTCTCTTTTTCCGAGGGATGCGGTTTCTTCTAGTAGTAATGGCGGAAAAGGACAACTTTATTTTCGAAACATACAGGTTCAGGACTCTTCCTCAGCTGTTATCTCCGGAACTTTTGGTTTTGAAAGCACGAATCAGAACGGAGTTGTTACACATATCCGCAACGGACGCTTTGACTATACTATTTTCGCTACATCCAATTTTAGAACAGAAGATAGCTAAAAGATTCCTTTGGTAGAAGTATTTCGTATGAATTTCAAAAAATAGCACAATGAATAAACTCTTTCTTTATCGTTTGACGTATTGTTTCGCTTTTATTTCAGCTTTTTTCATATTGGCCTGTAATCCTTCCGAAGATCCCCCTGATTATAAACCGAATATCTACATATATCCGACGAAACCTATCCGCCTGGATGTGAAAGTCTCTTTCCCGAAAGGAGGCAGAATTACGACATCTATTCCTGAGTATAGAAGCGGTTGGAACGTATCGGTAGACACACAGGGTGTTATTGATAAGAAGTATACATATCTTTTTTATGAAAGTGTGCAGCCCGATGTTTGGCAGAAACAATCGGGTTGGGTTGTAAAGAAAGAAAATCTGAAATCTTTCTTCTTACGGAATATGAAAGAATATGGATTCAGTGATGCGGAAATAAAGGATTTTATCGACTATTGGATTCCTCGCTTCAAAGATTATCCTTTCTTTGCCATTTATCCGCAAACGAACGAAAGGGTGGATAAGGTTATTCACCTCGACTTTTCACTTTCTCCCGATCGGATTCTACGTTTGCACTATTTGATCAAAGCCGAGAAGTCGGGAGAACGAAAACTGCAAACACCGCATATCGTCCCTTTTGCGAGGCAAGGATTTTTCGTGGCCGAATGGGGCGTGATTTTATAACTGACAGCGATATGCACATAATCGGGTTTAGCCGTCTCAGGGGAATCCTCTGGGGCGGTTTTTTTTACTATGGCTGCCATGCAATAATATGAGGTTTGCCGCCAGGTTTGCCATTGGGAACGGTATTCTGGTTTTTTCTTTTCATTTTTTCTCAACTTTCTTTACTTTCTGTTGTTTCAGAATAAGAGTTTACTTAATTTAGACTGAATTATATTACAAATAATTTTTTTTTATGCTCGTACTTTTTTATCCCAAATGCGGAACATGCCGAAAGGCTCTTAAATGGCTCGAAGAACATCAGATTGCCGCTGATTTGCGTAATATTGTAGAAAACAATCCAAAAGAGGACGAATTGAAGGGCTGGATCGAAAAAAGCGGACTGTCTGTTGCTAAATTTTTTAATACTTCCGGATTGCTCTATAAAGAAAGGAATCTCAAAGAAGTAGTTAAAGCGGCTTCCACAGAAGAATTGATTCGTGTTCTGTCCGAAAATGGCATGTTGGTAAAACGCCCGCTTGTTATAGCCGATGATTTCGTATTGGTTGGATTTAAGGAAGATGAATGGAGCTCTCGTCTGCTTTAATTGTGTTTGAAAAAATGAAATAGCCTGTGTTGAAGATCCTGAAGAAAATAGGAGTTATCGGACTTTTCGTCGTGTTGGGAATTGTTATTCTCAATGTGTTGATCTATTGCTTGCTGCTGATCCCTTCAGTTCAGCAGCGGGTGTTGCAGTTCGCTTTGGACAAGATACGTACGAAAATCAAAACCGAAGTTTCTATAGATCGAATCCAACTACGGCTTTTCAACCATGTAGAGCTTCAAGGAGTTTATCTCGAGGATAAAAAAGGAGATACGCTGCTTTATGCAAAAGAGTTCAGTACAGATATTGATGCTTGGAAATTGTTGAGAAACCAGGTACTTATCAAGAATATCTCTTTGACTGATTTTGCCTTAAATATTCATAGAAAAGACTCTGCTTCTGCTTATAATTATCAGTTTCTTATCGACGCTTTTGCTTCTTCCGACACCACTAAAAAGAAATCGGGTGAGCCTATGCAGGTTTCAATGGAGCGAGTGAAGCTTCGAAAAGGAAGGTTGAGTTATGAAACTTTGTCTGATCCCCGGACGCCCGATCTGTTTAATGTCTCGCATATTGTTTTGAGCGGAGTCAATGCCGATTTATCGCTGCCTTCCGTCGAAAGTACCCGCTTGGATATTCGTGTCGATAATTTCGCTGCCCACGATATATCTGGTCTCAATTTGTTGAAATCTTCCTTGAGGCTCACAAGCAAAGGTTCCCTGTTTTTGGTTGAGAATGCGCGGCTTCATCTTGGCGGATCCGATATTGATATCCCTTCTGCCGGTTATGATGTATTGCAACAAACGGTGAATGCTCAAATCAATAAGTCGGTTATTTCACCGAAGGATATTGCTTATTTTGCACAACAGATGAAATCTTTGAAGGATTCTATTTTTCTGAACGGGAAAATAAGGGGAAAGCTTCCGTCGATAACGGTGGATGGGTTGAATTTGAACTATGGCAAGAAGATAGCCTTGATTGCCAGCGGAGAATTGACAAATTACAGTCGTTATTTTACGTCACGAATGCGGCTCGATGTGAAAAAGTTCCGGATGACTCAGGCCGGATTCCTTGACTTGATGCGTATGAATAATCCCCGCTATAAGATGCCTGAGCAGATGAAAGCAGTGGGAGATATTCGTCTGAAAGCTTTTGCCGACGGTTCGCTGCAAAAGATGAATTTGAAAGCCGATGTGTGGATGAGGCCCGGTGCGCTCTCATTGAACGGAAGAATGACTCTGGACAGTACTTTCAACAAGCTTGGAGTGAAAGGAAATATACTGACGCAAAACTTTAATCTGAAGCCTTTCGGCGGAAATTCCCTGGGACGGGTCACAGCCGGTGCTGATATTGCTTATATGCAAACCAGGCCGGGCGTTTTCACGGCAAAAGCCGCAGGTACTGTAAATTCGATTGAATACCAAAAAGAGAAATATAAGAATATCCGTTTTGCGGTGAATTACTCTCCTCAGCAAACTAACGGAACCCTAAATGCAGATATGAAGCAGGGAAGAATTCTCGCCGACTTTAAAATGATACAAGGTGCGAGACCTGTTTATGCCTTCAAAGGTTCGGTACAGCATCTGCATATCAATTCATTCTACAGGTATGAAAAATGGAACAATCCTTTCTTGTCTGCTAATCTGGAGGGAAATATATCCGGCGATAGTAAATCGGGTTTCAGTGGATATGCACAGATGGAAAATTTGGACTTTGCAGATGGCGACACGCATTTCACGCCCGGTTTAATCCGTTTTTCGGCAGGGAAAAACGGGAATAAAACAGATTTTATGGAGCTTTCATCCTCTTTCCTGGATGCGCGGGTTGATGGTGTGATTGATCCCGGATCGCTTGTGGATGAGCTCTGCCATGTGGTTCATCGGTATTTGCCTCAGTTTGTTCTAACCTCGGGGAGGCGGCTTCCCAATGCCAACAATTTTACCTTCACGGCAAAAACAAAGGATACAAAACAGCTCGAATCTATTTTCCGGATTCCGGTCAGCCTCACCAGTCCTGTTTCGCTCGATGGTTCAGTGAATACCCGCGAACAGGCTCTGACTCTCACTGGAAGCGCTCCTCTGCTGAAGTATAATAATGGAGATATCAAAGACATGACATTGAATGTATCAACGGCAAATCACCAATTGAATATGGATGCTCATGCACAGTATTTCGATGATGCAAAAGGTAGCCGTATGGAATTGTATACCAAGGCTAATGCTTTGTCCGACACGATTCGTTCGCAAATTAATTATAGCAACGAGACTCCTGATATGTCTGTCGGCGGGCAGCTTGATTCCTATGCTTTTTTCTCCCGGAATAAGAAGAAAGAACTGATTTCTCATCTCCATGTAGAACCTTCCATGATATATGTCAACGATCTGCGGTTTTTACTCACTCCGGCTCAAATTGTCAATGTAGGCAGGCGTACCGATATTTCAGATTTAGGCCTCAAGGTAGAAGGTAAAAATTACATTCGGATTAACGGAACGGTTTCGGATAGTTCATCCGATACTTTACGCGTTGATTTTCAAAAAGCGCAGCTGGCAGAATTATTATCAGCTTTTGATATAAAGAACATCGACGCTGTTCTGGATGGCTCGCTGCATATTGCTTCTGCGATGAACTTACCCGAGATTTATACAGACGGATTCAAAATGAACAATATTGTTGTCTCCGGTGATTCTGTCGGTTCTGTCGATTTGGTGAGTAAATGGAGAAGTGAATCACAAGCGGTGGATTTAGCTGCCAAACTGGAACGAAACAATAAACAACTGGCTCATGTCACCGGACTTGTATATACGGGCGACTCTTTGCGACTCGATTTGAATGTTGCGATGGACAAGATGACAATGGATTGGATGCAACCCTTTACAGCCGGTTCATTGAGTACACTCAAAGGGGAATTGAGTTCGAATATAAGCGTCAAAGGCCCGGCTGCGAATCCAGATATTGAAGGCTGGCTAGGCATTGCCAACGGCGTGTTCGGAGTCGATTATACGAACGTCACTTACAAGGTTTCGGATACCATCAGTATTTCTCGTAATAAGATAGGATTTGATAACCTGACAGTGGTAGATCCTTCGGGGAATAAGGCTTATGTGAATGCAGATGTGACTCACAGTGGATTCAAGAACTTTCGGTATACGCTGAATGCACGCATGAATAACTTTATGGTGATGAATACCGAGAACCGTACCGATAGCCTTTACTATGGCAAAGTGTATGCGTCGGGGAATGCCCGGTTGACGGGTGATACCCAGGGGATGAATATTCAGCTGGATATAAGGAATGCCAATAATTCTAATTTTACGGTCGTAATGCCTCAAACCGAGAGTGCAGTCCAATACAAAGGTGTTGTGTTTATCAATACCCCTTCCGAGATAAATACAGACTCACTGGAAAGGTCTCATCCGGTGAGAACAGTGCCGGTGAGAAATAATGATTCCCCTTTTAAGATGCAGGTGCAAGGAACTGCGAATCTGTCTGATAATTTGAGGCTGAATATTATTATGGCGCAACTAACAGGAAATACGACGATGCGTGTAGCCGGTACCGGACAGATAAAATTTGCTTACGACAATACGACTGCGCAAACAACAATTTTTGGAAATTATAATGTCACTCAAGGAACAGTGAAGCTTGATTTGCAGCAGATTTCCAATATGGAGTTTCAGATTCAGGAAGGAAGTAGCCTGGTATTCCGAGGGGATCCGATGCGAACCACCTTTGATATCACTGCATACAAAGAAGTGAAAGCCGACTTGAAAACATTGGATGAGAGTTTCTCTACCGATCAGAATCTGACTTCTACGCGAGCAGATGTCCACTGTATTTTAGGTATTAAAGGCGATATGAATAAAATGAATCTTAGCTATAATATTGATTTGCCTGATGCGAATGAAGACATTAAAAGTAAACTAAGGGCGTTGATTGCTACTGATGAACAGAAAACGCAGCAGTTCGTTTATCTCATTTTTACGAATTCTTTTTATAACAGTGCAGGGACAAATAGCGTTGCATCTAATTTAGGAGTCAACAATGTGATGACATCTGTGGCTTCCGGAGCTTTAAGTAAGGCCTTTGACTCTCTTTTCGGGAAAATATTGGGGGATAAATGGAATATTGATACCAATGTCTCAAGCAATGACGGAACTATATCGAATATGGATGTCAATGTGAATGTTTCCACCCGTTTATTTAACGACAAGTTGCGTGTAAAGACAAATTTGGGCTATCGCTCCGGGTCGGAACTCACCGGTACATCCGAAAGCTTGGTGGGTAATGTCGATGTGGAATACCTGTTAAACAATTATCTTACGCTGAGGGTCTATAATAAGGAAAACAACAAGTATTATATTCAGTCTACAATGACGCAAGGCGTTGGTATTGTTTATACTCGTGACTCTAAACGGTTCCGCGATTTGTTCAGGTTCTTTAGAAAGAAGAAAACTCCTCCGACAAGTATCCCTCAGGAGAATAATGTCTCCGGAACTAAATAAAACGACAAAGCATCTTCGACGAGAAGATGCTTTGTCGTTTTAGTGTATCAATTGAGTTGATTAAATAGCTTGTTTATCTCCTACAATCGCGTAGTAAACGGTTTTGCCGATAATGAGCAAATCCATCATAAATGACCAGCTTCTGACATAATACATATCTGTAATGATCCGGTTTTCCATATCTTCATCTGTGCGGATTTCTCCTCTGTAACCTGAAACTTGTGACAAGCCGGTAATGCCCGGTTTAACAAAATAGCGGACACAATATTTCGGTAAAAGGTTATTGTAATGTTCATCTTGGTAGACCATGTGCGGGCGTGGTCCAACGATAGACATATCCCCTTTAAGAACATTGAAGAACTGGGGAAATTCATCCAGGCTTGTTTTCCTAAGGAAATTCCCGATTTTTGTAATACGTTTGTCTCCTTTCACTGTTGAGACAATTCCTGCGTCGGCACTCGGTCTCATTGTCCGGAACTTATAACAGCCAAAAGGCTTGCCGTCTAATCCGTTTCTCTTTTGAATAAACAGCACATTGCCTTTCGAATCCAGCTTGATCAGCAATGCAATCAGCGGATAAAGCCAGCTGAGAAGGAAGACGATGATGAAAAGAGAGAAACAAATATCGAACACTCGTTTTAATATTTTATTTACTGTCAAATCTAAAGGTAATCGCTCCGGGACTAATGCCGGGAAACCATAGAAATAATCCATTTTCACTCCGGCAGATAAGTCGTAAGATGATTTCGGTATGTAAATAATGCGCAAATGATTTCTGTCGACCAGTTCATTTATCTCATCAATCTTATTTTCCAGTTTTCCGGACATAGAGAAAAATAAGATAGAAACATTATTCTCTTTGATAAAATTATCTAAATCTTTAAGGTTGTATCTGTGTGTTAGTGGTCTTGCATACAGCATGTCTTCATCCGCACAAAAGCAACCCTCTGTCTGCATACCGTAGATTTTGTATTTGTCAAAAAGATTTTGCAGTTTCATTGTATTGTCATTTCTATCGACAAAAACAACTCCTCTGACATTGCCACCCCGAAGCCTTCTGGAACGGATAAGAATAAAAAAGATAGTCCTGTACAAAAGGGTGAGTAAGAAGAGGGTACTTAGAAAATAAACCGCATAAGGGCCACGTGAGAGATAGGAATCTCTAAATCCGGATATAGCAAAGACGATAACGCTGAAAAGAATGATTTGCAAGCCGACTTTTTTCAGGATCTCTATGAGACTTATTCCCCGGTGTAAAGAATAGATTTTTGTTTTCTGAGTGATAAAATACCAACTGAAAATAAACAAAATAAAAGCCTTGTAGTAATTTTCGATTCCCATCAATATACTTTCTCGAAAGGTATCTCCATCGTTTGCTATGTAGTTAAATAAAAAGAACAAACCACAAATTGTAACTACATCTAAGGTGGCGCATATAGGTGTAATGTATTTAGAATATCTTAAGTTCATCTATTCTTTCTATTTTAGTGAGTCCGTACGGGTAAAATTAATTGTATATCTACTGTTTATAGATCTCCCAAAGTCAATGTGTAATTTTAACTTTCATTTGATAACGACAAATATATGAAAAGAAATCAAAAAAAAACATAGGAAAGCCCCTTTTTAATGATAAAGAGAGACTAAAACTTATTTCAATTCCGATCTTCTTCGTATATAGAAAAAATAGATGAGTGATAGTGGCTTTATCTATGCAGAAAAGCATTATCTTTGTTCTGTGTTTTTCATGGTATTAGATTTAAGGTTAAACAATGAAGATTGGTTGTCGGGATGACAACCTTTTTTTTTGTTTTTATTGACAGAATAGAATGTGAAAATATAACATGAAAAATTACACTTTAGCACCAATCTTTTCTAATTTTGTATCCTATTTGTACGATAAATCGAAGGCGTTGACTAAATAGGGAACTCTCAGATGAAATTTAGGACAGAAATTGATGTACATATTGCAAACTTTCCAATCACTCACCGGCAGAAGTTGGTGATGCTGGGTTCCTGCTTCGCTGAAAATATAGGGGAGCGCTTGGTCAACTGTAAGTTTGATATCGATTTAAATCCTTTCGGCATTACTTATAATCCTCTCTCTGCAGCAAAAGCAATTAGTCTTCTTCTGGATGAATACTCCTTTTCGAGATCAGATGTGTTGGCTCGAAATGGATTGTATTTCAGTTTAATGCATCATGGCGATTTTTCATCACCCGATTTGGACCAGTTTCTACAGCAATTGAACTTGAGGAGAGAAAAAGGTTCTCAAAATTTACGTAAGGCAGATTGGCTGATATTGACTTTCGGTACTTCGTATGTATATGAAACTATTGAAAATCGGCAGATTGTAAATAATTGTCATAAACTTCCGGCATCTTATTTTCATCGAAGAAGGTTATCTGTTGCAGAGATTGTTGATGTCTGGTCGGAAATTATAATCAAAGTACAACTTGTAAACCCGGGAATACGTTTTCTCTTCACGGTAAGCCCTGTCCGGCACCTCAAAGACGGAGCGCATGAAAATCAGTTAAGCAAATCTATTCTTTTATTGGCTATTGATGAATTGAGAGATAAATTTCCCGAGGAGATAGATTATTTTCCTTCTTACGAGTTGATTCTGGATGATTTGCGCGATTACAGGTTTTATGCGACTGATATGATTCATCCCGGCATTCAGGCTGTAGAATATTGTCTCGGTAAATTTGCAGATGCATATTTTTCTGAAGAAACACAACTCATTAATAGGAAATGGACTGAGATCTCGAAAGCTCTTCAGCATAGGCCTTTGAAAGGAGATACACCCGAATATCGCCTGTTTTTAGAGAAAACACAGATTAAGTTGAAAAATTTTCAGGACAGATATTCATACATTCTCTGTCAAAGAGAAATAGACGAACTAGAATCAAGAATTTCCCTTTTGGGGGATTAATAAATAGATAAAATGACGTATTCGATTTTTGAAATAGCACGTATTTTAGGTGTGCCAAAGACGAATTTAAAAGACGCTGAAATCAGTGTCCTTCTGACTGATAGTCGCCAGGTGTTTTACGCCGGGCAAAGTTTGTTCTTTGCTTTGAAAACAAAGAATAACGATGGTCACAAATATGTGAAAGAACTTTATGATATGGAAGTTCGAAACTTTGTGGTTAAAGAGCTTGATCCGCAATGGGAAAGGTTGAAAGATGCGAACTTTCTTGTGGTGAAGAATCCGTTGGCTGCCATGCAGCGATTGGTCGCCTTTCATCGTTCCAAATTTCATATTCCTGTTATCGGGATAACCGGGAGCAACGGAAAAACAATTGTAAAAGAATGGCTTTATCAGCTTTTGCGTGAAGACTATAATATTACTCGTTCTCCACGAAGTTACAATTCGCAAATCGGTGTTCCTTTGTCTGTTTGGCAAATGAATGAACAAACGGAGCTTGGTATTTTTGAAGCCGGTATTTCCCAACCCGAGGAAATGGATAAATTACAACCCATCATCCGGCCTACAATTGGTATTTTGACAAATATAGGCGATGCTCATCAGGAAAATTTCTCTACCTTGCAACAAAAGTGTTTGGAGAAGTTAGAGCTTTTTCGAAAGAGTGAAGTCATTATCTGTGATGGCGATAATCCTCTGATTCAAAAATGCCTAGAGATTTCCTGTCTGTCTCAAAAAGCCATGACATGGACACGAAAAAAGAATCACACAAGTACGATTCCCCTTCAAATACTGGATATCGATAAGACAGAGACGGTAACTCATGTCCGTTTTTCTATTTTGGGATTTACCAGTGAATTCGAAATCCCATTTACAGATGACGCATCCATAGAGAATGCGATTAATTGTCTGGCAGCCGTTTTGTATCTGAAAGCTCCGACAAAAGAAATCGCCGAACGGATGAAAAAACTCGAACCGGTGGCTATGCGTCTGGATGTTCGCCCTGGTAAGAATAATTGTATTCTGGTCAATGATAGTTACAATTCCGATATCAACTCTCTGGAAATAGCTTTAGGGTTTCTCGATCAACGAGCGACTGCCAAGTCTTTGAAAAAAGTCGTTATTCTATCCGATATTCCGCAAACAGGATGGCTTCCTAAAACACTTTACCACCGGGTTGCCGAGCTTATTGATAATAAGAAAGTAGATCGTATTATCGGTATTGGAGAAGAAATCACACGCAATGCAGATGCATTTCGACAAAGAGAAAAATCATTCTATGAAACGACGGACGATTTTATACGTTCCGGAGAATGGAAGACCTTACACCATGAAGTCATCTTGTTGAAAGGTTCGCGGAAATTCAATTTTGAAAAAATAGATGAATGCATCGAGGAAAAAGTGCATGAAACTGTAATGGAAATCAATCTGGATGCCGTCGTTCACAACCTGAACTATTATAAGAGCAAGCTGAATCCGGAAACAAAGATTGTATGTATGGTCAAAGCAGATGCTTATGGTTCGGGAGGATCGGAAATAGCCAAGACCTTGCAATATCACCGCTGCGACTATCTCGCAGTAGCTATTGCTGAAGAAGGAGTAAAACTTCGTCAAGATGGTATCAAGCTTCCTATTTTAGTCCTTAATCCAGAAGTCAGCGGATTCGAAACCCTGTTTGAATATTCTCTGGAGCCTGAAGTCTATAATTTCAGAATCCTGGATGCATTTATTCGGGAAGCTAACAAACGGGGAGTTGCGAACTATCCTATTCATTTGAAAATTGATACAGGGATGCACCGTCTGGGATTCACCGAGTCGGATTTAGATAAACTGCTCCCTATCCTGAATCACCAGAACGGACTGCATGTCAAGTCAGTATTCTCTCATCTTGCGGCTAGTGAAAGCTGGAAATTCGACGAATTTACCACCGATCAGATAACTACATTTAAGCGGGTAGCCGCCAAAGTGGAGGAGGGGATCGACTATAAAGTGATCAAACACATTCTGAATTCAGCCGGGATTGAACGATTCCCCGAAGAACAGTTGGATATGGTTCGTTTAGGTATCAGCCTTTACGGAGTCAGCGCCAGTGGATTGCAAGGGCCGAAGAGTGTGTGTTCGCTTCATTCAACCATCCTTCAAATCAAAGATATTCCCCACGATGAAACTGTTGGATACGGACGAAAAGGTGTCCTGGATCACGATGCGCGTATTGCTACTATTCGCATAGGATATGCAGACGGGTTGAAGCGTCAATTTGGAAACGGAGTCGGATCTGTAATGGTCAATGGGCAGAAAGCGCCATTTGTAGGTAATATTTGTATGGATTTGTCAATGATTGATGTCACGGGGCTGGATGTAAAAGAAGGAGATACTGTGGAACTGTTCGGAGATCATATTTCGGTCATTGATGTAGCCTCCCGAATCGGCACCATCCCTTACGAAATATTGACCTCTGTGTCGTCACGCGTCAAAAGAGTGTATTTCAAAGAATAATCCGATGTGGGTGTTTTTTCTCAACACCGGTCTCGTTATTCAGCTGCAGATGTTCATGCATACTAATTAATAAAAATAAGAGAAAAACTTCCCGCTTAGATAGGTAAGCATCGGAAGACGAGTGTATTTATTGTAGTGATTTACAACAAAGACAAAATATGATAAAGAAAAGATTTGCTGTTGTATTGTTATCTCTTGGAGTCTTCTCTATGGCAAAAGCCCAGGATACAGTATTGACGTTGGAGAAATGCCGCGATTTGGCAATCGCCAACAATAAAGCTCTTCGTATAGCTTCCGAAGAGGAACGTGTCGCTTATTACGAAAAGAAAGAGGCCTATTTGATGTATTTCCCTAAATTTTCATTTAAGGGAGCTTACATGCATTTTTCGGACGACTTGCACCTTATTTCATCGTCTTCTCTTTCTGCTATTCCTACCTCTATTACGGTTCCCGATCTGACGCAATTGGGATTGCCCCAGCTTGTCCCTGCCGGGACTGTGATCCCTTTTTCTGCAGGGGAAACGATAAAAGAACAGTTATATAATGCCGGCAAGATCGACTTAAGTAATATCTGGGTTGGTGGATTTTCTCTTGTTCAGCCTTTGTTTGCCGGTGGGAAAATTGTGGCAGCCAATCAGATTCGCACGTATGCCCTTGACCTGGCAAAATCGCAATCGGATACTAAACTTGCTGATGTTATTGTAGAGGTCGATGAGGCCTATTGGCAGGTCGTTTCTCTTGCAAGCAAAAAAAACTTGGCAGAATCCTACGTTGTTTTATTAAATAAGATGGATAACGATGTCAATGTCATGCTCAAAGAAGGTGTGGCTACTAAGGCGGATAAATTGTCGGTGGATGTAAAGCTAAATGAAGCGGAAATGGCTCTTACAAAAGTCAGCAACGGTTTGAGTTTATCAAAAATGTTGTTGTGTCAGCTTTGCGGAATTGAAATTTCGGATCACTTGACGGTGGCCGACGAGAATCTCAAACAATTGAGCGTAACCTCTTCGCAGGATGGTATGGTGAATATAGATGAAGCGATAGCCAATCGTCCGGAGATACACAGCCTGACACTTGCCGAAAAAATATACAAAAAGAAAGAAAAGGTTGCTTTCGCGGAATTTTTGCCCGAAGTGGGGTTGAATGCCGGATATGCATGGACTAATCCCAACTCGTATGATGGATTGCAATATAAGTTTCGTGGAATGTGGAACGTGGGGGTTGTCGCCAAAATTCCGCTAAACTTCCTGACCAGTTCTGCAAAATATAATGCAGCTAAAGCCGAAACAGTTATTAAGAGGTTGGAACTTGAGGAGGCAAAAGAGAAAATACGTCTTCAAATCAATCAATCTACATATAAGCTCACAGAGGCTGCAAAGAAATTGACTGCTGCTGAAAAGAATATCGAAAAAGCGGATGAAAACCTGCGCTATGCCAATGTCGGTTTTGAAGAAGGAGTTGTCCCGGCTTCTGATGTATTGGCTGCACACACAGCCTGGATGCAGGCTCATTCCGAATTGATAGACGCACAGATTGATATGAAGCTGTGTCAGATTTATCTGGATAAAGCTGTGGGACGAAATCTGGCAGGGGCAAAGTCGTCTGCCGAAAACAGAAATAACTCAATGGATAACAATTGATAAGATAATTAGATATGGAATCAGAAAACAAATCAGGATCAAAACTAATTCCTATTTCGGTATTTGCATTAGTGATTATTGCTGTCGGACTCTATGGATTCTTCTTTTTGCATCATGAAGATAAAATTATTCAGGGGGAAGCCGAGATTACCGAAGTGCGCATCTCCAGCAAAGTGCCGGGGCGGATTGCCAGATTTCTGGTAGAAGAAGGAGATAAAGTGAAAAAAGGAGATACGCTGGCTATTCTGAGTATCCCCGACATTGACGCCAAGCTGGCTCAGGCTGATGCCGCACAGCAAGGAGCTGAAGCCCAGAATGAAAAAGCGGTCAACGGAACCCGTCATGAGCAGGTACAGGGAGCTTATGAAATGTGGCAGAAGTCGAAAGCCGGTCTGGATATTGCCAAAAAATCGTATGACAGGGTGCAATCCCTGTTTGATAAAGGGGTAACTACGGCGCAGAAAAGAGACGAGGCTGAGGCAAACTATAAAGCTTCTATTGCAACAGAAAAAGCGGCAAAATCGCAATATGATATGGCGGTTGCCGGTGCCCAGAGAGAAGACAAGGAGGCTGCCAAAGCAATGGTCAACAGAGCAAAAGGAGCTGTTGCTGAAGTTAAATCGTATATAAACGAATCGTATCTGATTTCTCCTATCGACGGAGAGATTTCTGAAAAATTCCCCAATGTCGGTGAATTGGTCGGTTCCGGAGCGCCCATTATGAATGTGATGGATCTGACTGATAAATGGGGATCTTTTAATGTACGGGAAGATTTGCTGCCGAACTTTAAGATGAACCAGGTGATTACGGTCTTTGTGCCGGCTTTAAATAAAAATGTCGATCTGAAAATATATTATTTGAAAGATTTGGGTAGCTATGCCGCTTGGAAAGCAACTAAGACCACCGGACAATATGACCGGAAGACTTTTGAAGTGAGAGCCCGGTTCGTAAAAGAAGACATCGATGTCCGTCCCGGAATGTCACTGATTATCGGCAAGTAAAATTTGCAGGAGAGCATTCTCCTTTTTTCAAGAAACCAAAATTTCAATATGAAGTCAGGATTTTTAGCAATAGCCAAAAGGGAATTCCGGAGGATTTTCAGCTCTAAAATATGCATCTGGGGAATGTTGGTCGTGCCGGTTTTGAGTGCGGCGATTCTGATGTATATGATGCAGTCGGGGCTTCCTCAGAAAATACCTATTGCTGTGGTTGACCTGGATAATACTTCCACCACCCGGACGCTTATCCGGCAGTTGGATGCATTCTCTAAAACAGATATCAAGTTTAAGAGTCTTTCTTTTCGTGAGGCTCGGCTTCGCATGGAAAGTACCGAAATATATGCGATATTGTATATTCCCCGGAATTTTACCCGGGATGCTATTTCGGGTCAGCAGCCCAAACTGGTGTTCTATACCGACAATGCTTTTTATGTGTCGGGTAACCTGTTGTTTCAGGATTTAAAAACCATTGGGATGCTCGCTTCTGCTTCCGTTGGACTGAAAACGGCTTTGGCAAAAGGGTTCACAGAGAAGCAGGTCATGCCGATTTTACAACCCATCACCGTGGAGTCGCATCCTTTAGGCAATCCGTGGGTGAATTATTCCATTTGCTTGAATACAAGTCTTATTCCGGCTATTTTCCAGTTACTTCTTTTTATGTTCACAGTGTCTGCATTTGGTAGCGAAGTGAAATCGGGAACAGGGAAGAAACTGATGGAAATGGGAAATAATAATTATTTTACAGTCATTCTCGGAAAAACGATCCCGTATACTATTATTTTTCTATTGTTGTCTTTGTTGATGATAGCCTTGATGTATTGGTATCAGAACTTCCCTCTGCAAACCGGATTTTGGCCTGTTTATCTTGATTATTTTCTTCTGATTATAGCTTCACAGGGAGTTGGCCTTATAATGGTGGGCGTTTTTCAGAATTACCGTATGGCCTTAAGTATTGCCAGTTTGTTTGGGATGCTCGCCTTCTCGATTACGGGTTTTTCTTTTCCCACGGAAGCGATGAGTCCCGTGTTGCAGGCTATCAGCAACCTGTTTCCTATGCGTCATTTTTTCTTGATAAGTTCGTCTCAGGCTTTGGATGGTTATCGTCTTTCTTTTGTGACGTTCAATATAATAGCACTGATGTGTTTTGCTTTTGTAGGGCTTCTAACAAGCAGTTTGGTGGCTAAATTTCTGAATAGCGAATACGAAGAGTAAGAGAGTCGTGTTCCGTACCGGTGACATTTCGAATGAATTGATATGGTTAGACTATTTATTGACATATATTATGTGTGGAAAGCGGAGCTGAAAGTTATGTTCCGTGATAAAGCGGTGATTCTTCTTTTCTTTATTGTGCCGGCGTTTTATCCATTGGTTTATACATCCTTCTATAATAACGAAGTGGTTCGGGATGTAAATACGATAGTGGTGGATGAATCCAACTCGATGTTGAGCCGGGAATTTATACGGAAGGTCGATGCGACTCCCGATGTGCGTATCATTGGAAAAGCCGCAGACCTGGAAGAAGCAAAAGAATATACCCGCAACGGAAAAGCTTTTGCTATTTTGCTTATTCCCCGTGATTTCAGCAAGAATCTAAATACAGGAAAACAGTCAAGAGTTTTTGCTTTTTGTGATATTCGGAGTATGCTGCTTTATAAAACCGTAACACTCGCAGCCACAGAGGTTTCGCTGGATATGGGCGCCAGCATCCGGGTGGAAGATGTCGGACATGCCACTCAAAAGCAGGATGACGCAACCATGCAGACCATTGAAAGCAAATGGGTACCTTTCTATAATCCCCAAAACGGATATGCCGGATTTCTTATTCCGGCAGTGCTGATTATGATTATTCAGCAAACTATGTTTCTGGGCATTGGTACACTGGTGGGGACACACAACGACCGCAAAACCTATACAGTAGCATCGCATGCCTATTTTGGTAAGAATGTCAATGCTGTACGGTTGACTCTGGGAAAAGGACTGGCTTACAGCTTTATCTATCTTTTTGTTTCAATATGGATATTACGTGTTGCGCCTTATCTGTTTAATCTTCCTCAGGTGGGAAGCCCCGAAACACTTGCCGTCTTCTTGATGCCTTTTCTGTTGGCGGCGACATTTTTCAGCATGACAATTTCTTATTTTGTGTCACAGCGGGAATTTACATTGCTGTTATTTGCCTTTTCGAGTGTTGTTTTCTTGTTTCTCTCCGGGATTTCCTGGCCCTGGACTTCCATGCCACCTGCTTTACAGGCTTTAGGCAATCTGATTCCGTCTACACCGGCTATTCACGGTTTTGTGAAAATTAATACACTGGGAGCCAGTTTCAATGAAGTATGGCCCGAATATGTTCAGCTATGGATTCAGGTTGGCGTTTATTTCATTTTGGCGGTGTTGATGTATCATTGGTGGATACGCAATTATGACCCTAAATACCAGGGGAAAATGCCCAAGAAGGCGAAAGGATGAAAAGGACGCAAGCCTATACGAGACTATCTGTTTGGTATGCTGCTGCCGGTTTCTTTTGTGGTAACTCCGGACGTTTGTCTGCTGCATTGTGTATACTGCCATTGAAAAACCATTTCTCTGATTATCTTTTTAATAAATAATAATAACGGCCGCTATGCGATTTTCTGTTTTGCGGCCGTTACTCGTTGGCTAAATTGCTCAGTAAATATTTATGATAAACGTAAATGGTTATTAGTAGCCTATTAAATAAAATGGGTCAGTAAGGGCGGTTTTATTCAACACCTTATTCCTGTCCTATAAAAAATGATCATTCGTAGTCGGCTTCATCTGATTAACCGGAACTATTGTCTTTTCCGTGATTTACAAAAATGGGAAATCTACATTCCATGATAAAGCGTGAATTCTAATTCATCTATTTTGACGTTGTTTTTAAATTGTTGAAAATGAATGAAAAGAAAATGTAATCCGGAATTTAACAGGGCAATATTGAGAATTTCTTATAGATTTATTTCATAAGGAGTATAATAGGGGAGAGGGCTCCAGAAGTATGTGTCTTTTTTGTCGATATATCCCAGGCCGGGCCATGGAAGGTGCGTAGACATTACTAAGGTTTTGTTTACGAAGCAATCTTCCAGAATTCGTTTGCGGGTTTGAATGCTTTGTTCAAAATCAATATCAAACGCAGCACCCCATTCCGGTTTTGTAATCATGACAGGGGTATGAAAAACATCTGCTATGTTTTTAAGAGATCTGTTCCCGGATGTTATGGTGAAAAGCGTTTGTCCCGGTGTATGTCCGGGTGCTGATTCTGTTTGAATAAAGGAAAATAATGTATCTCCGGGGGTAAATAGTACAATATTCTTCTTTATCTTGTTTAAAATGTTTTGAGTAAAAGAGATCGCCCCTTTTATTTGTTCCGGATTTTGTTTACTCCTGGAAAAATCGGGGTGTTCATTCATCCAGAAACGATACTCCTCATCTGATATGTGGTATTTTGCATGGGGGTACACGATTGTGCCATCCGTAGAAACAAGTCCGCCGATATGATCGCGATGAGCATGGCTTATCAGAATATCTGTAATCGAATCTGCTGAAATGCCTGAATGCGCCAGATTCTCTAAAAGTTGCCCCTCTTGGTTTCCTCCAAAGTGTTTTCCTAAGCCTGCATCTATTAAAATCGTCTTGTCTGAGGTTTTTAGAAGCATGACATTGATACTCAGGTGGACGATGTCCTTTCTTAGATGTAATGCCTCTGATTGTGTCTCAAAATCGACCAGTGGAATGGTCGGAGCAAGCACCGGGTGAGGGGTGTTAATACGAAGATATCCATCCGAATAAAGCAAGAAATCTATATCTCCCCAGTGAACTTTGAGAGGAATGTATGTTGTTGTATTTTGCTCTTCTTTTGTGCAGGCAGTTCTTTCGGTTCCTGAAACAGATTCAACGCGTGGCTCGTTAGCAGGCGATGCCTTTTTTGTTGTACTTTTTCTTTCCATCGTTCGATTTTTTAGTAAAGATATTTCAATGGTTTTTAGTTGTCAAGTACCTACTTTTTTGTACCTTAGCTACCAAAAGGAGTCTATTGCTGATAGTCAACTATATAAGATGAATAAAAAAAATGCTGTTGAGCCTCTCTGTGCGGTTGATTTCGCATTCAGAAGGATTGGAGGAAAATACAAGGGACGTATCCTTTGGTATATCTTTAATAACGAGGTTTTGCGTTTTGGAGAACTCAAAAGATGTATAGATGATATTTCCACGAAAATGTTAACACAAACATTAAGAGAATTAGAAAAAGATGGATTGATTTTTCGAAAAGTATACCATGAAGTTCCTCCTCATGTGGAGTATACACTCACAGATGCAGGAGAGAGCTTGCTTCCGTTTATTAATCAATTGAGGGAGTGGGGTATCTCTCAAATGGAAAAAGAAAATATTCCGATAAAGAAGCATCAAATTAAAAAATCGTGAATTCGGGCGTTCGATAAGCAAATCACCTGTTTCTCGAAATATTCCATTGTGTCTGAATTGTTTGTGCCTTCATGCCATTCATTTGAAGGATACCAATATATAAAAAGAGTAACTATCGTCTATTGAAAGCTACTCTTTTTTTATTCTATCCGTCGGGTTTCCGATATAGGGTTCTGTTGTTTTTTAAACCTTCTGCGGTTCTTTCTGTAAACTGTAAAGTAATTTGATCTCCTCTGCCCACAAATCTTCATCCGGAGTTTCCAGAATCAAAGGAAGGTTGTCGAAACGCGGATCGTTCATGATAAAAGCAAACGGCATTTCACCGATAAGGCCTTTTCCAATACTGTCGTGTCGGTCTACGCGTGTTCCCAGATCCTTCTTCGAATCATTGATGTGCATTCCTTTCAGGTAGTTGAACCCAATGATGCGTTCGAAATCAGCAAAGGTCTTGTCAAAGGCTTCTTTCGTGCGGAATTCATATCCCGCTGCCAACGTGTGAGCCGTGTCGAGGCAGACGCCTACGCGCGACTTATCCTGGACGTGATCAATAATCAGTGCAATCTGTTCAAAGGTATATCCCAGGTTGCTTCCTTGTCCGGCTGTATTCTCTATGACAGCACAAACGCCTTGGGTTTTGTCGAGTGTGATATTGATAGACTCTGCTATTTTCTTCAGGCATGTCTCGTCATCTATTTTTTTGAGGTGGCTTCCCGGGTGGAAATTCAGCCTGTTGAGTCCCAGTTGTTCACAACGCTGCATTTCATCGAGAAATGCAGCTCTCGACTTCTGCAATCCTTCCTCTTCAGGATGTCCCAGGTTTATCAGGTAGCTGTCGTGTGGGAGGATATGATCGGGTGAATAACCGTATTCTGCGCATTTATTTTTGAAGGCATCAATGCTTTTGTCGGTTAAGGGAGGAGCCACCCATTGTTTCTGGTTTTTAGTAAACAAAGCAAAAGCCGTTGCACCCAGTTTGTGTGCGTTTTCAGGAGCATTCTCCACTCCTCCGGCTGCGCTGACATGAGGTCCGATGTATTTCATACGAAATTTTTCTTTTGGGTTTTCCAGAATTGAACATCTATCGTCCCCAAAAAGTTGTCACTTTCATCGGTTTTGGGTGAATTGATGAAAAAAGATGCGGATTGTTTCTGTTTTCTTTATCTATTACCGGAGATGTCTGTGGTGGATTGGAGTTTTCAGTTTTTGTCCCCAGATTCCGTTCTCTCTTTTACGGAACTTTATCTCATCGGTAAGTGCTTATCGTTAGTTGTCAGTATGAAAGCATCCGCATCTTTCCATACCGGAAATTTATGGCGGAATGTGTTTAGCTTGTCTGTAGAAATAATTGCCGTGACGATTTTTTCCTCTTCCGGGATGTGGATCAGGAGGTTGCCTTTGAAATCGATCAGTTTTGAATCTCCCGAATAATGAAGACCGGTAGCATCGGTGCCGATGCGGTTTACTCCGCATACGTATGCCTGGTTCTCCAATGCGCGGGCGGGAAGCAATGTGTCCCAGACCAATGCACGAGTGCGTGGCCAATTGGCTACGTAGATTAGCAGGTCGTATTCGTTGTTGCTGTTGCGCGCCCAGACCGGAAAGCGTAGGTCGTAGCATACAAGCAAACAAATGTTGAACCCTCTGAATGGAACGATAAGTTTGCTGTTTCCAGCAGAGAAGTGTTCCGGCTCGCTTCCCATACGGAAAAGATGCCGTTTGTCGTAAAAATATTCCGCTGTGGGTGTAATAAAGAACCCGCGATTGAAATAGTGTCCTTTGTCTTCAGCAATGAAGCTTCCGGCGATGGCAGCGTCGTATTGTCGGGCCAGACTCTTTATTCTGTTGAGAGTCTTTCCCGATATAGGCTCTGCAAGAGTAGGGCTGTTCATCGAGAAACCTGTGGAAAACATTTCCGGAAGGATAAGGATATCGTGTTTCTCCTCCGATTGGGCAAGGAGGCTTCCTATTTTCAGAAAGTTAGCCTCTTTGTCTTCCCAGGCAATATCGTATTGTAAAAGAGATATGCGAAGTGTATTCATCGTCTGTTCATTTAATTAGCTTTCCTGAAATAACAACTCAGCGACTTGTTTGGATGAAGCGGTATTCGTCTTTTTTGATGATATTTGCCATGCTTCTTCCCTGTTGCGGATTGGAAATTACCCCGCCCGCTTCAAAAAGACCTAGGGAGTTCTTTTTGCACTTTCCAAAAGTATGCGCACATACTGTGCAGAGGAGATTTGCTATAATTAAAGGGATGAAAAGAACTATTTATAAAGATATAAAGAATGTATACATCCGCATCAGATTACAAATTTCTCCGGATGGCGGGCACCTACATCTTCATATTTGCTTTTGATGATTGCCAAATCTGCTTCTACGTCTCCTGATGGATGGAATAATTCACGCAGTTCTACTGTTTTGGTTTTGTAGTCGATGGCAGCCAGAAGAATGGGGACATCTGCCTCTTTGGCAATGAAGTAAAACCCTTTTTTCCATTCTGTGTTTAGTTTTCGTGTTCCCTCAGGAGTGATGGCAATATGAAAATTTTTTCTTTTGCGAAATTCTTCGCTCAACTGCTGTGTCAGGGATGTTTTTTGAGAACGATCGACCGGAATGCCTCCGATTGCGCGGAGCAAATAACCCAATGGAAAGAAGAACCAGCTTTTTTTCATTAGAAAACTAGCTTTCCGCCCCAAGTGCATATAAGTGAGTTCACCCATAAGAAAGTCATAGTTACTAGTATGCGGAGCAACGCATATCACACATTTGGAGATGTATCCGACTTTGTCCAATACATTCCATCCAATCAGTTTAAGAATTATATCTGCTATTTTTTTCATTTAAAAAGGAGTGGCTCTTGTCTGATGCCAAAGTCCGCTCAGGTGATGCTGAAAGATTGTGTTTCAGTTTGAAAATAGAGCTAAGATGTGGCTTGATTGAATCTGACACTCAAGTAAGACCCGATGAGATTAATAAATTGCTGCAAAGTTATAGAATTCATTTTAAGAAATAATATTTTTTCCTCTCTTTTTAGATTTATCTTATCTTTGCTGTTTAGAACAATAATGAAGTTTCACAATATTAATTATATGAGTCAGGTAAAAACACAAAATCAAGGTTATCTTTTTGAGACAAGTTGGGAAGTATGTAACAAAGTAGGCGGAATTTACACAGTTTTGGCCTCCAAAGCCAAATGCCTCAAAGAACAATATGGAGATAATCTGATCTTTATTGGTCCGGATATCTGGACAAAAAAGGAAAGTTTGTGGTTTAATGAAGATGAGACGCTTTTGGAAGATTGGAGGCTGCACGCGCGTGAAAAAGACGCACTTAAGCTCAGAATCGGAAGATGGGATGTGGAAGGACAACCAATCGCTATTTTGGTGGATTATCAGGACTTCTTTCTCCGAAAAGATGAAATTTACGGAGAAATGTGGGAAGATTACAAAGTAGATTCACTGCATGCTTATGGTGATTATGATGAATCATGCATGTTTGCCTATGCAACCGGATGTGTGATAAAAAGTTTCTATGAGTTTTTTGGCCTTATCGATGAGAAGGTTATTGCTCATTTTGATGAATGGATGTTGGGGATGGGATTGCTTTTCGTAAAAAGCAACCTGCCAAAGGTCGCTACCGTATTTACAACACATGCTACTTCCATCGGACGTTCTATTGCCGGCAACAACAAACCGCTATATAATTATCTGACTGCATACAACGGAGATCAGATGGCTCGTGAATTGAATATGGTAGCCAAGCATTCCATAGAAAAAAAGGCTGCGCGTAATGCTGACTGTTTCACGACAGTGAGCGATATCACTGCTTTGGAATGTACGCAGCTTCTTGAACGCAAACCCTTCGTTACTCCCAATGGCTTTGAGCAGGATATGATTCCAACCGGTGAAGATTATGACCACAAACGCAAAGAGGCTCGTAAGGCTTTGATTAATGTCGTAGAAAAACTTTTAGGACAGGAGATAGACGATGATGCTGTATTAGTGGCTACCAGCGGACGCTATGAGTTTAAAAACAAAGGAATCGATGTCTTTATTGAAGCTTTACACAAACTCAAAAATATCAAGCAGTTGAAAAAAGATGTTGTCGCTTTTATTATGGTACCTGCCTGGATGAAAGAACCTCGTGCCGACCTGATGAACAGGCTAGATAAAAAGGCCGCTCACGGAGCATTGGAACATCCTTTCCTTACGCATTGGCTGCACAATATGCATGAAGATCTGGTGCTGAGACAAATCGACAGTCTTGGGTTTCGGAACCTTCCGGGGGATCGGGTGAAAATTGTTTTTGTACCCTCTTATCTGAACGGAGAGGACGGAATTTTCAATATGTCATATTATGATTTGCTGATTGGCCTGGATGTTACGGCCTTTCCTTCCTATTACGAGCCCTGGGGATATACACCGCATGAAAGTATTGCGTTTTCCATTCCGACAATAACAACCACTTTGGCCGGATTTGGTTTATGGAACAAGAAACTGGGTGACAAAAAAGGATTGGAGGACGGTGTGGAGGTTGTTTTTCGTGATGACTATAATTATCACGAAGTGGCTGAAGATATAAGCAATCTTATTTTTGAAGTCTCGGTCAAAAGTAGTGAAGAAGAACGCATCATGAGGAATTCTGCTCTGGAAAGATCTCTGCAGGCCGATTGGAGCCATTTTATAAAATATTACTATCAGGTGTATAATGAAGCGTTGGAAATTGCAAAAAAAAGAGTATAATTGTACTTAATTTTGTTTAATTTTGTTTAATTGAATTCCTAATACTCACAAACAATCGTTACATTAATTATAAAAAGAGAATATCAACGTTTTAAACACATAGAATTATGAAAGTCAGTGCAAGCTACTCGAATACGCCTTCGTGGAAGAGTGTATATACACATGCTAATCTTCCTCAGGAATTGCTTCCCCTGGAAAAATTAGCGAGAAACCTATGGTGGGTCTGGAACAATGAAGCAATTGAGCTTTTTGAAGACATAGACAATAAGCTATGGGAAGAATCAAGCCATAATCCGGTGGTGTTTCTTCAGCGGTTGTCGTATGACAAATGCAAAGAGATAATCAAAGATGCTGAACTTATGGCTAGGTTAGGAGCTGTTATTCGGGATTTTGAAGCTTATCTATCCGAAGAGCCTGATTCGAGCAAAACATCAGTCGCCTATTTCAGTATGGAATATGGCATGACAAGTGTTTTGAAAATTTATTCAGGGGGCTTGGGCGTATTGGCCGGCGACTACCTGAAAGAGGCCAGCGACAGTCATGTGGATTTAACTGCAGTCGGATTTTTATACCGTTACGGGTATTTTACACAAACAATTTCTCCTGATGGACAGCAAGTTGCAAACTATGAGCCTCAGAATTTTAATGAACTTCCGCTTGAACCGGTTATCCAGGCAAATGGACAACAAATGGTTCTTGAAGTTCCTTATCCCGAACGCAATGTGTATGCGCGTATCTGGCGTGTGAATGTGGGTCGCATTGGTCTTTATCTAATGGATACTGACTTTGAGGCAAACAGTGAGTATGACCGCTCCATTACGCATCAATTGTATGGCGGTGACTGGGAAAACCGAATGAAACAGGAGTATTTGCTTGGTATCGGAGGTATTTTGCTTCTGAACAAGCTGGGAATCAAAAAAGATGTTTATCATTGTAATGAAGGACACGCGGCATTGATTAATGTACAGCGTTTGGTCGATTTGATAGAGACGGAAGACTTGACTTTCGGTCAGGCATTGGAAGTCGTTCGTTCTTCCGGGTTATATACTGTGCATACTCCGGTTCCTGCCGGACATGATTATTTCGACGAAGGATTGTTGGGCAAGTACTTGGGAAGCTATCCCGGCAGATTGGGTATTTCCTGGCAAGAGTTTGCGGATATGGGAAGGGAACATCCCGGAACAAACGAAAAATTCAGCATGAGCGCTTTCGCTCTGAATACTTGTCTGCACGCCAATGGGGTAAGTCTCTTGCATGGAATTGTTTCGCGCAACATGTTCCAGCCGATATGGCCCGGATATTTTCCTGAAGAATTACATGTAGGATATGTGACCAATGGGGTTCACTTGCCTACATGGACTGCAAAAGAGATGAAAGCTTTGTATAACAAAACTTTCAAAAAGACATTTCTGAGTGATCAGTCTAATCCTGAAATCTGGGATGATATTTATAGTGTGGGGGATGAAGAGCTCTGGAATGTCCGGAAAGTTCTCAAGAAGAGACTTATCGATTACGTAAAGAATAAATTGCAGCAAAATCTTTCACGCAGTAACCGCAAACCGGCCGAAGTCGTTTCTTTATTGAAGGATATTCGTTCTGATGCGCTGTTGGTCGGATTTGGACGTCGTTTTGCTACATATAAACGGGCACACCTGCTTTTTACCGATTTAGATCGTTTGGCTAAATTGGTAAATAATCCGGAACGTCCCATTCAATTTCTTTTCACCGGAAAGGCTCATCCTGCCGATGGCGGAGGTCAGGGATTGATTAAGCATATTATTGAAATTTCGCAACGACCGGAATTTTTCGGGAAAATTATTTTCCTTGAAAACTATGACATGCAGTTGGCTAAGCGACTGATTTCAGGTGTGGATATTTGGCTAAATACGCCGACTCGTCCTTTGGAAGCTTCGGGAACATCCGGTGAAAAAGCCGAAATGAACGGAGTGCTCAATTTCTCTGTATTGGACGGATGGTGGTATGAAGGTTACCGTGAAGGAGCCGGATGGGCATTGACCGATAAACGTACTTATACGAACCAGAGTTATCAAGATGAATTAGATGCTTCGTTGATTTACAATAGCTTCGAAAATGAAATTCTTCCGTTGTATTATGCTCGTGGCGAAAAAGGCTATTCTCCGGAATGGATGCAGTTTGTGAAGAACTCTATTGCAAAAATTGCTCCGCATTATACAACCAAGCGGATGATTGACGATTATATCGAAAGATTTTATAAGCCTCTGCAGCAACGTCATCGCCTTGTCCTGGCCGATAATTTCCAAAAAGCGCGCGAATTGGCAGCATGGAAAGAAGATACTGCCTCCAAATGGGATCATTTGTCGGTTATTTCCGTAGAAGTGACTCAGGGCAATGTTGACATGGTTAACGATACACTGAATCTGGTAGAAGGTGTGAAATACTCAGGCCGCGTTGTTTTGGATAAACATGATATTCTGGGGGATATCGGTGTCGATTTTGTTGTTACAAAATTTGATTCTGAAGCAAATCAAGATATTTTTGTTTCGGCAGATACCCTTGAGTTAGTCAAGAGTGAAGGTTCAAAGCTTTATTTTGAAATGGAGTTTGAACCTAAAGTAAATGGTGCTACAAAATTTGCATTGAGGGCTTATCCTGTGCATAAGGATATGGCTCATCGTCAGGATTTTGCTTACGTTTACTGGCTTAACATGTAAAGGAAGGCACTAAAAGATATGGAAAAGTACGGTTTTCCCCGAAGCCGTACTTTCTATTAAACCTGGAATATTTTTTATTAAAAGGTTGCTTGTTAATAAATAATTCATATCTTTGCACCGCAAAACAAACATGGTGGTTGTAGCTCAGTAGGCAGAGCATCGGATTGTGGTTCCGAGTGTCGCGGGTTCGAGCCCCGTCTTCCACCCCAAAGGTAAAAAAGATCCAGGTTGATAAATAATAAGTTATCTGCTTGGATTTTTTTGTTTTCCATTTTTTAGTAGTTCAGTATTCATTAAAAATAAGTTGAACCATGTCATTTAGTAATTTATCAAATCCTATTTTCGAGAAGTCAATTCTTGATTATCATGTACACGATGATGTAGATGCTCCTATCAACAATCCGTATAAATTTCAAACCATTGAATATTTTCTGTATTTAAAAAATTGGATTGACACAGTACAGTGGCATTTGGAGGATATTATACGTGATCCTCAGATTGATCCGGTGAAGGCATTGGAAATTAAGAGGCGGATTGATAAATCCAATCAGGAAAGAACAGATATGGTGGAAATGATTGATAGCTATTTTTTGGATATATACAAAGACGTGAAACCTTCTTCGAAGGCTCAAATTAATACTGAAAGTCCGGCCTGGGCTATTGACCGTCTTTCTATCCTTGCGTTGAAAATATATCACATGCATCAGGAAGTAATCAGAGAAGATGCTGCTGAAGCTCACAAAGCTTCCTGTGAGGCGAAACTGAATGTTTTGCTTGAGCAGAAGAGCGATTTATCTGAAGCGATTGACGAATTACTTTCTGATATTGAAAAGGGAGATAAATACATGAAAGTCTATAAGCAGATGAAAATGTATAATGACCCGAACCTGAATCCGGTACTCTATGTAGGAGGAAAGAAATAAAGTTTTCTAATTAAAGCATACTTCGGAAAGCGTTTGTAATGGTCTTACAGGCGCTTTTTTTACAGATTGGTTATTTTATGTCTAAGGTTTTAATAATACGCTTTTCCGCTTTTGGTGATGTTGCCATGCTTGTTCCTGTGCTTGCTTCTGTCGCAAAAAGTTATCCGCAGGATGAATTTGTGGTACTCACGCGGAAGGTATTTGCCCCTTTGTTTGAGTCTTTGTCCGAAAATGTGAGTACATTGATTTTTGACCCGATGAACGACCATCAGGGATTCAAAGGATTGATGAAGCTAAACAAGGGCATTGCTTTAATGGACTTTACGCACATAGCTGATGTGCATGATGTGTTGCGCAGCAAAATAATAAGATTTTCGTTGTTAACTCATCCTGGAGTCCGGGTGGAGCATATCGACAAAGGAAGAGAAGAAAAGAAAAACCTGATACGAACCAAAAAGCTGGAAGTTCCCTTAAAAAGTTCAGTGGAAAGATATGCGGATGTTTTTACCCGCCTCGGATTCCCTTTCATCCTTTCATTTCAGGGTTTTTTTGATGGGCGTGAGCTTCCGTATTCCATGTTAGGCGATTTTGTGCCACGCGAAGAGAAAATGCGTATTGGAGTAGCTCCTTTTGCCAGGCATCAAGGGAAGGTGTATCCAATTGAAAGAATGGAAGAGGTTATTCAACTGTTGAATAGCACAGGTTCTGTTCGTATTTTCTTATTTGGAGGAAAAGGAGAAGAAGAACAAATTCTAAAAACATGGTCTCAAAAATATGAGCATGTTGAAACGACGGTAGGTCGGTTTGAATTGAAGGAAGAATTGTTGCTTATGCAATCGCTCGATGTACTTGTTTCGATGGATTCGGCCAACATGCATCTGGCATCTCTCGTAAATACTCCGGTGGTTTCCATTTGGGGAGCTACTCATCCTTCTTTGGGATTTTATGGTTACGGGCAATTACCGGAGAATGCCGTTCAGATTGATTTGGAATGCCGCCCTTGTTCGGTGTATGGGAAAAAGCCTTGTAGTCGTACCGGAGATGAATATGCTTGTCTGAAAGGAATTCCTCCCGAACAAATAGTAAGGAAGGTGATGGAAATAGAAAAAACGAAACATGTTCTTTGAAAAAACATGTTTCGTTTTTTTATATGCTTTTCGCTGCTTTACAGGACGTAGAGCGAACTGATAGATTCATTGTTGCATACTCTGCGTATCGAATCAGCAAACACTTCCGAGATGGAAAGTATTTTTACTTTCTCGCTCTTTTTGGAATACGGAATGCTGTCGGTGAAAATGATTTCTTTCAAAGTGGACTGATCTACGCGAACTGAGGCAGGATCGGACATGACCGCATGACTGGCAATCGCTCTGACCGAGTTGGCGCCGTTCTGTATCATTAAGTCGGCAGCCTTGGTTATTGTACCGGCAGTGTCTACTATATCGTCAACAAGCAGCACATCCATTCCTTTTACATCGCCGATGATTTGCATCTCTGAGATGACGTTTGCCTTTTTTCTCAACTTGTAGCAAATAACCATCGGTATTCCCAGGAATTTCGCGTATGAGCTTGCTCTCTTTGTCCCTCCGACATCAGGTGTGGCAATAACCAGGTTTTGAAGATCAAGCGATGTCTTGATGTAGTCGGTGAAGATGGCAGAAGCATAAAGATGGTCAACTGGAAGATTGAAGAATCCCTGAATCTGGTCGGCATGCAGATCCATTGTTATCAGGCGGTTGATGCCTGCTGTTGCTAACATGTCTGCAATCAGTTTGGCACCGATAGAAACACGGGGTTTGTCTTTTCTGTCCTGTCGTGCCCATCCGAAATAAGGAATTACGGCAACGATTGACTTGGCTGATGCTCTTTTGGCTGCATCAATCATCAAAAGAAGCTCCATCAGATTGTCTGAGTTCGGGAATGTAGACTGAACCAGAAATACTTGTGAACCTCGGATTGACTCGTCGTATGAAACTGAAAATTCACCATCCGCAAAGTGTTCGATGTTCATCTTTCCCAAAGGACAATTAAGATGCGCACAGATTTTCTCTGCCAAATAACGGGAATTTGTTCCCGAAAATACTTTAAAAGGGATTTTTGGACTCTCCATTGTTGTTTTGAATCATTGTTTTCTCTGAATGCAATCAGAGCTTCTTAAAAAGATGTATAGATTTGTTGCGCAAAATTATAAAAACAATTCTTGTCTCAGAATTAATTTGTTACAAATTTGATGATTTTACCCGAATATGCAGGTAGATTGATGCAGATAAGTTTCTCTGAAAAGTCCCGGAGCTCTATTTCTTTATCAGACAATAACTCTTTGCAGTAAATAATCTTTTGCGGATCTATTTGGATGAAATCCAAAGCTTCTTGTGGAATAAGGACTTTGATGTCTGTTGTATAGCCTGCAAAGTTGGCAACAATAAGCAGAACCTCTTTTTCTTTGGCGCGGATGAAGGCATATTGCTTGGTCGAATCAAAGGCATAATTGTCATAATTGGCGTACATCAGATCGTAAAATGTACCTTCTTTGATAACCTGTTCGTTATTACATATTCCTATTAGTTTTACATAGAATTCCTGAATCAGGCGTTGCTGGGTATTTAATTTTTCACCGTCGAATTTATCGTCATTTCTCCAGTTTTCGATCGATTCAAGTTGCCAATAATCAAAAATAGACGTTCTTCCGTCTCTTCCGCTGAAACCCTCTTGGTCCATTCCTCTCTCGCCAAGTTCTTGTCCGAAATATATCATTACGGGATTGGTATTTAGAGATGCAGATACCAGCATTCCCGGAATTCCTTTCCGGGCTTCACCTGCAAAAAAATCTGACGCAATTCGCTGTTCGTCATGGTTCTCAAGAAAATTAAGCATGTTGGGTTGTAAGTTTCTGAGGCGTTGCCAGCTGAACGTGATTTCTGATGTCGGTTGTTTTTCTGTGATGACTTGGCGAAATGTCTCGTAAAGTCCAACTTTGTCGTAAAGGTAGTCGAATCTACCGGTAAAAATATAGTTATCGTATTCATGAGGGTTGTATACCTCTGCGATGAATATTATTTGGTCGTTTTTCTCTTTAATTCGTTGTATAACCCAGCTCCAGAATTCGACAGGTACCATCTCGGCCATGTCGCAGCGAAAGCCATCCACTCCTTTCGACTCCCAGAAGAGCAGAATATCTCTCATTTTAATCCAGGTATCGGGTATCGGGGTGAAATATTTGGCTTTTCCATCCTGGTAATCTTCGCCATAATTTAGTTTCACCGTCTCGTACCAATCGTTTATGTTCGGATGGCTGTGAAAACAGTCGTTGCCTGTTACTTTTGCGGGAGATTCGGTGTAGATATTCTCTGCTGTTTGTTCAAATTCAAGATGTAGATCCTGACCGGGAATATAGTAGAAATTATTGTCCGGAGAAAAAGCCTGACTCTTATCGTCTTTTTCTCCCAGGTCTGAGACTTTGCGGGGTTTTGCATCCGAATAATATTCTCTGGCAACATGATTGGGAACAAAGTCTATTATGGCTTTCAATCCGGCTTCATGGGTTCGTTTGATAAGATCTTCGAATTCCCGCATGCGTTTATTGGGGTTGTCTGCCAAATCCGGATCTACGTCGTAATAATCTTTGATGGCGTATGGCGAACCGGCATTTCCTTTTACTACATTCGGATTGTCGGCACGAATTTTATATTTCGAGTAGTTTGTCTTTGTCGCATGTTCGATTACGCCGGTGTACCATATATGAGAAAATCCCATTGCCTTTATTTCACGGAGGGCTTTCAGTGTAAAAGAGGAGAACTTGCCGCAGCCATTTTCTTCTTTTGTCCCATTTTCTTTTCTTGTCGGATTGTTGTTTCCGAACAGGCGGGGAAGGACCTGATAGATAAAGAATTTTTGTTTCATTTTTGAACGTGTTTATGGATGAGGAATTTATTTGACAACCGAAAAATGTTACTCGGTGTTTTTTTCTGCATCTTTCTTCTTATAATACGTTTGCCAGGCAATAATGTTCTCTAAAGAGTTCTGGTTTTTTTCGAGAAAAAGTTGTGCGGACTCATATCCTGCGTTGAAAATCTCCCGGGTGTGAGTTAAGTCGAAAGTAGGATAGCCCTTGTCGTGTTGCGGAGTCGTTTCTATCAGCAGATCGCAGGCTCTTTTATCTGCCAGTGTGTTTGAAACAAACATATAATGAAAAGATTGTTCGGCAATACTCCAGATATTGTCTTTATAGGGACGATTCACCAAAGGGGATACGTTGATTCCTACTACAAACCGGCAATGTTTTCGTACTGGAGTGACGGGGAAATTTTTGAATAATCCGCCATCGACATAATGTTCTCCTCCAATTTTTACCGGTTTAAAAACAATTGGAACAGAGCAGGATGCAACTACCGGAGGAATGAGCAGCCCTTCGGTAAACTGTATGGCCTTTCCCTTTTCCAGATTGGTCGCCGTGACGCTCAATGGTATCTGGAGTTCATTAAATGTTTTTGCTCTCAGATGATGATGTAAAAAACGGTAGAATGGGTAGCTGGAAAATAGTCCTGAGCGTGGAATCATCAGTTTTCCGAATTCCTTAAACGAGCGATTGTCGAAAAAGGATATAATTTCCTGAGGTGTATAGCCGTCGGCGAGCATCACGCCTGCAAAAGCTCCTGCGCTTGTCCCGGAAATATAGTCCGGTGTCAATCCCCGCTCACGAAGTGCCTGGATTACTCCAAGTTGCGCAAAACCCTTCGAGCCACCACCACTCAGCACAAATCCTACCTGATGAGTGATAGGATCTTTTGTTGTAGGTGTCTGTTCTCTTTTCTTCATGTGTGCAAGTTTGTTTTTAATTAGTGAATGAAGAAGAACGGATATTATTATTTTTTTATCAAATTGATAAATTCTTCCCTTGTCTTTGCTGTATTGAAAATTCCGGTAAAATCGGAGGTTGTCGTAACTGAATTTTGTTTCTCAACACCTCTCATCTGCATACACATGTGTTGTGCTTCAATTACAACCATTACACCCAATGGATTCAGGGTCGATTGTATGCACTCTTTGATTTGTGTAGTGAGCCGTTCCTGTACTTGCAGACGGCGTGCAAAAACGTCCACAACACGAGGGATTTTGCTTAGTCCGGTAATGTATCCGTTGGGAATATATGCCACATGTGCCTTTCCCCAAAAGGGCAACATGTGATGTTCGCAAAGCGAATAAAAATCAATGTCTTTGACAATTACCATCTGGCGATAATCCTCTTTGAATAGCGCTTTCTCAAGAATCTCTTTTGGATTCTCCTGATATCCCTTCGTTAAAAACTGCATGGCTTTGGCCACTCTTTCGGGGGTGAGAAGCAAGCCTTCTCTTTGCGGATCTTCTCCCAGTAAGTTGATAACTTCTTTATAATGTTGAGCTAAAAGCTCTGTTGTATTTTCGTGTGATGGATTAGTCATATTGACTTTCTTATTTTTATAGCAAATGAAGACCAATTATTCTGCAACAATAGAAATTTGATCACGCACAATATACATCTCTCTTCCAAAGGAGGGAAAAGCTTTTTTCATTTCGGCCATCGCATGAGCTGCTTCGGCGTATGTTTTGTAGTTTCCGGCTCTTAAACGCCAGAATGGAGACTCAAATTTCACCACAGTGGCTACTTCCGGAAAATAATTTCTTAGCTGGCTTTGCTTTGAATAGGCCTCTTCTTTGGATTTACGCGGATTGTTACCCGCAAAGACTTGAATTTTGAATCCTGGTCTTTTAATAATATTCCCAGAGGTAATCTTTGGGCTGGCAAGGGAATCATTTGCATGTAAATGGACACCCGCAGCGTTTGACCCGGCTAAAGATGCTTTAGCTGTGTTTGTGCTTTTGATGTTCTCATCAATATACACTTTGACATTGCCTTGTCCTGCTTTTGTTGTATTTAATTCATTAACAAATGCACTTTTTAGTTGTGCATATCCTGATACAGAACAAATCAGACACAGAATTGTCAGGTGAAAATGAAACTTCATGAGGTAAATTTATAGAAAATAGAGAATGCTTTATATATCAGACCATCCGGTTAAAGGCTTGATTAAAGCTTCACCCGGATGTGTCTGAATTTTATTTGGGATTTTGTTTGAAAAATCGCAAGAATAGTGCTTTTATTAGAAAGCTTCGATGATCGGCAGGAATTTTTCAACATCTAAGGAAGCTCCTCCGATTAGTCCTCCGTCAACATCAGTTTTAGAAAATAATTCTTTCGCGTTTCCTGCATTTGCGCTACCTCCGTAAAGAATAGTTGTGTTTTCGGCCACTTCTTTTCCGTATTTTCCTTCTACAAGGCTACGGATGTAAGCATGAATTTCCTGAGCCTGATCCGGTGTTGCGGTTTTACCTGTTCCGATAGCCCATACTGGTTCATAAGCCAAAACAATTTTAGAGAAATCTTCAGCAGAAAGGTTAAACAATGCGTTTTCAACCTGAGTTTTTACCACTTCGTTTTGTTTTCCTGCTTCTCTTTCTTCAAGAACTTCGCCGATGCAGAAAATTGGTTTCAAGCCGTTTGCAAGAGCCAATAATACTTTTTCTTTCAAAGTGGCATCTGTTTCTCCGTAATATGCACGGCGTTCAGAGTGTCCAAGAATTACATATTCCGCTCCAACCGATGCTACTTGTGCGGCTGAAACTTCTCCGGTGTATGCTCCGGAAGCTTTATCGGCACAGTTTTGAGCAGCAACAGCGATCTTAGAAGCATCTACTGTCTGAACAGCTGCAGCCAAATGGATAAACGGAGTTCCGATAATTACATCGCAGTTTAACGTTTTTCCGGCAAGAGCTGCATTTAAATCTTTTGCCAACGCGATTCCTTCTTGGAAGGATTTATTCATTTTCCAGTTTCCTGCTACAATATTTTTCCTCATAAGAATAAAAAACTTAATACTATTTATTTGGTTAAAAAAAAATTATTGTTCTTTTTTGAGTGTTTCCTCTTCGACTGCTTTGATTTTAAGTCTCTTTCGAACAGGACGTTTATAGACTACCAGATCAAGCATTTGCAATACCACCAGAGGCGATACAAAGATAATACATAAAATCAGCATTTTATCTTTATTCTTCTCATTTCTGTCTATAACTTTTACAAAAGAAAGTTTCTCCAGTGGGGCATTTAGGACTTTCTCCGAAGGAACACTGATGTCCGACCATTTGCGAATGATTTGTCCGTTTTTCATCAATATAAGTCCGGGGTTCGAGCGAATCATTGTTTTCAGTACTCTTTCGTCGGTAGAACAAAAGGAATAATTTACTCCCGAATTATCTATATATCTAAGTATGTCTTCTGCCGGGGACGCCGTCAGGCAGTAAAACTTATATCCGTGTTCTTGTGCATAGTATGATAAATCCTCAAATTCACCCAAATGTGATTCAGACATATTGTTGAGTGAATAAGCAATCATTAAAAATGTGTAAGTGGAGTCGTTCAAAATATCGTGTGTTATATCGTTCTCACCGATAATTTTCTTTTTATCAGGGCTTAATGTGAACTGATTGACTGCAAAATCTTCTACCCCCGATTTTTCTCCTTCCTTGATTAGCTTTTGTTTCATTTCTACAAACTTCCAGCTCGGATCTTTCCAAGGGTAGTTCTGCTCAGTAAATGTCTGTTTTACTCCGTCTTTTTCGTATACGAATGTGTTTTCATAAACGTCTCCTTTTGATTTCTGAGCCACTTGTTTTTTTAAATCAACTCCTTCTTTATAGGGACGAAAATCAAATACGGGGAGAAATATATAATTGTAAATGTTGAAACAAATGATAAAGCCTACCGAAAACAGAGCTGCAAGCCAGTAGGTATGGCGTGAATAGAGAGGTTGAACACGGAAATGCCAAATGAAGACAATGACCGCACAGACAAGCAGCACAATGTTTTTATAAAAAGTTTGCCAATTGGTGATGGTGAATGCATCCCCAAAGCATCCGCAGTCCTGAACAGGATTAGCCAGAGCAAGATAGAGGGTCAGCGCTGTCATGAATACCATCACAATAAGCAAAAGTTTAGTAACTATCCGGCGATAAATACCAAACAACATCCATACGCCTAATAAAAATTCCAGAGAGCAAAGAACAAAGGAAGCTGGTAGTGCTGTGAGGTGCAACCAGGAGAGATGCATGGCTGTCAGATAATCCTGAATTTTATAAGCTGTACCAAGCGGATCAACAGACTTCAAAAAACCGGAGAAGATGAATGTTACTCCCAGGATTATTCGGGATAATTCTACGGATGTTTTGATGAGGATGTCTTTTTTGTTCTTTTTCATCTTACTAAACGCTCATTATTCTTCGTCCTTGAAATGTAGTTTGATTAAAGCAAACAGCGAATAATTAATCATGTCACGAAAGTTTGCATCAATGCCTTCTGATACCAATGTTTGTCCCTCGTGCCCTTCAATTTGTTTTACCCGGAATATTTTGGTGAGGATCAAATCGGTGTAGGACTCGATTCGCATCAATCGCCAGGCTTCGTCATAATCGTGGTTTTTGGCAAACATCAGTTCTTTTGTTTCCTGCATGTTTCTATCATAAAGTGCCATCACTTCATCTGCATTCATATCCACTGTGTCGGAATATCCTTTCTCTAATTGGATGAGAGCTACAATCCCGTAATTAACGATTCCTATAAACTCAGGTTCGATACCTTCTCCGACTTTGCTTACTTTTTTTTCCTGCAGGCTGCGGATACGCTTTGCTTTGATAAGTATCTGATCAGTGACGGATGCTGGTCGTAGTATGCGCCAGGACGCACCATAGTCGATAAGTTTTTTTTCAAAGAGAGAGCGGCAAATCCCGATGACGGTTTCAAATTGTTGATAGGTGTTTGGCATATATGATAATCTATTTTAGCATTCAAGTTGATAATGCTGTATATAACTGCTCTGCAAAGATACTTTTTTGAATGCAAAGACCCAAAAAGAGAACCCGAGATTTCTTCCTTTCTGATAGCTCTTCTCTTTCTTCCTTTGGCTGTAATTCCTTTTTTCGGACTAAGAGCAATGCTGATCGTAGAGGCTATTCTTTATCCTTTTTAAAAGAAGTTTTTCTTATTTATATAACTCACTAATGAAATGCCCTTCGTTGTGTATATCCGTTATTTCATTGTTTAGATTTGAATGCTCTAATCAAGCGATTCTCTACCTCAATAGATCCCGATAAAGATGTAAGACATACCTCTTTTCGAAAAATAGGTCGTTTTACTCTATCTTTTTCAATATCTCGAAGTGCAATAAGAGAAAAAGTGGCAATCTGTCGATAGAAACTGCTCTTCTGTCGATTCTGATTGGAACTCTTTTGCTGCAATCCTACCTTTGAACCAGATTAATTTTTTAAACGAAAATAAAATGAAAAAGATAATATTAATACTCGCGATTGCCTTTACAGGCTGTTTAGGACTTGCAGCGCAGGAGCCAATGAATGACGGAGGTTTTGGTGGAGGTCGTCCCCCGATGATGATGGGGAATAGTTTCGAAAAAGAAAAAACTCAAATTGTAAAGTTTCCTGAGATTCCCGGATTGACTGACAAGCAGAGAACCAAAGTTGGTAATGTAGCAGTCAAGGAATATGATAACGTGGCAAAGTTGGAGAATCAAAAACGTAAAATCTTTGCTTCCTATATGTCAAGAGGAGAAAACCGGGGAGAGCAGTCTCAAATGACACAAGGGAATCGCCCGGCTAATGTAGATAAAAGTGTTAGGGAAGAACGTCGCATCACACCTCCTCCGGCAATGGCAAACGGAGAAAATGCACAACGTCCGAATGTGAATCGGGGGCAAATGAACGGTGCACCTCATGAAAAACCACAGATGCCCAAGCTTTCAGAGAAAGACCGGAAAAAAGTAAGCGAGATTGATCAGAAGATAGCAAAGGAGCATGCTGCTGCTGATAAGAAGTATCATAAGATGATGTCTACGGAACAATATCAGGCTTTCGCGGAGAAAAGAGGAGAACTCAAATTTAACCAATTTCAGCATTCCGACTTAAACAGAGGAGGCCATTCTGAAGGCTCAGACAGAGACGGAGCTGGTACTCCTCCCGAGAGACCGGCAAACGATAACGGAGATTTTTAAGATGAAAACAAAATCACAACATACTCAATGCGTAAAACAAATAAAATATACAGCCTGATTGCCTTGATGTTCTGCTTTGCATTTTGTATACAGTCACTGAGTGCTCAGGAAACATGGACGCTGAGAAAGTGTATTGATTATGCTCGTGAACATAACATTCAGGTACAAAAATCCCAAACTACGGCCCAAGGATATCAGGTAGATGTGTTGCAGTCGAGAGCTGCTCTGTTTCCGAGTCTGACAGGAAGTACAACACAGCAGTTTTCTAATTCGAAAACAGTGGATGGCAATGGCAATTATAAATATGAAGGGACATTGTCCGGAGCTTATTCATTAAATGCTAGTTGGACTGTGTATAATGGCGGAAAAAATAAGCTAGCTATTAAACAAGCCGGCATGACCAAGCAGGCACAGGATTTGACAACACAACAGCAGCAGAATTCGATAGAAATTTCCATTACGCAGGCTTATCTTCAGCTTCTGTACTATCGTGAGTCGATAAAGAATTACGAAAACCTCTTGGAAACTTCTACTGCAGAATTGAAGCAGGCTGATCTATTTCTAAGCGCAGGAACGATTACCCGAAGTGACCATGCGCAGGTGGAAGCTGAATATAGTTCTACAAAATATAATCTGGTTAGTGCCCGAAATTCGTACGACACCTATCTTGTGCAGCTAAAACAATTGCTGGAACTGGAACCTCAGGATAGTTTCCGGGTAGAATTTCCGGAAGTAAACGAAAATCAGGTAATGCAAATAATTCCTGCGAAGGAGGATGTTTACCGTACAGCGTTAAGCATCATGCCCGAAGTAGAGAATAGCAGAATGGGAGTAGACATTGCTAAACTGACAAGGCAATCGGCGAAAGCAGGGTATCTGCCGTCGATAGCCATCGTGGGGAGTGTCGGCACAGGCAATGTCTATAACCAGTCTACTGCATTTACAACACAACTTAACCGAAATTTTGGGCAGTCTCTCGGACTTACTGTTAGTATACCCATTTTTGATAACCGGCAGAACAAATCGAATGTGCAA
>JASGFJ010000021.1:0-87087 GCA_047605645.1 Dysgonamonadaceae bacterium | reverse complement strand
GGCGAATTCAATTCGCCCCTACCAACCACTGCTGTACGCATCCGCAACCATAATTCATCACTTCTCAACGCTCAATCTTAACCTTATTTTTCAGTCCCCGGTATTTGTGATAATTCTCCATTTCGATTGATTGCATGTCGTGTGGTAGTCTCATCTGTTTTTAATGGCTTCTTATTCATTGGGCGGAGCTTCCGGCAAATAGAACGGTGAAAGCTTTCTTTTTTGCTGATAATATGGCGAACTCTCAATGAAAATATTATCACAAGCAAGACGGATAAGCAAGTACACTCATCTTCTTCCAGAAATCTCAATGATAATACAGCTTATGTTGTATTTCAATTTTATCGCTTCTACTTGTACATTTTTTTACCTTTAAGTTTTTTTTTGCTTTTAAGTGATTCATTGCTACAATCTTGATTTCAGCTACGACACAGGCGGTGCTTAAACCCAAGAGAAGATGATAATTGTTACCCTTTCTGTATTTTGAAATAAGAACATAGTAGTATTTAGATATTTAGTCGTATCTTTGTCTCAAATATTTGAGTTTTTATTCCAGATTTCATATTTATCCTTCAATTCTTCAGATTTTAGTTTAAAGTGCTTATTTGCCGTAATTCTCATCTGATTATTTATTTTATAATTTATTTACAATGAACATTTTTATTGCAGGTTTGAGTTACAATGTTAACGATGCCGATTTAAACACTCTTTTTGAAGAGTATGGAACTATCAATTCAGCTAAAGTTATTATGGATCGCTATACCAGCAAATCTAAAGGTTACGGATTTGTTGAAATGGCTAACGACGAAGAAGCAAATAAAGCAATTTCTGAGTTGAATGGAGCTGAATATGACGGAAGAACTCTTTCTGTTTCAGAAGCAAGACCTCGTCAGGAAAAAAGTAACAACTCTTATGGAAACAATAGAGGTGGTTACAGTAACAACAGATATTAATATATTATCTGATAAATTGGATATAAGAAAAGGTAGCTCATCGGGCTACCTTTTTCTTTTGTGCTGATTCTCCGGAAGAAAAGTCTGCATCCGGCATTCATTTTTTAGAATGGCTATTTGTCAACAACTGTGATATTAATAGCATTCATTCCCTTTTTTCCGCGCTCTAACTCAAAAGTGACTATATCTCCTTCTGAGATGGAAGCCGGGGCACTACTGACATGGAAGAAATATTTATCTGTGCCTGTCAAACCTTTGATAAAGCCATATCCTTTTAGCGAATTGAAATGTTCCACACGGCCTTTGGGTAACGTTTCTTCAATATCTTCTTTTTTGGGGGTCGATAAAACAATATCGCTAATTTCTATTTTATGTTTCTTGGCGGGATCCGGTGGAGTGCTTGTAATGACTCCGTTCTCATCAACATAAGCTATCATATCTTCAAATGACAGACTGCCACTTTCAGCTTTACGCTCTTCTTTACGTTTTTTCTTTTCTTGTCTCTTTTGCTCTTTTTTTTTCTCTAATTCTCTTTTATTGAAAGATATAGCCATATTAAATTCCTGTTTTTTTATATCGATTATTGTATTTTTAATTATAAAGAATAGTAGTCTTATTTAGTAGAAAAATTATCCTCTTTGATTATCAAAGTTTACAAAACTAAATCTTTCATTCTATACTGAAAATAGAATATCAGAGGTGTTTTATTTGTAACTTTTGGTAATTATATGTTGTAATTGAGTTACATATAATGTCTACTAGACTATATCTTAGAAGCATGTAGTTTAATATAGTTCTCCACACGGGCATTTATCTCTGCAGGTGAGAGGTATGCCGGAAGTTCTATTGTTGTTCTACTCGTAATTGCGACACGAATAACGGCTCCGGATTTTTCTTTTATATTCTTTAGTATTGATTCGGCCTGCTGATTTACAGATGTCTTTTCCGAACGCGTTATTTCTCCTTCTTTCTTAGTTGTTGAAGATTTCTGTTTTGCTGCCATAATCGTTTTTTTTTAATTAATGTTTACTATTGGCTTGACACGACAAGTTTCTTGCCTGTCAGCTTTTGGATATCCCGAAGGATTACTTGTTCATCCTGTGCACAAAAAGTCAGGGCAACTCCTGTATTTCCGGCTCTTCCTGTACGACCTATGCGGTGTACATAAGTTTCGGCTACATCCGGAAGATCATAGTTTATCACTAATTCGAGATGAACGATGTCTATTCCTCTGGCTGCTATATCTGTTGCAATAAGGGTTTGTATCTTATGTGATTTAAAATCGGATAGCGCGCGCTGTCTGGCATTCTGGGATTTATTTCCATGAATAGCAGCACTTCCTATTCCTGCTTTACTAAGGATACGAGCTATTTTGTCGGCTCCGTGCTTTGTCCGGGAAAATATTAATGCTGATTTTTGCTTGTCTTTCTTTAGCAGGCGTATCAGTAAGTCCTTTTTTTCTTGCTTTTCTACGAAATAAAGATGTTGTTCTATCGTGTCTACTACAGAGGATACAGGCGTAACTTCTATTTTTACGGGATTCTGTAAGATTGAACGTGAAAGAACAGTTATCGATGAAGGCATTGTTGCCGAAAAGAAAAGCGTTTGTTTTTCTCTTGGTAGTTTGGGAAGCAGGCGTTTTATATCATGAATAAAACCCATGTCCAACATGCGATCAGCTTCATCTAATACAAAATGGCGGATTGAATTCAGACTGACAATTCCCTGGTTCATCAGATCCAGCAAACGACCGGGTGTAGCTACTAATATGTCAATCCCAGCTTTTAGTTCGTTCACCTGTGAATTTTGTTTCACTCCTCCATAGATCACGCAGTGGCGTATGCCGGTATAAAGGGTGTAGTCGTTAAGGCTTTCATTAATCTGTATTGCTAACTCTCGGGTGGGAGTCAATATTAATGCTCTGATCTCTCTCTTTTTGCCGTGCACTTTGTTTAAATACAATTGTTGTATAATCGGAAGTGAAAATGCAGCGGTTTTACCGGTACCGGTTTGTGCCAGTCCCAGTATGTCGCGATTGCCAAGTGCAGGCGTTATAGCCTGTTGTTGTATTGGCGTCGGAATCGTATATCCTTTTTCATCCAGAGCCTTCAAAACAGGCTCTATAATATTTAATTCTTTAAATGTCATGTTTAAATTTAGAGCTGTTATTGTCAAATAACAGTAGTTTTATGATTATGACTGTTTCACTACTCATCGTCGTGAAACAGTCCTTTTATTAATTGTGCTAATAGCAGATGTGTGGTATTAGCAGATAGCTTCAGTGATGATCTGCTCAGTCTTCTTGAAAAGTTCGGGGAAAGGGATGTCCTTTACAGGAATAGGGTTATGAATAATGAATTCTAGTTTATTCCCTAGCCCCAAAGGAAAAGCCCCCCATCGTGTCATTTTCCATGAATTATTAATCGTGACAGGAACTATAGATGCAGAAGGAGCATACTTACACAGCATCTTCAAGCCATTCTCCGCGAATGCTTTTGGTCTACCGGTTTTACTTCGTGTGCCTTCCGGAAATATAACTGTCGAGCGTTTGTGAGTCTCTATATATTGAGCCATTTCGCGAATTGCAGATAAAGACTGTTTTGCATCTTTTCTGTCAATAAGTACCGAACCTCCATGGTTCAGATTGTATGAAATGCTGGGAATTCCTTTTCCCAGCTCAATTTTACTGATAAATTTAGGATGTATTTTCCGCATATACCATCCTATGGTTGTAATATCATACAAGCTCTGATGATTCGCTGCTATAATCAGAGGTGTATCTGCGGGTAGTTTATCTAATCCTTTGATTTTATATCTTGTTCCTAGGATATATGTATTGACAACAAGGAAAAAACAGAGAATATCTACACTCTTCTTATGCGCGTTATATCCAAACAAATTGAAACATACCCATTGGATGACATGAAAGATAACCAATGTGCTTCCGAACAATATATAATATATAACAGAGAGAGGATATGCTATTAACTTTACCATCCTTAAACCCTTCCTTCTTCTAATGCAGTAGCATTCAGAAACTCAGCTTTCAGATTGGATATGACTTCTTTTACGCTTGATATTTTCTGAGACAGATGCACATTTATTCCGCTGAAGGCGTATCCTTTTTTCATATTTCCTTTTGCTGCCTGATAAAGACACTGAACGATGCAATAGGGACTTTTGGTATAATCGCATGTCTTGATGCAATGGAAAGGGCAGCTTTTGGGCGTTTCATTTCCATTTTCAACACTCAGTATAAATTCGCCATTGATGGCTCTTCCGGGCATTCCTACGGGGCTTTGTATGATTTTTATATCCTCTTGTGTGGCATTTACAAAAACATTCTTATATGTTTCTGATGCATCACATTCTTTGGTTGTGACAAACAGGGTACCTAATTGCACTCCTGAGGCTCCCATTTCGATAAACCGAAGTATGTCTTCCCCTGTGGAAATTCCTCCGGCGGCAATTACAGGTATATCTTTTTCCTCTTTGTACATATTTGCAATGCTTACCACTTCGGGGATAAGATGCTCCAGTGAATATTGTTCATCGTTAAGCTGATTGACTTTGAAGCCCAGATGTCCTCCGGCTTTAGGCCCTTCAACAACAATGGCGTCGGGTAAATAGTTGTAGTTGTTTTTCCACTTGTCACATATTATTTTGGCAGCTCGTGCAGACGAGACAATCGGAACAAGTTTTGTCTTGCTGTCACTGGTCAAAAAAGAGGGTAAATCGAATGGTAACCCTGCTCCGGAAAAGATGACATCCACTTTCTCTGCTATCGAAGTTTTTACCATATCAGCATAGTTGGTAAGGGCAACCATGATGTTTACACCGATAACTCCTTTGCTTTTCTCTTTGGCCTTTTGTATTTCTTCTTTCAGCCCGGCAATACATTTGTTTAAATAATCTCCGGGAGATTTATGATAAATTAATCCTAATCCGGCACATGATATTACGCCGATACCTCCTTCATTGGCGACAGCCGACGCTAATCCGGACAAAGATACTCCTACGCCCATTCCTCCTTGAATAATAGGAAGTTTTATTTCCAGATTTCCTATAAAAAATGATTTCATCTAATTTACAAAAATATGTTACGATAAATAGTATTACACATTCTCGTAACTGGTTAATAATATGACAAGAAAGTTGATCTTGATGTCGACTTTTACGATGGGAAGCTCCGGAGAACACAAAGCGGAGCAAAACATTGAGAAGAAAGATACAATATAAACTCAATTGTTAGCGCGCTAAGGTACGAAAAAAAAACGATATTTTGCTTATTTCTGTAATTTGCACCAGGTTAACGCACATTAAATATCGTAATTCAGTATTTGAGAAGGGGGAACAGGTAAAGGAGCGAAGAGATTGCCTGGGGAAGAGTTTGTATCGGCTTTTGAGACCGTCTTTATCCTATACTGAAATTAAGTGTGCAAATGAAATATTTATGCAAAGAAAGTTGTAGTCGACTCATTGGAAGGTTGGCCTTAGAGGGCTAAATATGCAGTCAGACTACAACTTTTTTCTTTTCCTAAAGAGTTACTTTATCGGCGCTAAAATTTAAATCCGTATCCAATCGAAAAAGACGAGAAATCCCAATCGTTGAATGTATACCGGTATTCTATATTGACATAGTTTTTAGAAGAGAAATTGTAGTCGAATCCGGCGCCCAGATTAAAACCAAATTCTGTATTACTATTACTTATTCCTTTATAAGAATACCGGGTATTGACCATGGAAATACCCGCTAGAGGATATAAACTGGCATTCGACTGTAAAGGAATAGCATATTCAAGATTGGCATTCACATCTAAGGCTGTCGTGTGGTTCTTCGGAAAGTAAATAATAGCGTCCGGAGAAATACGTAAATTCTGAGTGATTCCCAGACGTGCCTGAGCACCAATACCCACTTGCTCTCTTTCTGTCGCATAATTCAGCTTAATATGCGCACTTTGCAGGTTGATTTGTGCATTCATTGCGCATGCCGTGAAAGCAAGCACAAACAGTGACAATAGTTTTTTCATAAGTTTGTTTTTAAATTTAACTTTGATATATTATTCATTGTAGATAACATGACAACCCTATTTTTTGTTTATTTAAGGCGTTTTTTCTTAAGTACATATCGATATTGATTTTATGTGTCAATGTTGTTGTTGATTTGCATAATGCTATATTGGTGAAAAATAATATGTGTCAAATGTTTGTATAATACTCTTTTATGGGTGTTCTGTTTTGTGGGTGATGTTTTTTAAGAATGTTTGATATTCTTCCCATAATGTATCTGTTGTGACTTTATTTCCGAAAATACTCTGGAGGGCTTTGTCAAAACTCCAGGGAATAATATGTTGGGTGGTACGGTTGAATTTACGAAGAAAGTCAGGATCTTTTGCTGTCAGCCATTCCAGGAAATAGCCGGTTGTGCGATAACCGTCACGCCAATTTCCTCCCGGTTTGCGGTCGCTTGCAGGGAAGAACCCGTTGTGATAACGTACTGCATCGGCCATTCCCTCGATAAAAATCCAGAATTCAGAACCTTGTATATAACCTCCAATGCCTTGTGGCTCGAGTTGATAGGCATGAGTCAGTTCGTGATACAATACACCTCTTGTCTCATAAAGCACTTTGTCATCTCCTTGTGTATCTTCTGATTTTTCAACCCAGCGGGAGCTATAAAAAATGCTGACAACGGGAGGATTACCTCCTTTTGCGGAAATACCTTCTCTGTTCTCCAGACTATACTTGATTTTTCTTACCTCCGGCATCGAATCAGATGCCGCCCAATACAAAGTACGTGCGACTTCTAATGCATGCTGCTGGATAAAAGTTTCCGGATTTGGTATGATGCGGTTGTATATTTTCCAGCCTTTCGTATTCTTTGCTTCATTTCGAAAATCAATCTGCGGATAATTAAATGGGAGCCATTCGGGGGTGAGCCATTTTTGTGCATCAATTCCTTGTGCTAATAAATAGCCGACTATCAGTATTAAAATATTCTTTTTCATTTCGGTAATCTATGTTTTTATGTATTCCACGAGAATCTCATTTTTGCGATTCGCAACCAAGCGTTTTTTATTTGACTTCAGCGACATTTCAAAGAGAACTTCATCATTTTCTATACTATTTTCGCGGCGAATGAAAGCGTTATGATAGGCTCTGTTGTTCTGTCTCGCCGATTTTACATATTCATTTCTATCGTTAAAATCCCGGACATTAATTCCAACTGTTTATTGTTTTCCTGATTCGGGATAACAAAACAAAAGGGCGAGAAGCAGCCCGGTTCGTTTTTTTATTTCATAAGTAGTCCTATGAAATTAGCTTTATGCATCTGATTCGACATATAAATTATTTTCAGCACACGCTAGCTATGTATCTTACAACTCTAATTATGAACATTTACTTCCGATTTAATTCTTCCTGTTAGGTGGTCTGGAACTTGCTTGATTTTTAAATCATTGTTTGGGATGATTTAATAAAAATCATGCTTCGGTTTATCGAATGTATATTTAATAAATGCTTGTTTTGTGTGATTATCATTTGTTTACGTAATAATTATTTCCCAGACATCCTCTTTGAAGATGTCTGGGAAATTTGGATGATAACTGATGGAAATTATATGTCGCAAAGCTTGTTGTGTATAATGGCTAATAGACCTGAAAGTCATAGATGCGGACGGTGGCTCCTTCACTTTGATCCGGTTTTGTGACATTCAGTCTTACATAGCGAGCTTTGATCGGGGACTGAAGCAAGCGATCCGTTTCAAGAGCCGTATTATCTGTAACGGAATCAATAACCTTCCATTCGCTTTCGTCGGTCGTCTTTACCATCAAACTATATTCTTTGGTAATGTAATCTAAATCTTCGAGTCCGGCATGAAAAACAGACCATCCCCGGATTGTTTCTTCTTTTCCAAGATCGATGGTAATAAATTTGGGCTTATTGATACTTACATCGCACCATTTTGTGTTTGTATCTTCGTCAATTGCAAATTCAGCTTTCTCTTGCCGGTTGATTTCTCCGCTTTTGCCAATAATCGTTTTTCCATAAAGTAGATTTTTTCTGCTAAAAGATTGATCTTTTATGTCAGCTTCCGGTAAACCGACATGAAGAAGATTGACGGCAGGAGTCAGCACATTGCTTCGATCGACGGCTACACTTCCTGCAAAAACCACAATGCGTGCATTGTCCGGCAAAGTCAGTTGTTTGGCTCCCTGAGGAATATCAATTGAAACAGCGAACATGTATGTAAATTCGTATGGTAAATCTCTCTTAAATACCATATTGTGGCGGTGTGTTCCGACAAAAGCAATATCTGCCGGTTTCAGAAAGGCTTCGGTATGTCCGGAGTGCCCCCATTGCCCGATAAAGCCTGTATAAGCGGGAATAGTCATCTCTTTCTGCTGTTTGCCATCTATGGAGAAACCAGCCTTCGTGTCGTTGCCTGTAGAAGCAACAAGCAGGTAGATCCGGTTGTAATTTCCCCGAGGTAAGTCGATTACTTGTCCTCTGCATTTCACGGCATTCAGGGTGTCAGCACCTGCCAGTTGGAAGTTAATACCATTGAAATGGATTTCGCCGGGCCATAATTCGGCAGAAAATGAATTTCCTTTTCCATCGAAATTGGCATCGCTCATAAAGGCATTGTAGGTAGTTGCTTTCATATTGTGAGGTAATGCCAGGGGAAGTGACTCAATTGCTGAAGTCCTATTCTGCGGAGTGGCAAGCTTTATTTTGAATGTTTTCATACCGAAGGGCTTTATTTCAAAATCAAGGCGGTTGCCTGAGAACCGGACATTGCCTATCTCATCCTCCACGCCGTTTAGTTCTTTTGCTGAAATAATCCCGGAAATAAAATTTAAGGTTGTCTTCTGATTTGATTTCCCCGTTGTCTCATATAACCGGACAACATACTCATCTGACTTTTCGGCTTGTTTTAAAGCTTTAATAATTACATTTTTATTGGAATTTTGCATGAAAGAAAATGTTCTTCCTAATTCGCCTTTATGTTTCGGCGCGATAAAGGCTTTCGGCGTTTGATTCAGGATTTCAGCTTTCTCCACAATCCCTGCTTGCAGATAATCACCGGTATGTCCGATAATTGAATACGTAAATATATGTTTTCCGAAATCCTGACGGTTTTGATAAGTATAATTTCCCTGAGTTTTAGGAGTGTGTAGTAAGGTTAAACGAATTGTATTGTCGTCCGGTTTATCCCATCCATACTTGCAATCATTTAAGACCGACACTCCATAAGCATCACTTTTATCTGTGAGATCTGCCCAGTGCTGCGCAAATACCTCATAAGCTATGTCTGTATTATTTCCTCTTTTCACAGCGCCAACTCCTAAGTCGTAAGTTGCTTCGGCATTAGTTACATTTAATGGAAACTCTGCTTTCAACAAGGCGTTTGTAGTCTGCCAATCTACTTCGTTATTTATATCGATCCTGTCAGCTTGTTTTCCTTCGTTCAGGCAGATATATTGCTTAAAGGAGGAATCGCCGTATCTTTTTTCTACACATAAGGATGCACGCAGCGGTCCGTTTTCGACGATGGATATTTTTACAGCATCTGTTATGGATACAGGTTTTTTGTCTATTTCCTTTTTTAATATTTCCCATGCCGGCCAGGAAAAGGATTCATTCTCAGTAAATAAAGCCAATCGGATGGATTTACCTTGTTTTACAAGTTCTTTTTTATTTTTTTTATCGTAAACAGATGAAATGTCTCCATATTTGTCCACTGTTACTTTATATACCGAGTTTTCAATGGTATTGGTTTCGGCTTTCAATGTATTGTTTTGTTTCGAATGATCGTTTCTCACATCGTAGACAACATATCCGCAGGAAGGCATATTCGCTGCAACAAGTAGTGTTACAAGGTCGCCATCGATGGAAAGAGTTTGCGTTGCAACCCGCTTCCCGTATTCATCAAAGACGGCAAAATCACGATTTGGCTTTGACATCCGGAAGGAGATTTTGATAACGTCTGATACCGGAAACGCATTTGAATTATAGATCACTAAGGGAATACCTTTCACCTCTGTATCTAAACTTCGGGAAATCGCTCCTGACGAACTTTGCAAAATATTGGCAAACTGTTTGAGAGAAATTAACTCGTCATTCCATGAAAATTCATACGCTCTCGGAATGCTTGTCCCTGTCAGGTCATCATGGAATTGATGCCAGATCACACGTTTCCATGCTTCTGTCAAATTTTGTTTCGGATACGTTAAGGCACCTAACCAGTCAGTGATTACGGATGAACGCTCCGCTGCATCCGCCAGTAATTCGTTACGACGGTTGTAGAGTTTCATGGCAGCCTGTGAGGTATAACATCCTGTTGCATGAACATCCATCAACAATTCTCCTGAATAAACAGGTAGTTCGGGATGTTTATCGTAAGGTAAATAGTCTTTATATAATTGGTCACTTTTCGCACTTAGAATTTTCACCGGGCCATTGCCGGATACGCCTTTTTCCACAGCCCGGACAGATTCTATTGTTGGAGCTCCTCCGGTATCGCCAGTTCCATAATAATGATACACTGAGCGGATAGGGCTTTCAGCCGTTATTTTGCTCAGATAGTCGCTTTTGCTTAAATCTTCATCGCGCCATTTCGTTGTGTAATTGTGTGCATCGGCTACCATCATGATGCGCGAACCGTCAATCCCTTGCCACAATCCGATTTCGAAAGGAATTTTGCTCCCGTTGTGAAACGGTTGGTGACGCCATTGTAATTTCTGAGTGGAAAAGCCAATTAGTCCGGAGTGAGCTGCAATGGTAGGTAAAGTCCAGCTAAAACCGAAACAATCCGGCAGAAAAATATCGGTTCCCTGCACACCGAATTCTTTTTCGTAGAACGTTTGTCCATATAGAATATTACGAGTGAAGGATTCCGGTGACGGAATATTGGTGTCGTTGGCATCCCAGGTACTACCGGTAATATGCCAACGTCCTTCTGCAATGTACTTTTTTATCAATTCGTACTGGAGAGGAAAATATTCTTTCATCCAGGCATATTTTATTCCTCCTTCGAAATTGAAAATATAATCAGGATATTTTCCCAGCAGCATTAAATTCTGATTCATTGTCTTTGGAATGAATTCACTGATAGATTTTTGTACATCCCAGTTCCATTGTGTATCGAAATGTGCATTCGATACGATATACGCTTTTCTTCTTGTCGGGTTTTCCTGCGAGAATACGACCAGACTAAGGAGCAAACTTAAAAAACTTACACCAAATTTTCGTGTTTTCATAATCGAGTATATATTGTGTTTATGCATAAAAAGAAAGAGTATGGCAAACACCCTCTTTCAATTAATAAAATATTGAACAAACTGAACGATTTGTCGCTTTTCTTCTATAAAAATTCATACGTAATTCCTACTTCTTGGGCAACCAAACAGTCACTCTACGGTTATCTTCATTGTATTCTTTTGGTTATTCGATTCAATATTCACCAAATAGATGCCTTGCGGTAAATCGATTTTTACTTGTGCATCGGCGTCTATGGCAGTTCTGCAGGATAAGCCTCCCTGTGTGTTATAGATGCAAAGTATTCCCTTTTTCAGACTGGAAACGTAGAGTATTTCACCTCTTTTTAATGTCCTTGGCCATATTTTAATTTTGTTTTCGGATCGAATCTGGTCAATGGCTTGAGTTCCATCCTTTTTGTATACTTCGAATTGAAATAACTGAGTCGTGCCGGAAACCCGCGAGCGTGGTATTTCAAGTTTCACATATCTGGCTTTTGTGGGGGTGATGGCATCTGTTTTTATGTTCTCTCCGAGGCGTCCGTTTGTATTTACCACTTGCGTCCAACAGATATTTTTATCTTCAGTGTTTGAAATCAGGCTGATATCCGGAGTCTCTCTGCTTAAATAAATAGTATAACCATCTATATTGCTGTCGATATTCGGCTCCAGGTAATGAATATCATAGATCCTGAACTTCTCAACTTCGTATTCTTCTTCCAGATCAATGACAACATATTTTAGAGAATCGTTCTCCCCAGCCTTTTTAAAAGTCCATTTGTTAGATGGATTCTCCGGCTCTCCATCCAGAAGATGTAACGGTTCTTCATAATAAGCAGCTGCATCATAATAAGCTAAAACTGTCTTTCCGGCACTTACTAAATTTCCCCAATCTGTTTTCTTTATAATTGTTCCGTAGAAATCCATTCCATATATCCGGATCGCATTTTCATTTGCTCCATTGTCTGTTCGAATCCCTTTAGTCATCACATATTTGACGTAGCGTGCATGGAACGGATTCAAAAAAACATCTTCCTTTATGTCCACTGCGCCTTGATTCGTTTTGTGTACTATTTCTTTAAAATCCGCATCATTGGGACCTGTTGTACTTACGTAAATCCAGTATTCGGGCACATTTCCATTACCGGCTTCATAGGGTGCGACATCTCGAAATACAAGTTTGTCTATTGCATAAATGTCATTCAATTTGAAAATCACCCAAGGCTTTTCATTCTTGTTATCGCACCATTTAGCCTTCGTATTAATGTGATTGTAAAGAAGATTGAATGCTGTTTCTTCAGAAGCTGCCTCTCCACTTGAAGAATGAATCGTCACTGCTTTTTTCCCGATTCCGTTGAACGGATATGCTCCGAATCCATTTCCTTTCGGATAATCGGGAACCGGATCTCCTTCCGCTTCAGACATCGGGTCGAATATTGCCACACCAACTTTAGAATCCGCACAACCATAATACAAGTACCATTTGTTGTTGTAATACGCCATTCCTTCAATGAACACTGTTCCGTCCTTATATTGTCCGCTTTTTTCAAACTCGTCCATCGGTCGGAAAAAAGGTACATCCAGGCGTGTAATCAGTTTCTCGGGAGCACCTGCGTCGAAAAGCATCTGTCCCGCACTGTATGTCCCTGCATTAAAACGGGGATCTCTGTTGTTGTCACTCCTGTTTTTTCCATTGTAAAGTAATACAATTCCATTTTTGGTCCATATTGCCGGCGGTCCGCATTCCACCAGGTCGCTGTCAAAATATCCGGGTCTGACCTTTGCAACTTCTAAGGGAGTTCCCTGCGCATTCTCTACCATTTTCCAATCGATAAGGTTGTCGGAAGTAGCCATGCAAACAACTTTTTCTCCCCAGTACATCAGGTATTTACCATTCACTTTGCAGATAACTTGTTTTCCATCCACCACTTTGGTGACAATAGAAGCCGATTTGCTTTCCATGTCTTTATATTTGCCGTTAAGCATCCTTGCAAAAGCCGGTCCATGTTTTGTCCAATTTTGTAAATCTACAGATGTAGCGACACATAGTCGGGGTTTGGACGAGATTCCCATTCCGTTGTTTCTGTTCCATCCGGTATAGAACATTACAAATGTTCCGTCTTCAGTCGCGGCGACACGCGGGTCTTCGCAGCCTCCTCTCCACTCATACTCTTTGTTGTCTCCGTCAGGATAAAGCACGGGATTTGCCTGTCTGTTCATGGTTATTCCATCCGAAGATTCCGCAAGACCGACCCGTGAAGTGCGCGATCCGATGCCAGTTGCCGAATTGTCTTCCGCACGATACAGCACATATATTTTCCCATCTTTGACGACCGCCGCCGGATTGAAGGTGTCGCTTTCTTCCCACTTCAGGCTCTTTCCGTTCATCGGGCAATAAAAAGTTGTGGATACATCCGGTTCTATTACCGGATTTTTCCCCTCAGGACGGATAAATCCGCCGAATGCCCAATGCGGTAATACATTGGGATTCTGACCCGATACTTTCGGTGAAAGAGAAAAAATACTCAATGATATTAATAAAATATATAATTTCATGTCTCCTGCAATTTGGAGGCTGTTGCAGCATCTCTTGAAGTCTAAATAGTCAAAATAGAACAACAGCCCCCTTTTATTAATTCAAGAACTATATAGCAAAGACTGTTTTACCTGATAATAATTTTCTCATAGTATGATTTTCCGGCATTATCCAATTTCAACAGATATACCCCTGATTGTAATCCTGCTGTTGTTATTTTTCCGCTTTCAACCGTTTGCTTTGTCACCTCAATCCCTTGTAGGGATATAAATGTTGCTTTTCCTGTTAACAGGGAGGAATTGATAATTTCATTTTTATTCACAACAGATGGATAAACCGAAAATCGAGGAGCTGTTTCCATGTTCTCATTTATAGAAGATACCGGGGTTGTCGTGAATGAAAATTTGTCAACATTGAACGGCTGTCCGTCAGTTTTAAAAACTAAATAGATATTATTCAATCCGCTCACTGATGTGACATTTGTTTCCACTGTCTGGTAGGCATCCAGACTACCTGTCTTCGGAATATTCACGGTTCCAAGCAGCAAGCCGTTTTGATTGTCCTGATGTATCTCTATCCGGGCATTTTCTGCATCTGCATTTGATACGCTGAAATGAGCATAATTTGCAGGATTGCCTGAGAAATCGATATTCATAAACCCGACATAATTGTCGTTCTTAATATTCGATAGACACTTTGAACCGGTAGACGCGTTGACAACATACGGCCCACTGATATAGTTAAAGCTTTCGGCTTCAATGTCACGATAAGCATCTTTAGATAAATCTGCGTAAGAAGGTACATTGATAAGTAAGGATACGGCATTGTAGGTTCCCCATGCTCCAACACTTTGCGTATCTATTGTTTTTGAACCCCAACGGGTGTCGATCAATCCATTGGCATTGCGATTATTATATGCTACTTTTGCATTGAGATGCATCCATGGTAAATATTCCGCAACATTCAGGTCTACAATATATTTTCTCAAATATCTCATTAGAATTCCTTTGAAGCCCGGCAAATCATTTCCATTTCCTTCGTCATTGATTACATTGAAATTGTATTTATCTCCTCTGGTATAGTTTGCTGTTTTGATAGCATCCTGCAGATAAGGGACATCTCCGTATTTTTCTCTCAACATTAATGCAGCTCCAATGAAAGTTCCCAGATTGTAAGTCCCTGCCCATCTATTGCCTTCTGTGTCAAATACCTGTCCATTGTTCGGGTCGTAAAGTTTTTCTCTTTGAAAAACATAAATATTCTTTGCCTTTTCATAGTACGAATCATCACCGAGAGCCTGGGCTAAATAGCATGCTGCAATTATGGACGGGCAATTGACACATGAGGTTGTTCCATCGTTGGTATTTTCTTTCCATCGTAGTGCTCCGGATGGGAGCAAGGCTCTTTTATACATGGCATCGAAATGGAATTTAGCTATGTCCAGATAATCCTTTGTTCCAAACATACGATAAGCGCGTACACAGCCTATGGTCATCCAGGCAATGTCATCGTTGAAGTCATTATTCATCCAATTACCCTCCGCATTAAAGGCTGTCCTGAAATAAGAAAATAATTGGTCATACATTTCTTTATATTTTTCTTCACCGGTTGTCTCATACCCATCCAGAATCATTTCCATCATCTCGGCTCCCCCCCAGCCTCGGTCTCCAGAAATGGAATATCCGGTATTTTCTTTCTTGTAAAACATTGTTTTCCATTTATTAAAGGCGTTATCTCTGGTTACATCATTGGGTGCCTCTTCCGTTTCATTTTCCTCAGACAATTTCCAAATGTAGGCATTGTTGACCCCATTAGGTTTTGTCTGGACAGTCAGATATGCACCTTCTGTGTTTGATGAAGAACATAAATACAAAGGAGTTGTTCCCCCCAATAAGGATGCATTCGTAATGTAATAACGATCGGTATAATTTGGTACAAGGCTGATATTCCAGAGAAGTCCTCTTTTCAAGATATCCAGGGAATCCTGAGTCAATGCAATGGGTTCGGCGGGTTGTCCGGGCATTGTCAGAGGAAGTCCTGTACTCAGATTGGTGATCACATAATTATTGTCTTCTGTTTCCGTAATTTTCCAACGTTGAGAATTAGATGCCGCATCTTTATACTGTACGATATTATCCCGGCGGAGGGATGAATTTTGAGTACTTACTGTTTTTGCATTCGCCAGATTTGATATTTTTAAAACCTTTCCCTCCGGAGTAATAAGTCCGTCGTAGACAGTTCCATATATTTCGAATGCATAGATTCTTCCCGATGAATTAATCTGAGAGGCTGGTATTTCCAGTTTGATGTAACGCGCTTTAACCGGTTGCGCAAGGTTATTCTCTTTAATAGCTACTTCCTGGCTATTGTTTGTTTCCGCAATTTTGGTCCACAAAGTTCCGTTGCTGTCAAGGGCAGGATTTATCAAATTCAGATCCGGAGCAACCGTGCTAGAATAGATTGTATATCCGGATATGTTGTTGCCGGAAGATGAAATTGATTTTGCATCGTATAGTTTGAACTTGTCAACTGAATAATCCCGACCTAAATCGATGACTACATATCGGGAATTTCCAGCTGATGGAACCGTGAAATTCCAGGAAGAAACTCCTGTGGAATTATTTCCATCGAGGAGATTAATCGGGGTTGTGACTCCCGAAACGGCATTGTCAAAAGCAATTATTCGCTTGCCCACGCTAATCAATCCATTTTTGTCTATCCTTTTTTTCAATACTCCGAACAAATCGAGTCCGTAGATATTAATGTCTCCACCTGCTGATTTATTGAATACCACTTTTACATATTTTGCCGGGATTGGGACGGAGAAAAGGATGTCCTTGATATTCTCATTGTCTTTATTTTGTCCATGATAAGTTTCATTCCATGTATTGATATCTCCTTCGCTTGTGTAGAACCAAAACTCCGGAACGTTATTTCCTGTAGTTTCTTGTGACTTTGCATCTTTGAAAACGAGTCTGTCGAGGGAATAAACATCGGTCAGATCAAAGATTACCCATGGCTTATCTGATTGATTGTCTGTCCACTTCTTGGTATTATCGGCGAGAAGAAGATTATGTACATTATTTGTCTCATTTGATTGCCCACTAAAAGAATGTATTGAAACAGCCTGTTGTCCTATTCCATTGGATGGGATCCGGCTAATCAAAGGTGAACCTTTTGCTGAAATAGCTAAAATAGCGGCACATTCGCCTGAAGTTCTCGAGATATTCAAACTCGTAATACGTTTAGAAGGGTCAACCGCTATTTTTTTCGCATACACTGCAAAGTTATTTGAAATCGATTTTGTTTCTTTATTCAATCTGCTAAGTCCCCAAATGCTCGCTTGTTTGGGGGATGCCAGATACCAGTCTTCGATTGGTACATAAGAAGATTTACTTGTTCCATCCTCATAGAAAACCGTAACTTTTACATTAACACTATTTCCTGAGGCTGTACAGAGCATCCATAACTCTTCCGTTTTGACCGGCTCTTGAAAAGTCAGTGTTCCGGCGCTTGGCTTACCTGTTTTCGAATTCAGATTCAATGCATTATTTTCGTTGGTTGCTGATAATTCAAAAACAATACCTTCCGGAGTGTGTAAAAATGCAGGTAAGGAGCCTTCTCCTCTTATAGATGAAGCAAAGAAAGTTGTTTTATCGTCAATGGTTCCCTTGGAACTTAGATCCGTTGTGTCTGTTATAATAATGTTGTCATTGAATCCACCGACTTTAAGAGGTACATAGCTATTTCCTTTTACTCCAAGAGTGAAAAACATAGCGGTCAATAACAAGTATAATTCTCTTTTCATACGATTCTTCTTTTTTTGTTTGGTGATATGGAACTCGCCTGACTTTTTAATTATTGTCTTGAAATATTCAATAAAAATCATGCTTCGTCTCATAAATAAATATTTTATATTAAGGTTTAATTCAAATAAAAATGTATTTTCAACATCCGTTAAATTATTTAGTAATCAGCATTTTTCCATTTCCTTTTGCGATGAGGCTTTTATTTGCCCCGTAAGCAGAAACAGAATAATAGTATATTCCGGTGAGTCCCTTGTTATTATTCCATCTGTATTCATATTTGTACCCATCTTTATCTACATCCATCCTGTTCCTGTCGATAATTCTTCCGGATACATCGAAAACCTCCAATAGAATAGAATTTGTGTTTTCAGGTAATTCACAAGTGATTTTTGTATCTGTTGTAAAAGGATTCGGAGTATTATAAACGGTTAATTTATGATTCGTTTCTAATATATTCTGAATGCCGGAAGAGACTTTTGTCCCATAAACAGCAAATTCGTAAATTCGGGCAGTTGTTGCATTTTGTTCTCCTTTTTGCACAAGTAATCTTATCCGTTTAGTTTTGAATGTCGTTTCAGGTAATCTATCTGTTTTATTTTCAGTATTTCCAATCACAATATCTGCATCCGTCAACTTCCCTTTGGAATTATAGTACTGCAATCTGAAATCGGATGTGATTTTTGATTCTGACTCTATTCCGGCATGTAATATAGTCCATCTGCAAATCTCTACTTCATCATCGAAATTCAATTCTATCCACTTTGATGCACTTTTGCTGTCACACCATTTCGTTGTGAAATTTCCGTCAATTGCATGTTCCGGTGTCTCATCATCGTTGGTATAATCTGAGGCTGAAACGGAAGAGGGTATCAGCTTCTCACCACAATTGTTCTCCTCTGCCTCCGTGTTTTGTTCAGGCAAATTCATGACTTCCGAAATCGGGACAATATCATCATTTTTGTTGTCGGATAAAGTCATGGCCATTATATAAACATCCGGGTTGTCCGGTAATGTAATGGAAGTAGCTGTGGTCGAAACCGGAATAAGATATTTATACATATACATATAATGGTAAGGTATATCTTTGTCCTGAACGATATTGTGCTTGTGAGTTGCAGTGAAGGCAACGTTGTTTTTGCGGTAATATCTATCTGAATATTCTGTACCCCATTGACCGACAAAGTTTCCTACATTTTCAATCTTTACAGACTGTGTTTTTTGTCCGTCTACTGAAAATTCTATTTGCGAACCATCCCGATTCGCAGAGGCTGCTAATAGATAAAGTTTGTGAGAATCTGTGTTTTGCGGAACAGCAATCGTTTGCCCGGAGCATCTGATTGCATTTGGCATGCCATCGGCTCGATTTCCCATAACGAAAGAAATTCCATCGGTTACAATTGTGTCAGGTACTAATTCCGCCGGATAAGTAAATCCGGTGGACCCGAATTGCCCGTCATTACGTTTCGAATCGGAACTCATTACATCTTCGTTGTATGGTATAGTCAGAGGGTAGCAAGAGGGCTTTTCTGCTTTTTCTGCTACAGGTGCTAATTTTACAGCGAAAGTTTTGGGTTGGTATTTGGATATGTTGAAATTTATTTTGTTTCCTGAATAATTAACTTCTCCCGCATATTCTTCCACGCCATTAACTTCTTTGGCTGAAACGATATTTGTTGGAAAACTCATTTCCACTCCGTTGTGATTTTCTCCGACAAGTTCGTATACCCGTACAATGATTTCATCTGAGCTTTCCGCCTTTTTCATCGCTTTAATACTTACCTGCGACGTATTTAAGCTGAGAAAGCCGTATGATTTTCCTAGTTGTCCAGTGTGTTTTTCCGCTTTGTAAACCAGTAGCGGTTGATTTAATTTGGAGGCCTCCCATTGGGTCGTTTCATTCCATTTACCTTGGTGGCGAAACAAGGAGTATTTAAAGATATTCAACCCTAAATCTTGTTTCGTCTGATAAGAATAATCAGAACCGGCCTTCGGTGTGTGAATAAGTGTCATCCTCAGTGTATTATTGTCTTTTTTATCCCATCCGTATTTACAGTCATTTAGAATAGAAATTCCATAATCGTTGGAATTATTGGTTAAATCAACCCATTGATGAGCATTCACTTCGTATAGATTATCCGTCCTGTTTTCCCGGGAAATCGTTCCTAGAGACAAATCGAATGTCGCATTCTTATTTGATGCATTCAATGGAAATTCAGCCTTCAAGAATGTATCAGTCGTTTGCCAATTGACTGTGTTGTCAAAATCAATTCGTTCTGTTGAACCTGCAGCCATTAATCTGACATATTGTTCATAGTTAGAACCGTTTTTGCTCCGTTCAATTTTCAGACTTGCTCTCAGTGGTCCTTTCTCCGCAATCGAGATTTTTACATTTTCATTCACATAAGCATAAGGATCTCTGAATATATCTCCCCGGCTGATTTCCCAGGATAGCCAATAGCCCGGTTGATCCAATGACAAAGACAATCGAATCGGAGATTTTAATAATTCTTTCTTTAATATTTTATCATAAATGGATGATACGTCTCCTGATGTATCAACCGTAAGAAGATAGTTTTCATTCTCAATAGTGTTTGGGGTGATATTTAATGTTGACGGAATCTGTGAAGAGGTGGTGTCATCCACTCGCAAATCATATATTGCATAGCCTAATGAAGGAACTTTAGCCATGAAAAGAAAGTGTAAGACTCCATTTGTATAATCAACAATTTGAACAGGAAGCGGATTTTGATTACTATCGTATACGCTAATAGCAGCAGGTTTTGTACTTAGATTGATTTTGGCTTCTGCTATTTCATTTCTTTCGATGGATAAAGGATTGGATACCAGAATTGGAATGCCGTTTACCTGCGTATTCATTTGGCTTGATACGGCACCAACTGCATTGTTCATTGTACTTGACAAATTCAATTGAACCAATACCTGGTCGTTATTTGTAAAACCGTATGCAGCCGGAACAGATGTTCCTGTAATGTCGTCATGAAAATGATGCCATAGAATTTTTATCCACGAATTTTTAATTGTTTCTAATGGATAGGTTAAGCCGCCAAGCCAATCTGCTATAACCGATGATTTTTCTGTAGCATCGGCCAATAACTCATTTCTTCTATTCCAATATTTTAAGATTGCATGGGATGTATAACACCCTACACCATGTGTTTCCATCGGCAATTCATTATTCCAAACCGGCATATTTGCCCTTTGCGATTCCGAGATGGATGAAAAGAAATTGTCGGGTGTTCCTATTTTTACTGTAACAGGGCCGCTCGAATTCACACTCTTCATTAGCCAGTCAACTGTTTCATTCGACAATGAACCACCTCTATCACCACTATTCCCAATATATTTGAAAGAAGCAGGAACACCAATTTCTGTATTATTGGCGATTATTTCGTTCAGTATGTCGTTGTTAAATGCATTATTTTTCTTGTAATCATTTTCCGTATCATACGCTCCGGGATTGTATACCGCATAAATCTGCGAACCGTCTACTCCTTGCCACAACCCGAATTTTGGGAGGTTGTCTAAGTTATATGCCGATCCCCACCTTAATTTTGCAGTATGGAATCCGGTCATTCCACAATGCTTTGCAATGGTAGGTAAAGAATAAGGAAAACCGAAGCAATCGGGAAGCATTATGTCTTTTCCTCCTTTGATTCCAAATTCTTTTTTATAGAAAGTTTGACCATATAGAAAATTCCGGATAAGTGATTCTGCTGATGGAACCATTACGTCATTTGCATCTATTGCTCCTCCGCTTACATGCCATCTCCCGGAAGCTATTTCACTTTTAAGCCTTTGATACAATTCCGGATAATATTCCTTGGCAAACATATATTTTATTGCTCCTTCAAAGTTGAATTTATAATCAGAGCAGAAATCGAACAGACTGAAATTATTGTTTAATGTCTTCGGTAGATAATCTTTAATCGTTGATTCGACAGTCCAGTTCCATTGAGTATCCAAATGGGAATTTGGGATAAGATATAAGGTTCTGTTGTCTGTATGAACAGCATCTTTATCGAATGCTGAAACTGCGAATATACTTGTGTAAGTTCCGTTTGTTGTGGAAAAAGAGATAGACATAACTGTCTTGTGTCTGTCGGCAGGGATCGCTTTCTCGTAGAGACCAAATTGAAGTCTGCCATCGAACTGAGCGGTTCCGTTGTTGTTTTTTACTCGTCCAAAACCGTATGCAGGCACTCTCTTACCATCGCTTTGATACCAATCAGGAAAAGATATCGTAGATGATTCGGAAGATGTTCCATCGGTGTAATTCACTTGAACCAAAACATCCTTAGCCCCGTTTGCTGATAGTCCTAAGATCCACAGTTCCGCGGTTTGAACCGGTGTGTCTAATGTTAATATTCCGGACGTTGTGCCATTGTCCCCTAGTTGTAAAGCATTGTTTTTTGTTGAGACAGCCAGTTGATATGCCACTCCTGCTTTAGTCGTGATAGAGCCGGGGATACAACCGGACGTATTGGTCTCTTGTGTGTAATAGAACCATCCGCTTCTATCTTTGGCATCTATGGAACTGTTGACATTTATATTTTCTTTGGATGCATCATATATCAGATCAACATTAAACCCGGATACTGATAATGGATTGTATGGGTTTGCAAATACGTCGTTCATCGATGAGAATATGAGGATAAATATCAGTCCGATTTTTTTCATAGTAAAGACGAGAAAAGGTAAGTTGTTTTTATATTTAGGAAAAAATCATCAGGGAGATTAGATAAGGCATTATCTCCCTAATGATAAAGCAGATAGTATGTGTGTCCGAATGCTATTTAATAAGAACTTTCTTCCTCTTCACTTCTCCGTCTTTCGTTTTCAGACTAAAGAGATAAGCTCCGTTCTGGATGTTTGATACAGATATGTCTGAATTGCTGACAATTTCATTCCTGACAAGCTTTCCTTGAAGAGAGTAGACAGTCAAGATTCCCGTCCCTTGTATATGTACCGTTTCGGTTCTGGATATACAAGATGGAACAAAATTGTTATTTGTGATTTCGTTCTTTTGGATCTCATCCGAAATAGAAGAAGTGCCGGATTTTTTGTAAACTTCAAATTCATTTAAACGAATGAACCCATTTCCTCCATGATATCCACCAGGCATTGTTAATTTCACATAGCGGGCATGAACCGTTTCTGCTAATGTCACTACTTTTTCAGCATCGGTAGCATTGAAGGTGATATCCTCCGGAGAAATGATTTGTGTCCATAATAGTTCATCACTGTTTGTGATATCCTCAGTCTGGTTACTTACAAAGATATTAATCCCTGTTATCTGCGGATCGGATGGATTTGTGTTCCCTTCAAATAGTTTAAATTTCTCTAATTCATACGAATTCTTTAAATCAAAGATAACATAAGGTTCTTCATTTGCCCCTTTCCATGTAGCCCAGTGTGAGTCTAAATTGTCGTCAAACAGATTCGCTGCAGTTTCGCGCCCATTCTGTTGATCCCATGCGTCAAAATATTTCAATACATTGGCACCTGTGCTGACAAGATCTCCCCTATCTATTACGTCCGATTTGTCGCCGTACATGTCAAAACCATAGATACGGATTGTTTTCCCGCTATTGTCGGTTGCAGTAGGCACGAATTTTACATAACGGGCTTTCACCGGGATCGTAAATTCGTGTGTCCTTACAGATTCATCTATATTTACGGTCTCATCAATTACGTTTTCCCAGGAACCGGACGCTGTGTCGGTTGCACTTATGAAAACCTGATATGAACTACAATTTTTTGCTCCATCCTCTTTGTAAGTGCCATCCCGCCAAACGATTTTTTTAATATTGTAGTAATTCTTTAGAAAGGAAAATATTACCCAATTATCAGTGCTGTTGTTGCTGCACCATTTGTCTCCTCCTCCTGAAATTTTGTCTTCCCCGATAAGTAGTTTATAGGGATTTTCTGTGCCGCTCACCCAGCCGGATGCTTTGTAGATTACGACAGGTCTGTTTCCTGTTCCCTGGATATCATCCATTACACTGAATGGTTTATCCTGCCCACTAACAGAGGCAGCAAGAAGTCCCATTAATGCAGTCAAAAGTAAATTTTTCTTTTTCATAGATTTTAGTTTAAATGATTAATATTAGACGGCATATTGAGTCTGTAATAATAAATATGCCGTCGTTTTGTTTTCTGATTATTTCAAAACATTATCTCTATTCATGGATATTGTTCCCTCTGCCCGTAAAGTTGGTTTTGTTATATCTCCAAGATCAATGTAAGTATATCGGAAAGTCAAAGTCGTGGATACAATTTTGTATCGATTATCTGTGATACTATTGGATTCAGAAACTTCAATAGTTGCCGATTCTTGTTTGAGTTGGATATCCGGATTCGGAGAGGATAGTGTTAACATGCCGTTATCATTTTCAATGTTTATGATAAATTTATTTCGTGCACTCGATCCTCGGGAATAGTTTCCGGCATACATATAGCATTGTTTGTGAGTCAATGCATATAGTGTGACTGTTGAGACCTCAATTTTGTTACTGGTGTCGTTACTGCCATTCGAATTCGTTTTGTACATAGTCATCTTTCCGGAGTAACTTCCGGAAAAAGAATTTTTAAAGATCAAATGAAGCAATGTTGAACTATAACTGTTTTTCGCTATTTGATAGGCAGAAGTAGATGTTATAGCCAGAGGGAGAACATAATCTGCATAAATATCCGAAATGGCATCAATATTGAGACGAATGCCTCCGACTCCTTTTACTTCACCGGCAGGAATTGTAATATTTCTGTCCAAAGAATAAGTCTCAGCCGGTAATTGAGTGTAATACAATAATGAGTCGTAACGATATTTTTCAAAATTGTATTGGTTTAAAGTATCACTGTATTCGGAAACCTGGACTTTGACATTTTCCGAGTTTCCTGTCGTGCCGTTTACGGAGACGACGAACGGAACAGTCACGTTGGTTGAGTCAAGATATATCTCCTGTTCTACCCAGCCATTTTTTGTTATTAGCACCTTCTTTTCAAATTGTTCATAGTCAATGGATTCATTGCAGGAGAACAAAATTGAGGCTAACGCAAAAATCAATAAATGTATTTTTTTCATACGATTTAATTTTTTCTTTTCGGTGGTATGGAACTTGCCTGATTTTTAAATCATCGGAATGGGTGATTCCATAAAAATCAGGCTCCGTTTCATATTTATTATTCTATTTGTTTTTTATGTACTTATCAGGTCTTTTGAAGGCCTGAGTAACTGCTTCGTGAATTGCTTTCAGCTTTGAGAAAGCTTTTATATTTGAAATGGATTACCAACCTGTATTTTGAGTAAGTCGACTGTTTCTCAATAATTCATAATTTGGAATAGGCCACAAATACATCTTTTGTAGGAATATTTTGGGATAGGTGGTTACCATTGTTTCTTTATAGAATCCTTGCCTTTGAGTATTCGAACCTGTCATATCCACATCGCATCCGGTTAATGGCATATTTTCCTGTACCATGGCATCTTTCCATCTCCTTAAATCATAAAATCTTTTGGATTCCGCAAAGAACTCTATTTGGCGTTCTTTTTTTAGGGCTTGCCTGAATTGTTCAGGATTGTTATAAACCGCATCGCCTAAGTCAGGAATGCCGGCTCTCATTCTCACACGTTTCATTCCGTAGCGCATTTGTTCAATATCTCGTTTGACGGTAATATCTGTGTTTGTGAATGTCTTAAAGGTATAACTGTTTCCTGAGGTTATTTCATTTAAAGCTTCAGCATACCAGAGAAGTACATCTGCATAGCGTATGGCGGGTTCAAACTTCGTAACGAGATATCCTCCATCCGTTTTGGCATCTTCCGGGTTGTAATATTTTTTCATACCTATCCCTGTAATTGGAAAATAGTTCGCACCGGAGAAATTCTTTCCATTGTCATTATCTCTATAATAGAATACCTGGGTGTTTCGTTTACTGGCACTTGAGGCACTTTCACATTCCCAAATGCTTCCGCTATATGCGATAGAAGCATAAAAACGAGGTTCTCTGTTTGCATATTGCAGAGACACATTTGCTGCCAGAAAATCATATTGAGATGCACTTGTTGTGAAACCTGTTGTTTGATATTCTCCTGATACTTTTGCGTCAGCAATATCTTTGCCGTCTCTCATATAATATGCATCCACCTGTTTTTGTGTGACAGCAATTGCATTCCTTCCATTCAGAGAAGTGGGTATTTGCAAATTATTCATATCCGCATATCCGTTCACATCGTCATTGGGACGAGTAAAAATGAGCTCTTTGTTGTTCGAGGCACTTACAGCTCCATTAAATATTGCACGGTACGACTCAAAAGGATCAATATCTGCCCAACCTTCAGGATAATCTTTGTCAGAATAAAGTGTATTGTAAGGAGGAGTTACAGTCGTTTCCGATTTTGGAACCGTATATAATTCATATTGATTCAAATCAATTACCTCTTTAGCGGCTGCAGCAGCCCGAGCCCATTTACTTTCATCATAAGTTTGATTGATGAGTTGTGTACCGTCCTGGTTTTTTAAAGAAAATAAATCGGCGTTTCCATTATATAACGGGCTGGCAGCATACAACAACAGTCTTGCTCTGGCAGCCAGAGCTGCTCCTCTGGTCGGACGCCCAATATTGTTTGCCGTACGTGTAAGAGGAAGATTAAGTGAAGCTTTTAAGAAATCATTTTCGATAGAATTGACACATTCATCAAATGTATTTCTAGGCAACGAAAGTTCATCATAAGACATGCTTACATCCAAACCTTTTTCGGGAATTAACGGGAGTGGGCCATATTGTCTGAGTAAAACCCAATATGCATAAGCTCTTAGAAAATAGGCTTGAGCTTTCACATCTGCTTTTTCCGAATAAGTCATTTCAGAACACAAATCGACACTGTAAATGATGGTTGTGGCTTTTCTTACCGGCTCGTATACACGTTTCCATTTGTCTTCCTTGAGAAGAGTTGTTGAACTGTATGATCCATTTTGGTATTGTTTTGTGATTTGGTCGTCATCCATTCTTAACAACTCGTCGGAAGCAAACAAGGCATATCCACCGGAACCGCCTGTGGAGATATCCGATACTTCTTCTTTCATTACTTCAAATGCATTTGAAAGAAATCCTTCAACGTATGTTCTTTTAGAGAACGCGGAATCTACCGTCAGTTGATCATCAAAATATTTGTCTACATCAAGATAACTGCTGCATGAGCTATTCCCCATTATAATAGTAAAAGCGACTGCTGCAATTCCTATACAATATTTTATATATTTCATATTATCAGAATATTAAAAGTTAATTGATACGTTCACTGAATATGTTTTTGATATCGGATATGATGCTCCATCGTGGCTGCCGATTTCCGGATCCCACCATCTGAAGGGACTGAACACTGCCAGATTATATCCAATAAATGCTATTCTTGCATTTTCAGCAAAGAAACTTTTGACAAATCTCTTGGGGAGATTATATCCGATTTCAAGGTTTTTCAATCTCAGATATTTTGCATTTCTGAGCCAGAATGTAGAGTATCTGTAATTGTTCGCATTTCCACCGTAAGACAGACGAGGAAGGATTGCATCCGAATTTTCGGTGGAAGCGCTTCCCGAAATCTCTCTGGAGATCCATCTTTTGTTGGGATCTGTTACTTCTTTTAAGATATTCCCGACATCTGATCCCTGAAATGGATAAATACTGTTACCTCCTTCATATACATAATAATCAGTACTTGCCGCATCATCACTTTTACGTGTGCCTCCAATGAAAAAATCTGAGCTTCCTGCTCCCTGGAATAATATGTTGAAATCAAAATTGTTCCATGCCAGGCTAAGTCCCATGCCATAGTTTAGACTCGGAATCGTTGTTGTCCCAATAGGAACTTCGTCTTTGCTGTCAATAATTCCATCTCCATTGACATCTTTGTATTTGATATCTCCGGGCAAATAATTACTCATGAATGTCTGAGTGGGACTATTATTTATATCTTCCTGGTTTTTAAATAGACCCAATGATATCAATCCTCTGTTCTGACCATACCTGTATCCTTTCATCATTTGGTATGGAAGAGCATTGGCGGCTTCATCATAATCTAAAACCTGTGTCTTTGCATAGGTAAAGTTTCCCCGAAGAGTGAAAGAGACTTTATCTATTTTATCACTATAAGCCATTTGTCCTTCAACACCTTTGCTTTCCATTTCACCTATATTTGCCCATGGCCTTAAATCCTGAAGTCCTGTTGAATAAGGCATTTGGCTACGTTGCATAAATATTTTTGTTCTGTGATCCCGATAAATATCTACTGTTGCACTGACTTTATTATCATAGATTGTTACGTCAAATCCCAGATTATTCTTTTTTGCTCTTTCCCAAGTGAGATTTGCTGACCCGATGTTGTTGATGCGGTAGCCTTGAATAGAATTCGAACCATATTCTCCCCAATTATACGAATTACTCTTGTCTACAGTAGAGATATAGGGGAAGCGGGTATTTGAAATTTGATCGTTTCCGACCTCACCATAAGAATATCTGACTTTCATTAGATTCAACCATTTGAAATTATTCTTCACAAAAGGCTCTTCTGATATAACCCAGGCACCCGAAACAGCAGGGAAAAATCCAAAGCGCTTATTTTTTTCAAAATTTTCCGAACCGGTGTATCCAAAATTAAAGTCTGTTAGATAGCGGTCTTTATAACCGTAAGTCAATCTTCCGGATAGAGCCATATTCCTTTTAGGTATCAGATTCTTCCAGTTTGTAGCGTCTGCGCCGGCAGTGGTGCCTGTTTCTTGTTGATAATACATTAATAGCCCACCCAATCGATGATCTTTATTTACCAATCTGTCATAAATCATCTTTGCTTCTAAATAATATCTTCTGTCTCCGGAGGAAGAGGTGCTCTGAGACATTAAGGAGGCTTCTTTTACTCTTCTTAGAATCAAATCGCCTGTTGCATCTCGTCCATCAGCCTTCCAAAGCTCCGGATTTTTCGTTCTTGTGATTTTATTACTTGAATAATTATCAAAAGAATAAGTTCCAATAAATTTCAGCCCCTTGGTTAACATTTCTAATGATTGTTCCAGAGATATATTCGTTTCGACTTTATTTTCCCAGGATGTAGCATACCCAGTACGTGTCAGTTGAACCTCCGGATTCATCGTATTTCCTTCGCCATAAGTCGGTATATATCCGTTTGAATACATGCGGGGAACTGTGATTGGAGTCAGGTTTGCAATGGAGCCCCATATATCACTTGTCGACATACTGGGTCTGTTTTGATTAATTAAATATCCACCGACACCGACTCTCAGTAATGTTGATTTTGTTACATCAATATCCACATTCATCCGATAGTTATATCTCTCGTAAGTTGAGTTTGTATTGTATTTATTTAATGTGCTATTGGTTTTATAGATTCCCTTTTCGGTATAATAGCTCCCTGATACATAATATCTGGCTGTCGCTCCACCGCCACTTAAAGATAAGGAGGCTCTAGCATTAGGAGCTCCCTCTTTTAGAACTACACTGGCCCAGTCAACATTGGGATAGAGATCTTGATCCAGTCCGGAGTTAATGATTGCTATTTCCTGATCAGAATACAATGGATCCTGGTAGCGAGTCATTCTTGCCTCATTTGCCATGTTGGCATAAGTCACTCCGTCTGCATATTTAGGTGTCCGGGAACGCGTATTATAGCCAGTCTCAAACTTAGCATTGATATTCACTTTTCCCGCCGAACCTCTTTTGGTTGTGATCAAAATAACGCCATTTGCTCCTCTTGAGCCATATATTGCCGTAGCAGATGCATCTTTTAGTACGGCAAATGATTCGATATCCTCAGCATTCAACTGGTCTAACGAACGCTCAATACCGTCTACTAACACGAGTGCAGAAGAATTAGCACCGAAAGTGCTTATCCCCCGAATCCAGAATTCCGTATTATTGCTTCCCGGTTCGCCGGATGTCTGCCGGCCAATGATACCGGCGACATTTCCAACCAAAGCATTACTTATATTTGCTGTTGGCACTTTCATTGTCTTTGTGTCAACGTTTGTGATTGCTCCGGATAATGTCAATTTCCGCTGTTGTGTTCCTCCGGCTGTTACAACAACTTCATCCAGAAACCTTTCATCTTCTTCTAATACCACATTTAGTGTCCCTTTTATATTTACAACCGGAAATTCCTTACTCTTATGTCCAATGTAAGAAATAACTAAAATGTCATATTCCCCTACCTTTATTTTAAATGCCCCATCAATATTGGTAGAAGCTCCCAGACCCGGTTGATTCTTCGCAATAATGGTTGCCCCGATTATGGGCTCACCTTGTTTGTCTTTTACAATTCCGGCTATTTCTCTATTATTGGATTGGGCTGATAATAAAGAGAAGCAAAACAGAGCAATAAGAATTGCGACTGATTTTATATAATATCTACTCATGTATTCTAATTGTTTGATTGTTGTTTATTTGTTTGATATGCGTAGGTGCTTATTCGACCATTATTTTTCGAATCACATGGTTTCCGCGATCTGCAACGTAAAGCCCTCCGTCAATATTAAAGCAAACTGCTTCCGGTTGATTAAATGTACATTCGCTGGGCAAGCCATCTTTGCTGCCGGAAGTACCCGGTATTCCTGCATAGGTTGATACTATTCCTTCCGGTGTGACCATCCGGATGCAATGATTCCCTTTATCCGGGATATAAAGATTCCCGTAAGTATCAACTGCCGGTTGCGACGGATTGTTAAAGCGGGCAACAGTTCCTAATCCATTTGCATTGCCCGATGTGTTCCATGCTCCTAACCAGATTGCCGGTTGATCTATTTCTTTGGTAAGGTCGTTGTAGTTGGCTTTGTAGACACAATGTTTGTTTTTAACTACGATATACAGAGTTTTCCCGTCTTTACTAAACAATAATCTCAACTCTGTATCTGTCCCCTGTACTTGTCGTAAGGCTGTATAGGTTCCGGTACGCACATCGTATCGGTAGATATACCCATCCACTTGGCTATTAAAGAAGATGTCACCTGTTTGGGGATGCACTGCCATTCCTGTCGCTTTGGATGTTGAGTTGACCCTCACATAAGGCTTAATCGTAATAAAACCTTCTTCTCTTTTTAATAATGCGACAGTGGCATCTGTATTCATGTTATTCTCATTCCATAAGGAATTTAGCATATATAAAGAATCCTGTGATAAGCTAAAGGCTAATCCGGTCGGAGACTGCATCGGCCCTCCGGAATTTCTCATGAGTGTGGTTACTGTTCCGTCAATCGCTTTTCTTAACCCTCCATCTGAAGATAGTCCACGTCCCTCATCGATAATATAAAGTACACCTTCTTTGTCTGAAGCGATAAACCAAGGTCTCCTCAATTTACATGTTGTATACGTTCCGTCATCAGTTCCGTCTAAGCCAACTTGTCCGATAAGAGTCGTAACATTACTTTTAAATTGATATTTGAACTTATTATCATAAGCAAGTTCTTTTATGTTTGACCCCTTTCCGATGAATATTTTAACGAATCCCGTATCGGCTCTGGATGGAACGATAGCATAAATAACAGAATCAGCAGCACCTATTACTTTCGCGTTTCGCCCATTGACGGTTACTTTTATATACGATGTGTCTGAGCCGAAATTCAGACCTCGTAAAATCAATTTTGTTGCACTCCCTCCGGAATCAGGGAAATAAGAAGTAACTCCGGTTGTTTTTCCTTCACTGGGTGGGTAGTATGTAAACCTTTCTGGCTCAATGTTATCTGAGCAACTAAAAAGGATGTGAAGAAATACCAGACATAGAGGTATAACATATACTTTTTTGAAATTAAGATGAATGATTCTTTCCATTAAAGTAAAAATTTAAGTGTTTAATATTAGTCGTCTATTAGATTTACAAAAGTTTAAATAACATATATTTATTTCTTTTCTTTCTAAATGAATTCTCTCTTCTTTCTATATTGGAAGAGAGTGAAAAAATGTCAAATTGGATTCGATATGCCTGGATTAGCAATATAGTATTTTGATAAAATTAAGGTATGTGCAAATATATACTTATAAATTCGGTGGTTGATCCGGACAAAAACACAAAAAACACACATGTCCTATAATCAGACTACATTGTCTTTAAATCATACAAGGCAGTTTAATTAGTGATTATACACTTAAAATAAGACAGAATTATGATGAAAAACACTTAGTAAGTATCAGTATGTATGTATTTATTTCTTTATTGTGAGTCTTATTTATATTTTGATATATCAGCACTTTCCCAATTTCGCATTATCGAAAAAGATTGTTTATCTGAAAATCATGAAACAGATATTCGCTAAAGTCAGATTATAACTCCCTGATTGCAGGCTTTCATACAGGCAAAAGTCATTGTTCACGAATGTGTCGCTGCGGCTTATTGTTGAAATAGCATAGTTTGAACTTTGGACGAGGTGTTGACGAGGTCAAAATAACCACTCTGCGTGTCAATGAGCAGGCAAAGAGGCTTAAACCTTCTTCCGTATTCCTTGTAGTTGAGCATTATTGAAATACTTTGAAAAGTAATAAAGGGGGAAATACTTAAGGCTACCGAATTAAGGTTCAGTAGATACACTTTTTATAAATTAATGCGGACTGAGTTAAAAAAATAAATAGAGGCGACGGTAATTTTCCCTATCATATTTACCAAAGGGGCAGATGCATATCTGACTTTATGTACCCTTTGAATCTTTGTGTGTTTTTTCAATCTGTTTAAAATTAATATATTAGATGTTTCGCTTTAGAAGCTGCAGGAGAAACAAATCATTATGAGCTTTATCTCTTTGCTTTTGCTGATCAGATTGTCCTTTTATAGCTTTAGCAGGAGTGAACATTTCAATGTTTTGTTCTTTGCTTTTGGTTTGACTTTTTTTATACCTGAACTTATCCCGTTTGTTATACCTGTTTTGTCTTATAGGGGTATCATATGCCTTTTAAACAAAGCTTTTAATTCATTGATAATCTTCTGAGTTTGCTTACTATCTAAGAAGAATAGGCTAATAATTCTGCTTTTCTATGAAATCATGTGATAAGAATGAGTTTACCTTATAATCATATTTATCCGAGGATGATCCTTCTGATTTATTTTCAAATTCATTGACTATGAGGCTGTGAATATTACTTACAAAAACCATTGCATAAAAATCCGGCAAAGGCTCCACAAAACATAAAATAGTAAAAAAATTACGGTATATATGGAATACTTACTATTAATCAATTGTATAGATAATGTTGTTTCATTATGAAAAGTTACATTGTATTAATTATACCGTTTTTTCATGACCATTGAATTATTGAGTTTTGGGAGGAAAGTATAATGAGAAGAAGCTGGAAGTATCCTTTGCTGAAAGCCTAAATATATAATAAATCAGTGAGTTGCAAAGAAAACCTTGCGACTCACTGATAGAAATCATGTTTTTATTCTATAAATCTGTGATGATTATTTAGGATTCATCGATAGCGAATCTCTTCCTTACCGATTCTAAAAAAACGAGAAATTCGTTGTCTGAGATTGGATAAGTATTCCTACTGTTCGAATAGTAATGAATTATTTTCCTAATAAATACAGAAGATGTTTCTGGTATATAGAAAAGGAAAATATTTATATCGATTGATTATTCTATCGGATCTCCCTGTGTTTTTTTTGTGGGATCATAGATAGCCACACCAACCTTAGAGTCGGCACATCCATAGTATAAATACCATTTGTTTTTGAGGAAGGCCAAGCCTTCTATGAATACGGTTCCATCTTTGTATTGTCCACTTTTTTCAAACTTTTCCATTGGCCTGAAAAACGGAACATCCAAACGTCCAATTACTTTATACGGATTTTTTGTGTCAAATAAAATCTGTCCGGCGCTGTAAGTTCCGGGATTAAAACGCTCGTCTCTCTTGTCATCTGTCCGGTTTTTACCATTATAAAGCAATAAAATGCCTTTTTCTGTAAGGATAGCGGGCGGACCACATTCAGTTAAAGCACTGTCGAAATATTTATAACGAGGATAAACAAGGCCTTTTAACTCCTCTTTCTCATTGAGTTGCGGCGTCCAGTTAATTAAATCTTCTGACGTTGCTGCATTTATCATTTGTTCGCCCCAATACATCAGATATTTTCCATTTATCTTCGTAATTACCTGTTTCCCATTAATGATCTTCGTTACAATTGACGCTGATTTACTCTCCATATTTTTAAATTTACCGTCATAAGCTTTTGCGAATGCAAGTCCGTGCTTAGTCCAATGAATGAGATCCCTAGATGTTGCCACACAAAGTCTTGGAGTCTGGTGGTTCCAGCCTGTATAAAACATAACATAAAGCCCGTCTTCGGTTACGGCAACACGTGGATCTTCACATCCTCCCGGCCATTCTAAAGGTTTGGCAATGTCGTTGTCCGGATAAAGAACTGGATATGTGCGTTTCGACATGGTAATTCCATCCAAACTCTCTGCATACCCGATACGTGAAGTTCTGCTGCCAAGTCCTTGTGCCGTATTGTCTTCCGCTCTATAAAGGACTACAATTTTTCCGTCCTTTATGGCCGCAGCCGGATTGAATGTGTCACTCTCTTCCCATCCCATTTCTTTTCCATTCATTGGGCAGAAAAACTTTGTAGACGTGTCCGGCGTAATAATCGGATTTTTTCCCTCCGGTCTGATAAATCCACCAAAAGCCCAAGAGGGTAGCTGATTGGTGTTTTTGATTTGTTCTTTCCTGTTTCCTGCAACACTGAAAAGAACGATACTATTCAGTAGGATAAATGCAACAAGGGTTTTCATAGATGATATATGTTATAAGTGTAATTTCTTAAAATGATTATTTCGTTCTTATTCGAATCGGAAATTTAATAATAGGTGTTTCGTGTCAAATTCGGATTTGCCGATAACTGAGAATCTGGAACAGCAAATAACGTTAGGCATTTTTTTGTTGTTGCTTGGTGTTCCCGGCAAATTTCTGTTGTGAATTTACCAAATTGAATTAAGCTTGTCTGCCTTGGCTTTTCGAAGGTGGACACTGTGCTTTTTTCAATCAAAAGATTATCGGATGTCAATACTGAAATTGTATATTTTATTCTGTTCCGATCTTGTCCTCTATTATATCTTCCTTTATTCATTGGTATTCAAATTGAAGTAGTTTACTTCTTTTGCTCATCAGAAAATGAGTACGGTATATCCGACAGACTGATTCCTCTGTTTCTATTCGGGGTATCAGCCATTTTATAATAGATAAGAGCGCCTTTTGTCAAATTGCCATGCGTTAGATAATTTTTTGAATACGGTTTGCTATTCAGCATCAGGGAATATACATACCTGTTGGCTTTATTATTATTGGGTGCACTAATGATTATTTTATTCCCGTTTTCAAGATTTACTTTTACGGATTTAAATAACGGAGAGCCTAAAATATATTGGTCGGTTCCGGGTGCAACAGGGTAAAATCCTAAAGCTGAAAATACGTACCAAGCTGAGGTCTGTCCGTTGTCTTCATCGCCACAATATCCATCCGGATTCGGATTGTACAGTTTATCCATTATTTCTCTTGCCCAATATTGAGTCTTCCAGGGTTGTCCCGAATAATTATATAAATACACCAGGTGTTGGATTGGTTGATTTCCATGCGCATATTGTCCCATGTTCATCACCTGCATTTCTCTCATTTCATGGATAATGCCCCGACTTTTCATCCCTTTGTTCGATGGAACAATGAATACGGAATCCATCATTGCGTTGAAATTTCGGTTTCCTCCCATTAGGTTTATGAGTCCTTTCGGATCGTGAAAAACACAAAAACTCCAATGCCAGCTGTTTCCTTCACAAAATGCACTACTCCAATCTTCTGCAATAAAATTAGGATCAAATACCCCTTTGTCATTCCGACCGCTCATTAACTTATATTGGGGGTTAAATACATTCTTGTAATTCAACGCCCGTTGTTTATAAATATCGATTTCGCTTGCCGGCTTACCAAGTTTCTTTCCCAGTTCATAGATTGTCCAGTCATTATAGGCATATTCAAGAGTCCGCGCAGCACTCTGTCCGACACCGATATTGTCGGGAACATATCCATATTTATTATATTCTTTGTATGCAACACGTCCGGAAGAAGTCCCCTTCATTTGATTTTCAGAACCATGCTTCAAGGCTTCCCATAATGTCTCGATGTCATACCCTCTCAAACCTTTCAAATAAGCGTCAGCAACAATGGAAGCTGAGTTGTTCCCAACCATACAATCACGATGTCCCGGACTTGCCCATTCCGGTAAAAAGCCACTCTCTTTGTAAGCATTGACCAGCCCTTCCTGCATTTTCGTATTCATAGAAGGATAGACCAGGTTTAAGAATGGAAACAGGCAACGGAAAGTATCCCAGAACCCGGTGTCTGTGAACATGTATCCCGGTAGTACTTGTCCGTTGTACGGACTATAATGGATCGGTTTTCCTGATTTGTCAATTTCATAAAATTCGCGAGGAAAAAGAACAGACCGATAAAGACAGGAATAAAAAGTGCGAATATTATCGATGTTATCATCTTCGACTTCAATTCTTGACAGCACATCATTCCACGCTTTTCGTCCGGCTTGAGTCACTTGTTCAAACGTATTGTTTCCAAGCTCCTTAAGATTCAGCTCGGCTTGTTCCAGACTAATAAAAGAAGAAGCTACTTTTGCGTGAACGATTTCTCCCTTTTTTGTCTTAAAACCAATAATAGCACCCGCATGGTCAACTTTCGCTTCTAGTTCATTCACCCGAATGTCATTTCCATTGGCTGTCGCTTTGTACGTAAAGGCTTTATCGAAGATTACCACAAAATAGTTTTTGAAATTTTCAGGTACTCCGCCACTGTTTCGCGTTGTATATCCTGTAATCTTATTTTCCGAAGGAATGATTTTAATATACGAACCTTTGTCAAAAGCATCAATAACGACATACGAATCTTTGCTTTCAGGAAATGTGAACTGAAACATTGCCGCACGACTCGTTGGTGCAATCTCCGTTGTAATATCGTGATCTGCCAGGTAAACTTTATAATAATAAGGTTTTGCTATTTCTGCCTTGTGAGAAAACCAGCTGGCCCTTTTCTCCTGATCAAACACAGGTTCTCCTTCTATCGGCATAATGGAGAATTGCCCGTAATCATTTATCCATGGACTTGGTTGATGGGTTTGTTTAAATCCCTTGATTTTATCTGCCGTATACACATACGACCACCCATCTCCCATATTTCCGGTCTGAGGTTGCCAAAAATTCATTCCCCACGGCCGGGCAATTACCGGATATGTATTTCCCGTGGAAAGTTCGAATTTAGACAATGTTCCTGTCAGAACACTCACGTAATCAATAGCTTCTGTTTTTTGTTGTGCAGAAGTAAGTAACGAAAAACAAGATACTGCAATCAATGAAAAACTGTATTTGAAATAGTTTATACAACGCATTATGTAAATTTATTAAATTATTGAATACTAGTTTTTTCTGTTTGTTTGTCCCATTTTGAAGGACGGAGGAATGGATTCTACTCCAGAAGCCCATTGCTTGTTTGGATATTTTCCCATCGTAATCTCTAATTTCCCTCCTTTTTCCAGCTCTTCGTGGCTGAACCAAGACTTATTCCATTCCTGCCCATTTAGTTTTGCGGATTGAATGTATTTATTTTCGGGAGAATAGTTAAAGCATACTACTTCAAAGGACTTTCCGTTGCCCAGGTTTAGTTTTGCTGTTTCAAAGGCCGGACTTCCCAGCACATACATCGGCAAACCCGGAGTTACAGGATAAAACCCTATCATAGAGAATACGACAAAGGATGTTAACCCACCACCGTCTTCATCGCCCGGAACTCCCATCAAATCGTCCCGAAACCACATCTTTAACAGACTTCGTACTCTTTTCTGTGTTTTCCACGGTTGTCCGGCATAAGAATAGAGATAAGGAATATGCATTGCCGGTTCATTTCCCATAGAAAATTGTCCGACATTTCCGGTGTGATCTGCATAAATATGATAAAAATCGGGGCGCCCCCAGCCTAAAGGAGTGTTATACATATCCTCCAAGGCATTCACAAAAGCTTGATTTCCTCCGGTTAGATTCACTAAGTCACCAATATTATGTAATAAATCAAATCGATATACATAACCGGTGTTTTCGTCATAAGCGTCCCGACCTCCTATTCCCGGAGGGAAACGATAATCCAGATTCGGCATAAATTCTCCATTTTTGTCTTTGGGGTGAAAAAATAGCGTTTTGGGGTTGAATATTTTGTGGTAATTGAGGCTTCTCTTCAGAAAATAATCGGCATCCTCCTTTTTTCCTAAAACCTGTGCGATATTCCCGAGACACCACTCATCATACACCGTGCCTAATGTCACCGCGACCGGCTGTCTTTTCTCTCCTCCTTGAACCTCCGGAACCGACTCTTTTTCGCCTGGATCAAGACACGGAAAATAGCCGTTGTCCTTGTAAAATTGATCTAAAATACCGGCTGGTTTTGACGACCATGGAGCCAACGTTTTCTCCGTTATAGCTGCTTTGCAAAAGAGATATGCTTTTTCCAGGTCGAATCCGCGAAGTCCTTTATTGTATGCATCAATAACCGTGGCAACCCCGTGATTTGAATTCATTCTTCGACTGTCGCCGTTTACTTCAGGGAAGGTTGGCATCCATTGATTTGGCATCTGTTCAGCCATTCGAATAAAAGAATTAATAATATCTCCTTCCATTTTAGGTTCAATAATCACTCTTAGAGGATGAGCAGCCCTGAAGGTGTCCCAAATCCAGTCATCTGTGTAAAAAGGAATTCCTTTGTCATCGTGTATTTTGCCGTCAAAGGCGCTGAAATATTTCCCGTCTTCCGACAGATTTATCATTCTTTCATACGTTCGATAAAGGGATGTGTAAAAGATTGTTTTATCGGTTTCGTTTGCTCCTGTGACGGCAATTTTATTCAAGGTATTGTTCCATACTTTTTTCCCGTCATTGGCTACCTTTTCCAGATTGTAATCTGCTATTTCTCTCCGGAGGTTGTTTTTGGCTTGTTCTTCGCTTATAAAAGAAATACCATATCTCACTTTCAGAGAGCTGGTTTTGGGCGGATATTTCAGAATAAAATATGCATTTCCTCCTGTTGTTGTCAACGAGGCAGAGTCAATTTTATCTTGTTGATGTGTCCCAACTAATTCCGGTTTTATATCCGTTTCCAGATAGATATAAACTTTCGTCCCGTTTCCGATATCCTGATATCCCTGAATTGCTTTTCCTAAATTCCGGAGCGTTCCATTACGCGTATTGAAAATCAGATAAGGAGGTTCTGCCTCATTTTTAAAATTCAAAGCATAGATTCCCGATTGATGAGAAGGAGCAAACTGAACCTGTATGTCGTAATCATCCAGATATACTTTGTAGAAATAAGGTTTTATCACTTCCTGATCATATACATAATCGATAACACTTTTTGCATCTTGTATCTTACCCTGATAAGGACTTAGATTGAATGCCGAGCTACCTCTGTGGCTTGTGATAATCAATGGTAAGCCTCTGATTGTGTTTCCTGTAAAATTTTCCCTCTCCGGATATACTCTCAGTATGCTGTTGGGCAAATGAACTGTCGGGTATGTCGGCACAAGGAGATGGCTTATATTTCCGATGTAAGGATTGACATAATCTACCGGTGTTTTTTGTCCAAAAGTGAAATAAGAAGTAAACCCCGCTATTATCAGAGCGACAATTTGTTTGATTCTGAAATTCATAATGATTCGGTATCTTCGGTTAAATAAATTTTTTCAAGAATAAATATGCCTAAGTATTATTTTATTACATAATTACTTTTGTATTGCATGGAGTATGCCTTTCAATATTGCAAATTAAACATTGATTATCATCTCTTTCTTTGCTTTATTGTTTCTCTTCTGATTTTATTTTTTTCAATAAATAGAACGGAGAGACAACTGTTCTTTTATGAAATGATAGTCTATTCTCTGCTGACAAAGAGTCTCAGAGAACAAAAGATTGGACGATGACTTATAGCCGGTTTATTTTTTTAGAAAAATACCGGTTTTGACCATAAAGTGATCGGAAGGCAGTCGAGCAATATAATTTTTCACTTTCAGGTCAACCGGAAAATCACCTTCGTGTGTTTCTTTCGAATTTTCTCCGGCAGAACGATAAGTGTCGGTCAGTATTCCATATCTTTCTACCGTTAAGTTTTTCGAAACAAAAATATGGTCAATTCTGCTTTCTGTAAAATTACTTGTACTCCATGCATTGAAGGTCCCATTTGTGGCATATCGGAGTTTTGTAACATTGTATGAATCGAAGAGTACACCTGATTCGGCAAGTAACCGATAGCTTTCAGATGTCTGGTCTACATTAAAATCTCCAGTTAGGATTACGGGTGCATTATTGCACATCTCTTTGATCTTTTTCAGAACAAGTTTTGCACTTTGTGACCGGGCTTCCGTTCCAACGTGATCCATGTGCAGGTTGAAAAACCAAAGTTCTTTTCCCGATTCCTTGACTTCGAATTTTCCCCAGGTGCAAATACGGGGTAAAACAGCATCCCATCCTTTATTCGGATAACCTTCGTGTTCAGAAAGCCAGAAATGTCCCGAATCCAATAACCTAAATTTACTTTTCTTGTAAAAAATAGGGGCATATTCGCCTTTTGTCTTCCCGTCATCTCTTCCAACACCGATATATTCGTATTCCGGAAGTCCTTTTTGCAGATCTAACAACTGGTTGTTTAAAACCTCCTGAGTTCCCAGAATGTCTATGTCGTTAAAAAGAATCATTTTTACCTGAACCGGACATCTGTTTTTCCATCCATCCCCGCGTCTTGCATCTTCTTCATTGTCATAACGAACGTTATAGGTTGCAACAGTTATGTTTTGTGCAAGGATAAGCTGTAAACAAGAGATAAAGCCAAAGAGTAAGAGCGAAAATCTTTTCATGATGTTTTTATTTAATTCTTTTCTGAAGTGAATGTTCATAATTAGTTGTAAGTATATGTATGATATTTTGAAAATAGTTCCTATGTTTGAAATGGAAATTCCAGCTAAGTAGCGTAAACAAAATAAGCTATATCATTTTAGTTAACTTTGTAATAGCGATATAACAATATGTAAAATTAGATACATGAAACTAATTTTGTTGAACTACTTATACCTAAAATGGATCTGAAACTGTAAATAAGACTGTGTCAATAAAAGAATCTATGTTCTATTTATTGTCTGCAATTTGTATCATGTAAATAATTTGAAATACTTTCTTATTGAACGTTTATACTATTCAGTAAGTCGAGTTTTCCTTCATCTACAAGCTTTATAATTAATTCTCCAAACAAAGAATTTTGCCAGGCAAACCAAGATCTTGTGAATTCTTCAGGATTGTTTTTATTAAACGATTCATGAATAAATCCGGTATTGGCATCTGTTCTCATAATGGTTTCTATACATTCCTTAATTTCCGTATCATTCCGGCTTGTAAACGCTTTCATCATGATGCTCATGGGCCAAATCATATCATAGCCGACATGCGGCCCTCCGATTCCTTCGGCTGCAGTTCCTTTAAAGAAGTATGGATTGTCTTTGCTCCAGAGATATTTTCTCGTGTTTTGATAGATTGGGTCATTTACATCTATATCCCCCAAATAAGGCATCGCTAAAAGACTGGGGACATTTGCATCATCCATTAAGAAATGGTTTCCAAATCCATCGACTTCGTAAGCATAGATTTTGCCATATTTCGGATGGTTGTAGGTCGCGTGTTTTTTTAATGCTGTTTCTACTTCCAAAGCCAAATCGTCACATTGTTTGGCCAGCTCATTTTTCCCATTTACTTTTTTCAAAATTTCAGAAGCTTTACGTAGAGAACTGACCGCGAAAAAATTTGAAGGAATCAGAAATTGCAGAGTTGTCGCGTCATCAGAAGGTCTGAATGAAGAGACAATGAGTCCAACCGGATTGACCGGAGCTCCTAATCCATCATTATTCAGTGTATCCAAAGCCCTGTCTGTTTTTCTTTTGAAAGTATAAGGGCCGTTTCCTTTCTTTCTTTGCTGTTCGTGAAATGTGTTCAGGATGTTTTCTAATGCTTTCAGCCATTCTTCATCAAAAACACTGGTGTCACCCGTTTTTTTCCAGTATGCGTATGCTAAACGGATAGGATAACAAAGCGAATCGATCTCCCATTTTCGTTCATGCAATTCGAGTTTCATATCTGTCATATCCGTCATCCAGTTATGATCCGGATTCGGATCGTGAGGGTCAAGAAATGCATTTGCGTAAGGATCAATAAGAATACATTTGAATTGACGGCGAATCACTCCGGCCAGCATTTTCCGTAATTTTTCATCTTTAGAAGCCAATTGGATGTAAGGCCAGACTTGTGCTCCGGAATCGCGGAGCCACATTGCATGGATATCTCCGGTGTAAACCAATGTATCATCTTCTCCGTTCGTTTTATAATAGCGGATGGTTGTGTCTAATGTATTTGGAAAACAATTCTCAAACATCCAGGCAAGCTTCTGATTCCTCAATATCTTTTTTATACGCATTATTTCCTTATCCACAGCATCTGAAGTAAACAATCGTTTGTCCTTGGGAGGTCTGTTTGTCCTTGAATAATCAGGAATTTCCTTAAAATCCTTTTTTGTTTCTACAGTCAGATTGTCTTTTGCAATGGTAAAATCTGTGGCATAAGCCTTGTCTATAAAGAAAAGAGCTGAAAGTGTTGCACAGGCATAGAGATGTCTTTTTCTCATACAAATATATTATTTAGAATTTATAAGTTTACTTAATTCTGCTAAACGTGCGTACATTTCAACAAAAGCAGCCTGCGTTAGTAGCCATTTGGTTGAATCCTCTTTTTTTTTGTTCCAGTCGGTATTGAATAACCCATTCTGATCTCTCATCTGATTCCATGCAGAACTTAGATTGGAACAATAAGCTTTTATGTAAGTGTCTTCTTTATTAATATGATAAAGCTCGATGTAACCACGCAGCATAATACCGGCAAACCAGATGTTGCCATCATTTAAAATCCGGTATTTCTCTGAGTTGCCTGACGTTGCAGAAAAGAAATAGCTATAGGATGCTGCGGCTATATTCTTACACTCATTCAAATATTTTGTGTCTTTTGTTATTATATAAAGCAATGCTGCGGCTTGCATCATCTGTCCGCTATTGTAAGAATATTTCTTTTTGTCAACATTCCCATGTAGGTTGATGTTGTCATAGTATAGGTAATCTTCAGGATCTTGTAAATGTTTTTTTGTCCAATCATATAATTCCTTACCTTTGAACAGAAAAGACGAATCCTGAGTTGCCCGGTATAATTTTAAAGCCAGAACTGCGGCAGGGGCATTTGAACAGGTATTCTTGCTCTCTTTTTTCTGTTCACACCAATAAATTCCTCCTCCGAGAACTTTATCTGTACCACTTTCAATAAATTTCCAGACCATTTTGGCTTTATCCAAAAAGCGGTTATCATGGGTATATATATATAAATCGATAAAATCAATTCCTATCCACAGGTTGTCATCATAAAATCTATCAGAAACGGGTGCCGAAATAATATACGATGAATAAGCTGTCGGGATTCTCTTTTTATCCAAATACTCGTTCAATCCGGGCAAGGCTTTTTTTAATAGCAAGTCTTTATAATATTGCTCTCCCGAGGTGATGTACAATGCAGTCACAGCCGAGAAAACGCCTGAGTAAGGCCATAGATAGGAATATTCATTAGGTATGTCCGGTTGTTCGCTTGCCAGGTATGTAACTTTAGAATCAGCAGCGGGTGGATAATTTTCTCGCAAGAGGTTCGGGTTTGTATTTGAATAGTATTTGTATAGCGAATTTAATGTTTGTCTGGCTTTTTCTAAATTTGAATCAGAACAGGGTATTTTGTCCTTACTCTCTACCGGCAAAGACAGTGTAAGGAGGATGAACAATAAAATCATCGTGTATGTGGTATGGCTTGTTAGGGCTTTCATGTTTTTCTGTTTTTCATTAAATCTATGGATTTTTAATCCCCTAATTTTCTATTCATATCAGAAAATAATATGGATTAAATCGAAAATAGAACTGATACAAAAATAGAAGTTGTTTTATGATCGGAAAGAAGTCATTCTATCTGTTTTTTGTAAATGTCCTGAATTGATACTATATTGTCTAAATTCGAGACTTCTCAACATTTAATTACATAGCGCAAGCCGGATGAGGAAAGTGCAATATCATTATATTTGTTGTGATAAATAAAACCTTATGAAACGATTCACCATGTTGTATTATTACTCTTCAAAGATTTATCTCATTTTAGGACTTCTATTTTGCGTCGTTTTTGCTAATGCGAACAACATTCGACAAATAACAAATCGCGATGGATTATCAAATAGTGCAATTTTGTCTATTCTTCAAGATAGAGAAGGATATGTCTGGTTTGGGACTTGCGATGGTCTAAATCTTTTCAATGGGTTGCACCCTCATTTATTCAAACCATCTAACAATAATCATAATTTGTCGGGAAATATAATTGAGAATCTTATCGAGGCTGAGGATAATATTTTATGGGTGTATACCAATTATGGATTAAATCGTCTGAATAAGAAAACCGGAAAAATAACAATCTTCGATCAGTTTAAAGGACTTTATTTTATTGATAAAGATATAGATAATCGCATCTTTATTATTAAAGAAAGTAACAAAATCTATTGTTACAATAAAGTCTCAAAAGTATTTGAATTAATTTCTTTACCGGGTGTAACCTTTCAGCAAATCAGCGGATTTACGATTACATCTCAGAACAAGATTTTTATTTTTCAGAAAAACGGAAAGAATTTCTGTTTTAATATAAATCAGGGAGAACACGGGAAAATAAAATTGGTAAATGAACAGATAGCCAATGATTTTGGACGTATGAAATATTGTTTTCATGAGAAAGGATTGCCCGATGTTATTTATTATGTCGATGATAAGGATATCCTTTACGAATTCAATTTCCTCACCAATAAAAAGATATATGTATATTCTCTGAAAGATGAAATTCAAGAGAGAGGAATTATTTCATCTATTATTAAACATCACGATGATTATTACATAAGTTTTAAAACCAATGGTGTTATACGGTTAACCTACACTAGTGATAAGGTCGACAAATATAATATTTCAGATATTGGGATCAAATCCGGAGTCTTTTGTATGTTGAAAGATAAATATCAGGATTTGATTTGGATCGGAACTGACGGGCAAGGAGTATATATGCTCTCGAAAGGATTATACAAAATTCAGTCGTATACATTTAGAAATAATGGCATACGTGTAGAAAAACCTGTACGTGCTTTATTTAAAGATGCAGCCAACACTTTATGGATTGGCACAAAAGGAGATGGGGTAGTGTGTGTGCCTAATTTTGGAATCAATGGAGAGTTGAACAGTGACTTGGTTCGTTATTTCACTACAGGAAACAGCGAACTTGCCGATAACCAGGTTTATGCATTTGAGAAAAGTAAACACAATATCTTATGGATTGGCACTGAAAGCGGGATTTCCTACTATTCCTTTCATGAGAAAACAATGCATAAAATGAATTTGATTGCCGACAAGTTACCGGTTAAGTACATTCATGGAATTTGTGAGCTAAATGATTCAACACTTTGGCTTGCAACAGTGGGTACGGGGATTGTTAAACTATCTTTGCGATGGCATAATCATACGCCCCAAATCATAGCCTCTGAGAGGTTATTGGTTCTGAATGGAATTGATTTCCAGAATTATTTCTTTACATTATATAATGACCAACGGAATGGAAGATTATGGTTTGGAAACAGAGGTTATGGAGCTTATTTCCTGAACAAAAACAGAAATTTAGAAACACTTCGGAATATTGATTATAAAAATCATTTTCACAACCAAAGCGCTAATGATATTTATGCGATTGCCTGTGATGCCGGTAATAATTTGTGGTTAGGGACTAGTTTAGGACTGATAAAACAAACTCCTTCGGGAAAAGTCTCTTTGTTTGATGAAACCAATGGCCTTCCCAATAACACCGTGCATTCTTTCCTTCCTGATAATAATGGCAATTTGTGGTTAAGTACAAATCGGGGAATCGTTCGTTTTAATACAAAGCTAAATAGTTTACATACTTATAATCAATTTAATGGATTGCAGGTTCTTGAATATAGCGATGGAGCCTCTTTTAAAGATGAGGATAGCGGTTCTCTATATTTTGGAGGAATTAATGGCTTCGTGACCATTTATGACACCGGCGATTCTACCGGAATTTATCAACCTCCTATTCTTTTTAGTAATCTGGCTATTTTTGGAAATCAAAAAAATATAAATGATTACATCACTCTGAATAATGGACAGAAATACCTAAAACTAACTTATAGGGAGAATTTTTTTTCAATATCGTTGGTTGCACTCGACTACATTAATGGAAATGACTATAATTATTATTATCAATTAGATGGACTGAGTAAGGAATGGATTAATAACGGATTTTCAAATCAGATTTCTTTTACAAGTATTCCGTCGGGAACATATACCTTAAAAGCAAAATATAGAAATAAATTAAGTGGCTACGAAAGTCCTGTATATACCATTATAATCCGAATAACTCCTCCCTGGTATGCTAGTAATTGGGCGTATGCGTTGTATACGATTTTATTCCTTTTCTTGATATCGATGCTTGTCAGAGCTGCATACGTCAAAGAGATAAAAAAGAAAAGAAAGGCATTGTATAAGTTACAACAACAGCATCAGGAAGATATTCATGAATCTAAGCTTCGCTTTTTTACAAACATAGCCCATGAGTTTTGTAGTCCACTGACATTAATCTATGGGCCATGTGATCGGATTATAAAGTATTCGCAAAGTGATAGTTATGTTGTCGAAAATGCCAGGCTGATACAACGAAATGCGGAAAGAATGAATCGTTTAATTCAGAACCTGATTGAATTCAGACGAATAGAAACCGGAAATCAGCAGCCCAAAATTGAATCGGTTGATGTTAATTCGGTCATTGAAGAAATATGCGATTCGTTTAAAAATCTTATTTCTGAGAAGAATATTACATTCGTGAAAAATATTCAGAGCAAATTAGACTGGAATACGGATTATAATTTCTTATATACTATTCTTATTAACCTGATATCGAATGCGATTAAATATGTGAATGAAAATGGTCGGATCGAAATTGAGGCAAAGCATTCAGACGACAGGCTTTGTTTCTCTATTCAAAATTCAGGACAAGGGATCAAGGAAGAAGATTTGAGTAAAATTTTCAATCGTTATACTATTCTTGATAATTTCGAAAACAGAGAAAATATTAAAGGTTCTTATCGCAATGGGTTAGGACTTGCGATTTCTTATAATATGGTACAACTCTTGAATGGGCGAATTGACGTTTCCAGTGAAGTTGGAGTAAATACCCGGTTTTCAATAGAAATACCATCGAAGGAGATAGACGAAAATACATCCGGACTTACAATCAAAGTTCATGACAGTCTAAGAGATGTCAAGCATTACTATGAACGAGAAGAAGATATTCAGATACCTTATTATGAGTTTGATAAAGGAAAGCAAACAATGCTTGTTATTGATGATGATGCAGAGATCTTATGGCTGATCTGTGATATTTTCAAAAATGAGTATAATGTGATTCCTGTTGATGACTCCACATGGGTGTTTGAGCAACTTAATATCCATATACCGGATGTCATTATTTGCGATGTTCTGATGCCGGGCTATAACGGAATAGAATTAGCTAAAGAAATCAAGAATAACAAAAAATATTCGCATATTCCGCTGATTCTCATCTCCGCAAAGCATTCTGTTGAGGATCAAATTGCGGGTTTGGATTCCGGAGCGCAGATGTATATTGCTAAACCTTTTGACCCGAATTATCTGAAAGCCTCTGTTTCTTCTCTTCTATCGGTAAAAGATACATTGAAAGATTATTTCGATTCTCCGATTAGTGCATTTGTTATTGAGAAAGGGAAGCTTGAGCACAAAGAAAATGTTAAGTTCCTGTCGGATGTACTCGATGTTATCGAAAAAAATATAACGGAAACAGAACTTTCGAACCAATTCATAGCAGAAAAACTTAATATGAGTTCAAGGCATTTATCTCGCAAAATATCTCAGCTGGGAGCTGAAAGTCCCTCGTTTATGATTCGGGAATGCCGTTTGTTATGTGCTCAAAAAATGTTACTGAAAAGTCAGATGACAATTGATGAAATTATTTATAAATCAGGATTTTCCAATCGGTCTACATTCTTTAGATTGTTTATGAGTAAATATGGATGTACACCGAAAGAATATCGGGAAAATGGCATAGAAAACATATAGAAAATGAATCGGTTCTGAGTTTGGCTTTTTGGGAGAAATATATAGCCGGATATGTCTCACCGGGTATAATGGGATGTAATGATTTAAACAAAATCTTCTATCTTTGTTTATCTCTATCTTTGAGGTCTAAAGAAGTAAGCTTATGAATGATATATATGAAGAACGGCTCAATGAAAGAGGTATTAAGCCTACTGCCGTTCGCATTTTGATATTGAAGGCAATGATGGAGCAGGATACTGCTTTCAGTCTTACGACTCTGGAAGAAGATCTTGTTACGATTGATAAATCCACTATTTCCAGAACAATCAACCTGTTTCATGATAATCTATTGATTCATAGTATTGATGACGGAACAGGGTCGGCTAAGTATTCGGTGTGTCGTCCTGATTGTATGTGTCATCTGAACCAGTTGCATGTTCATTTCAATTGTACTCATTGTAAAAAAACATATTGCCTGGAGAATATTGCGATTCCCCAGGTGAAATTGCCTCAGGGATTTGTTTTAGAAAATATAAACTTTGTTTTGAAAGGTCTCTGTGACCAATGCTCGCATTCTGCAACTCAGTTGCACGAATAGAATCCTATCTTTGCCATAGAATTATTCTAAATAAGAAAATGCGATGGCTTATACTCCGAATATAAAAAAAAGCTCCTGCTCTTGTTGCAGTCATAGGGAGCAAGGTGTAGAAACACAAGCTCATAAAGAGCATTCTAAACATACACATACACACAATCACTCCCATCATCAGACGGATGAAGGAAATGGAACATTCCCTCTCAAAGCATTTCTTCCCGGCATTCTTTCTTTTGCCATGCTTGTTTCGGGTATCGTATTGGATCATACGGCTGTTGTCGGTTTTTTCTCCGGCGGTTTTCGTCTTGGCTGGTACCTGATGGCTTACCTGATTGTTGCTGCTCCGGTATTTATCGAAGGTTGGGAAAGCATCATCCACAAAGATGTTTTCAACGAATTCACCCTGATGAGTGTCGCCACAATAGGTGCTTTTTGTATAGGGGAGTATCCGGAAGGAGTTGCCGTGATGTTGTTTTATGCGGTCGGCGAATTGTTTCAGGATTCAGCCGTTAGCCGGGCTCAGAAAAGTATCAAGGCCTTGCTGGATATCAAGCCCGAAACGGCTACCGTGAAACGAGGAGATGGGTATCAAACGGTGGCTCCTACCGATGTGAAGGTGGGCGATATGGTTCAGGTGAAAGCCGGAGAAAGAGTTCCGTTGGATTGCCGGATGATTTCCCCTGACAGTAGTTTTGATACCCAGGCGCTCACCGGTGAGAGTACACCTTCTGTGATCCGTTCAGGAGAAAATGTCCTGGCAGGCATGATCAATCTTGAGAAAGTTATTGAGGTGGAGGTCACAAAAGAATTTACAGACAGTACCATTTCCCGTATCCTTGATATGGTGCAAAATGCTACTGCCCGAAAAGCCAGAACGGAATTGATGATTACGAAATTTGCACGGATTTACACCCCCATGGTGTTCTTCCTGGCTTTGGCTATTACGTTAATTCCGGCCTTGTTTGTGGCAGATTATGTGTTTCGGGACTGGCTCTACCGCGGACTTATTTTCCTTGTTGTTTCGTGTCCGTGTGCATTGGTCATCTCTATCCCTTTGGGGTACTTCGGGGGGATTGGTGCTGCTTCCCGGCACGGTATTCTTTTTAAAGGTGCAAATTTTCTCGATACTCTTTGCAAGGTAAATACGGTTGTTTTTGATAAAACAGGAACATTGACCAAAGGCGTTTTTAACGTGCAGGAAGTGAAAACAAGCGATTCTAGTGAAAAGGAGTTCCTTTCGTATGTGAAGTCTCTGGAGCAAAACTCAACACATCCTATTGCAAAAGCCGTTATGAAATATGGCGATGGAAGCTATCTGCTGAATACGGTTGCGGAAGTGAGAGAGGTGGCAGGGCAGGGGCTGACCGGTGTTGTCAATGGGAAGCTGGCGGCAGCCGGAAACGGCAAACTGATGCGTGCTCTCCGGATTGATTATCCGCAGGAAATTGATACTATTCCCGAAACGACCATTCTTGCTGCTATTGATAATAAGTTTGCCGGCTATATTGTCATCGCGGATGAAATAAAAGAGGATGCTGTCGAAGCGATACAGAATCTGGAGAAACAAGGTATTGAAAAGACGGTCATGTTGAGTGGCGATAAACAAGGGATTACGGAGGTTGTTGCTCGAAAACTCCGGATAAATGAAGCTTATGGCGATTTGCTTCCGGAGCAGAAAGTCAATGAAATGGATAAAATCAAAGCCGATAAAAACAATGTCGTGGCTTTTGTCGGAGATGGAATTAACGATACTCCTGTTCTGGCGCTCAGCGATGTAGGTATTGCCATGGGCGGAATGGGTTCTGATGCGGCTATCGAAACAGCGGATGTGATTATCCAGACCGATCATCCATCGAAAATAGCTTTGGCTATTTGCATCTCAAAAGCAACACGTGTCATTGTTATGCAGAATATTGTTCTGGCTTTGGGCGTGAAACTTATTGTGATGGTGATGGGCGGATTTGGCGTTGCCAATATGTGGGAAGCCGTATTTGCCGATGTCGGTGTGGCTTTACTTGCTATTCTCAATGCCGTGAGAATACTGAATAAAAAGTTTTAAATAAAGGTTCCTGATTTGTTGTCAGTATATATCTGTAGTGCATTGAAAATAAGTTGTATAATAGATTGTATACATGGCGATGATTTTTATCAGACTACTTACCTAGTTAGTCGATTGCATAGAAGAACAGCCCGCACAAATGTAATATGGCGGGCTGTTTCATGTTCAGGTGTTATGTAAAACGTATTGTTAAAAGGAAGAAAATTATTTTACGGGACAATTTCGGATAACATTTGCGTCTGTGTCTTTTGTCTCTTTTCTATTTCTCCATCTGTTCCACTGATGAAACCAGGCGAATAAATTCTTTTTTGTATCCATGCTTGTCATTTCCGATTCCTTCTTGTGCGAGACTGATTACCCGGGCGTAATTTCCGTTCCCTTTAAAGTCTGAATCTTTCAGTAATTGTCCAAACATCGCAACAGCTGTAGCAAATTTGAAATCCTCACTTGGCTTTTTCTTCAGGCTGCTCAACAAAACCGAAACATCCATTCGTTTACTGACATCGGCAGCAGGTTCTTTGTAGCGTAGCTTCACCGTGAGCAATTCGTTGCCGAAAGAGCTTTTGGTGTCCGCCGTTTTTTTCTTTTCGCTCGTGGTGTATTTCAAGTCGTCCACTGTTCCAAAAGAGCTTTTCACTCCAGCCGGAATAATCTCGTAAAGAGCTGTCACCGTATGTCCGGCACCCAGGTCACCGGCATCCTTTGTATCGTCGTTGAAATCCTCTTTGTTGAGCATCCGGCTTTCGTATCCGATAAGGCGGTATGCGCTTACATTCAGGGGATTGAATTCTAACTGTATTTTTACATCTTTTGCCACGGTATACATGGTACCTCCAAACTCATTGACCAGTACTTTGTTTGCTTCCTGGATGTTGTCGATATACGCATGATTTCCATTTCCTTTTTCCGCCAGAGTTTGCAGCCGGTTGTCTTTGTAATTGCCCATTCCGTAGCCCAGTACAGTCAGGAATATACCTGTTTTACGTTTGCTTTCGATGTATTGCCCCAATTCTTCCGGACTTGAAATGCCAATATTAAAATCTCCATCTGTACAGAGTACAATCCGGTTGTTTCCGTTTTTCACCAAATTCTTCTCTGCCAGTTTGTAGGCGCGTTGTATGCCGTCGCCTCCTGCCGTTCCTCCTGCCGCGTTGAGCTGGTTAATCACATCCATAATCTGTTGTTTGTTGTCTGCCGTAGTCGGTTGCAGCACTTCCCTCACATTGTTTGCATAAGTGACTATGGCGACACGATCTTGTTTGCGCAGATTGTTCAACAACAGTTTCATCGATGCTTTTACGAGTTCCAGCCGTGTCTGTCCAGCCATCGAACCAGAGACGTCAATGAGGAATACCAGGTTTGCCGGAGGAAGGCTCTCGTTGGCGATTTCTTTTGCTTTAACGCCGATACGGATAATTTGATTTTTCTCATTCCATGGACAAGGAGCCAGCTCTGTGACAATGCTGACCGGGTGTTCGCCGTTGGGATTTACATAGTCGTAATTGAAGTAATTGATCATTTCTTCGATGCGAACAGCGTCTTTTGGAGGAATCTGTCCTTGGTTGATGAAGCGGCGTACATTGCTGTAAGAGGCCGCATCCACATCCAGGGAGAAGGTCGATAGCGGGTTTTCCTTTGCCGATCTGAACCGGTTTTCGTTCTGGTTTTTGTATTCTTCCGTATTGGAAGTATTGTATGTGTCCGGAGGCGAAATAAAGAGCGGGTAAGCTAATTTAGACGCTTTGCTGTCTTTTGCAGCAGCCGTACTTCCACTTATCGAACGTGTTTGTGAGGTGCCATATCCGACAACAACGCATTCTTCTAATAAGGCGACATTTTCGTTCAAAACCACATTGAGTTGATTTCGGGTTGCCTTGATTTCCTGTGTAGCGTAGCTGATGTAAGAGAAGAGCAAGGTCTTTCCCTTTTCGGTTTTGATGGTATACAATCCGTTTGTATCCGTCTGCGTTGCATTTGACGGATTCTCTTTTTCCTGGATGGTAACACCGATCAGGGCTTCTCCTTTCGTGTTGGTTACTTTTCCTTTTACGGTTATTGACAAGGCAAACGCCGGCAGTGTAAACAGGCACGCCATTACAAGCATTTGTACTTTTCTTAGAATGATTCGTTTCATAATGTTTGTTTTAGAGTTTATATTTCAACATATTTTCAATTGTTTATTAATAGGATACATTTTGGTAGAAGATTACATAATCAAAGCGGAATTTTTTTTTATTTTTGTTGAGAATAAATTCAGAGGAGGCATATAACGGATTGAAAAACAAACTAAATATAGATGACGTGTCGGATGAAGAATTGTTGTCCTCTTTCCTGAAGACAGGCAATATCGATTTGTATGCGGCACTATTTCGCCGTTATCTTCCCCTGATGTATGGTGTTTGTTTGAAATATCTTGCCGATAAAGATGCATCACACGATGCGGTCATGGATATATTCGAAGATGTATTGAAAAAACTGCCTCAATATCCGGTTCAGAATTTTAAAACATGGCTCTCTGTTGTCACGAAGAATCATTGTCTGCATATTCTTCGCAAGTCCAATCAGACTATTTTTGTTAAAATGGAAGAAGCTTTTGTGGAAAATGAACCTTTTTCGCTTCCTATTGATAAGACACAGACCGAAGAAGAGGCAGAAGCGTTGGCATATTGTATGGCTGTGTTGCCCGCAGAACAGGAACAGAGCATCCGGCTTTTCTTTTTTGCCAATAAATCGTATGCCGATATTGTGGGAATAACAGGATTTGACCTGAATAAAATAAAAAGTTATATCCAGAACGGAAAGCGGAATCTAAAGAACTGTTTATATAAAAGATTGAGTAGATAAATGTGAATGTTGATATACGAAAAGGATGACTAAGCTGGAAGATTACATACAAGGCAAAAGGCACGGAGAAGAAGCCAATCGTTTGGAGCGTGAAGCCATAGACGATTCTTTTCTGCATGACGCTATTGATGGATTCGATGCGCTTGAGAGTGACCACCTTCTCGATATTCGGAATCTTGACAATGATATTGAAACGCTTGTCGAAAAATACCGAAAACCGCGGATAAAGAGATGGCGTGTCGTCGCTGTTGCCGCCTCTGTTGCATTGCTGTTAGGAGTCGGAGGCTTTTTCTTTTACAATCAAAATTCGAAAATCGATCGTCCCATAGCTCTTGAATCTAAGGCTTCATCCGTATCTTCCTCCGAAAATAAAACGGAGCCGGCAATTGTAGAACGGACAGAGCATCCCGACAGGCTTGAGCGTATAGCCCAAGCGGATATGCCGAAGGTGTCCCCGGGTAAACCGGCATCCCGACTCGCCACATCGGATATTGCTCCGCTGATTGAACAAAAAGAGGATGCTTCGGAGGTCGTATTGGGTGCCATAAGTCCGCTTGCACAAAATGCTTCGCGGGAATTTTCGGATAGCTTGTCCCAGAATCAACTGACAGCCAACAAGCATCAGGCGCTTGGGGGAATGTCTGCATCCCAAACTTCATTCAACCAACTGAAGGGGAAAGTGGTGGATGAATCGGGGAACCCTGTTGTCGGAGCCAGTGTGAAGCTGGGTGGAACAAATCTGGCCACGGTCACCGACACGGCGGGTAACTATCAGTTGAAAGTGCCCGATCTTAAGCATGCAGGAGAAATAACCGCTTCGTATATCGGCTATGAGTCGAAGACGGTATCGGCAGAAAAGGCACTTTCCATTCAACTTCAGCCGAGCCAGTTGGCATTGAATGAAGTGACCGTGGTGGGGTATGGTGTTTCGAAACAAAAAACATTAGTCGGAGCTGTCAGTCGGGTAAAAGCGAAAGAACAGCCGACTTTTGCAAAGAAGGAATTTAAAGATTATTTCGAGACACACCGCCAGAAGGAGATGTGTGAAGAGAAAGCGGCTTTTGTCCAATTTCGTTTTTTTATCGATGAATCAGGAACGCCAACAAAGCTCGAAATAGAAAAAAGCAATTGTACTGAGTTGAACAATGAAGTGATCCGGTTGTTGAAGTTAAGTCCCAAATGGACAATACGGAATCAAAATGTAGAGTTGGAGATACGCCTGAAATAGATATTTATCGAAAGAAAATGTCTGAGTAAGCCCGAAGATAAGTCCGTACCATTCAAAATAAAAAAAACGAATCAATGAAGAAATACGACGTCATTATTGTAGGCGCAGGTCCTGCGGGGTTGAAATGTGCAGAAATACTCGGGCATTCCGGCAAATCTGTTCTCTTGCTCGAGAAGAATGAAAAAATAGGCCCCAAAGTTTGTGCCGGCGGACTAACCGGCAAGAATATCGAATATTTGAAATTGCCTCCGGAACTTGTTGAGCACTCTTATAAGGAAGTCGTTGTACATGTCAATCGGATACGCAAACGCATAAAATGGGAGAAAGAGTTTGCTTTCACCATCGATCGAGAAGAGTTGGGGCAGTGGCAACTGGGTAAACTCAATGCTTTTGACAATGTTGAAGTGCGCACCGATGCACGGGTCAATGCAGTCACTCCGGATTTTATCGAACTCAAGGATGAAAAAATTGCTTATGAATATCTGGTCGGTTGCGACGGGTCGAATTCTGTTGTGAAACGTTATCTTGGTTTTACTTCCCCTCCCGCCGGCATAGGACTTCAATATATCATTCCGACCAATAAGTTTAAAGAATTTGAATTCTTTTTCGAACCCCGGTATTTCTCAGCCTGGTATGCGTGGATATTTCCTCACCGCGATTCTGTTTCTGTCGGATGTGGCGCTTCGCCCAAATACCTTCCGGCAAAGCAGTTGCACCGAAACTTTCACGATTGGCTGAAGTTCAGAAAGGTTGATGTTTCTAAGGGTAAATATGAAGCTTTTCCGATGAATTACGATTATCATGGGATTGAGTTCGGAAATATATTTCTTACCGGCGATGCTGCCGGTCTGCTCTCTTCCTTTACGGGCGAAGGCATTTACCAGGCATTGATTACCGGTGAAGAAGTGGCCCGGAAGATTCTGGATTCCTCCTATCAGTTTCAAAAAATAGAGGACATTCTAATCAAACATACCCGTCACAGACGAATCCTCGACAAGCTGATTGACGCCGGAAACAAACAAACCTTTGTCTTTCTGAGTGGTTTGTTCCTGTTTAATTTCAGAAAATACAAAGAAAAAGCGATTGGTTTGCTCGGTTGAGCTGCCAGGAGTTTTCGAATAGGAATAAGTAACAATTGGGATGGCTTTTAGAGGCGCTATCTCACTCAGAAATAGTGATTTTTGTCCTGTTTCTCATGTTTTCACTTGCATTGTCCCTGTTTATCTATGGATTTGGAAAATTCACTTCGCAAGCGCATAATCTCCCTGTTTTCCGATAGAATGAGTGTATTTCCGCTCGGGTGTGCCTTTTGATATAATTGTTTTTTTTATCTTTGTAGCTACTAAATTCGAAAATCCTTAAATGTGATGAGCGTTTTCGTATAACACATGAAGAACGAAATTCCTCTGTTTCAGGATGAATAGCCCGGAGATAATCGGCGGATTCTCTCCATTTATGTTTTGATATATTATGGCGTTAGCCGTATGTTCGGTTCACAATAATGGAAGTTTAGCAAGTCTTTTGTTAAATGGAAAATATCGGGTTGGGATAATAAAATGTGTTCAGACGTACGATTGAAGCTGTCTATATATGCTTTCAGGCTTATTGCCGGAAGCAAGTTTAACGAATGCTGCGGGTTGCGGCGTAACTTAAAACTTAATTAAACAAATGACAAAATCACAAGTAAAGGAAGCCAATGGAAAACTTGGCGTTCTTACAGTTGGTGTTGGTGCTGTAGCAACAACATTCATGGCAGGAACTCTTATTACCCGCAAAGGATTGGGTATTCCTGTAGGTTCAATCACGCAATTGGCAACAATGCGTATTGGCAAAAGAGAAGAAAACAACTTCCCAAAAATCAAGGACATTGTGCCTTTAGCCGATTTGAATGATATCGTATTCGGCGGTTGGGATATTTTTGAAGACAACGCTTACGAAGCTGCAAAGCATGCTGAAGTGTTGACCAATGAAGACCTCGATAAAGTGAAAGACGAATTGATCGCCATTAAGCCGATGAAGGCTGTCTTCGATCAGGATTTCGTAAAACGTCTTCATGGTACTTGGGTGAAGTCAGCTCCTACAAAATGGGAACTTGCTCAACAAGTAAAAGAAGATATCGAAAACTTCAAAAAAGAAAACGGCGTTGACCGCGTTGTTATTCTATGGTGCGGAAGTACCGAAGTATTTACTCCTCTAGGAGAAGTTCACAAAACCTTAGCTGCTTTTGAAAAAGGATTGCGGGAAAATCATCCGGCAATTGCTCCTTCCAACATTTATGCGTATGCTGCTGTTTCTATGGGAATTCCTTATTTTAACGGTGCTCCCAACCTGACAGTAGATATTCCTGCGATGTGGCAGCTTGCTGAGAAAACTCAGACTCCTATTGCCGGTAAAGACTTCAAAACAGGTCAGACGATGTTGAAGACCGTGTTGTCTCCGATGTTGAAAACCCGTATGCTCGGGTTGAGTGGATGGTTCTCTACAAACATTTTGGGTAATCGTGACGGAGAAGTGTTGGACGATCCGGGATCTTTCAAAACAAAAGAAGAATCCAAGTTGTCTGTTATCGACAACATTCTACAACCGGATTTGTATCCGGACCTTTATGGTAACGTTTATCACAAAGTACGTATCAATTACTATCCCCCTCGTAAAGACAATAAAGAAGGATGGGACAATATCGACTTATTCGGATGGCTGGGCTACCCGATGCAGTTGAAAGTCGATTTCCTTTGTCGTGATTCTATTCTGGCTGCTCCTTTGTGCCTTGACCTTGTATTGTTTGCCGATTTGGCTAAACGTGCCGGTTTGTCGGGAATTCAGGATTGGTTGTCGTTCTATTTCAAGAGTCCGATGCATGCGCCGGATAAAATAGCCGAACATGACTTGTTCATTCAGTATGTGAAGTTGAAAAATACGCTTCGCAAAATGGTTGGAGAAGATACCATTGATTATCTCGACTAATTCAGCAAGAAATATCTTGATTTAGCCGCAAAGAACATTGCTCTTTGCGGCTTTTTCTTTTAAAGTCAGTGCTTTTGTTTGTTTGTTCGCACAATTATTGCGACATTTGTGAAGAATAAGAAAGAATGGATCTAAATAATCTGCTCTTTTGAAGATCTAAACTATTCGTTAGAACTGATTATAGAACTCCACTTTTGTATTCTTATTGAGCAAAATGAGTTCCAGATGTGTTATTAGAAATAGATAGAATGTCAAACACAAAAAAGACGATTGCTGTCGCAGAAATGTCTTACATAATCCGCAAAGGACTTGTTTACTCATTATCCCAACACGCGTTAGTCGATAAGGTGATTGAGTGGAAAGATTTGGAAAATCTGGGAGTTCAGTCGGCTTCCGGCCTTCCGGACGCATTGGTTATCAATCCGATGCTTCTGGGACGGATTTCTAAGACGGAAATACGTCAGAAATTGAAACTTGATAAGAAAACGGTGATTATAGCCCTGGTATACAACATGATTGACGACCAGTTTTATCAATCCTATGACGCTGTTATCCGCATCAACGATTCGGAATCCAATATTGATAACCTGCTGTCGAATGCATTGAAAAACAATCATCCGAAAAGTGTTGAACAAGATGAATTGAGCGACAGAGAAACCGAAATATTAAAAAGTCTGGTGAAAGGAATGAGTAATAAAGAAATAGCCGATTTTCATAATATTTCCATTCACACGGTGATTACACACCGGCGCAACATTGCCCGCAAATTAGAGATACACAGTGTCTCCGGATTGACCATATATGCCATTATTAATAAATTGGTAGATGTCAACGATGTGAAATATTGATTCTGCCGAAGATTAGATCTATTTTTACAACAATATATTTTAGGTTCATACATCAAATGAGCGAAGCCGGAAAAAAAGAAAACAGAATGAATCAGATTACAATAAAATATGATAAAAGCACCAAGATGTCCGATATGCTAGATGCGGACTATCGACTGCTGTTGTTACTCAATCGGTTGGAGATTCCTTTGGGCTTTGGTGAAATGAGTATAGAGGCTGTTTGTAAAAAATACGACTACGATGTGGATTGTTTTACTTTTGTAGCCAATCTGCAGTCGAACAAGCCGGCTTTTAATTACCTGGAGGCTTTTGAGAAAATTCCGTTGGAATCTATTATCGGATATCTTCAGAAATCACATAATTATTTTATTTACCGACGCCTGCCCAACATCAAAAAGATGATGGAGTCGGTGATTGCCGGATTGGAACCAACTGTCCAGAAAATTATTCTCCGCTTTTTTGACGAGTATTCCAATGAGGTGAAAGAACACATGGAATATGAAAATGAAATTGCTTTTCCCTACATTCGTTCACTCACCGGGCTCTCCGGAGGAAAACAATACACCATTTCCGTATTTGAGGAACATCATTCCGATATTGAGGGGAAGATGTCGGATTTATCCCGTATTCTTGCCAAATATATCCAGGGTGATGTGGATGGGATGGATTTGACCCGTGTGCTGATTGATATTCACATGTTGCAGGAAGAGCTTGACGCCCATACATTTATAGAAGAAAAACTCCTGATTCCGAGAGTAAAAAGAACAGAGAAATTTAAAGATTAATTCTCTCAATGCAGCTTGTCGATGTTGCGGGGATGATGCTCTATGATTTCCTGGCGTAGAAATTCACGATCTACATGAGTATAAATCTCGGTGGTCGTAATCTTTTCATGTCCGAGCATTTGCTGTATGGCACGAATGTTTGCTCCCCCTTCCAGCAGATGGGTTGCAAATGAATGCCGGAATGTATGCGGGCTGATATTTTTGGTGATTCCTGCCATTTCGGCGTATTGCTTGATAAAATGGAATACTGTGATGCGGGATATTGCTTTGCCCCGTTTGCTTAAGAAAATATATTCCTGATGTCCTTTTTGAGGAATTATGCTGCCACGTTCCATGAGGTAAAATTCCAATTCGCGCTGCGCCTTTTCGGACACCGGGACTAAGCGTTGTTTACTGCCTTTGCCTTCCACCCGGATAAAACCCTCCTCGAAAAACAGATCCGAGAATTTCAAATTTATCAGTTCGGAAATTCGCAGTCCGCAACTGTACAGAGTTTCGATAATTGCTCTGTTACGTACTCCTTCCGGGAATGACACATCGATGGTCGCTTCTATGCGGTTGATTTCGTCGATGGTCAATACTGTCGGAAGTTTTAACCCGATTTGCGGTGTTCGCAGCAATTCGGCCGGATTGTTTTGAATGTATCCGTCGAGTTCCAGAAAAGTGAAAAAAGATTTAATTCCTGAGATGATGCGGGCTATTGTTCTGACCGAAATTCCCAAATCATAAAGTGTGGCTACGAAATGTTGCAGATCTTCCAATCTGAGTGCTTCTACCTGTAGGTGCTCTTCTTCGAGGAAATGTTGTAATTTAGCCAGATCTTCCATGTATGCCTCAATAGAGTTGGCAGACATGGCTCTTTCGAGCATCAGATAAGATTTGTATTTTCGATTGAGATCGTTCATTTTGTCTTCTCACTAAAAGTCTGTACAAAGATACTTTTTTTTAACAAAGGAGACGATTTTGAAAATTCCATATCAAAAACTCGCTGATTGTTCTTATATTTGTATCCATTCAATTCTAAAATTTAAATTCGTAAACAATGATAAAGAGCACGTTAAGCAAATGGAAGAGTCTTGTCCTGGCGAGATTTTCAAAAGTTCAGGTAGCTGCCATTATCATCCTTTTTGTGATCGCATTTCTTTTTGGAGACAGCAGTCTTATCAACCGGTTCAGCAATGTGATGGAAATAAACGATTTGCAGAAGCAGATTGAATATTACCACGGCGAAACAGTGAAAAGCAGGGAGAAACTGATGGAATTGAACTCGAGCAATGATAATATTGAAAAATTTGCCCGGGAGAATTATTATATGAAAAAGCCCGATGAGGATATTTTCATCGTTGAATAAAAAAGAAATCAAATTACATGTCGGACAAAATAAAAACATATTTATACCAGCTTTCAGCCTTTATTGTGATCCTTTCAGCTGTATTCTATTCGCCTGAACGTTTCAAAATATCTTCCGTTGCATTGGGAGTGGGAGCTTTGGGGGTTACGATAACAACACTTTTTAATCGGTATCCCGGTAAACATGTGAGAGGAAAAAGACTGACCAATATGCAGGTTTTAGGCGGTCTGTTTATGATCTCATCGGCAATCTTTATGTATTTCAATCTCAACTATTGGGTGATTTGTCTGCTGATAGGCGCCATCCTGACTCTTTATCCGGCATTTATGATTCCCCGGACGCTGAAACAGGAAGAGGAAGAGAATCTGAAAAAATAGATTCTACCTCCTTCGTTACTTCTTCTGTTTGTATTTTATCTTTTTATATTAACCAATCTTTGTCTGCTTTCTGTTGATAGAGGTTGGTTTTGCATTTTTAGGGGCTTCATTTATCAGTGAAAAGAGAAAGTCCTTCTGAAGAGAGGAGGGCTACTCTGATGACAAGCATCATTCAACAGCGATTTTGTTTTCCGAAAAGCCGGTAATTGCCATCACCAAGGATACCTACCGGAAAAAACTTTTCTGAAAAGCTGTTTCTGTGCAACTTTGTTTGCTTCTTGCTCTTTTCAAGCCTCTTTGACGTCATATTCTTTCGATACAGCCGGCATGATGTAAGATGAAATTGTGCTGTCGTGCAAAGCATGCAGTTTTGCGGAACCATCTATCAAACCTGAAATTGCTTTTGTACGGCCTTTCTCGGGTAAAAACAAAATAGAGAGGGAGACCGCATTTTTTTATGCAGCATTCAATCCGGAATTGATGTCGAAAAAGAAAAGACGAGTGTTTATCTCTGTACTATCAGGTAGCGCTGCCTACTGCGTGTTTTTGTACCGGAATTCAATACTACAGAACGCCGGACTTATTTACTCTTTCAAGGTCTTCATTCATTAGAATCAACTTGCAGAAAGGACGGTAAGCGGTTCCGGCGGCTATCAGGTGCTTGAACGAACACTATCGTTGACGCTAAATTTGGAAGTATTCCCTGCTTGAACCTGCTTCGCAGATTCCTCTAGGGAGAAAATAGTATTGCTCCCTAATGGAAAAAAAATTCCTCCCTGAAGGAAATATTATTGCTCCCTGATGCAAAAAAAGTTCCTCCCTAGTGTAAAAAAAGTTGCTCCCTGAAGGAAAAAAGTTTTATGACTAAAAAAGGAACTCTCCCGCTTGGGGATTTCCGGGCTGTAGAAGGTGAAATATCAGCTTGGAATGATATTCCCGTAGGGGAAACATATCAATAGCAACAAGACATTAATTAGAAACACATACGCCGTAGGCGCTTCACAGAATAACAAGAAATATTGCAAAAAGACAGTTGATATGTTACAGCCTTCGTTGGGTATAGGCTACTGACTATGTTCTGGCTACTGTTCGAGATAAGCCCCTTCGGGAGGTTCGTGATTTAGCCTTCGCTGATTTTCAATTGCGAACGAAATACTTTATCAGCATTCCCCCGCATTTTTCCCGAGGAAATCATTAATCTTCGGAGACAAATCCAGATCAACCTGCTCAATGTTTTTATAATGAAGTATGGATATGTGTTCTAAAAGCTCGTGCGGACTTCCAGGGCGGTGTGTTACGCAATGAACTATATGTCATCTGCTGCTTATCCGGCAGATCTGTTCTTTCGGGAGGACTTTGTTCGTTTCATTTTGGCTTTCTTTATTCTTTCTTATTGTGGATAAAACAAAGTCGGGATTGTTTTCACAACAACCCCGACCCAAAATCACCAATATAAATATCTCTATGAGAAAAGGTTCGAAATGTTAGAGAGTCACCCCTGATTTAAAAATTGCCAATTCCTTGAAACCGGTAATTTCGTGTTTCAGTTTGTGACCTTCCGCCGTTTCGACGATAAAGTTAATAAATTCATTTAAAACTAACTGCATACTATTGCCTTCTAAAAGTTTTCCGGCATTAAAATCTATCCAATTGTTCTTAAAATTGAATAATCGTGAGTTGGTTGAAATCTTCATCGTCGGAACAAAAGATCCAAAAGGAGTTCCACGTCCTGTTGTAAATAATACCAATTGACAGCCCGACATTGCTAGTGCTGATGCGGCAACCAAGTCATTTCCGGGTGCATTTAGGAGGTTGAGTCCATGCTCTGTTGCGGGGTCTGCATAGTCCAGGACGGCCACTACTTCTGCATGTCCACCTTTTTGGGTACAGCCTAATGATTTGTCTTCAAGAGTTGTAATTCCTCCTGCTTTATTGCCCGGAGACGGGTTTTCGTATATCGGTTGTTCGTATTTTCGGAAATAATTTTTAAAATTATTAATAAGTGAGACCGTATCTTTAAATACTTTTTCATTTTTGGCCCGGTTCATTAAGATGGTTTCCGCTCCAAACATTTCAGGGACCTCGGTTAGAATAGTTGTTCCTCCCTGTGCAATCAACCAGTCGGAAAATTGTCCGACCAACGGATTGGCCGTAATGCCTGAGAATCCGTCGCTACCGCCACATTTGAGTCCTATCTTCAATTTCGAAAGCGGAAGAGGTTCTCGTTTGTCTTGACGCATACGCTCTACGAGTTCTTGCATTAGCTGGAAGCCGGTTTCCACTTCATCTTCCACCTCCTGCGATATGAGAAAGCGCACACGTTCCGCATCCCATGTACCCATCGCTTCTTTGAAAGCCGATTGCTGGTTGTTTTCACATCCCAGACTCATTACCAGAATACCTCCTGCATTTGGGTGGTGAGTCATGGCAGCAAGTGCTTTCTTCGTATTTTCATGATCATCTCCCAGCTGCGAACAACCATAGTTGTGAGTATAAACACGTATGTCATCAATATGTGAGACATCCAGTTCTGATTTGATTCGGTTGATAATGGCCTGAGCCTGACCATTTACGCAGCCTACGGTGGGGATAATCCACAACTCGTTGCGAATTCCCATATTTCCATCGGCGCGCAGATATCCATTGACCGTCAAATCGCTTTTTGCAATTTCCAAAGTCGGATGCACCGGTGCATAACTGTATTGCAGGTTGTCGTGCAGATTCGTTTTGGTATTCTGCGTATGTACATGTTCTCCTGTTTTTATTTCCTGGGTGGCATGTCCGATGGGATAACCGTATTTAATAACATGATCGTCCACAGCAAGATCCACAAGGGCAAATTTATGACCTGTCTCTATCGGGGTCTGGATGCTTATCTCTTTCTCATCCACTCTGATGACATCTCCGGGCTCTAATTTTTCAAGAGCCACAGCTACGTTATCCTTTGGGTTTATTTTAAAATATTTACTCATGTAGATTCTTTTTTATGAAAATCAAAACTTTTATAGGGAAGCTTCAATTAGCCTAGAATAGTCTGTAACGCAGATTTCATTCCTTTGTTCAGAATCAGTTCGATGTCTTTAACAACTTCTGCTGTAAAACCATTTACCTGAGATAAATCTTCTTTCCAGATGGATTTATTTTCAATAATACCTTTCACCCAGGCTTCGAGGTTGTTTGCATCAAAAGAAGACTGAATAAAATCTACGAATTCCTGAGTATCATGCGGTACAAAGCTGGTGGCTTCCGATTTTCCGGAATATAATACCAACAAGGCAGCAAACGAGAAAATTGTCAATTTAGCCAGTTTATCTCCTTTTTTGGCGTTGTCATATACGGTCGGAAAGTCTCTTGTTTCCCATTTGGATATAGAATTCAGGGAGATATCTTTCAGATAATGTTTTAGATATGGGTTGTAGAAACGTTCGAGTATTTTTGCGGCAAATGCCTGAAGTTCTTCTGTCTCGCCGGGAATCATCGGCAATACCTCTTCGGCTACCATCCTGTTGATGTATGTTTCTACTTCCGGAGTATTAAAAGCATCCATAACCGTTTCGCATCCCAGTTGCAAAGCTACCGGCACCATCGCTGTATGCGATCCGTTGAGGATTCGTACTTTTTTTGCCCGGAAAGGACGGATGTCATCCATAAACAGAACATTTAGTCCTGCTTTGTCCAGAGGTAATTTATCTTTGATACGTGCGTCGCCGCCGATGGCCCATACATGGAAATATTCACCTTTCACCACCAGATTGTCCTCGAAACCGATTTCTTGCTGAATTTCATGGATATTTTCTTTCGGAAATCCCGGTACGATGCGATCCACCAGTGTGTCATAAAAATGATTAGCGGTTTTTACCCATTCGATAAACGCAGGTTCCAGGTTGTTATTCTCGGCATGTCGCAGGACATATTCGCGCAGCGTAGAGCCATTGTCTTCGATGAGTTCACAGCAAATAATCAACAATCCTTTATCTGGGGCACCGTTGAATTTATGGAAACGCTTATAGAGCAATGCTGTCATTTTTGCCGGGAATGATTTGGGTGGTTGTGCCTGCAAATCGTCTCCCTCCTCAAAACGGATACCGGCTTCCGTCGTATTCGAGATGATCATTTCGAGTTCTTCGCTCAGAAATAATTTTTCATATTCCGCATATTGTGAATATGGATTCAGCAGGTTGTTGAGGCTTTTCACCTGCGTTACTTCTTTCACCGGCTGTTTGTCTTTGATTCCTTCCAGATAGACATGGTATAAGCAGTCCTGTTGATGAAAAATATCCGCGATGGCATTTCCTCCGGCAATGGGTTGGATGGCTACGATGCCGTGATTCAATACTCCTTTTTCATTGGCTTTGTGTATCATCCAATCTACGAAAGCACGAAGAAAGTTTCCTTCTCCAAATTGGAGTATTTTGACGGGTAATTCCGGTTTGTTTACAGTCGTTTTATTCAGTTTTTTCATTTTCTCTATGATAATATAATAATGTAATTAGATTCGAATTATAAGTCTGTAATAGGTGAATATTTAGGAACCAGAGCTTTCATTATCGCCCATCCGATAAGATAAGCAACAGCGCAGATTGAGAAGATGATGAAATATCCGGCTTCTTCACCATGGAATCCCAAGAATGACATATTCGTATTTCCGGCATAGTCGAAAAGCTTACCGGAGCTTTTATTGATAAGGAAAGAACTGACTCCGCCAGCCATGCCTCCAATGCCTGTAACCGTAGCGATTGCTTTTTGGGGGAACATATCTCCCACTGTGGAGAATATATTTGCCGACCAAGCCTGATGGGCTGCTCCTGCAATACCAATAATAACGATCGGAAACCAATAGCTGTAGTGACCCAAAGGTTGAGCAAATAGTGCTAACAATGGGAAAAATGCAAATATCAACATCGCTTTCATGCGCCCCGCGTATGGATTCATTTTTTTCTTATCCACGAAGTAGGAGGGAAGCCAGCCTCCGATAATCGAAAGCAATGTTATGGCGTAGAGTACGAATATTGCTAATTGACCCTCTCCATCTGAAGATTTGATATTGTATACTGAACTTAAATAAGCCGGTGTCCAGAACAAGTAGAACCACCATACACCATCGGTCATGAACTTACCCAAGATGAATGACCAGGTTTGTTTGTATTTAAAGCATTTGAGAAATGAGACTTTTTTGTCTTCCTCAACGGGTGTAGTTGTCGTTTTTCCTTCGTATTTATCTTGTTGAATGTATTCCAATTCAGCGGCATTCACTCTTGGGTTGGTCTCCGGTTTTTTATATACGAATACCCAAAAGCCCATCCAGACAAAGCCTAGTGCACCAATGATAACGAACGACATTTCCCATCCCCAGAATTTTGCAATAACAGGTATACACAGAGGTGCGGCAAGGGCGCCTACTGTTGCGCCGGCATTGAAAATACTTGTTGAGAAAGCTCGATCCTTCTTTGGGAAATATTCCGCAGTAGCCTTGATGGCGGCAGGAAAGTTTCCGGCCTCTCCCACAGCAAGTACCAGACGCGCAAAGATAAATAACGTGACACTAACGCTCACTAATAATGAAGCATCCTGAACGCCATGAAGAGCATTTTTTGCTCCTTCAAAGCCAACCAGCCATTCTCCCGTTACGATTCCGGAAGTTGCAATTCCGCAAAAAGCATGTAACACAGCTCCCACCGACCAGATACCTATCGCCCATAGGAATCCTTTTTTAGTGTCCATCCAATCGACAAACCGACCGGCAAACAACATACTGATGGCATAAAAAATAGAGAATAATGCGGTAATGGTTCCGTAATCATTATTTGTCCAATGAAACTCCGGAGCAATAAAATCTTTCCATGTCAGAGAAAGCACCTGTCTGTCCAGATAATTTATGGTTGTGGCGAAAAACAGCATAACACAGATTGTCCATCTGTAATTTGTCATCTTTCCGGTAGATGAATGTAGGTTGTTATTCATATTCATTTTTTTCAATAAACTCAGCATCAGAAAAATGCTTCGTGGTTAAATTGTGATTTTCGATTAACATCTTCTCTTACTTATAAGCGACAGTACAGGAGGAGATTATTGCTATTATCTTTTCTTTTCGGTTAAAACTTAAAGAAATTATTTGCATTATTGTAGGAAACATTTTCCACCAATTGGCCTAAGAAGGGTAATTCGGAAGCCGGTAACAATCCTTTTTCTACGTCATTCCCAATGAGGTTGCAAAGAATGCGGCGGAAATATTCGTGACGCGGATAAGACAGAAAACTCCGGGAGTCGGTCAACATTCCAACGAAGCGGCTCAATAAACCAAGGTTTGACAAGGAGTTCATCTGCGCTTCCATCCCTGTTTTCTGATCCAGGAACCACCATCCCGAACCAAACTGAATTTTACCGGCCACCGAACCGTCCTGGAAATTTCCAATCATGGTTGCCAGCATGTCATTATCACGTGGATTCAGGTTGTAGATAATTGTTTTTGCCAGCTTGTTGTTGGTATCCAAACGGTCGAAAAACTTAGCCATGTTTTTAGCAACCGTAAAGTCTCCGATAGAGTCAAAACCGGTATCCAGGCCTAACTGTTTAAACAAACGGGTGTTGTTGTTGCGGATGGCGCCATAGTGGAACTGTTGAGTCCATCCTTTTTCCCAGTCCAGAATCGCAAATTCAACCAACATGGCTGATTTGAATTTGATGATTTCGGTAATAGATAATGCTGCTCCTCCATATACTTTGTTGAAAATAGCATCGATTTCACGCTGTGTGTAATCTTCTGCATAGAATTCTTCGATGCCGTGATCTGACAAGCGGCAGCCTACGCTGGCAAAGAATTCGTGGCGGTTGCGAAGAGCAGCGATGAGGTCTTCGAATTTGTTGATAGTGACACCGGAAACTTCCGACAATTTTTCGATATATGTTCTGAAATCGGCAGCCACTTCCACGGCCATTGCCTTGTCGGGACGCCAGGTCGGTAATACTTTGATTTCAAAACCTTCTTTCTTCAGCGCCAGGTGGTATTCCAGGGAATCCACAGGATCATCGGTCGTACACACGGTTTCTACCTTATAATGTTTCATCAATCCGCGTGCGGAAAATTCCGGTGTACGGAGTTTTTCCGTGCATAAGTCGAAGATTTCGCGTGCCGTAGCCGGATTCAATAACTTTTCAACCCCGAATGCTGTTTTCAATTCCAGGTGAGTCCAATGGTACAGAGGATTTCTCATGGTATAAGGAACAGTCTCGGCCCATTTTTCAAATTTTTCCCAATCGGAGGTATCTTTTCCGGTGCAGTAACGTTCGTCTACACCGTTTGTGCGCATCGCACGCCATTTATAATGATCGCCGGCCAACCAAATTTCGCTCAGGTTATCGAATTGATAATTTTCAGCAACTAATTTCGGATTCAAATGGCAGTGATAGTCAATGATCGGCAGCTTGGCTGCATGCTCATGATAAAGCTCTTTGGCTGTTTCTGTTTCTAAGATAAAATCTTTGTCTAAAAATGCTTTCATTTTGAGAAACTATTTTGTGGTTTGTTAAATCTTAATTTTCAATGGGTTGTTTAGTCTGTCGAGCACCTGATGGATGCATTTCATAAAGTCATCTTTGGTGACTACCGGCTCTCTGTCCAGCTCCCATGTGGGCATAATGTAGTAATCTGCATTTTTGCTGCCGGCTTTGAAAACAACAACATAATTGAGCTCATCTTCTGTTATTTTCTCGACCTGAGCCTTTTTGACGAAAACAACCAGTCCCTGATTATCGTTGTTCAAGCTTTGTTTGCCGAAGGTGGCTATGTAAGTCCAGTCGCCTTGAATGTTTTCCGGACTGATATATTCTGCATTTTTCCGGTCTTTTATAATACCGGTAGCTAATTGAATGACCGGCTCATCTAATTTCAACTCAACATGCGAGGCACGGCTTCCTGCATCCAGCGAAATGAGTGAGGTCAGTGTGGTTTTTGCCTCTCCGGTGTTCCATCCGTAATAAATGGTTTTTATTTGAGAACGGAGTTTTCCGTCATTCGTAACGACGCAGTAGGTGCTGTCTCTCGTATCGATATGCCTTGTTTTGTTGCCGTTCCAACTGGCTATTGTCCCCAATCCCAATGCTTTTCCGACCTTCATATTGTCCATTCCCCAAAGAGCCATTTTATGATAACTGTCAAAATTATCGACTCCTACTGCGGGCAATACGATAGAAGATGTTTTTTTTCCATTCACATCAATAATATTTCTATCATCGAGATAAAAGCGAAAACTTACTTTGTCATTCTCCCATCCCGGCCCTTCGTACTTGAGGTAATAGGAATGGTTCTTGAAATTTCCGGAGAGCATCATTTGATTGGGCTTTACCCAGAAAAAGTCACCTTCGTATTTTGTGCCGGGAATATATTCGTGGCCTTCTTTGTGGGATAGTTCTGCATAGGTTCTTTTCGGATATCTGATGCCGCTTCCCGGGCGGATGTGCACGTTTATCTTTTCGCCTTTGGCAATTGCGGCAACCGGGATAAGGGCAAATTGCCGCCCATGAATATCTTCTGAAATTTCCAAAGGGGCTGCGATTTGTCCGTCAATAATACTTTCATATTGACCAACAGGTAGCTTAAGCTGGCTCACCGGAAGCTCCACCATCACGTCTTGCAATGAGACTGAAGAGCGGTTTATGAATGTTATGTCTTTCGTCTGGGCAAGAATTCCCGATACAGACATAACCAAAGAGATGATTATTAAGAAAAACTTTTCTGAATACATATAAAAAGTTCTCATTTTATTAGATATTTTCAAAAGGCCGACTTCCAACGAGATGTAAGTCTTTAAGGTTCGTTTTGTAATTCATATCCTGCCTCATCATACAAAACTAGAATGCTGCTGATAGAAATACGGGGGATATATTGACTAAGATTATTTATCCCCCTCTTTTCATGTATATTCGGTTATTTTAGCTCAATGATTTCCGCATCGGTAATTTTTCCCAAGTCGAAAGTCAATCTCATCAATGTTCGGGTTTTATGAAATCCCTGTTTGCCGGCTGCTCCCGGGTTAACACAAAGCATACCGTATTTTTTGTCATAAATGACTTTGAGTATATGGGAATGTCCACAGATGAATATTTCCGGTATTTTTCGCTTAAACGCAGCTAAAGCGGCAGGCGAATACCGACCGGGATATCCTCCGATATGCATCATCAGTATTTCCATCCCTTCGAATCTGAATCGAAGGCTTTCCGGAAAAGCCGAACGGGTTTTTGCATCGTCAATATTCCCGTAAACAGCCCGAAATGGTTTTATGCTTTCAAATTTCTCTGCCAGGTCGAGCGAACCGATGTCGCCGGCATGCCAAATTTCGTCACAATCTTGAAAATATTCCTCAAAACGATCGTCCCAGGTGGCGTGCGTATCGGAAAGAAGGCCTATTTTTTTCATTTCAGCAAGAATGAGAAATCGCTGTCATTGTTGAGTTCCTCGGTGGTGCGCCCTTTTTTAAAGATGCGGGCTGTCCTTTTGCCTAAAAGCTTAATTTTGGAATCCTCTATCCATAACATTGTGCCTTCTCGCAGTCCTACAACAAATGTTTCCGGGTTTTGCTCAATAAATTCAAGAATTCTCACTTCGCGGGTTTCTCCTCCGTGATTGGCCGGATGTTCATCGGTGTAGTGAGGGTTTATCTGAAACGGAACCAGATGGAATGTGTCAAATGTTTTCGGATCTACAATCGGCATGTCATTGGTGGTACGCAAAGTCGGACAGGCTACATTTGAACCTGCGCTCCAACCGATATACGGAGTTCCGGATTTCACCTTTTCCTGAACAAGAGAAATCAGACCGTTGTCATGTAGCATTCTTACAAGCTTCCAAGTATTACCTCCACCGACAACAATTGCTTTTGCATTTCGAACAGCTTCTGCCGGATCTGCAAAGCGGTGTATGCCTTTAATTGAATAACCCAGCTCCGAAAAACGATCGCTGACCTTTTTTTCATATTCATCATACGAAAAGGTCACTGCTGCATACGGAATAAACAGAACCTCCATGGATTCTTTCCCGAGAAATGCTTGTATATTGTGTTTTGGATAATTCAGATAAGCTTCTCCCGGATTGGTGGAGTTGCTTAGCAATAATAATTTCATTTGAATTTATATTTATAAATAAATACACCTCCTAAGAGGTAAACAAGTTACCAAAGATACGAATTTGCCGCTTGCGGAGAAAATAAATGCCTCCTTTGATTGAATATATAACTATAATTTTCTAAAATAATTGCCCTTTTGTGTCGGGGGAGTGGGTAAAAATTCTATATTTGCCGGAAATATATTATTGAACTTTACATTAAATATCAATTATCAATTATGAAAAAGATTTATTTTGCTTCTATTCTCCTTGCAGGAAGTTTGACTTTTAGTTCATGTATCGGCTCATTCAGCCTGACAAATAAAGTTCTTGCATGGAATCAAACACTTGATAATAAGTTTGTCAACGAATTGGTGTTTATCGCTTTGCATATTGTTCCGGTTTATCCCGTAGCTGTGCTTGCAGATGGCTTGGTAATCAACTCTATTGAATTCTGGACAGGAGATAATCCTATTCAGGCCGGAATAGTGAAAAAAGTGCAAGGGACCGATGGCGTTTATACGGTTGAAACATTGAAAGACGGCTATAAAATTCAAAATGAAGCCGGACAGCAGATGAATCTTGTTTACGATAAAAAGACCAATACCTGGAATATGGTTGCTCAGGGAGAAACGACAAAACTTCTGAAAGTGGTTGATAAAGAACATGCTATTGTGTATGTGAATGGTCAGGAACAAAATGTCGGCCTGAACGCGCAAGGTGTTCTTGCTTTCAGACAATCTGTCGATAATTCACGTTTTGTTGCTCAGAAATAAGTTGTATTTGACACGCGTTTAATATAAGAAGAGGTTGTTCCAAAATTCGGGACAACCTCTTTTGCTTTATAGATGCCTGTGCAAAGGTGGTTGAAAATCAAAGCGCATAAAAACAAGGATCGTTGTCAGGTTAACCCGATTCCCATAATTAATTTGCAAGTAGTCCTGTCGAATTAGTTTTATGTATCTGATCTTTCATGTCGCTTATTTTCAGTAGGCTATGGCTGCTTATGCTTGCCACTAACTATGGATGTTTGCTTGTTTTTTATCCTATACAGCTGTCTCTATTATTCTGGACTAGTTAATTCCTTCAACCCTCTTTCTCCGGGGGTGTTTTCTTGTTCTTAATTATCAAAAAACTTAGTCTTGCTTTTGGAGCAGTTCTTTAGTCGAACCATTCACTCTTCTCCGATTGAATTTCGTACCTAAAAGTCTTTCCCGCAAATCTCCCTGTATGTTTGATATGCCTTTTTCCAAACAACGGTTTCTGAAGGTGAAAAAGTCTGTAATGCTACTGATTTGCGGATGAAACTGCGCATTTCGTCGAGTGAAGAAACCAGTCCGGAGGCGCGGGCTTGCAGGAATATGTTGCCTATTGCAGTGGCTTCGGTCGGACCGGCAACGACCTCTATCCCCAATGCATTTGCTGTGAATTGGTTTAGTCCCGTATTTTGAGAACCGCCACCAATGACATGTAGGCGATGAATCGGCCTGTCAGCAAAGGTTTGCAGAAGTTCAAAAATCTGCTTGTATCTGAGTGCGAGGCTCTCAAAGATGCACCGCGCCAATTCGCCTTCTGTGCGGGGAATATATTGTCCTGTATTTGCACCATAATCCTGTATGGCCTGCACCATGGATGCCGGATTGGTAAAACACGGTGCATCAGGATTGATTAAACAGGCAAAAGGCTTTGATGTCTGTGCTTTTTGTATCAATTCGCTATACGACCAGTCATTTCCGGCTACAGCCCATTCTTTTCGGCAGCACTCAAGAAGCCACATGCCACAAATGTTCTTCATAAAAAGAATTGTTCCGTCTACTCCGCCTTCGTTTGTGAAATTGAGCTTGTAACTTCGTTCATTAATAACGGGCTTACTCATTTCTATACCCATCAACGACCATGTTCCGGAACTCAGATAAGCGAAGTTGTTGTCTTCGGCCGGAACAGACGCAACAGCCGACCCGGTGTCATGTCCGGCTACGGCGATGACCGGTATGGCTCCTAATCCGGTTTGCCGCCTCACTTCGGCATTCAGATATCCGATGGTGGTTCCCGGAAAGACAATGTCTCCGAAATGTTTCTGCTCAAGGCCAAGAGCTTCGAAAAGAATCGGTTCCAGTCGTTTGGTGTGTGCATTCAGAAGCTGTGATGTTGAGGCGATGGTGTATTCCGTAACCATATTTCCTGTTAGCATGTAAGCCAGTAAATCAGGCATGAAAACAACTTTGTCAATCAAAGGCCATGCGGTAGATTTGTTTCGTCTGATGGTGTCGAGTTGATACAGCGAGTTGAAGTTCATAATTTCAATCCCTGTCAGTTCGTAAACTTTGTCCCGGGGGATTCTTTCAAAAAAAATCTCAGGAGCATGCCTTGTCTGCGGGTCGCGATAGGAATACGGGAGTCTTAATAATTCCCGATCGCTACCCACAAATGCGAAATCGACTCCCCAGGTGTCTATTCCAATCGATTCGATGCGGATATTTTGTTTGGCTATCTTTTTCAGCGCCAGAATAATCTCATAGTACAAAGCATAAACATCCCAATAAGAATGTCCGTTTACCTCGATGATAGGGTTGGGGAATCGGGTGAGCTCAGTTGTCTGAAAACCTGTCGGACAAATGGTGCCGATAATCGTTCTGCCGCTGGTCGCTCCTAAATCTACCGCTAAAAAGTTCTTTTCGCTCATGGTGGTTATTGATTAGTCCACAAATGTTATTTCAAGGTTATTGTCTACAGCAAGTGCTTTTTATTTAAAGGCTCCAATTGTGTCGGCTCCTAAATATATCTATGGTTGCAAATTTATAAAATTAAATGTAGTACGAGCTATTTTTCAGCGCTTTATTCGTTCGGTAGAGAAAAAGCAGGACAGCCGGTTTCTTTTACAAGGAGACGGGAAAACAGGTTGAATATAGCCAATCCTCGGTTATCTTTTCCTTAAAAAACAATTTTTGAGAAAAATATAGCTCAATCTGATAGGAGACACTTCCAAAATCTGTATTTTTGACAAAAATATTTTTGTCATGTCAGATTCCATCGTAATTATTCCAACATACAACGAAAAGGAAAACATCGAAAACATCATTCGGGTTGTTTTCGGTTTGTCTAAAAAGTTTGATGTACTGGTGATTGATGACGGCTCACCGGATGGTACGGCCTCCATTGTGAAATCATTGATGAACAAGTTTCCTGAACGCCTCTTTATTGTAGAAAGAGCCGGTAAACAAGGACTGGGTACGGCGTATATCGCGGGATTTAAATGGGCGTTGCAGCGTCAATATGGATTTGTCTTTGAAATGGACGCCGATTTTTCGCACAATCCGGAGGATTTGCTAAAACTTTATGATGCACTCTGTCATGAAGCTGATGTAGTGGTGGGCTCCCGCTATGTTTCCGGCGTAAATGTTGTGAACTGGCCGATGGGACGCGTATTGATGTCTTATTTTGCTTCCATATATGTGAAGTTTATTACCGGAATGAGCATTCATGACACAACAGCCGGTTTTGTCGGATACCGCAGAAAATTCCTGGAGACGATTGATTTGGATGCTGTCAAATTTAAAGGCTATGCTTTTCAGATTGAAATGAAGTATACCGCTTATTGTCTCGGATTCCGCATAAAAGAAGTTTCCATCATCTTTGTTAATCGGGTTTTGGGCGTTTCTAAAATGAACTCCGGGATTTTTGGGGAAGCTATCACGGGTGTTATCCGTTTGCGTCTGCGAAAAATGGTTGGCGGATTTAAGAAAAAACATTGATTCTTTCGCCTTTGCTGGTGTTGTTTGATAAATAAAATTAAAATTCTCTGAATGCGGGAACGTAAATTTCCATACTTGCTTCCGCTGTTAATTTGTTGTCATGTCAAAAAAGAAAAGAAATTTTTATGTGGTTTGGAATGGGGTTGTTCCGGGTGTTTATGAAGACTGGAACGATTGCCGTAAACAGACGCAGGGATATGACGGCGCTTTATACAAAGCTTTCTCTTCCCGGGAGGATGCCGAAGAAGCATTTCTGGAGAATCCCTGGAAATATGTGGGCAAAAATGCAGAACAGAAGAAAAAAACGACTGCTTCTCCCGCAAACAATGTAAATATCATTCAAGATAGTATTGCTGTGGACGCAGCATGCAGTGGTAATCCCGGTCTGATGGAATATCGGGGAGTGTATATTCTGACCGGAGAAGAAATATTCCACCAGGGACCTTTTGAAGAAGGAACAAACAATATCGGAGAATTTCTGGCGCTGGTGCATGGAATGGCTTTTCTGAAACAAAAAAACAGGAAACTTCCCATATATTCAGACAGTGCAACAGGTATTAAATGGATAAAAAGCGGTAAAGCAAAGACCAAACTGGAGAAAACACCCCGGAATGAATATATCTTTGAGTTGATAGAACGTGCTGAAAAATGGCTTGCTCAAAATGGCGTTTCCACTCAGATAATCAAATGGGAAACTGATCAATGGGGCGAAATCCCGGCTGATTTCGGACGGAAATAAAAGTGCCTGATTCTTTCTAATTCTTCTTTCAAACTTGCTCTGATATTCGTTCACGACTTTCATTCTACATGTTTTTTTATTATTTTTGTACAGAGGCCTAATAAACAGGGGCAGCATGTCGCTGATTACAAAGCTTAGCAACCTCTCTTCTGCAATAAGGAGCGGATTCACATCCGGCCTTTCGAACGGCAGACCAATTCTACAACTCAAACCAAATAGTAAACACTGGATAACAATGGCACATCTACCCGGATTAATATACGACCTCGCACTTATTCTTTTAGTTGGCTCTTTAGCTGCTCTGCTTTTCAAGGCAATCAAACAGCCGCTCGTGTTGGGGTATATTATTGCCGGATTTCTCGTGAGCCAGCATTTTAATTTTCTTCCCGATGTATCGGATCCGGAAAATGTAAAAACTTTAGCGGAATTGGGTGTTATCTTTCTCCTGTTCAGCTTAGGTCTTGAATTTAGTTTCAAAAAACTTGTCCGGGTCGGGCCTACTGCCTCTATTACAGCAGTTGTTGAGATTCTCCTTATTGGAGTTGCCGGCTTTGTCGTGGCCAAAATGCTCGGATGGAACGATATGGATAGTTTGTTTCTCGGAGGTATGCTTGCCAGTTCGTCAACAACAATCATTCTTCGAGCTTTTGATGAACTTGGGCTCAAAACCAAACAGTTTGCAAGAGTGGTCTTTGGGGTGCTTGTGGTTGAGGATATTATCGTTATCCTGTTGATGGTGCTTCTTTCCACCATTGCAGTTACCCGCCATTTTGAAGGGACAGAAATCCTTTTCACTGTGCTGAAGTTAGGCTTTTTCTTGGTTTTGTGGTTTCTTATCGGTATCTATTTATTACCCACATTTTTTAAGAAAATGGGGAAATGGCTGGATGAGGAAACAACGCTTCTGCTAGCTATAGGCTTGTGCTTGGGAATGGTTATTGTGGCAACCAAAGTAGGTTTTTCCGCAGAATTAGGAGCTTTTGTGATGGGGTCGCTTATTGCGGAAACCACCAAAGCTGAAAAAATAGAACATATAACCAAACCGATTAAAGAACTCTTTGGAACAATATTCTTTGTGTCGGTAGGAATGATGATTAATCCTCAGGCAATGGCGCAATATGCATGGCCGATTATTGCGATTACGCTGCTGGTGATTGTCGGGAAGTTTCTTTTTAGCGCAATCGGTGTTTTACTTTCGGGGCAACCTCTTAAGCAAGCGGTGCAGGTTGGCTTGAGTATGGCTCAAATTGGAGAATTTGCATTTATTGTCGCTACACTGGGCTTGTCTTTGGGTGTTATATCCGATTTTTTGTTTCCGATAGCTGTCGGAGTTTCTGCTATTACCACTTTTACAACTCCGTATCTTATAAAATCGGCTAATCCTTTATATAATTTCATTGAGAGGACATTGCCCCAAAGCTGGCTCGATAAACTGGAAGCATATTCTTCCAATACGGCTAAATCGACAGCCGATCCGCAATGGAAAGTTATATTGATGGCACATGTGAAATTGATTATTCTCAACAGTATCATCCTTATTGCCATCCTTTTATGTTTTATCTATTTTGTTAAACCTTTCATGCTCTCTTATTTCGGAGATACCCTTCTTGGATCCACTCTGACCGTGTTGTCGGCTATGCTTGCTTCGTCGCCTTTCTTGTGGGCGATGCTGGCTCAGAAACCAGCTGAAGGCGGACTGGAATGGCAAAACGAAAGTCAGAAAGCTCCTCTTGTGGGGGTGCTGATTGCCAGAGTAGGCTTGGTAATTTTGATGATAGGTGTTTTTATCGACCGACTGGTGTCTTCACAGATTGCTCTTTGGACGGTTGTTCCACTAGTCGTTATTTCTCTGTTTATTTTTTCTAAAAAGTTTTCTGTTCTATATCAAAGTATTGAGAAACGCTTTTTTCATAATCTTCACGAACGCGAAAGGCATGAGAAAATGCAACAGGCGCCGCCCGTATCCAGTCATCCGGGAACTGCGGCTCTTCAAAAACATTTGGAGGCCTGGGATGCTCATATTGCAGAACTGGAAACAAATCCTCTGGCCCAATATGTTGGGAAGAAAATTCGGGAATTGGGTTGGAGAGAAAAATATGGTATTAATATCGTTTACATCAAACGGGCCGATTTTGTTATCCAATTGCCTGATGCCGAACGCCGGATATTGCCTTATGATAAGATAGGAATAGTGGCTACCGATGAGCAAATTGAGAAATTTAAACCGGAATTTGATATGACCGATACGACGATGTGTACGACAGCTGATACCGAGAATATTGTTATCCGGAATATTCTTCTTACGGAAGGAAATCGTTTGATCAATAAATCGATTCTGCATTCAGGTTTGCGTCAGGAAGCCAGCAGTCAGATAATAGGGGTAGAGCGCGGTGACGAACGTATTGTAAATCTCGATGCATCGTTTATGCTTTATGAAGGCGATGAAGTCTGGGTGGTCGGTGATGAGAAGAAACTAAAGGAGTTTTTTAATCAGGTATAGTTGATTTTTTTCTCCGAATTATCCTTCTCTTTTTCCGTTGAGGCAACGACACGCTGTTGATGTATCGCATTCAGACAAACATATATACGTAAGATGTCCGACTGAGTTTCTCTTTTTTGCGGGAGAAGTGGTATTTCACACAATCACTTCCCATTCCTGATAAAAGCGTTGCAGAAAATCTTCCATATATTGATGTCGGTCTTCCGCTATCCGCCGGGCAGTTGGAGTATTCATCAAATCCTTCAACCGCAATAGTTTATCGTAGAAGTGATTGATGGTAGTCGGCTTTGATAAATCATCCGGATGGTAAAGCTCGCGGGATTTACTCCCTCCATAAGTAAACACCCTGACTAACCCCATGGCTCCGATGGCATCGAGCCTGTCGGCATCCTGTACTATTTTGGCCTCCATTGTCTCTGCTGTTTTGCCTTTACTGAAAGATACTTGCGAAACAATCTCCGTGACAGACGCTATTGCTGTGTCGGGCACATTTATTCCGGAAAGAAAATGTGAAATCATCTCTTTTGATTTATCAATTCCTCCATTTAGTTTGTGATCACCTACATCGTGTAGCCACGCGGCTAGTTCTACAGTAAACAGATCTGCATTTTCTTTTTCCGCGATAAAAGCGGCCATTTTTACGACACGCTCTATATGATAATAGTCATGTCCGGTACTTTCTCCGTTAAATGACTTAAAAATAAATTGTTTTGTCTTGTCCAGTATCTCTTTTTTGTCCATTTTTTTTCGTTAACCAGCTTCGTTCATCAATTCTTGAAATCTTTCCATAAATAATCCGAGGTGATATCCATCCACTAATCCGTGATGGACGTGTATGGAAATCGGCATTGTTCTTTTTCCATTGTCTTCGGTCACTTTCCCATACGAAAATTTAGGGCAACTATCCGTTGACCTGAAATTTCGAGCATGTGAAATCCCCGTGAAATCTATCCACGGAACTGCCGAAGAATGAATAAGGTTTTCATCTGCTCCTGCTGTTATTAATGCGTCGGATTGACGTACTTCGTCCACTATTTGGCAAGCTTTTTCGTAGAAGAGATTTTCATTTTCTTGATAATCAATATAAGCAAATCCAAACGTCTTGTTTGGCCGATCTATGGTAGAGGAGACATCAATTCTGTCATACAGATAAACTTCTTTATCGATGATTCGGTATTTGAAATTTTCTATCTCGTTGACCGTTTTCAATACGCGGTAGAGATAATAGAGGTAAAATGAAATATGCTTTTTCTTTGCAATCCGATAAGCATTGGTACAATCTACTTTCGTAACAATGCCATAAAAAGGTTCGTCAAATTGAGAGAAAAAGAGATAATGTTCTTTACGGACCCAATTCTCTATATTTATTAATGTTTTCATACAGTTAGGTTTTTACTGTTAGATGTTTGGAATAGGCATGATTTTTCAATCATGGTTTTGAGGTGATCTAATAAAAAAATCAACCTTCGTTTTATTCGGTGGTGTTTATATTATTGGAATATGTACATCTTGCAAAATTTTATCTGTACATTTTCCAAAGGCAAATTTAAGCAAAGCAACTAAATCGTAAAAGAGATATTGGTTTTAAAGAGAAATGTCTTGAACGAATCTTTATTTTTCGGGATGATATGACGTTTCTTGAAATAAGACAAGTGCTGCCCGAAAATAAATATAACCCTTTTTCCTGCGAAATATGCTGCTAAAAGAGCGAAAAACGGAGATGAAAGTTCAGACGATAAGAACCGGAATTTCCATAAAACAAAAAACAAAGTCTATATCAGGTACCCGACTTGATATAGACTCTGTTCAATGTCTTTGTTTTCTACTTATTTCTCGTTGTCCTTTATGTAAGTAAAATACGTGCTTTTGCGGATGTTTATTTTTTCTCGTACAAATGAAAAATGCGATCCATCTGTTGCCATTTCTCCGCAGAAGTGGCTCCGGCTTTTGCTTGCTGGAAAATAGCCATGTATTCCTCCCATTCTTCCTGTCGCGGCAGCTTGGCTAATTGTACAAAAGCTTCTTCCCAGTTGAAATCCGGCGGCGTTTCTACTATCATGAAAAGCCGGGTTCCCAAAAGGTATATTTCCATTTCCAGAATACCCACGGAACGTATTCCTTCGTTTATTTCCGGCCAATGAAGAGCTTCACTGTGCCGTTTCACGTATTCTTCGATTAATGCCGGATCGTCTTTGAGATCCAATGTCTGGCAATAGCGTTTTGTTGCTCCTTTATAGCTTTTTTGCGGATATCCATCTTTTTCTTTCATCTGAATATTTCTTTAGAGGAATAAAGTCACCCTGATCTATTCACGTATAACCGGAAATGTCTAAACGGGGAACTGGCTTTATTCCATTGTTTAATCTATCATTTATTATATTCTTTTCATCCTTCAAATAGTCGTATCCCGGCTCTCTTTCTAAAGGATTAATTTATAACTTTATATCCTTTCCATCCGTAGTAAGCACAAAAAATAAAGCATATCATCGGAATCATGTATGCAAAATGATAGAGATGGCCATATAAATCCATTAAATGTCCTGTAAGCGGAGGCAGTACCACGTTCCCAACAATAGCCATCACGAGAAAAGCTGAACCACTTTTTGTTTTACTTCCCAGATCTTTCAGAGCCAAAGAAAATTGCGTGGGATACATAATCGACATGAAGAATGCTACGGCAAGCATGGCGTACAATCCGATCATACCACCAAAGATAGTAATTACACCACATAAAACAATATTAATTAGTGCATAGAGTACAAGCAGGTGTTGTGGTTTTATTTTTACCATCAGGAAAGTGCCTATCCATCTACCAAGGAGAAAAGCAAGCATATAGAATCCGAAATAGGTCGTTGCAACACTTTCGTGCAGGCCTACGTATTTGCAGCAATAAATAAGAAACATGGCGTTTATAGCCGTTTGTCCTCCGTTGTAGAAAAACTGGGCAATAACTCCCCAGCGCAAATGGGAACGCTTGAGTACCTCGAAGTCAATAAGTTTTTCTCCCCGGATGTTTCCTTCCTCGTGTTCACCCTCTTTAACTTTTCATGGAAAGTCCTATTCCGGAGAATGACCCTGGTTTTACATGTTGCGATTATGAATAATATACAGGAAATCATCGCCGTGTCATGGTTACTCCCAGAAATTAAAGAAATGATGTACCGGGCCATGTCCTTTTCCGATGTCGTAACCGGCGCCGGCTAAAATGGCTTTGTTCATATATTCTTTTGCTCGTATCACGGCTTCGTTTAAGGATAGTCCGTGGGCAAGGAAGGCTGCTATCGCCGAAGAGAAAGTGCATCCTGTGCCATGTGTGTTGCGGGTATTTATCCGTTTCGATTGGAGTTCAGTCGTTTCGTCTGTCTCGGCATTGTAGAACACGTCCGTTAAGTCATTTTCGGTTAGGTGCCCGGCTTTTAGCAACACCGATACCGAACGCCCGAAAGATAAGTCTTTAATGACCAAAGGTAAATCGCTTTGTTTGCGTATTTTCCTGCCCAGCAATATTTCTGCTTCCGGAATATTAGGAGTGATGACTCGTGTGTAAGGAATGAGTTCTTCTTTTAATGTTTTTATGGCTTCCTCCTGCAATAGTGTATCACCGGAGGTGGCTACCATGACCGGATCCAAAACAATGTTTTTGATACTATAATCGAGTAAGGTGTCCTTTACGGCTCGAATCAATTCGGATGAATGGAGCATTCCTATTTTTATGGCATCTGCACCGATATCGTCAAGTACCGATTTGATTTGTCCTGTAACAAAGGGCACCGGAATCGGATGTACGCCAGTTACTCCCACTGTGTTCTCGTCAACAACAGCTACAATGGCTGTCGCTCCATAACAGCCACAAGCTGAAAATGTTTTCAAATCGGCCTGAATGCCTGCGCCACCGCTCGGATCACTCCCGGCGATGGATAATGTTCTTTTATACTGTTTTCTCATACGATTGACTATTTCTGCCAGATGGAATGATGTTTTCCTGATTTTTGGCATTTAATAAAAGCTACATTCAGCTTTACTGTACTGTCTTTTTCTATATTTTCCACGGTTCTAATCGATATGCACTTTCCCAAAACATCCATTCAAACCTGGAACATGTTATGTAGGCTTCGGTCATTGCTTGTTGTTGTTCTTCTGTGCATTTCGATGCGATTTCATCACAAATTGCGATGGCTGTAGAAACCGAATTTTCAAACTCTTCCCCTCCATACGTATCTATCCAGCTTTGGTACCTATTGCCTTCTTTTGCCTGATTTTTTAGAATGTAATCACCTACCTCTTTGTAGATCCGGAAGCAAGGTAAAACGGCTGCTAATGCCACTTCGACCCGAGCATTGCTTATTTGCTTGTGGAGGTAGGAGGTGTATAATAAACAACTGGGCGAGGGTTCGTTTTTCTCTTTTTTCAGAGCATGCACAAAAGATGCGTGCAGGGCATTCTCCACACGAATGCTTTCTCCTGCAAATCCAACAAAAGCTTCGATGTGTTCCGGTTTATTCAATCGGGATGCTATTCCGGTTAATATTTTCCCGTATTCAGCCAGATAGAGCGCATCCTGACGAATGTAAAAAATAAATTTGTCCTCGGACAAAGTACCGTTCATCAACTCCAGGATAAATGGTAATTCCAGTATTTTATCATAAATGGGTTTGGCAGAAAGCCATGCTTGTTCACTCCATTTCATATATGGTTATGTGTTTTTTGATTGATGAATAATTCTGAATAATTGTGATGCTGCTGATTGCGGATCAGGGGCGGACATAATGGCGGAAACAACCGAAATGCCATCTGCTCCGGCCTCGATAATTGCCTGTGCATTCGAAGAATTTATTCCTCCGATTCCGACGCTCGGATGTCGGGAGAGTCGGGTAATCGCGCGAACTCCATCCAATCCTAAAGCTTTCGCTGTATCTATTTTGGTAGGAGTGCTGAAAACAGGGGATATCCCGATATAATCTACATCCAATTCGTTTGCATCGACGGCATCTTGCATTTTTTCGACCGATAGGCCAATGATTTTGTCTTTACCCAACAACTTCCTTGCTATAGGGTAAGGTAAATCGGATTGCCCGATATGCAATCCTTCCGCATCGCATGCCAATGCAATATCTAGTCTGTCATTGATTATGAGTGGGATCTTGTACGGCTTTAAGCATTTCTTTAACCGGATGGCCTGCTCATAAAATACGTTGGATGAACATGCTTTTTCCCGAAGCTGAATCATGGTAACTCCGCCTTTGACTGCTTCTTCCACAACATATTCCAATGACCGGCCTAAGGATAAAGATGAATCGGTAACCAAATACAGGCTTAAATCGACCACTTTCATAACCTGATGCTATTTTTTATGACTTCTTCATTCAGGTTGAATAATGTGTCAAGAAAGTTTATTTGCAGGCTTCCGTTGCCTTTCGACAAAGCCGCGGCGATTTCTCCTGCTATGCCCATCACCGACATTGCGTGTGTAGCTGCTTCCAACGGATTGGAATTTACAGCCGCAAAAGCTCCAACAAGAGCAGTCGCTGTGCATCCCATTCCGGTCACTTTAGCCATCATTGGATTTCCATTCTTCACCCATTCAACTGCTGTCCCATCGGTTATATAATCTGTTTCGCCGCTGATGACCACAATAGCTCCTGTCTGAGCAGCCAATGCCTTTGCCGGGTTTAAGGCGGCATCAGATGTATTGGTGCTGTCTACGCCTTTAGTCTGTATTCCTGTATCCAGCAGTGCCATTATCTCCGAAGCATTTCCCCGGATGATAGTCGGTTTGCAGGTTTGAATCAATTGCTTGCATACTTTTGAACGGTAGGAAGTCGCTCCGGCTCCTACTGGATCAAAAACCACCGGAATAGATCTTTGCTGTGCGGTTTTACCAGCTATAAGCATGGCTTCCACCCACGCGGCTTCTAATGTTCCAATATTGATGACTAATGATGATGCGATTGTTGCCATCTCTTCCACTTCGTCTATTGCATGTGCCATTACGGGAGATGCTCCAATTGCCAACAATGCATTTGCCGTATTATTCATGACTACGTAATTGGTGATGTTGTGTACAAGCGGAGATTGTTCTCTTATCAGATTTAGATCCCGGGTAAGTTGTTCAATATGAATCATATTCGTCGTTTTATTTACTTAGTTTCAGATTGATATAGTATTAATTTGTCCGTTTTTACTCTTTAGGCATGATTCTGATGTCTGAATCGGTGTGCTCTTCTCATGGAAATAAAAAAAACCGCTTCGAGCATACGAAACGGTTGATTATATTAAAAAAAATATTTTCTAATCTATATATCCGTTTCCCTACGATGTCAATTACAACATGTCAGGTTCAAGGGTTTAATCTCAGCTCTCATTCAAGAGCACCCCTAACAGAGATAGGGCAAACTTACATATAATAAATGGATAATTAGGCCATTTTTTATTTTATTCGCTTAGATATACTTCGTTAATGGTTGAAATTATCGGTTTGGTAAGTGAAATTTTGGATTGTTTCTTTCAATTGAGTCACATAAAACTTTAACTTTGAAAATAGATAAGTTGAGATCCGAATGTTTTAGTAAAGTTTTGAATAGATACTCTGAGTATCGTTGAATACAATGTAGTATGTGTTTGGTTTAAAAGAGAATGGACTTGAATTCATATTTGGTATTTAACTTATAAAGTTGAAAGCTTTTATCTTGTAAATTATTGAAAAGCATTGAGCTCTATCCGATTGCTTAAACGGACTCACCTGTTTTTTTTTAATTATTATTTGGAGTGATTTAATAAAAATCATACTTCGTTTTATAAAACACAAATAAATATAAAATATAAATGAATACATCCGATATCCTACAAATGCGCTTACACAATCAGTTACTGGCTACTCATAACCTGAAAGAACCTCACGAAGTCGTTGCGTGGATGGGAGCCATGCAGTCGCAATCGCTCGAATTGGCAAAATGGGCTATCGGATCGCGTTTACAAGGCAGCATTGTGCAAGATGTTGAGAAGGCGCTTAATACGGGAACAATTATTCGAACCCATATTTTACGTCCGACCTGGCATTTTGTGTCGTCAGAAGATATTTATTGGATGTTTGATCTATCCAATCCCCGATTGAAACCTATTTATCAATCTTATGCAAGAATGCAGGGTGTGGATGAGGCATCTATTTACAAAGCAATGCCGGGATTGGTAAAAGTCCTTGAAGGAAATAAGCATCTTACCAAACAGGAAATAACAGAGGGCCTTGTCTTGCACGACATTGTTATTGATGATATCGATGTTTTAAATCGAGTGATTCAGTATGCCGAAATGGAAGGGCTTATTGTTAACGGATGCATCAAGGGCAAACAGCAAACATTTACTTTGCTCGAAGAGTTCGTTCCCCGGAAAGAGGCCATATCCAAAGAAGAAGCTTTGGAGCGTTTGGCACGAAAATTTTTTACAAGTCATGCTCCGGCAACAATTCAGGACTTTGCCTGGTGGTCGGGGCTGTCAATGACTGAATGTAAGCAATCTCTGGAATCAATAAAGCACGATTTCGTTTGCGAAAAGATAAATGGTCGTGATTTCTGGATGAAGAATGATATCAAGATACCTCCCGGTAATAAAGTTTCTGCATTGTTGCTTTCCCCTTTCGATGAATTTGTGGTCAGCTACAAAGAACGTTCGGAGATGATTGAAGAGGTTCATTATAGTAAAGTGATGACAAAAAATGGTTTGTTCTCGCCAACGGTTATGCTTAATGGTGAAATTGTTGGTTCCTGGAAGAAGATGTCGGTGAAAGGCTCTCCAAAAGTAGAGTTGTCTTTCTTTAAAGAAAAGACTGAAAAAATACAAGCTCTTTTTAGCTCAGAAGTGAAGAAAGTGCAACGATTTTTCTATCAAAAACAGGACTGATTTGCCTCACTGGGCGAGACTTGCAATTTTTACTCTATCAGTTTAAACTTCCTTTATTGATCGAAATGAAGTTTAATAATACTAATATTTTGTGATAGATAGGGCTGTATTTGTTATTTTTGAAAAAGAAATATATAAGATCAACGAAGAATGGTAACAATAGAAATTAACCATCACACATGTATTAAATGCGGTAAATGTGTGAAAGTGTGTCCGGTGCATATTATGACGCAGGAAACCTCCAAGTCTGAAATCGGATTACAGAATGTAAAATTTTGCATTGTTTGCGGACATTGTGTTGCTGCATGTCCTACCGAGTCGGTTATCCACTCGGAGTTCCCACCACAGAAAGTTCATCTGCTACACAGAGAAAATCTGCCAACGCCCGAACAGGTTGCAGAACTCTGTCGAGCCAGACGTTCCAACAGAGCCTTTTTGTCATCCGCTGTTCCGGAAGATTATCTCCGTCAGATTGTTGATGTCGCTCATCTGGCACCTACGGCAAGCAACGGTCAGGAAGTCGGGTTTACGCTGGTTACCAATCCGGAACTATTGAAGCAGATTTCAGAGCTTACTATCGAAGTTTTTGAGGAGACCGTGAAAAAAGTGACTAATCCGTTGATTAAGCCTTTCATCGGATGGGTTGCTCCGGATGCAAAAAAAGGCTTGCCTAAGCTGGAAGCGGTGATAAAGAAATACAGAGGTGGATATGATTTTATATTAAGAGAGGCGAAGGCTGTTCTGTTTTTCCATGCTCCTTCTACAAGCAATTTCGGAAAACAGGATGCGAATCTCGCTTATCAGAATGCTTCTTTAATGGCTGAAAGTTTAGGAGTATCCCAATTTTATACAGGATATGTGTGTATTGCTATCGGGTTGGATAAAAAGCGAAAGCTGGCAAATCTTCTGAATATTGATGGTGAAATATATGCGGGAATGGCATTGGGGATGCCTGCCTTTAAATTTCCCAAATATGTGGATAGGAAAGATATAGATGTAACTGTTTTTTCGTAAAGGAGAAGAACTTTTGAACAGTTGAAGCAAATCTTTTTAAGATGTTGTTTTGGGTCACCGGTAAAAATATGTGTTTATGCATAAATGTTTGTGAGCCTAAAGAGAAAGAATTTAACATCTACTACTCCCCTAAGTGATGCTC
>JASGFJ010000020.1:0-88666 GCA_047605645.1 Dysgonamonadaceae bacterium | reverse complement strand
TGCTCATCGTAAGCAAAATAGGCCGTTAGTTTATCCCAATTCCGCCTCCAGGAATCCAAAACAACAGGATATTTCTTCCCCCATTTGTCTTCTACTTTATCAAGATTAAGCTCTGCCAAATCCAAGTTAGGTGCCTGGTAGACAGTCTTTAAATCAGCCATAAATTCTTTTTGATCTTTGGAAGCGATATACTTCAACGAGTTACGGATTTGATGAACAATACAGCTCTGGATGATGACTTCTGGAAAGATGGTGCTGATGGCTTCGGCAAAGCCTGTGAGATTGTCAATACAGGCAATTAAGACATCTTTCATTCCTCGAGCTTTCAGGTCTGTTAAAACGCTCAACCAAAAGTTGGCTCCTTCACTCTCAGAAACATACATACCTATCAGTTCTTTGCTACCATCCTTGTTTATAGCCAGCACATTATAAACAGCGCGGCTTTCAGTACGTCCACTGTCTTTTACCTTGTAGTGCATGGCATCAAGCCATACGATAGTATACATGGATTCCAGGGGGCGACTTTGCCATTCCTTGACTTTGGGAACTATACGATCAATGATCTCACTTAAGGTATTATGCGAAATCTCAACATCATACATCTGCTCAATATGAGATGAAATATCCCGTAGACTCATCCCCATGCCATACAAACTGATGATTTTAGAGGACATATTATCGGCCAGGACTGTCTCACGTTTTTTCAGTATCTCCGGGCTAAAACTGCTATGACAATCCTGAGGTATCTCGATTTCGATCTCACCGGCCATCGTTTTGACTCGTTTGCTTCCACGCCCGTTGCGCTTATTACCCATAAGACGCTATTCATCAATTAAATGAGAGGACATTTCGCCATCCAAGGCAGCTTCTAAAAACTCTTTTAATAACGGACCAAAGGCGCCGTCTTTTCCGGTGAGCGATTCACACTGCGAAGTTGAGCTAAGGCTTTGTCGCGCATCAACCGGTACTCTTGGCTGTTTCTATCCATAAGGCAAAATAAATTGTTTTTGGACAGAGTTTAGATTACAGTCTCGTATATTATAATACCACATCATTGAAGAATATACTTTCAAAAGAATTTAGCCAGAAACTTTATACAAGAACAAATTATTTCCTTTTACTTTATATCAAGAGGATTTTTATTCGCCATTTTTGCAAACCCCATTTTATACATAATATCAGCCCGAGTTCCTTCTTTGTGATGAAAATTTTCCATTGTACTGATAATATCTTCCTTAAATCCTTCTCTCGAATAGAAGCGATGGACTTCCGATACAAATTTTTTACTGAACTGAAATCTATTTGCACCTATCACGTCCATTGCAGCACCTTTTGAAAGTGTATAGGCTTCATTCCCATACTTTTTCTTATCAACAATCGGGTTTAAGTGCATATCAATCGCTTGTTTGATAATGTTAGCTTGTTGTTCTTTCAATCCGTTTTTTAAAGAAAATTCTTTACTGAAATCTCCTCCATGGCTAGCAAAACACTTTTTTGAACAGATATGATGATGCTTTTCTGTCAATCCTATATCGTGTAAAAGTGAGGAAACAAACAATAGCTCTGAATCAACTTTCAACTTTTCAGACAAAGCGAATCCGGCACTCCAAAAATACGTTCTGTAAGAGTGGTAGAGCAAAATCGGATGACAGATGTCCTGAACTTCTTCCATTGCTCTTTTGGACAATACTGAATCTGGAATCCTTATATCTGCCAAATTAAATTGGGAATAATATTTTATATGCAACATTGTCATTAGTCTGTTTACATTTTCTTGTAGTTTTGATTGGATGAGCATTATTTTAAACTTTTGAACTTCACTTTTGCTCAAGATACCCGATGTAGGGATGATGATTTCCATAATTAAATAGTTTTAGTTATTTTACTTAATATCTTTCTATCTATATAAAATGTGCCGAATGGAATAATCTAAGCTATCAGCACTTTCCATGTAATTTTGCTAAATTTCCATTGTTGTTCTATTCCTACACTCAATGTGTTGAACACAAAAAGAAGGAATAAACCTCCGTGGATTGCTCCCACAAAAGGCGAGATGTTCGGATAGGAAACAAGGTATTTCAAGAGCATAGCTATAAAAATAAGAACAAGTAATGAAATACCCTCTAATACGGCAATTATCCGCAATTGTCCAATCTTTGTTTTTAATAATTGTATCATTTGCTTTCTATTTAATTGTTTATCTATTTATTTAAGGTTAGCGATATAATCCAAAATCAATTTTACTCCCTCATCGTGTGGAATTGTCGTAGCTATTTTAGGCATATGCAACTCGTCCGATGTGGCCATTCGATATGCTATTTTTCCTTGTTTCAGCCATATTCCTGTATGATTGATTGCGGTTTCGTTTCTTAAATCCAATTGTGTAATGTAGCCTATGCCATTTGGATTATGACAATGAGCACAATTGATGTCGAGATATTCCCTTGCTCTCATTTCGAGGGATTCAGCTTCATTCTTGTAATCTGTTGTCGTGGCAATTTGAGTGATGCCTGTTATTTCTAATTTCCCTTTTTGTCTAAGGCATTCTGATTGGTTTACAGTATCTTGATCGCGATTGATAGCTATATTTATATTAGTCATTTTTAATCCGATAGAAAATATTTTGTCATTTTGCCGATGGCAGGAAATACAATCTGCTCTCGATGGTATTTTGTAATTTGTCGTTCTGTTACTTCCTTTTTCGTCCACGAAGCTGACAGGAATGATAGTCCCGTCTTTCAGAAGATACGCTTCGTTCTGTGTGTCGTTCCATTGGTTTTGATCTTTTATCAATAAGCATGTTTCTAATATATGTAAGGCTTTAGTTTTGTCGTTCGTCTTGTTTTGATAGAAAAATGTCTTGGTTATTATTGTTCCATTTGGAAAGTCTCGAAGCCCATTCCCTTTCGCTTTCATCTTTTGTCCTTTGGGTAATAGGATTATACGTTGCTTTTCTGTATAGTCGGTAAATGAGGCTGATGCTATCTCAATCGTTTCGGCTTTTTCGCAGGGTATAAGTTCAGATATTTTACCTTGATACAGACCGTATTCGGAAAGCCTTTGTTTGAAAACTATATTATTTTTAATAGTATTGCTTATTCCTTTGTCATTTAGAAATATCAAAAGACAGGGAGCTAAAAGAAGGATAAGTATTACAATATGGGATTTTTCCATACTTTTCAGATTTAAAAGCCATGTATATAGGCTCTTTGGGACAAAAACGAAAATTGCCAAGGAATGGCTAAAAATATAGTCAGTAAGGCGACCGAAAATCATATAAGCATTGTTTTATATTTCTCCGTGCTTTCTTTTTTTCTTTTAGCCAAAGACGAGTCTATGGTTATCATCATGACTGCGATAATCATAAGCAAAGGGTGCAGGAAACCGAGAAACACTATTTCTAAATGTTGTAAGGAATTTTCTAAATCTTTCCAAAAGTAAGATGTTAGCGGACTTCTGATATAGAGTATCATTCCTATGACAAGCTGAATATGTGCTATCGTTGCTGTCCAATGTTTTATCTGATTATCGTGACCTGTAAAATCTCGATTTGATTTGTAACCCGAATATGCTCTACCGATAGCATACAAAATAGATAGGAGTACAAGCCACCTGAATATAGAATGTAAAGGAATGAGAAATATGTCCATTGCTTCTAAAATTATAGGAAGCAAAGATATAACAAAAACATACCGGTTGGTATGTTTTTGTTGCAAAAAAAATTATTTTAGTGAATTTAGGTAATTTTTCAATTCTTTTAAGTAAGTGCGGTAGGTATTGTTTCCGTTATCCATTCTGCCAAAATTGCGTATGCCCCAATAGCTTGAAATGATAAAAAGTGAAACAGACTTTGATTGTACGTCCTTGTTAACAAATCCTGCTTTCTTCCCTGCTTCGATATTTGAAATGATTATTTCTTGCCATTCATCGGTCAGTTCTGTAAGTGCTTTTGCAAAGACTGTGCTTTTTGGAGTCATTTCCTGTATAAAGTTGGACAGTGGACAGCCTTGCTCAAATCTCATAAACTCATTATCGGACAAAAGCATAGTAACCATTATATAAAGGGATTCTATTGTATTGGTTTCTAAACTGAAAGTACGTGAGATTTGAGTTCGTAATTTAGGTTTTAGTATCTCGTTGATAATGGCAATACCCATTTCGTCCTTATTCTTGAAATGGTAATAAAATGCTCCTTTGGTAACTTTTGTGGTCGCTAATATATCATCAATACTGGTCGTTTGATAACCGTTCAAATAAATAAGCTCATAAGCTTTTTGTAAGATAGTTAAACGAGTTGCTTCTGCTTTCTTCATATAAAATACTATTCGGTATTTTTAGCAAAGAAAAACATTATATATGACATCTACAACTATATTCGATTTCCTTTAGAACTCATCATGATTTATCTTAACACGTGTACTTATCGGAACTGCTACGCACGTCAAAATCAAACCTTGTTGTATGTGAGTTTCGGATAGGACAGAATTCCTTTTTAGGCGTACTTCTCTCTTCCAATTTACATACACAAGTACCACACGTTCTTCTATAACACGAATGTGGAGCATTGATACCTGCATTAAGCATCGCATCAAGCAAAGGTATCTGTTTGTTCCATTGAATATGTTTTGTATTGCCGTCCAATGTTACTTCCATGTTTTCCGATTTCTTGTCTTGGGTTTCGGCAAGCTTAGTTTTTTCTTTAGGGTTCATATTATATCTACTTGTTTTAACTTATCACTAAAACAATAATTTACAAGACCCAAAAGCTTTTACTGTTTTTATCTGCTACCTGTTGTATGCAGGTTTTAGTCAATGCCTCTTTTTCGGCATCGTCAAGGTAAGGCATTACGCCTGTGCTTCCCAATGGGGCAATTCTGTGAAAACCTATCGTATCCAAACGTTCTACTTGTTTTTTTTAATAACGGAATATCAATGTTCTCGTTGTCGTCAAATGGTGTAATAAGGTAAGCGATTACACCTTTAGCCCAACTTTTACTCTTCCTCCATCACATTCTCGGGTAAATGTCTCCAGGCTGCTTATTCGGGTAGTGGCTGTGACCTACCGGTTTTTATTTTCTTAAAGGATGCTTGTTTTTGTAATTGCCTCGTCTATTTGAAGTTGAAGCGAAGTTGTACATTCACGTGCATGTCACAAAAATACAACAAGAAATAGGAACAAAAGTGTCTTACAATTCGAATTTGAGACAGCTATGCAAAACACATCTCCTGATTTTCTGTGTGTTATTGTCTTGAAGTGAATCGAAACCAGCTCATTGTTTTTGAAAAATAATTTTGTGGGTGAAACTTGGGTTATAGAGAACAAGAAAGACCAAAGTCGTTAAAAACTTCGGTCTTTCTTGTTTTAAAATTTTTGTCGCTCTCTCTCTTTTGTTTACGACTCAAACATCTTTATCAGAGAGCTTAACCTTCATTTTCCTATTTAGTATATCCTTCATTCTGAGTTAAATTAGGATTTTTGTCACGTGCACTTTGGGGTATAGGGAGATATCGGAAGTGTGGTAGGAAAACACGGTCTTCTATCTTAATATCGCTGGCAGCCGGATTTAGTTTGATAACAGCACGTTTTGTAGGTTCTGTTTCAGCATAATTAATTGTGCCGGAAACACGAGTAAGCGTTCCATTTAGAACTGTTTCCGCGACCATTTTTCCACTACTGTCTTTCCATCTCAATATATCTGCACGGCGAAGCCCTTCACCTGCAAATTCAGCAGCACGTTCGCGGCGGATGAGTTGGCGTACTGTTTCTTTTGTATTGTATTTAGTTCGATTTACGACAGGCATGCCTGCGCGGGTACGGATTTTGTCAAGCTTGCCATACACTGCGGGTGATGGGCCGTTTAATTCATTTTCTGCTTCTACCCACGAAAGAAGAACCTCTGCATACCGGAATACAATAGGACATATATTGGTGCTCCATATACCGCCGGAATATTGATTTATCGGATCCAGATATTTTCTCCATGTTAACGCAGTCTTTGAAGAATTGTTGGCCGCAACCGGATAGTTTGAATTATTCTTCCCGTTTATTTCCTTGTCTAGTGTATTGATAATGCCGTTTCTCCAGTTCATGCCGGGATACATAACAGTCATTGCCATTCGTGGATCGCGGTTTGCAAACGGGTGTATAGGGTTATAGGCATCTGCTCCTCCGTTAGCCAGCGATTCTTCTTTAGTCAGTCCATCTTTCATTTCGTATGTGTCAACTAATTTTTGAGTAGGAACAACTGAAGACCAGCCTCCGTCAGCATTGTTGTACAATTGTCCTACTGTACCATCTGCTTTTGTAACATCGATATACTGAACTGCAAGGATAATTTCCAGAGAACTCTGTCCTGAAACTTTAAATAATTCAAAATAATCTTTTTCAAGGTCATATTGTTTTAAATCGATAATTGCTTGAGCTGCATCTTTAGCTCGTTGATACTCATTGTAATATAAAGCCATACGCATTTTGATAGCCAATGCAGCTCCTTTAGCTATGCGTCCACGAGATGAAGGAGCATCTTTCAGTCCACTGATAGCTTTATCCAATTCAGTTTCAATAAACAATTTTACTTCCGCTTCAGTGTTGCGGGGTACTTTAGCTTCTTCTGCACTGTTATAGTTTTCGATAATAGGTACACCACCGTATATCCAGTTTTTTACAAAATAAGAGTAAGCACGGATTGTCCGAATCTGGCCTATAAGGTCAGCTTTGTCCTGTTCTTTTGCAAATGTGATCTTATCTATATTTTCCAGAAAAGTATTGCAGCGGCGGATAATTGTAAAATCATAAAAGTTCCAAATAGAACCGGAAGGGGTTATGGTTCCGTTTCCTATGTTTTTAAAATCTTCCCATTCAAAATTGTTGTATCCAAAGTCTGAACCGCAATCCATATACAGTAGATTAGCTGCAGTTTCCCAACCATCATAACAGCCGATTGCAAATTTTTGAGCATCTTCTTCCGTTTTCCATGTAGTTGACGGAGTCAATGAATCGTATGGAACCGTATCTAAAAAGTCGGAACAAGAACTTAACACTATTAATACAATACAAATAGTTATATATTTTTTAAGATATTTCATGTTTTTCATATTTGTAATTTTTTAAAATGAGACATTTACACCCAATGCATGAGTCTGAAGCAATGGATAAGATGATATACGAGAACTTGTTGCCTCGGGGTCTATATTGGCTCTCATTTTATCGATAGTAAACAAGTTTTCAACGGAATAGTATATGCGTAAATTACTTATTTTTAAATTTTTCAATAATTGTTTAGGTAGAGTATATCCAAGCTGGAAATTTTTTAGGCGGAAGTAGCTGATATCTTCAAGCCAAAAAGTAGATTTTGCAGAACGATAGTTGCTTGGAGAATTCTGGTCGTAATGTAAGCGTGGCATTTTGGCATTCTGGTTGTCAGGTGTCCATGCGTCTCTCCACATTGTAGAAGGATGCGAAGCGTCACCCGAGAAATTTCCGAATACCTCATAAGCATCAAATAAGCGTGTTGCTTTAGCTACGCCATTGAAGGTTAATCCAAGATCTAAATTGTTCCATGCCGCATTCATATTAAATCCATAATTAATTACAGGGTCAGGGGTATTTTTAACATATATACGGTCATCTGGAGTCAATTTGTCATCGTCATTGGTGTCAACATAACGCAAATCTCCCGCCATGAATTTTTTACCGAACGGATTTCCATATTTTGTAGTATATTCATCAGCCTCTTCCTGCGAATTGAAAAAACCATTTGCTTTATAAAGATAATAACTGGCTATGGAATGCCCTAAAGCATTACGTTGTTGAACTCCATTTGTGGTATTTAGGTAATGAACACCTCCTAGGTCGAGAATTTTATTTTTATTGTATGAGAGATTTCCCATAAAGGCTAACCGCACTCGATTGATATTTGTATTATAACCCAAACTTATTTCTACTCCTCTGTTTCTCATAGAACCTATATTATCCTGATAAGGATCTAAAGCGAACTCATCCGGGACAGATACCTCCATTATGATATCTGTCGTTTTACGGTCGTAGTAATCTACTGACATATTCAGTTTATTGAATAGTTTAAAATCCATACCTAGCCCCCAGGTTGTAGATTTTTCCCAGGAAATGGTTTCTAACCTGTATTTTGACTGGTTATAGCCCGAGCTCAGTGATCCGCCAAACGGGTAGTTTGCATTTACATCATATGCATTTATCGAAGGGTAAAAATCTTCATTTCGGTCTTTGTCCAAAGCGTTCTGATTCCCTAATTTCCCCCATGAGGCACGTATTTTAAGATCCGATAACCAGCGGTCTTTTATGTCTGTCATAAAATCTTCTTCGGATATGCGCCATGCTGCAGAAAATGAAGGGAAGTATCCCCAGCGGTGTCCTTTTGCAAAACGGGAAGATGCATCCGAACGGATATTTGCTTCAAATAGATACTTGTTTGCAAAATCATAATTGATGCGGGCAAACCAGGATATCATAGTCAGTTCTCTTGTAAAACCTTCGTTTGTCTGGGTTGAAGGATCTCCGGCGTTCATATCGGTCAGAAAATTGTTAGGGAAATTCTTACGGGATGTAAGTAAATCTTTTTTGTGGTACTCTTCTGTTTGCCAACCGAGCAGACCTTTTATGTTTTGTTTATTAAAAGTCTTGTCATAATTTAGTAAAGCATTGTAATTGGTTCTATTCCATGTATAATAACGTTCTTGCAATTTGTTGGGTTCCGATTCCTTATTTTCGTTATACTTAATATATTTTTGGAAATAGCTGTAATTTTGAGTATTATCTATATATGCTCCTTGTAAGGTTAAAACCAATCCATCGATAATTTTGTAATCTATGGCTGCCATTCCAGAAAAATTATGATTGTTTCGGTCAACCGTCATTTTTGAATCTAGCCAAGCAATCGGGCTGCCATCCGATATCGTTCCCCAAGTGCCGTCATCATAACGAGCTACAATCCACGGTGCTATAAGGTTTAGTTGTCGGATAAGTTGGTCAGAACTTCCTCCCGCATAAGCCGAACTCGGGTCTTTGTAGTCGTTCTTTATATATGACAAGTTTATGCGGGCATTCAAATGACTATTTAGTCTCATATCCAGATTAGTACGTGCATTGAATTGCTCACGGATTGCATTGCGCAATATTCCTGTCTGGTTAAGATAACCCAGAGATGCCATATATTTTACATCGTTTCCTCCGCCTGATACATTAACATTATGACGGTGCTGAATACCCGTTTTGTAGGCTAATCCATACCAGTCGGTATCGGGGTATAACGGGTCATTTCCAGCTTTAAACTTAGCCAGCTCTTCGTCAGTAAAACGTTTAGACCTGCCATCAGCTTCCAATACTTGATTATATAAGGTTGCATATTCTAGCGATCCCATTCGGTCGATTGTTTTTGTCGCGTTTTGGAAACTGAGATAGCCATTATATGAAACACTTACCTTTCCCGATTTACCTCTTTTTGTGGTAACAAGAATCACTCCGTTTGAGGCTTTAGACCCATAAATGGCGGCAGAAGCTGCATCTTTCAATACCGATATACTTTCAATGTCATTCGGGTCTACAGCATTTAACGTGCCCGTTTCTACACCATCTACCAGAATGTATGGGTTAGCATTGTTTAATGTACCTACACCACGCACGCGGATAGTACCGTTGTCCAGTCCGGGGGCACCATTAAGTCCTGTAATGCTCACACCCGCCATTAAGCCTTGCAAACCGCTTGATATGTTTTGAATAGGCCTGTTTTCTATATCTTTGCTACCTATGGTAGCTACAGATCCCGTGAGGTTGACTTTCTTTTGCACGCCATATCCAATAACGACAATATCTTCCAGTTCTGTAGCCTGTTCTTCTAATATTATTTTCATATTGGCTGCAGCTTTAAGTTCTTTGCTCTGGAAACCGATATAGGATATAACCAATGTCGCATTCGGCTTTACTTTTAGGATAAATTTGCCGTTAACATCAGTTCTGGTTCCATTGGTTGTCCCTTTTTCGAACACGGATACGCCTGTTAAAGGCTCTGCGTTGATATCAAGAATTGTTCCGTTTGAATCAAAAGATGGAGCCTGAACGGTTTCTTTTACGTTGGGAACTTCTGTCTTTTCAACGACGATAATCTGGTTTCGATTGATATAATATGAAAGATTTAGAGGCGGTAATGCCTTGTTCAATATTTTTTCTATGCTTTCATTTTTACTATTTACAGAAATCGTTTTGTTTTCTATTATTCCTTTTTTATACAGAATGACGAATTCAGATTTCTTTTCTATCTCTGTAAAAAGGCGTTCTACTTTAGCATTCGAAAGCTTTAGGGTCATAACAGTCGTCTGTGGATATGTGTTAACGGCTGGCAGGGTGAAACAAAAACCCCAAAAGAATAATATACAATATACTTTCACGACTTTTAGGGAAAAACTTTTTTGGCTTCTTTTAAATTTGGTTTTAGATTTCTTTCTCATACATTTGATTCGTTTAGATTAACATTGGAGACACTTTTTGTATTTACATTTAAGCTTATAATATTCGACTTATTGTATGTTTACTTGGCATTTCTGGTACTGTATTATATCCAGATTTTCTAGTTAGCTAATATTGTATTTATTCTAAAATGCGTAATTTATTTTATATAAATCACATCTCCTTCTTTTGTGTAAGATATTGGAGTAGATAGGGATATGTTGTTCAGTACAGTCTCGATAGGCTCTTTGAGATCTATTTTTCCTTTATATTTTTCCATGGAAAATCTTTTGTTAGCCTGGATATCGACACCATAGTAACGGGATAATTTTTTCATAATAACATCTAATGGTTCTCCATTAAGCTGCATAACTCCATCTTTCCAACAGACATATGGATATACATCTACATCTTTTATAAAGAAAGAACCATTTTCTGTAAAGAATCCCTGACGGGGAATGAGTATTTCCTTTGATAAGGATTTTGTTGTTATTTCAACGGATCCTTTGACTAAGACAATGGATTTTTCAGGATCATTTTTATATGCGCTAATATTAAATTCCGTTCCTAAAATTCGTACGTCAAAGCTTTGAGTATGTATAACAAATGGTTTGATTTCGTCTTTTGCTACATGTATGTATGCCTCGCCTTCTATCATTATCTCTCGGTATTTATTGTTGAAGGTTTTAGGATATACAACTTTGGTAGCTGAATTGACCCATATTGTGGTACCATCGTTTAGCTTTACTGTAGTGCGCCTTCCTTTAGGTACAACTACAGTCAGGTACTCGGTTTTTATATTTTTTGAATTAATTTTCTCGTTTTTACCTACAATAAGGCTACCCTCTTTGGTCTGAATAATTGTTTCATTATTCTTTATATTTGCTTGGTTGTCTCCAGCAATAATCTGAATCTCATTTGTTGCTATGTTTGCAGACTCAATGAATGATAATAAATGTTGTTTTTCTGTGTTATTTTGCTGAGGGAATAGAAGTATTAGGAAAATTATAGAGGCACATACAGCAACAGCGCTTGTTGCCCAGATATATATGCGCTTATTCTTTTTTGATTGCTTCTTTTTATCAATCAATTGTAGAATATTGTTCCAGTCTTCATCAATCTGCGCGTTGGGAACAGATGGGGGAGTTATTTTTATATATTGTAATAATATAATAGCATTCTTCATTATATCTTGCTTGTCTGGATATAATGAGAGTAATTCATTTATCTCATCCTGATTGTTATTTCTTGCCAGTGCTGTAAAAGAATTATCAAGGATGAAATCTTCTATCGTATTATAATTTTTGTAATATTGGCTCATGTATACATAATTCTTTATGCGGTTATATTTATGTATACAATGAGAGATAAATTTTATAATCAGTTTTTTATCTCTTTTTCAAAAAAGTAGTTATTTGCAATAGTAAACGAGCAAAATGAAGAATATACAATAATCGTATTTGGAGTTCTTTTTTCTGATTTTATCCATTGCCCTATAAATCAGATTTCTTGCAGCTTGTTCTGTCATATTCATTATTTTTGAAATCTCCTCATATTCCATCTGATGAAAAAATTTCAAATAAATTATTTCTCTTTGACGTACAGTTAGGTCGGCTAGTATCTTTTGAATAAGGGTACTTACCCTTGCTTCCTCTTCTTTATCTTCTATTATATTTTCATTGATAGAAAAGCTTGGATTAAATTCTTCAAGCTTTTCTATTTCTGTATTTCTGTGGTTCGCTTTTATACAATTAATACAAGCATTGCGAATAGCTGTAAATAAAAAGGGCCTTAAGGTTGTGTCGTCTTTGATTAAATCAGGCTTTGTATAGAGCTTGACAAATAAATCCTGTATTATATCCCTTACCTGTTCTTCTGTAACCCTAAAACTTAAACCGTAAGCGTATAACATTCTGTAACTTAACCTGTATATCTGAGAAAAGGCATTATCTTCTCCTCCTATGAATAAAATCCATAATTCAGAAAATTCTTTTTTATCTAATATCGGTTGAGGCATCAAAATTTATTTTTGACCGAATTAATGACAAAAATAATATAAAAGGTATTCTATTTTATCAATAGTTTGTTAAATTTATAGTTAGTATTTTGATTATCAGTGATATACTTTGGTTGTGTTTTTTGTAATGTATTGAAAAACAGTGCGTTTATAAAATAGACTACTGTTTGTAAAATATGATTTTCATGACTTACAATTTTTCTAAATTATTATATGGTTCGCTTTGTCTGCAATGTTTATCCGGTATGCAGCAACCATTTACCAAGTGGTACAAAGAGTTTGTAACAGAGATTCTTTGGCCTATTTTGAGCATTCATGGTAAAGTCAATTTCTAGCAGTTGGTTTGCTATGGCAATTCCTTCAGACTGCATTACAGGTCGCAATTTGAACGGAATTTTGATTTTCTGGATTTTAACATCCAGCGGACAAAGCAACAATCCTCGCAGAGATTAGTCATAGAATGTAATCAATCAGAAGGAAATAAACTTCTACCTTTCAATAAATTCATAATGAGGCAGGCATGGAAGCTGGGATATAAGGGAAATATGAGTTCCCGATTTAGGAATGTTTTAGATTTAATGATAGAAAGGAATAAATCCAAATAGAATAAGGCTCTTTCTTTGTGAAAGCTACAATCCCAGAGTGCTATGCTTCCATGGAGTTTGTGCTTAAATCCTTTTTTATTCCCTCCCCAGAAGCCCAGAGAACGTTTGAAAAGGAAAAAATATCTGCTTTCCTGAAGCTTTTACATGTGGCAGTTTGATTGAATGTCATTTTTTTCAACAGGAACGATGAGAATAATTTACTCTATTTCATATTTTCTGCTGCTTCTATCAAATCAAGTTTTATATCATCCCAATCCTTCATTAAAAGACATACAGGAGCAAGCGTATCATCGGCAATAGTAAAATCCGTAAAATTATGAATGAGTTCAACGACATTGTGTTCCCATTCATGTCGCTTCTCATGCAGAGCAACCATTTCGGAGAGAGAATAGAATCCCAGCAGATAGTGCAAATCCCAAAAATCTTTCTTCCGACCTCCGCGGGAAATAATATTCATTTTCATGGCTACAATATCGTCCACAGATGCCATTCGTATTCCATCAAGAATTTCCACTTCCCCTATAAAAGGATCTGTATACATTAAGTCGATTTTAATATAATCTTCCTCTGAATTACCCACATAATAACTACGCCCCATACCTACAATAGACGTTTTATCATTGCAATCATAATATGGATATTTAGAGCGTAAGTAATTCTCAAAAGAAGTAAAATCAAGGCTCCTGTATTCTGAATCAGTAAAGAGATCAATACCTACTGACAAGCGATGACCGTACCGAAGGCTTAGGTTTGTTCCTCCAACAAGCCGAAACGGCTCAAAAAGAGGCTCATCCATCAATTGATAGAGAACCTCTTTCAGAAGTGGAGCGACTGTATTATATTGTAAACCTGTTTCTTTTGTCATATTCATTCTGTATATGCCCGGATACGATATCGGTTCGTGGACTCATAAGTATCAATTTCTGAAGGTTGAATTCCGTAGAAACGAATAATTTCTTCTTTCTCGGAGTCATTCCCGCGTTCAAAAACTCTTTGAATAACGGCCTTACGGTAACGTCCCCAATCTATTTTATCAAAATCAGTGTCCCAAAATAATATTTTGCGGATATTCGGAATACCAAGAACAGAAGAGCTGGCCTCTTTTCGTTTATATTCAGCAACACTATAATAAGCTTGCAATGCGAGTAAAAATCCCTCCTCATAACCTAATGCTCGTTCAATTTTTATTGAAAGCTCTGTTGTGAGTGATCTACGTCCTGTAATAACAGCATTAATAGACTGACTATGTTCACCAATCTTTCGGGCAAGAGCGCGTTGACTAAGATTGAGTTTTTTCAACCTTCGGTCGATAATTTTTCCGGGAGAAATACCTTTATATGTATCAAGCTCATGTCGCATATTCTATCTTTTTACAAAGATAAATAGTGCAAACGAATCTGTTTGCACTATTGGCGCCTTTTTTGATGATATTACACTCTTAAGGTACAATAGGTATAGATTGCACTATAGGAATTAAGTATCAACTTTAGGGTAAATGCATTTAAAATATTTTGTAAAACACACAAAACTACGGAGAGAGTTTGTCTCCTTCATAATTCTTCATGATGTGGATAATCATTCTATTTTATGAAAGGTGGAGGCTAGATTAGAATATTGTTTCTGTCCTTTTTTTTGTTTTGTAATTGTAATATGCTGTATGTTAATTGTATATGTAGTTTTTGTTCGATTGATTCAGCCTTAGCCTTATATTAACCAGAAGAGAAATAGATTTATCCAGGCATTCATCGGGGGCTTATTAAATTCAAAACAGTAGTCATAAAATGAAGTGTTTTCGGGTTTCACCTTCTTTTTTCCGTCCCAATAGTCCTTGACAAGCTCAATAGAGAGTTCTCCTCCCATTCCTTGCTCCGTTAGTGGGTAGGTTTCCAAATTCGATTTAATGTTTCCAATAACGGCACGAAGTGGATTCTTCTTTGGGAGTTTTGCTTTATTATCCCAAAGGTCTTTTCCAATTTCATAGCCGGTGGGGATTTGGGTTTCTTGACCCATAATCATTACCCGGAGGTAAATTGGGTAATTGTCATTCTTTAGAGGTTTATCAAGTCTGATACAAGGATCTATGGAAGTATGGTTTCATCTAATCTTTATAACTTAATTCAAACACTAGATTAATAAAGTTTTTTGAGAGAAAAAATTATTTGGGGATTTTAAATTTAGGCAAAATGCTTTATTTCTGTGAGTTGACTGTTTGGCGGATTTGTCCCTAATCAAAAAGAAAAAGCTTCAAGTAGTTGATAATAACTAGCTTAGAGTTTTATTTGGCGGTATGGACGGGTTGTGAACCAATGATTCAATCCTCGTCTAATCAATATCTTAGCAAAGCCTGAAAATCCACGCCCACGAATTGGTATCGTGCCTATTTCGTTGATTTTCGGCTTAATGCATTCTGTCAATGAGCTACGCAACAAAGGTATAAAATATTTTTGATAATGGAAGAAACTAATCTCTATCTATAGACCATCTCTCTTTCAGAAAAGATAAACTATAATCTTTTGATGCTTTAAATTTGCGTATCTGAGCTTTACTAAAATGGTCACATATTTTTTCTGCAGCATCCATAGTTAATGAAGTATTTAAGCAATATGCAATAATTGCTTCACGATTAATTTGCGCTTTCAATTGTGCCAAAGCATTAGATGCTACTTTTAACCTATCCGAATCATTAGGGTGATGAAAGCCACTATTAGGATAAGACGTTATTTTCAACCAGTCAATAGCACCTTTGACCCATTTGTCAATTATGACATCTGAAACAGAAGCTTCTCCTGTGAGAATATTTATAGCATTATGTGATTTTATCCACTCTGAGCTATACTCCATACTCCAAGGAATATGAATGATGTATTTAATTTCAAACTTATCTTCAAATTTGCTAAATTGATCTGGATCTAGCCCTATTGTAATAAGAATATCTTTTCCGCTTGTGCTAACAGTATAAGGCTGGTATGTTCTCAATGTAAATATAGGAATAGAAACAGATCCAATGGAGAGTTTGCCTGAATTGTCATGCTGTCTATTTGGGAAAAATGGATTTAATAGTGAATATTGCTTTTTCGTATCAAGCAATATTACAATTCGACCAACCTCTTTATCATCATTTTTTAATTGAATGGCAAATTTTAGGGCTTGAATATAATTGTTATCTTCCACAGCTTCATTTTCTATAAAAAAGTATTTTTTCATATTTTGCATTTTTGTAATAAATATTTCGATTTTACACCTCTATCACTTTCTCTGGATCAAAACTCAAATGCTCATTATGGAACACATATCCTAACTGATTACTTACACATTGCGTATTGCCGATTTGCTTGTCAATATTCCGATGTGAATGTCCGTAAATCCAATAGGTAATCGGGCTTGTTTTGATGTAATTTTGCAATTCTACTGTAAATGCTCCGTTTATCCTACTTCCTGCAAAATCAGAAGATGCTAATTGAAACGAAGGAACATGATGAGTCGCTACGATGATATTCTTTGCTGTACTTCGTTCTACATTCTGTTTGATGAAATTAAAACACTTCTCATGCTCTTCGTTAAACATATTCCATGTCAACAATTTGTCGTTGTAGACAATCCGATGAAAATCACTTACGCCTCGTTCGGTAATGTAAGCATCTTCCAGTGGAATTTTCGCCCATAAAGTGGAGAGGATAATATCCACTCCCTCTAAGTTAATGACAGCATTATTATAAACATTGATGTTATCTCTAATGGAGCAAACTAAGCCTTGCGGTATCTTTGCTAAATCAGTAAACTTATAGAGTTCGTGATTGCCGATGACAACATAAGTCTGCTTGAAATTCTCTGAAACCCAATCCCAGAAAGGATGTTTGGAATAATTATCATCATTTAGATAGCCAACATCTCCGGCAAGAATAAGAATATCTCCAACCGGAAGAAACGGATTCTCTTTCAAGTATCTCGAATTATCAGCAAATTCAAGGTGTAAATCAGAAGCATATTGGATTTTCATAACTCAAACAAGTTCTTAAATTGATTAACAAACTGTTCGAATGAAATCTCCACGCTCAATCCAAGGTCTTTTGATAAGGCTCCCGTTTCTAAACCATCTTTCTCTACCATTATGAGAAATGTACGTAAGTCGGCTTTAATAGTTTCGGGAACTTCAATCCTATCTTCTCCGGTATAAGTCGAAATGATACGGAAAATATCGTTTTTATGTTTGGTGATTTCTTCCGACCTTACCGATTCTCCATTCGCTTTCCGATTGGAATTATTGATATAGGCTATTGCTTTTAGTAAAATAATTGCATCTCTATCAATGAAATGCAAATTATCTAGGACGACAGTATGAGTTGTTGCATAATTATAGTAATCGTCATCCAGTAAGATTGCCGAGAGACTTGAAAGATCCTCTCCCACAGGAATTGGAGTCAAATGCGAATCTTCCGGTATTTGTATCATATCCGGCTCTCGTGAAAACAGTTCTATTTGCAACGGAAAGCTCTCCAATTCAGGATTAATGAAACGATAAAATTGCGTTTTTCCAGACGTTGTCTGCCATAAAGTATATTTTCCCGCTTTAATAAACTCCCAGAATTGCTTAACAAAATCATCGTTTAATGCTTCTACAATTAGGATAGTATCAATATCCTTTGTTGCTCGTGGTCTAAAACCTTTATCAGCAATAACTTCATTACAAGCAGTTCCTCCGATAATTACATAATTATCAGCATAATCTCTAAAATATTCACGAAACGTATCTAATCCTCTTACCATTTTCTTTGTTCTATTAATTTTTCCATTTCTCCTTCCACTCTTGCATCTTTATCTTCACGGTAACAAAGATACAAAGACAGAGGGTCGATATATCCGTTATCGCTTAATACAGCAGGATTATATTTCCATATCTCAAGTTGAATATCTCCTTCTATCTCGTCTAAATATTCCCAATAGTCGGATGCTTTCAATTTATCAAATTCAGTTTTCGGAACAGCAATGCTTTCCTTTCCTGTTTCATTCAGAAAGGTATAATGAGCCAATGCAACATCTCCTGATTTGCAAAATTGTTCTATTCCTTTGAAACTTGTAAAATACGACTTAATTATCGGCGATTGCATTTGCGGTTCGGATAATTGCCATAATTGTTTGCTGTCTTCCTCAAATACAAAGCATTTCTCTTTTGTTCCTGTAATCTGGCTGATATTCTTAACCTTTAATTCTTCGGCTATCTTTGTGATCGTTTTAGGTGAATAACCTAATTTCTCAGCAACCCCCTTGAATGAAAACGACTCCAAACGTTCTACTTGTAAGTGATAAAGCAAAAGTAGCTGAGCCGATGGAGTCAACAGTTCCGGAAAAGAATTCGGTTGCAAATTGCTCTCTTTTAGAACTATCAACATTTCGGGTAAATACAATTGGCTATCGGGAACAACGAAGCTAATCCGATTAGCAATCAGATTCCTCCTCATTTGCGGACTCAAGTTATACAAAACAAAAATCGGAGAGAGACCAACTTGTTCACGAAAAATCTTCACGAACTTGTTCAACTGTCCAGCAGTTCGTATGACAGTAGTATTTCTCTCTTTCTCTTCTACAAGGAGAAAGGAAACATTCTCTATCTCTATGAGTTTGTAGTTATAAGCATAGCTTAAGAACATCGGAAGTTTTTTCAAAGCATTCTCAGGAACATCGGTTATTGTTACCGACAACCCCAAGTTATTCTCTATATATCCTAATACTTCATTCATATAATTACCTTGAAAATATTACAATTACCATTATTAGGTAATCGTTGTAAATATAGGGTAATTATTTTGATTAGCAATGGATTTTAGGGAATTGTGGGCGTTTTGTTCGAAAAAAAGACATAATTTCGGACAAAATTGTGTGCGCCAAAAGTGTTTTCATTTGTTAAAGTACCTCTTGAAATTATTTATCCATAGTGAGGACAGTTGTATAAATGGGTTGAATCTGGAAGCATGTGTTTTTACAATTTAAATATTAGACTTTCGTTATCTTCATTGTATTTTTCTTTATTAGAATCAACTAATTTTATCGATGAATTAGCATAGCAATAAACACAATTATGGGAACATGTATTGTACATCCCAATGTCTTTACTTACCATACATCCACAAATTGTCCTTTGTCCTCTATCTTTTAAGTTAACTTGCTCACTTGGAATTTCATCCTGAAATAGAACGTTTTTGTCAGGTAGTTTTCCAAATGACAAATAATAAAGTAAATCTGTGTCCTTAGAAAATAACTGTTTCATCAAATCCCCATCAATACAACGGTTATGCTCAATTCCATATTTATCTAAATCAATGTTTTCCGCACAGGTTGCCAAAGCAAGGTTCCATCCTTCAGAAGCCCATTGTTCCCTAATCTTCATCAAGCCTTCTGCTATTTCTGTGATTTGTTCTTTTGACAATTCAGCTTCTTCAACGTTTTCTCTAGTATAGTGGAAAATCCGGCGGGTGTTGCCCCCTCGCGCCAAGGCAAAATTGACCTCTGAAAAAATTTTATAATTCCCCCTAAAGTATCCTGGTCGACGGGGTCATTTTTATTTTAGTTTTACTTTTACTTGTTTTTTCCCACCTTCATTTTTCTTACACTCTCCCCCGTGAGTTCGATCTGATGTGCCGAGTGAACTATGCGGTCAAGAATTGCGTCCGCGACAGTTGGTTCTCCTATTGCATCATACCAATCTGCAACCGGTAATTGGAAGGTCACAATGATAGACTTGCGTTCATGACGATCCTCGATGATGTCAAGTAGTATCGGACGTTCTTTAGCGTCAAGAGGGACAAGGAAGAGATCATCAAGGATAAGTATCGGGCATCTTTCGATTTTCTTGAGTTCTGCTTCGAGGATACCCTTTGTCTTTGCCACTTTTAACGCTCCCATCAGTTTGGATGCATTGGCATAGTGTGTTCGTATTCCGTTTTTACAGGCTTGATAACCAATGGCTGTAGCAATATAACTTTTACCTGTCCCGGATGAACCGGTGATAAACAGATTCTTTCCTTTCCGGATAAAGTCAAGTGATGAGAGACGTTCTATATGGTTGCGGTCAAGACTTCGATTGATGGTATAATCTATGTTCTCAAGATAAGCCTTGTAGCGAAAGCCGGCTTGACGGATCAGGCGTTGTATGGATGCATCCGAACGATAGTCCCATTCACGGGCCAGCAGCAATGAAAGGAAGCTATCGGCAGTCATAGACTCGGCAACGGTAGATTGTAGACTTTCTCTAAAGGCGGAAGCCATACCATGTAATTTCATACGATTCATAAGTTCCAAAGAGATAGCATTACGGTCTTTCTCTTGAACTGCAGGTGCGGTTTTATTATTTATTTCCATTGTTTTTGTTTGTTTTTGTTGTTGATTTTGAGAAGTATTCACGTCCACGGATGTTCTTGTGGTGTGGAAGAGATAAAAGGATACCTCTGCATGAGCGGAACGCTTGGGGCATATATTTTTTCTGTGATGCCACTTTCTTGAGATAGAGCAAGATAATATTGTCTATCTGGGCTGCTCGCTCAAAGATATCGTCCAAATCCTTTTCGTAACTACCGTGCCGACCGGGAAGTTTGTGAACCTCTTTCCGGGAATAACCATAGGGAGTGTCATTACGGTGATGGATTGTTACCAATCTTAGACCATAGAAAATCTCAAGAGTATCAGCATCGTAAACAATATCGACACGCTTGCCGACATATTCCTTCGGTACGCTGTAATGATGCTTCTTGAGCGTTACATAGCTGTTGCGCATTACGGTCACAGATTTGCGTTCCTTCATCTGATACCGCACAGAGGGAAGAGCTCGCAGATAGTCTTTCTCCACTTCTTCAAAAAGTTGTCTTCGAGACTGATTGCGTCCAGTAAGTTTTCGAGCATTGAATTGACTTAGGGATTGGATAATGTTGGCGTTGAGTGATTCCAAGTCATGGAACATCAGGCTTTCCAGATCGGCATAAACAGACTTGTAGATCAGCTTTACAGCATTTTCTACAAGTGCTTTATCTTTCGGATGTCTGACACGAGCCGGATATACTGTGCAACCATAATGCTCGGTAAAAGCGGCAAAATCTTCATTAATGACCGGCTCGTTGCGGTCACTACGGGTTACTGCCGACTTTAAAATATCCGGAACGATTGCCATAGGCACACCTCTATAAAAGTGCAACGCATTCTCACATGCCTTTATCAGATCTTCTTTCTTCTGCGACCACACTGCCTCACAATAGGTATAGTGGCTGCATGGCAAAATAGCCACGAAAACTTCAACTGACCTGACTTCGCCCGTTTGCTCATCAAAACCTCTAGGCGGTCGCCCGCAAAGTCGATATACATCTGGTCTGCGGCATAATGTTCAACGTGACCCACCGGGCGTGATACCAGCCGATAGCGTTGTATGTACGCTCCGAAACTTGCATGATGAAAGCCTCCCGGATGTTCCTTTCGAGACTCTTCATACAGGGATTTTACGGTCACTCCTTTGCGTGTGAGCCTTGTGGCGTACTCAGGCAAGAGCGCCTCCAGTTCCAACTGACGAACGGAAGGAGTACGTCCCCTCTCTCCACTGCCACCGAACATCTCTTCAAGAGGCTTTGCAGGTACTTGCAGCAACTGCTCAATCGGTATACCGCTCTCTTGGAACAACCGAACATACTTGCGCACTGTGTTACGGGATAGCTCAAAGGTCGCGCTGATTCCTTTTATCCCCATCCCCATTGCATAGCAATGAAGAATGTTTCCTAACTTTGTTGTCATGTAATTTTAGTGTTAACCCATCGACCAGGACGGGAACCGAAATTACATAAAAATCCCCTGTTGGTTTACTTTCCGACAGGGGACATTTTTATTTTGGCATGAGGGGTCAGTCTTATTTTGGCGGAAAGGGGCAATTTTGCCTGGTGCGAGGGGGCAACGCCCGCCGGATTTTCCAGAAGTAGAGAACAGATTTTTCTTTCTCATTTTCAACTGATAAACATCTCTTCAGTAGAAGGAGAATAAATAATGCAACCTTTTTCAAGGAAATACTACCGCAGGTGGAGATTTTAGACGAAAACCCGATAGGGCTTGAGGTTGGCGTTTTATTCCCTTCTTTTTTATTTGTGGTCAGATGAAGATGAGAGGTTTGATTCAAAATTAATTATCATCGCCCCACCACCAATCTAATGTCCGTTTTTCCAGTGGAATTTTCCGTACATCCTCGATATTTTTGAGAATTTGGTGCAAGACTTTGTGGAGAGCTTTCTTTTCTGGAGGCTCACCCCAAAAGACATCATCTAATTCAATATCATTGCAATTCAGAATCTCTTTTGTTATTTTCTCTGCCTTGGAAAGATATTCTTCTTCATCCTCACAATCTTCTGCCAGCAAACCATAATGTAAGGTTAAATCATGAGTAAAGCGTTCTGCTTCTACAATAATCGCATAGTACGCTTCTTTTGATAAATCGTCTGTATCCATATTGCTCTTGTTGAAATTTCCACAAAAATAAAAATACTTTTCCAGCCAATCACAACAAAAGTCTAAATCCTCCTGAGAAACAGGGAACTTAGGCTTCTGTCCTTTGGCTTTTCTATCTTAGTTTAAACTCGAACGCTGATACCAATAGCTATAAATGAAAACTTGTTGAGAGGAGGCTGTTAAAACTGCTTTCCTCATCAGCCACTCCCGAAACACTTCTGCATTCCTCGATTTTACCCGAAATGCCAAAGCAATACGTACCACCTTTTTGAGGTTTTTCAAATGTTTGATGCTGGAATTGTTCTGACAACTACGAACAGTTTTCAGGTAGAAATCGAATTCGTTGACAAACTGACCATTGACTTCTGAAAGCAACACATCATCACGACCGTATTGACGCAACATATATTCTTTCAAATGAGAGAGGGAAGTGTCGAACTTCTCAACAGTAGATTTTGTAAAGTCGATACCAATCAAGGCTCGGCACTTGTCGTTATGTTCCCGATAAACATCGCCAATGGTTTTACTGCTTTCGTCTTTTCCATAGAAACAGTCACGCAGAGCTTTAGCGGTTATCCGTTTTCCGTCAATCTCAAATTCACGATGGATTTTGTACAATCGCATCTTGAGTGTTTCAAGATAGTGATTCAATTCCCGATCAGCATGCAGTTTCCCGAGACTACACTCTCGTCGCTGATCCCACATTTCGACACGGACACTTCGTTTTACGTTAATATCGGCTACTTTGCTATTTACCGTAATACGTAAATAAACTGGGGCTTCTCCGTTTTTAAGAAGCTGATGCTTTCTGATTACAAAAAGCAGACTGAACGTTGATTTAATTGCATTCATGGGCTTTAAAATTATGTTCTACAAAGTTACTCTGTGTAGTCCATTTGGTAGCTATTCAAAATATTGAAAATCAACGAATAAAAACCTAAATCGTGGGCGAAAATAAGATTCTGAAAAAGCCCACGAATTGTCCCGTTTATACTGCTCTAAATTGCCGTTTTTCGTGGGCAACGGGTAAAAAGAAAAAGGCCTGAAAGTGTTGACTTTCAGACCTTTGCTCTGGTTTTCGACTTGCGTCTGCGGTATGGACGGGACTCGAACCCGCGACCCCCTGCGTGACAGGCAGGTATTCTAACCAGCTGAACTACCACACCGTTTTTTTGAGGTAGCATTTTCTCTCAAATGCGATGCAAAGATAGTATATATTTTTGAATTCACAATAGCCAGCTTCTATTTTTAGAAAATTGATTTGCTTTCCGGCTGTAGGACTCTTTTGACAAATATCCGGTAAAATCTTTATCTTAGGAGAAGAAAGAACCTGAGATTCTGCGAATTTGTACTTAAATGTAATTATCTATCCCCATAAGCGAAAACATTGTGCTTCTGAAAATTGTTTTTTAATGAAACAAAATAAGGAATATGGCATTCGAAGGTTTATTAAAATCCGTAGAGTTGTGGCATCAATTGTCCTTCGACTCTTCGGTAGAGAGAGAAAATCTTTTTCTGGATTCAATCGACAATTTGCATAAATTCCGAGGACTGGAGCTGCTACGGGGAAAACTGTTGACTTCTTCGCCTGAGGAACTTGTGCAACTGGCAACCGAAGCCCGACAACAGCTGATTCAGGCTTTGTCGGTTCTCGAACAGCATTCTCATTCGGGAGAGATGGAATTACAGATAGCTTATTCGGTGCTGAAGTCGGATGTCAACAGTGCTATTGTAGAAGTGGGACAATTTTTGGACAATATCAAAGAAGAATAATATCCTTCTTTTGGTTTTCCTTTCTATACAGATAATTTTGTCATCCGTTGCTTCGGAATACCGGCAATAAACGGGGATTTTTCAAAAGCGTTCTTTTTTTGAATTGGAAACTGCAATAAAAAATTTTCACAATAGCCCTAATTAATAATCTCTTTTTTTAACGTATCAATACTCTTATAAGATGGTGAATGAGAAGTTATATTCTCTTTGTAGCAAATATATGAAAGAAAGCATCGCGGTAATTATTGCCGATTGCAATCTCGTGATTACCGATAAATACATCATTGTTATCAAATGATTCTATTTGCTGTAAATTCACAATGTAAGACCGATTCACTCTAAAAAATAAGTTTTGAGGTAAAAGTCCTTCCATCGTTTTTAAGTACATCTTTGTAATTATCTTTTTATTCTCCGTTTGGATAACAACATAATCCTTTAGCCCCTCAACAAAGAGAATATCCTTATAGTGCACTTTTTGGTAACGACGTTCCGATTTAACGAAAATAAAATCATCTCCGGTATTCTCTACATTGTCTTTTTCTTCATTCAAAAGAAGTGAGTAATATGAAAAGGCTTTGTCAATGGCTTTTTTGAAACGATTCATTTCAATGGGTTTCACCAGATAATCAATTGCATCGACTTCAAATCCATCCAAGGCATATTCTGAATACGCAGTTGTGAAAATAACTAATGTATTGCGTGGAATTGTTTTCGCAAAATCAATCCCGTTAATATAAGGCATTTGCACGTCAAGAAAAACAAGATCGATGGAGTTGTTTTCCATAAAAGCCGTTGCAGCGCGGGCATTATTGAAGCTGCCTGTCAGAGTGAGTCTCTTATCTTCCTTTATAAGCAATTCTACAGCCTCTCTGGCCAAGGGTTCATCATCAATAATAATACAATTCATAACGTAAGATTTAAATTGACCGTATATTTTATTTTATCGTCTGTTATATTTAACGAATGGCAATCAGGGTACAACAAATTCAGCCTTCTTTTGATATTCTTAAGACCCAGTCCACTGGCAGCATTGGGCTGATTCGGATAGCCTGGTTTTGAATTTTCGCATACAAAGCGAAGCCTGTTGCCTTCTATATGAAATTCAATATTTACATAAGAAATATTCTCATTATCAGGGTTATGTTTGACTGCATTTTCGATAAATATAATAAATAATAACGGAGGAACTTTAATTTTCTCAATCTTTCCTGTTGTTCGGATAGTATAGATAAAATGATCGCGCCGAATTTTCTCCAAATTCAGATAATCGTTCAGAAACCGGATATCAGAAACCAATAATATGTCTTCTGCAATACTGTCATTCATTTGATAGCGAAGTAGATCTTCCAGTTCGAATAATACTTTTGATGCTTGCTCTTTATCTTTCTTGAGCAGCATATTGGCATTATTCAGCATATTGAACAAAAAATGAGGATTCACCTGGTTTTTGAGCAGTTTCAATTCCGATTCTAAGATGAATGTTTCCAATTGTGACCTTTTCATATCTGCCAATATCCAATATTTTATCAAGATAATGGAAGAAGTTCCTAACAGTAGGAATGCAAGAATGAAACATGCCGAAGAAATATTGAACAGGAAAGATAATAGGTTGAGCTCATTTTGCAGAACTTTTTTTAGTAGATATACCTGTAAAATCACTATATTCAGGATTATAGCCATTACAAATGTACATAGAAAAACAATGTATTTTACGAGTTTCCCTTTCAGCAGCAATCGTGGAACCGAAACATATATATTCGTGTATATGATTACTGTGAAAATCAAGAAATAAATTCCCCAGGCATACAACCGATAATATTCCGGGACTTCAACCAGAGGGATGTACCAAACGAAGCTGAGGGTAATAACCCCGATTGATATAGTCAAAAGGATATGCCGCCAAAACCGGAATGATTTTTCGGAAAGGAGCCGGTGTATAATATTATTTTGATAAGTATTTGTCATACAATCTGATTTTTACTGTTAGGCGGTGTAAAACTTAACTGGTTTTTAAATTGTTGTGTCGTGAGAATTTATGAAAATCATGCTTCGTTTCAGAATGGTATTTCCAATTCAATCCGGTTGTCTTTTTGTATAATACTGTATTCTTTTTCGTATAAGAATCTGAGCCGTTGTTGTATCCTAACGAAATCTTCAAACTCAATGTAATCGGCAGTACAGCGGAATAGTATCCGCTTGCTGCCGATTTTAAAATCGATATTCAATCCGGTATTGCTTCCCGTTTTATCTATTGCAACTTGCAATAATGAAGAAAACAAAAGAGGTGGGACAAAAATCATATTCATGTTGCCTTCAATAGTCATTTTGTGATTAGGTTTACCAAAATTCATTTGCAACAAAATAAGATAATTCTCTATAAAGGAAATCTCGGATTTTAATAATACTTTGTCACGGGAGCAATCGTATAGCTGATAGCGTAATATCCGGCTCAGTTTTACCAGGATATCGGAGGCTTCTTCTGTATTTTCCCTAGCCTTTCTGCCTGTGCTGTTAAGTATCCTGAATAAGATTTCGGGCGCAATCCGTTCCTTTAATTGTTCCACTTCCGACTTTAGAACTTCTTTTTCTAACTGTAAGATATTTTTATTCTCTTTCGTCCATTCTTTGAGTAAAACTATTGCACCCACTCCCATCATACAGATTGCTAACTGGAAGGTATTAAAGACCATATCGGCTATAAAATTATTCCCGTGAAACACCGATAATTCATTGAATGGCGTATCAGTGGCTTTGTAAACAACATATTCAGCTACATTAACGATTGTATTTAATACTAAAACAGAGGTGATTAGTCCTATTCCAAAACGAAGATATTTTTTTGAGAGAAGATACCTTGGAATTAAAAAATACAGATTAAAATAGATGATAATGAGGTATGAAATTGTAACGGGTATAATATAGATCAGTAATTGCTTAACAAATATGAACTTAAAATTATATACAATAGATAATTGATTGAATACAATAAGAATAATTGCTCCAGTCAGGGCGATGTGGCGCCATATCCGATAGCGGGGACTAATCAATAAATTATGTACAATATCCTGTGGCATCTTACGAGTTTAAATAAATGTGTAAAAGACGTTTTTCGAAACAGAACAGATCATTGTTGTTATAGCGACAAGAAAGGTAAATAGATCAGTCTGTAATCTTAGAACTCAAATTTGTAGCTGATATTGCTTATTCCTCCTTCCTGACGATCAGCATCTATCTGTCCTGTTTTATAATTGTAACTATGTCCGTAATACTCTTTTCCGGTGTTCATTGCTTTTATTGCAAATTCGTGTGATTTACCTTTCCGGTTTATCCGGTAGCTTACGGTATAGTGAAACATTGAAATAGGATCAAACTGTTTTGAATAGGCTCGGTGTGCATCGTATTGCACCATCTTGTCCGGATCGGCTAGCGTCGCCTCCATATCTATCGGGGAATAACGGTCGCCACCTTGCAATACTGCGCGTAAATTGATATTCCATATTCGGTTCTTATTTTTGCCGACCACCCATTCTTTACCACCCAATATATTGAGTATATAATTGCGATTAAACTTGGTGTTGTACCATTTCCTGTCTCCTCCACGGTAGCGTGAATCGAAAAGCGTCGCTGTAGCCATATAGTAATATCCCCGGCTCAGGTATTTCTCGAAGGTAATGTCCACTCCGATATTTCGTCCTTTTCCCTGATTAACCAAAGCATCTTCGACATAGAATTCATCTCTGTTGAGTACACAATATGAACTATCGGCAATCACAGGCACATTGTAAAGATACTGGAAGTAAGGTTCAATACGGAGGTTTATATCTTTAGAAATTCTGTAATTATAAGACAACATCAGATGATGCGCCTTTGTGAAATCCAGATCATGATTCACTTTATTGTTGTTTCCCAGAGCCGGAGTTTTTACAAAATACACATCTATTTTTTCCATCCGGCTATGTAAACCATAAGCTAATGCCCAGGATGTTTTCGGGGTGTTTTGCCATTTTACAGATAAGCGGGGCTCGAGTGTCCATTTATCATTAAGGGCAAGGTATTGTCCATTCACTCCAAAATTGAAAGTGAGCTTGTCGCTGACATCGAAAGAAGAATTTGTATATCCGGACATTAAGTTGGTATTGCCTTCTCCCTGTGACATACTTTCTAATGCTTGTCCTTCATACGGGGCCTTGTTAAGATTCATCTTATAAGTCATGTGTTGGAATGTAAAACCTGTTTTGTTGGTGAAGCGGGAACTGTATTTTTTACTCAATGATGTATTGGCTACAAAATTTCCTGTTCGATTGTACAGGTCGCCGTATATTGTAGAATTTCCATTGTAATCGTGTATATGTTGTTTCGCCTCAAATTTAGAATAGGTAGAAGCCAAAGTGGTCTTTATAACCGTATTTTCATTAAAATAATAACGATGTGCCAGGCCACCTGCTCCCATGTATTGTTTGTCTTTGGCTGTCGAACGGTTATAAAAATAATCCCAATCTTCCTGCTTTTCCAATTTAGACTTGTAGTAATCAATATATCCGGTTCCCCAGATAGAAAATATTCCTACACTTTTGGTTGGAAAATTCAGTTTAAAATTCACATCATTATAATCGAAAGTTCCGCCGAGATCCATATCTGTTATTTTACTCATCAAGCCTGTCGTTGATATTCGGGCACTGGCAATATAAGACGAGTTATTTTTCCTACTGATGGGCCCTTCTGACGCAAACTCCAAACCTAAAATACCTGCTTGTACCGTGTGTTCGTGATTTTGATTGTTTCCGTTTCGTAATTTCATATCGAAGACTCCCGATATGGCATTATCATATTCGGCAGGAAAAGCGGCAATTAAAAAATCGGAATTCCCCAAGACTTTATTGCTCAAGGAAGAGAGAATACCGCCACCCAATGTTGTGATATCGGCAAAGTGGTTTGGGTTGGGTATCTCGATATCCTCCAATCTCCATTGGAGTAGGTGAGGGGCGTTTCCATGAATGGATATTCCATTGTTCGATCCCGATGACGCAACTCCTGCAAAGGCGGTTACAAAACGAGCCGGATCGTCCAACCCTCCCGCATAACGGCTGGCTTGTTCTACACTTAACATCCGTCCGCCTACCAATGTCATTTTATTTAGAGGCACATCATCATTCGAACGGGCACTTACCACTATTTCGGCCAGTTCCTTTGCATTCTCTTTCAGGGGAATTTCCAGGAATATCTCTTTCGAAGAGGTTACAAGAATTTCATTTATCACATAAGCGTGATAACCCATTGAAGAGGCTTTGAAGGAGTGCCGTCCAATGGGGATATTTTTGAATACGAAATTACCCAAACTATCGGTTGTAACTTCCTTCTCGGGCATGTCTGCGACTTTCACAGAAATATAAGGCAACGCCGTACCTGTATTGGCATCTACGACAATTCCCCGGACTGTTTGTGTTAATTTTGTTTGTGCGGATGTACTCAATGAGATTATACTCAATATAAAAATGAATAGAATTGATGTCTTTCTTTTTTTCATCAGGTTGTTTATTAGTAATTTATGCGAAAGTATTATCGAATAAATCGAACAATATGATTAGTAGACGAATCTGTTGTAATAGTAGACGGATGGTGTGTTTTTATCGCTTCACTTTTTTCTTTGAGAAAATAACTAAAGTTCTTAACATTTCAAAAATGACTTCGGCATCCAATAAATTATTACTTATTTTGCTCTACACAACTTAATCCGACTGCATGAATAATAAGAACTGTACAAAAACGATAGAAGCTTTACGAAACGGAGAACATCGGGCTTTTGAATCTGTTTTTATGGCTTATTATGAGAAAGTTAAGACTTTTATTTTCGGATATCTAAAATCCGAATCAGATGCAGAGGAGTTGACGGAAGATTTGTTTGTTGCTTTGTGGGAAAGGAGAGAATCAATAGATACATCCAGGTCATTCAATTCATATTTGCATACTATTGCACGCAATTCTGCACTTAATTTTCTAAAACGTAAATACCTGCATGCTGCATATATTGCTGAGATATCCGATTCCGGATATAGTTCCACGTCCGAAGAAGACTTGATTGCAAAGGAATTGGGATTGTGGATAGATAATGTTGTTGACAAAATGCCCGAACAACGCAAACAAATTTACATCCTTAGTCGAAATAAAGGTCTGAATAATACCGAAATTGCCGACCGGCTGAATACGACAAAGAGAAATGTAGAAAGTCAACTAAGCCTGGCCTTAAAAGAGATTCGGAAAGCCATTTCGGTATTCTTCCTTACTCTTCTCTGAGATGTTTTCAAACACCTTACTTTTCTCACGGAGTTTTTTCACTTAATTGTATATATAAAGCATAGATTGCATTACTATGAAAATCTGGACAACTATTTTATTACTATTATGTACTATATCTATAAAATCACAGGAAATCACAGGAAAAGTTATAGACAAAAATAATCATCCGGTTGAGTTTGCAACGATTGTAATACAAACGACTGATTCTATATATGTAAATTCTGCTTACACCGATTCCCTTGGCTTTTTTAGAGTAAAGGCAAATGGCATCCCTTTTCTTTTAACTATTCAACATCTGATGTATGAAACTTATCAGAACAGGTATAACTCTACAACACTAGGAGATGTACAACTGAATGAAAAAAGCCAGATGCTATCGGAAGTCTCGATTAGAGGAGAACGCCCTGTTGTAAAGGTTGTTGACGGAAAAATGACTTATAATATGCCTTATCTGTTGAAAGATAAAACTGCCCGCAGTGCTTACGAAGCTATTTTAGTGCTTCCAGGAGTATTGGAACAAAAAGGAAGTATTCAATTGGCAGGATCAAACGGAGTTACTGTCATAATCAATGGTAAAGCTACGAACATGGGCGAAAGTCAGTTGATTGATTTACTGAAAAATATGCCGAAAGAGCGTATACAAGCAGCCGAAATTATGTACAGCGCACCGCCTCAATATCATGTGCGGGGAGCAGTTATTAATCTTGTCCTTCAGAATGAGGCTTCTGATACTTCACAACTACAGGGGCAGATCAATAGCTCCTTCCAGCAAGGGCATTATGCAAATTATCAGGCTGGAGCTACATTCTTATACAGTACTCCTCTATTCTCTACTGACTTTATGTACTCATTCGGATACAGCAGAGAACGTACAGGACAAGATATAATATCTCGTCATTTATACCAAGGAAAGGTGTATGAAATAGAGCAATTCGACAGAGGACATACCCGAACACCGGCTCATAACATCCGTTTGGGAAACGATTGGTTTCTTAACGATAAAAATAAAATTAGTGCTGCATACACCGCGCAAATACAGCAATGGGAACATCCTTTTACATCTTCGTACGGGACTTTTTCCGAATCGGAAAATACGAAAAGGACAGATAAACCTATACAAATGCATAATTTGGCATTGAGCTATACATCCGGATTCGGATTGAGTACAGGCATGGACTTCACAGCTTATCAAAACCATACTACACAATACTATCAGGAGAAAAAGCTGGGGAAGGAAAATACTTTTGAAGCCAAATCTAAACAGGATATCCGCCGGTTTTCATTCTACGCCGATCAAAGTCATCATCTGCCGAAAAAGTGGATATTTAATTATGGAATCAAATTAAGCATTGCTTCTGACAAAAGTTCCCAGAAGTATCATTCTTCAGATGGATACGACTGGTTAAATGCTGATAGCGATAGCAAATTGAATGAATATGTATATAATGTTTATTCCGGATTTTCAAAGAATATATCAGATAACCTTTCGATTAGTGCCTCTTTAGCCGGAGAGTATTACAAGCATAAAGAGATTGATTATTGGAGTTTGTTTCCAACTTCAGAAATTACTTATACAGCTACCCCAAACCAGATTTTTCAACTATCTGTTTCCTCGGACAAAGCGTATCCGAGCTACTGGGAAATGCAAAATACCACTTCATACCTTAGTGGATACGCCGAAATACAAGGAAATACAGATCTGAAACCATCCAGGATTTATTCTTCCCAGATGAATTATATCCTGAAGAATAAATATATCTTCACACTGTATGCGAATTATGTGGATAAAAATTTCAATCAATTACCTTATCAATCCTCCGAAAGATTGGTTTTAATTTATAAGACCTTAAACTTCGATTATTCAGCTAAAGCGGGGCTGAACATGATAGTTCCTTTCAGGATAGGGACGGTTCTCGATTCGAGGTTGACCTTAAACGTATATTACGACAAGGCGAAAAGCAAACAATATCATACTATAAGTTTTGATAAAGATAATTTTGCTTTTTATGCCAATATAGACAACACATTTAATATTTCATCGAAGCCCAATATAAAAGCTGATTTATCTGGTTCATATAGTACCCGCAATATTCAGGGGCCAATGACTATCAGTCGTATGTGGCGTATGGATGCAGCCGTAAAATGGACTTTTGCGAAGGACAAGGCTGAGTTGTCTTTCAAAGCCAATGACATGTTTAATTCCTGGAATCCCAACAAGCTAGACCTAAATTATAAAACACAAGACCTAAGGATGAAGATGATTTCGGATTCACGAAGGTGTTCGATTTCTTTCACGTACAAATTCGGAGGTTTTAAAAAGAAGGAATATAAGGAAGTGGATAGTTCAAGGTTTGGAAAATAAATTGTAGCAGTAGGAAATGTTATTTTTCTCACTGAGTTTTTTCTCACTTGATTGTATATATAGAAAAGTGAAGCAAAATGATGAAAAATAGCATATCCACAATTGTAAAAAAATATCTCATCGGTCGTTTCCCTCCTAAAACGGAAGAAAAAATTCAGAGATGGCTGGTCAAAGATGGAAATGAAGAGGATAAAGAATTAGCCTCTTTGGAATATTGGGACAGTTTGGAAATACCCTCTAATTCTGAAACATATTCGGCATTAAAGAGGGTTAACAAACGAATTGGATACCTTTAGGAAGAAAAAAGATTCTAAACATTCTATTTGATTGTTGTTTTGTGATGAAGTCATCTTTTCCAAATATCAGTCAACCGGATGCCTGTATGAGACGGTTCATTATTTTTTTATTAAATAACACAATTCAATATGTTGCATTTATGTCTGATAATACTGAAAATTAAATTGTAAGTAGATGTTCATCATTCGTTGTAAGTATATACATTTGTCGTATTTTGGAAATACATGACGGATTAGATACATGACACTAATGTTTAGAGGACTATTTATGAAAAAAACGTTATGATTACTATATTGGGTAAATAACTTGTTGCTATTGAGTAAATTTAAACTCCAAGACTGTTGATTGGATATTTTTATTGAGGATATACAGAAAAAAACTTATCTCGCAGATCGATTTATACTTTCAAGGATTTCCATTTCCTTCTTGTGGCTGAATCCGGCTTCGTAATGGCTAAACGAAATATCGGATCCGCCCTATTTGTGAAATATTTCTTAAAGTGCAAATCCAATCTTTTGTATATCGGCATAAATTATACAAATTTGTATTCTAAAAAGTGAGCTTGTCTTAAGCTGTAAAGAATAGTTATGGAAAATTTAATTTAGGTAAATGAAAAAGGAAAATGTAGTTGTGTTATGTGGATTGCTTGCTTTTAGTGGGGCAGCCTACTCCCAAAACAATGTGGATAAAGCAAAGTTCCAGGTTGAGCAGAAGGGGAAAGGATATTATTATGAATCGATACTAAAAGATGTTAATGCAGTGGACGATTCTTTGCAGAAGAGTGAAAAAAAGCCTTTTGTACAAATTTTAATGGATCAGTCGCAGATGGATTTGCCGAACGATCCTTCTTTGTATAAAACCGCTTGGAGTAATCCTACTATTTCTCAGGGAAATACCGGCACATGTTGGTGTTTTTCTACGACCTCATTTTACGAATCGGAGGTGTTGAGAGAAACAGGCAAGCATGTGACACTCTCGCAGATGTATACTGTTTATTGGGAATATGTTGAGAAAGCCCGTCGCTTTGTGCAAAAAAGAGGAGATTCGGTATTTGGTGAAGGATCGGAGTCTAATGCAGTTGCCCGCATTATGAAAGAATATGGTGCTGTGCCGCGCGCTGCATTTGTAGGCCTTCCCGATAATCGCCAGTTTTATTCTCATGAACAGATGTTTAAGGAGATGAATACTTTTCTGCAATCTCTGAAAACGTCTAATGCTTGGAATGAGGAATATGTCGTTTCTACAATTAAATCAATATTGAATCATTACATCGGTGTTCCTCCTACTGACTTTGTCGTAGATGGAAAAAAATATACTCCCCAAACTTATCTGAAGGATTATTTGAAACTCAATCCGGACGATTATGTTGAAATTCTTTCTTACAAAGGACAGCCATACTGGCAAAAGGTCGAGTACGATGTGCCTGATAACTGGTGGCACAGCCGCGAATACTATAATATTCCTTTAGATGATTATATGAAAATCGTAAAGGATGCCATTAAATCCGGCTATACCTTAAGTATTGGCGGAGATGTTTCTGAAACGGGATTTAGCAGAGAGACGAACTGTGCAATTATTCCGGATTATGATATTCCGCAGCAATACATCAACGACGATGCCCGTGCTTTCCGTTTCTTGGACGGAACTACCACAGACGATCACGGAATGCAGCTTATCGGTATTCTTGAAAACTATAAAGGCACCGGTCACGACTGGTATCTGATTAAAGACTCAAGTTCGGGATCACGCAATATATCTAAAATCGATCCTCGTTTCGGTTACTATTTTTTCAGAGATGATTATGTGAAATTGAAAATGATGGACTTTACCGTAAATAAGAAAGCGGTAAAAGATATCTTAGCCAGATTTCATTAAATAATATACGGAAAAGGATATTTCAACGTCAATGTACGGAATATCCTTTTCTTTTTTCGGAACCATTTTATCAAAACTCAACTGTTCCGATGCAATCTTAATAAATATAGTAAATTTGCGCCTGATTTCAGAATACAATAACAAGACTCTATAATTTGAAAAAGATATCTCTCAATGAATGAATCTTATCTCCCTTCGCTTTATTCCGTGAATGAAGCAAAACTGACTTTAAATGAGATTTTGACGACTACACCTCTTCAGGATAATTTGAACCTTTCGGAAAAATTTGGTGCACATGTGATGCTGAAGCGCGAAGATCTTCAGGTCGTACGGTCGTATAAGATCAGAGGTGCTTATAATAAAATAAAAAGCCTCACCGCCGAACAGAGAGCAAATGGCATTGTGTGTGCGAGTGCCGGAAATCATGCACAAGGAGTGGCTTATTCCTGTCAGAAACTGGGGATTAACGGCAAAATATACATGCCGGTGACAACTCCCCGCCAAAAGATCAAACAAGTACAAATGTTTGGCAAAGGATTCGTTGAAACGGTTCTTGCCGGCGATACGTATGATGCCGCTTATGCCGAAGCTAAAAAAGATTGTGAGGAAAACCACAAGACATTTATTCATCCGTTCGACGATCCGTTGATTATAGAAGGTCAGGCTACAGTTGCCTTAGAAGTGATTCAGGAAGCTTCCTGTGTGATCGATTACGTGTTTGTACCCATTGGAGGCGGTGGCCTTGCTTCGGGGGTCGGTAGTTATTTTAAACAGTTGAGCCCTTCCACGAAAATTATTGGTGTAGAACCTTCCGGTGCTCCCTCCATGAAAGCGTCTTTGGATGCCGGTCGTGTGGTTGAACTCGATGAAATAAGCAAATTTGTAGACGGAGCTGCCGTGAAAAGGGTAGGAGACTTGCCTTTTGCAATTTGTCAAAAAGTAGTTGATGATATTGTGGTGGTGCCTGAAGGACATATTTGTACAAAAATTCTGGATTTATATAACGAAGAAGCTATCGTAGTGGAGCCGGCTGGTGCTTTGTCAATAGCTGCTCTTGATTACTATGCCGATAAAATCAAAGGCAAGAATGTGGTTTGTGTTGTTTCCGGGAGTAATAATGATATTACCCGCACAGAGGAGATCAAGGAACGTTCTCTGCTTTTTGAGGGCTTGAAACACTATTTCATCATCCGTTTCCCGAATCGCCCCGGCGCATTACGCGATTTCGTCCAGCTTGTTTTAGGTCCTCATGATGACATCACTCATTTCGAATATTCAAAAAAGACGAATCGGGAAAAAGGCCCGGCATTTGTTGGGATCGAATTAGCTGACAAAAATGATTTGGAGGCGCTCGTTCAGCGTATGCACGAATACGGATTTCAACATGAATATGTAAATGAGAAGCCGAATCTGTTTCAGTATCTGATTTAACTATTTCAGCAAATTAAAATGCTGAGTCATTGGGAGAGCGTCTGTCAAGAGCGAGATTAACGTATTTGGATATCTGAAAAAGATTTTAGATAACAGCTTGGACAGAAATGACCAAAAAAAATACGTTTCGGTTTTTGACACACCCTCTCTCTTCTTGTTTCAAACATGTTGGTTTTCTCTCCGAGCATCGGAGAACCGAGTTCGAAAGGAATCATTTATGGTCGTTTTATTTTATTTGTCGGCGAAACAACGCAAATTGTGGTTTTATTAGTTTACGGCATATAGATAAACAACGAGTAGGGAATCTATTTCCTTTACAGGACTGGATATAATAATATTGTATGGCTTAATGAGAACTAGCTTGCAAAAAATACCTGTTCTTAATGATTTAGAAAACACAGAAGAACTTCGTTTTGTGTCATTCTGTGTAAAATAAAAAAGTATTTGTCTAGGTGCAGAAATACAAAAAGTAATTTCCTGTATTATTCCGATTCCCTTCGGAAATCCACATTCTGATATTTATTCAAAGTTATACTGTGTTAATCTATTGATTTCATTAGCTTCTTTTCAAGTTGTGTAATATCGCTTAAATTGACAATAACCTTATTGAATAAATAGGCTGTATTTTGTTTTATTTAGGTATGTATATGCGTTTTTCTCTCTATTTTTCTAAATTATAGGTTGTATTTATATTATTTATTTTAATTAATGTATTGTTGTTTTAAATAATAATAGTATATTTGAAGCGGAAGATCTTTCGGCTTTGTATGAAGAAAAAAGCTTACTCTAATATCAAACAACCGAATATGAACATTATACACACATACTGGAGCAAACCTTCTCTATCTGAAGTCGGCAATCATTCATTTCCATGGCTTTCTGAAAAATTTCATGCATTAAGCTGGGCTTTCAGTATGCTTAGAATAAAACAAATGGGGCATAAAATCATATTATACACAGATGAAAAAGGGTATAAATGGTTAATAGATGATCTAAAGCTACCATACGACGATATTGTTATTGAATTAGATAATCTAGGAATACCTACTAATTTATGGTCTTTAGCGAAAATATGGGTTTTTGCCCAGCAGAAGGAGCCTTTTATTCATATAGATGGAGATGTTTTTATCTGGGATGACTCTGAATTAAAAAATACAATAGAGCCTAATCACATATTATGCCAACATATAGAAGATGGATATCCATATTATGAAAATTATTTTCATACCTTAACGACTGAAAAATTTATTTTGCCATCGTATTTCCCTTTAGAAAATGAAACGTTTGTAAATAAAGCTTTGAATTGTGGAGTGATTGGGGGAAATAATCCTGAATTATTTGCAGAACTATGGAACACGGCATTTTCTCTGTATTCCGATAATAAAGAAAAGACTAAAAACTTGCCTTATGGAGTAAATACTTTATTTGAGCAATATTTAATTAATTCTATTGCAGAACGTTATAATGCGAAAATTCATACGTTTCTAAAGCACGATGTGCGGTTTGATGATGATTATCTTCCCGATTTTCAGCTAGTTCCTTTTGGAAAAAAATACGTGCATTTATCAACAAATGCAAAAAGGGAACCCAAAGTTCTGAAAGAACTAGAAAACAGATTGTCCTATGAATTTCCTGATTATTATGGATATATTAATTCTTATTACAAAGAATATTCAATAACAAAGTCGTCCCAAACGAAAATAGAAGATGTAGATAGACCGCATTTATCTAATGCTTTTTCGCGTATATCTAAGCAAAAAGAAGTTTTAAAGGATATTTACACCTATATATATTCTGAGAATTTTACGTTAGATGATTTTTTAAGGAGAAGTTTTGTTTTGTCGGATAATTTCACAATAATTGAAACAAGCAAACCTTATAGTGGCGTAATAAAGCCTGATTTTGAATTGATTGAAATTCCGAATCAGCAGAAAGAGGAAACGATTACCGAACATCTTATTTATCCTTTAGATAATAATATCTATATACAACAAGTAAAAGATTGGAATATATTAATCCCTTGTTTTGAAGAACCGATAACCGGCTTTGAACTAATTGAAATAGTAGAGCAAGCTAATTTAATTCCACCTGATAAAAGACACACAATAAAGGATTTAGTTGCATTTTTTTTACTTTCAAAAACTCTTTTTTTTCAGGAATTACGCATACACTAAATAAGATATACATATAAGAAGTTGTAACTTATATGCAATAATGGTACCAAAAAAACATTTTACAACATTACTTTAATCTTTATTAAATCATGAAAAAGAATTTATTAGACAAACTGGAAGCTCTTAAGAAAACAGGTAAAACACTTAATCAAGAACAACTACGTTCTGTAACGGGAGGTTTCTCTTGCTATTGCAATGGTCGCTACATCGGTGAAACTAATTCAATTAGTTATTGCTGGGGTGCCTGTTAAATTAAGGGATCATTTTTTAATCAGGGTACTATTGTACCCTGATTACTCTAGTTATCAATATTTAATAATTAGCTGAAGCATGAAACCTAGAATCTTTACCTTATTTTTTATTCTTAGTATTATTGGGAGTGCTACAAATGCAAAGAAGAATGTCTGTATAAATTTTCCTGATAATACTTTTTCAAAAAACATCGATGTTCACTATTCAATTTTGTCATCAATTAATTATGTATACCCACCTTATGTCGTTAATTATAAGACAACTAATAATAAAATATGTATAGTTATTCCTGATTCTATATGTCAATTCACATTAGACATAAATTCTATGGATACTACATATAAATGGAGTAAACATCTTCCCATCCTCTTGAAGGATAATCAGACACTGACAATTACAATAGACTATAAGAGAAAACCTCTTTGGGAAGGAGACAATTCCAAGGGATATGAAGTCTTGTATGACCTGAAAAACGGTGGCGGAAATTCAAGAACTGATAATACTTACTCCCGGGTCATAGAAGATGCAAAAAAGGATATTTCTTTTTTTGAAAGCATAAATCAGAAAATTAACGAAAATATTACATCTTTACAGGGCTTATTTGAAAACAATTTAATTAATAGAGCGTTTTCTGATTTCGCTAAAGAAACTGTTATTGATGAATATCTCTACAGAACAGGAAATCTAGCTACCAGAAAACTACGAGACAATACTTATCTTCCTTTCGACTCTATATCATTCTTTAAAGATCTTAATAGATTATATAACCTTTATCCTCATTTATATGGCACTTCTCTATCTCTTGAAAATAAGGGTATACTAAAGAGTAAAGGCGTTGTCAGGAGTGAACATCTGGAACAAAATCTCTATTATGAAATTCCTTCAACACCTTATCTAAATAAGGCTGAGCAAGAAGTGGTTGTAGCTATGTCTATTATTAATAATGTATGTGTTGGCAATATAGATTCTCTTAATTTGGAGAAATATAAAAGTGAATTTTCTAAAGCTTATCCACAAAGTAGCTATAATCCGATAATTAAGCAGCTAAAAGCACTAAATCAAAAGTCGTACTACCTGGCATTCTATAAAGGAGGAGGCGCCTGGGAAGATGTAGGAGCATTTAAGACAGATAAACTCTCTGATATAACACAAATGCTATTAGGTTCAAAGCCTGTATTAGTCGACTTTTGGGCAACTTGGTGTGGCCCATGTATTAATGAATTTAGGCATAGAACCGAATTAGACAAATTTCTGAATGAGCATAATATTGCGAATTTATATGTTTCTGTCGATTTTCCCGGAGCATATGATAAATGGAAATTATTAATCGAGCAGCATAATTTAATCGGACTCCATTTTTTTGCGACAGAAGAATTTGGTAATAAAATGCCTTTTTTTAAGAAAACTGCGACTATTCCCCGATATGTTTTACTGGATGCCAAAGGCAATATTCTTGAAGATAATTGTAAATTCCCTAGTACAGGCGAGTTAACGAAGCAACTTAAAGAAATCCTAGGATTATGATTTTTTCAAATAATATTTGGGGAGTTTTACTGCAAAAGTTAAATGTTCCCTATACAAACACATATATTAATAATTTATATAACTCCACTTTTGATTATAACAATCTATATGGAACATCTAAGATGCTTGACAAATACAATGTTGAGCATGCAATCACATATATAGAGCCCGAGGATTTGATTTCTCTGGAGAAGCCTATAATTACATCTTTAGACAATCAAATAATTATTGTAAATGAGGTGAATAAAGAGGCTAATAGAGTAATATTTACGAATACCTATTTAGATGAAATAACAATTGGACTCACTTCTTTTTTTGAAAAATGGAACAAGCTAGTACTGATTGCAGAGCCCGATGCAGAAAGTATCGAACCTAATTATAGACTAAATCGAATGTATACTCGATTTCAGAACCTAAAAATAGGTTTTGTTATAGTCTTCTTTATAATGCTCCTGTGTATTACTTTCACGAAAGAATATTTATTATTCAAATGTATATCAATCTTATTTAACCTTTTAGGAATTTATTTTTCTTTTCAGTTGATTTTAAAGTCATTAAAGATTAAAACGAAAACAGGCGATAGGTTGTGTAGCCTGATAGAAAAGAACAAATGTGAAGATGTTATTGATTTTGGAGGATTTGATTTTCTTAAGATAGTAGATCTTGGAGTAGTTGGGTTTAGTTACTTTTTATTCAATATAGTCCTTTTGGCGTTTTTTTTTGATCAACTACAAGTATACCTTAGTTTAAGTTTATTGTCTTTGCCTTTTACAGTCTGGAGTATCTGGAGTCAAAAATTTGTTATCAAAAAATGGTGTGCTTTATGCCTTTTTGTACAGGCACTTTTATGGGTGATTTTTCTGTTTAATGTGTTCTGTATTAGATACAATCTATGGACAGAAAATATATCCGTAAAAGCGCTTGTTGTATTAGGGTTAGGAGTAATCATATTTATCGCAATTGATTTTATAAAAAAACACATTCTTCAGACTAAATTATTGGATCAAGAGAAACAGAAAAGTAATTATTTCTTTACTAATCTGAAGGTTATTCGTTCTGTTTTTGATGAAAATAAGCTCCCTGTTATCGATTCGATTTTATATATCGGCAGAGATACTAACTTCTCCTTGCATATAAAAATAGTGCTAAGTTTTCATTGCAATATATGTAGATCTCTTGTCGAGTCTGTGTATAATTGTTTTCTTCATAGGGATTTGGATTTGAAGATATCTTTTATAATATATTCTAGAGAAGATGACAATGCCCTTTTAAACTGCTTGCTAAATCTAGCGAAAGAAAAAAAAGGTTCGGTTGAAATCCTTGAATTTATTTTAGATTGGTATCAATTAAAAGACAATCTTAAGATGATCGAAAAGTATAAGAAATATGATTATAAATCACAAAGCGCTATTCAGGAAATGGAACAATTTTCGAAATGGATTCTTGATTATGAAATATACAAAGTGCCTCTTATCTATGTGAATGATGTATTATTAGAACATCCATTTGACTTAGAGAGTGTTATCAACTATAGTGACTTGTACAAAAAAATATAAATAATTAATGAAGAAAAAATTCCCGTTCCATAGGCAATTGGATTTCATGGACTGTGGTCCGACTTGTTTACTCATGATTTCAAAGTATTATGGGAGAACATATCCACTCGAATATTTAAGAGAACATTCGTTTATCGGAAAAGAGGGTGTTTCTATGCTTGGTATAAGTGATGCTGCCGAATATTTAGGATTTAGGACACAAGGAGTAAAGGTTACTTTCAACGACTTAGTCAGTGATAGCCCTTTACCATGTATAATACACTGGAATCAAAAACATTTTGTAATAGTTTATGATATTAAACAAACGAACAAACGAGCTTTATTCAAAAAGAATTCTGAAAATGAATATTCTATAAAAGTGGCTGATCCAAGCTTGGGCTTATTAACATATTCCCATAAAGAATTTCTAAAAGGGTGGACAGGCTATGAGCACTCGGATGAAAATTCAGGTATAGCTTTATTACTTGTGCCGACCCCTGATTTTTATTTGCATGAACAAGAAAAGAATGATGATAAAATAGTATCGAGAAATGTGTCTTACTATTTAAAATATATCATTCCTTACAGAAGTCAGGTTGTTCAGCTGATAATCGGTATGTTATTAGGAAGCTTATTAGCTTTAATCCTTCCTTTCCTTACTCAGGCTGTTGTAGATCAGGGTGTTAAAAATAATAACTTGAATCTGATATCGTTGATCTTAATTGCTCAATTTGTGCTCTTTCTCACACAGTTGGCAATAGAGTTTATACGCAACTGGATTGTTTTACATGTGAATACAAGGGTAAGTATTTCCTTAATATCAGACTTTTTAATCAAGTTAATGAAGCTACCTTTAAAGTATTTTGATTCAAGAAATATTGGGGATATATTAAGGCGTATTGCTGATAATGATAGGATTAAAACCTTTTTGACAGGAACTACTTTGACTACGTTATTCTCGCTGGGTAATTTTTTTATGTTTGGCATTATATTATTCTACTATAATGTAAATATTCTTTCTGTTTTCTTTATCGGAAATACTTTATATGTATTGTGGGTGATGTTCTTTATGAAACGTAGACGGAATATTGATTATAAAAGATTCACACTAAGTTCAGCAGAACAGAGTAATCTAGTGCAGATGATCACCGGGATGCAAGAAATAAAGTTGAACAACTATGAAAAGCAGCAAAGATGGAAATGGGAAGGAATACAAGTGAAATTATTTAAAATAGGAATTAAAGGTTTGGCCTTAGAGCAATATCAACAATTAGGATCAGTCTTTTTTAGTCAAACAACTTCTCTGTTAATATCTTATATTTCCGCCCGTTCTGTGGTTAACGGGACGATGACGCTAGGTATGATGCTTTCGGTTAGTTATATAATAGCACAATTATCGAGTCCGATTGGAAATCTAATCGATTTTATTAAAAGTGCGCAAGATGCCAAAATAAGCTTGAATCGTCTCAACGAAATTCAAAATCAAAAAGACGAAGAGGCTGATATTGACCAGAAAATAAATGAGATACCAGAGAATAGAGATCTTGTATTAGAAAATGTATATTTCAGCTATGATGGAGCTAATCGTAATTATGCTTTGGAAAATATTAATTTAGTGATTCCTCAAAACAAAATAACAGCAATCGTTGGTGGAAGTGGTAGCGGAAAAACAACATTGATAAAATTATTGCTAAATTTTTATGCGCCTACTCAAGGTTCGATAAAAGTAGGTCAGATTTCCCTCAATAAGATTAACCCTCATTTGTGGAGGCAAAGAACAGGTTCGGTAATGCAGGAAGGCTTTGTGTTTTCCGATACAATACTCAACAACATTGTCCTTGGAGATGAAAATGTTAGCAAGAGTAAGGTGATGAAAGCTGTTGATACTGCAAATATAAGAGAGTTTATAGAGAATCTGCCCATGGAATTTAATTCTGTGATTGGGGCTGAAGGAAAAGGTATTAGTCAAGGTCAAAAACAACGGTTGTTTATAGCCAGGGCAGTCTACAAAAATCCGGATTTTATATTTCTTGATGAGGCAACGAATGCGCTTGATGCAAATAATGAAAGAGTTATACTCGACAACTTAAATGATTTTTACAAAGGTAAAACAGTTATAATAGTTGCACATCGCTTAAGTACTGTACAACATGCAGATAACATCGTAGTCTTGGAACAGGGTAAAATAGTAGAACAGGGAACTCATAAAAATTTAATAAGTAAAAAAGGAGCTTATTATAAGTTAGTAAAAAACCAGTTAGAATTAGGTAATTAATTTATATGAGTCAAGAAAATCAAGAATTTAAAAGTCAACCGGTACAAGAGGTATTAGGAAGTGTACCTCATTGGATATTAAGGTTTGGAATTTTAATTGTTTCAATTATTATTATTCTGATTATTGTCGGCAGTGCTATATTTAAATATCCAGATGTCGTTAAAGCTTCGATGTCGCTTATAAGTACGACTCCTCCTATCACTCTGAAGGCGAAGAATTCGGGCAAGATAAAAAACTTAACTATTGCAGATAAACAAAGGATACCTCAGAATACATATCTCGCAACCATTGAGAATCCGGCCAGATTAGAAGACGTACTTTATCTTAAAAACTATTTAAATTGCTTGGCTCAAAATAAAATGTATTTAGATTCATTGCCTCGTAAAGATTTAATAATTGGTGACCTACAGTCTTTGTATGCCAACTATTACACCGATTTAATCAAGTATCAGAATTTTAATAGTCTGGATTATTATAAAAGCAAGATATCAATTTCAGAACGGAAAATACGGGAATATGCAGATCTGCATTCCCGGCAATCAAAACAGCTTACTTTTGTTTACGAGAAAAAACAATTGGCACTGAATCAATACAAGCGTGATTCTCTATTGAATAGGAGAGGGATAATCAGCGACGAGGATCTTGAATTGTCTAGGAGTAAAGTATTGGATATAACGTTGAATATCTTAAATATGGAAGTCAATTTGCAAAGCTCAACTATGCAAACAAGTAACTTAAAAGAAACGCTAATAGATAATGAATACCAATATCTTGATAAGAAAAGCGAGTTAGAAGTACAATTGAGAACCGATATCGATCAATTGAATATGGCGATCCGAAAATGGGAAAACGATTATGTTTTCAAATCTCCTATTGAGGGAATTGTTGTTTTTACAAATTTCTGGAAAGAAAATCAAAATGTACAGGCAGAAGAGGATGTCTTCAATATTATACCCATAGAGGGTGGAAAGTTAATCGGAAAAGCGACAATGCCCATGGATGGATCAGGCAAAGTAAAAATAGGACAAAAGGTAAATGTTCATTTTTTAAACTTTCCGGATCATGAATTTGGTATGGTGAAAGGACTTGTTCATAACATTTCTTTGGTTCCGGCAAAAGACGCAGATGGCAAGTTTAATTACATCGTGGAGATCATCTTTCCGGAAGGACTGAAGACTACCTATAATAAATATTTGCCCTATCTGCCGGAGATGCAAGCCGAAGTAGATATAATAACAGATGATATAACGCTGTTGGAAAGAGTGTTTCTACCACTTCGCAAGCTTTGGAGTCAAAGCCAGGCTGATTGAGAAAAATAAATAATTTTGAAATAGTAATATCTAAAAATATCTATGTAGATAATTTTCCAATTAAATGAATTGCTTTATGATAAATAGAATACCTCGATTAATACATCAGGTGTGGTCTGACAAAGTTATACCAATACCTGAAGTTTTTGAAAATTTCGCAGATACATGGAAAACTAATAATTCAGAATGGGAGTATAAATTATGGGGACAGGCTGATATGGATAATTTTATAGCTCTCTTTTATCCGGAACTTCTGCCTAAATATGAATCTTTTCCTTACGATATTCAACGTTGGGACGCCATACGATACTTAATTTTAGATAAATTAGGAGGTGTGTATGTTGATATAGACTCTGAATGTCTCAAGCCGATAGAAGAATTAATCGGTGAGCATGAATGTTGTTTTTCTTTGGAACCGAAAGAGCATTGTATGTCATTATCTAAAGATATTTACTTTAATAATGCTTTTATCGGCGTAATACCTAAGCATCCTTTTATCCAGAAAGTCATCAATCGAGTTTTCTCTTCTTGCGAGACTCAAGAAGAGTTATTTCTTAAGTATGATAACATGGATCAGAAATTGTTTGACGTATTAACCACCACAGGACCTTTAATGTTGACTGATGTCTATACACACTACGAGAATAAATCAGAGATTTATTTGATTCCTCCTAAATATGCATCTCCCTTTTCTAAATCGGATACTCAAGACTTGTTAGAAAACAGAAACCTGGAACAACTCAACGAAAAACTACAAGATGCTTATTTAGTCCATTATTTTACAAGTATATGGCGAAAAGATGAGTGATTTTCTGACGTTGTTCTTTCGGTAAGATGCTACTACCTTATTGCGATAGGATATGACATTAAAATAATGAATTATAGTATGTTCAAAGCAATGAAAGAAACTCAAGTAGAATAGCTTTGTAATTCGGAGGTAATCTAAAGTGTCTTATATTAATAGATACGATGCAAAATGAGTACTCCTTTTTGTGTCGTATTTTTCTTTTATGCACTCTTTGTGTCTGAGAGAAGAAGGAGGCAATCAAGAGCGAAAAATATCAACTTTAATCTTTGAGTATGAGGGGGCCTTTAAAGTGAGGCCATCCAGAAGAATTAAAACTCCTTAAAACGATAAGGGAATGGCTCAACCTACATCAAAACAGGTCTGCATATCCCGGTCAATTTTTATTTTTGTGCTTTTTTCTGACAAAATTACTGTCTTCTTTCATTGATTCTCAAATAGGTGAATTGGATAAATAATTTCTGTCTATAACAGACTCGCTTGAGTTTTATCAGAGAATATTTCGATCCAACTGCTTCCGGAGAATTGACTGAGTATAATCGGTACCCTGTTTGATGTGTATGTCTTCGATTAAATCAAGCTGTTGCTGGATTTTTGAGGAGAGATAATATCCGGTAATTCACCAAAATAGAAAAGACGTGCCTGAGAACGCATTACCAGCTATTGGATGTTCGTATATTAACGGGTTTGGGGGTGAAGCTTATGCAGCATATACATTCCTTTCGTACTCTAAAGCTTCCGGGGAGATATTTTGAATGCCTGAAAGGTTTAAGATATCCTAAATTAACAAGTAATTTATTTCCAAAATAGTAATTTTGTTCAACGGTGTTCTCTGATGTGTTCAAAAGATTGTCATATCAGATAAAAAATAGGGGTTGTTATGCCTGTTTTTACAATCTCATTTTATAAAATATTTTCAAATTAGAATATGAATTTAAACATTTCCACCTTAAAAAAAAGTGCCGGTAGTTTCATGCTGGCGCTTCTTCTTGTAGCTTGTAGTTCGCAGAGGGCTTATCAGGTTGCCGGGCTGAAAGGCTCACGCACAGTGATGACAGATGTGTATGACAGGCATCCGGACAAAGCAATGCAAAAGTTTGTTGCCGGATACAAAGTGCAGTTTGATAAAGCAATGAATGTGCAGATAGCAACCTCTGATTTGAGTATGCAATCCGGACGTCCCGAGAGCCTTTTGACAAATCTCACTTCAGATCAATTGAAGCGTTTTGGTGATAATTACCTCAAAACTCCTTGTGATTTAGCTTTTATGAATGTACATGGACATCGTGCCGGAATGCCTAAGGGGGTTGTTACATTGGATAATTTATACGAAATATATCCTTTCGACAACACCGTGGTGTTGGTGAAGCTGAAAGGCAAGGATTTGACGACGTTGTTTGAGTCGTATATTGAAATGGGCGGAGCCGGGATTTCTTCAAATGTCCGTTTGGTGGGTATCGGAGGAAAGTTGCACAGTGCTTTGGTAGACGGAAAGCCGGTCGATCCGGATAAGATCTATACCATCTCAACCATTGATTATCTTGCAGATGGTAATGACGGAATGGCTGCCATGAGAAATGCTTTGGAGGTAAAAAAGACCGGTGTGGCACTTCGGGATATGATGATTGATTATGTGAAGCAGCAGACAAAGGAAGGCAAGAATCTGCATTCTCAATTGGATGGTCGTATCTTAATCAGCAAATAAATCAATAAAAACGTTTAAAAAAAACATCAATGAGAACTAAAAATATACTTATCGTTTTCCTCTGTCTGGCATTTGCCCTTCAGGCGAAAAATGTCAAACACCTTGTCATTATTCATACCAATGACACACACAGCCGTATCGAACCGCTTCCTGCTTCAGATCGGGATAATCCGAATACCGGAGGCGTTGTCAGACGGGCAACTTATCTGAATGAAGTCCGCAAGCAGAACAAAAATGTACTCTTGTTTGATGCGGGGGATTTTGTTCAGGGAACACCTTATTTCAACTTGTTTAAAGGAGAAGTGGAAATCGGAGCCATGGATAAGATGAAATACGATGCCGGAACATTGGGAAATCATGAATTTGATAATGGTTTGCCGGGACTTGCTGAAATTGTGAAAAAAGCAACATATCCGATTGTGAACTGTAACTATGATTTTTCGAATACTCCGCTGAGAGGTCTGATTCAACCTTATGTGATTTTGAGAAAATTCGGAATGAAAATAGGAGTCATTGGTGTGGGCGTCGATCCGCAGGGCTTGATTCAAAGCGAGAAATATGAAGGAATGGTGTTTAATCCGATTATGAATTCAGTTAATAAATATGCCCGTATCCTGAAAATGCAGGAGAAATGCGACCTGATTATCTTATTGTCGCATATCGGATTTGAATCGGCTCCCGGTGTGGTAAACGATCCTGAAGTGGCACAAAATTCCAAATACGTTGATATCATCATTGGCGGACATTCTCATACCTATCTCGAAACTCCTCAAATGTATAAGAATCTTGATGGAAAAGATGTATTAGTTTACCAGATGGGTAAAAGCGGATCCTTCATCGGACGTATTGATGTTGATATGGAACAAGTGAAACCATCTAAATGATTTGTATCCTCTGAAAATGAAATATTTAGTAAGCTTTATCTCTCTTTGCTGTATTTTTTCTCTGCATGCGACAGAGAAAATATCTCCTACTTTTCTGAAAAAGGCCGGCAGCCGGAAAATGAATCAATGGGTCGATTCGGTTTTCAATTCCATGTCGATGGATGAGCGGATTGGACAGTTGATAATGATTGTTGCCGATGGAAACACGACGGAGGCAAACAAAAAGCGAATCAAGTCGTGGGTAGAAAAAGAGCATGTCGGCGGCATACTTTTTTCGTCCAGCGATCCCTTGAGTCAGGCAGAGCTTACTAATCTCTCTCAGAGCCAGGCGCGTATCCCGTTGATGGTCGGGATGGATGGAGAATGGGGGTTAGCCATGCGACTGATACATACGCCCCGATTCCCGCGCAATATGATGCTGGGAGCTTTGAAAGACGACTCCCTGGCATATTATTACGGAAAAGAAGTTGCCCGTGAATGTAAATTAATGGGGATCCATGTCAATTTTGCACCGGATCTTGATGTGAATAGTAATCCTCGCAATCCGGTCATCGGGTTGCGTTCCTTCGGTGAAGACCCTCAGGATGTTGCCCGTTTGGGTATTCTTTATTCAAAAGGGCTTGAAGATGGCGGCATATTGTCTGTCGCCAAACATTTTCCCGGACATGGAGACACTGCTTCGGATTCCCATTATACACTTCCTGTCGTTAAATCAGATAAAACTCACCTGGAAAATAATGAATTGATTCCTTTCCGGAAATATATTCAGGCCGGTTTGGGAGGAATGATGATCGGACACCTAAATGTGCCGGCTCTGGATAGTCTGGAACAACCTTCGTCTTTGTCGAAAAACATTATTCAAAAAATACTGATTGATGAATACGGCTTTCAGGGATTAGTCTTTACCGATGCCTTGATGATGCGAGGAGTTTCGAACCAACCCAATATGAGCGTAAGGGCACTGCTTGCCGGAAATGATATTTTACTGGGGCCGGGAAGCCCCACACGGGAATTTAATGCGATAAAAGAAGCACTAGCTGCGAAAACCATAACAGAAGAACTCATCAATGAAAAATGCCGGAAAGTTCTCACGTATAAATATCAGTTTGGGTTGAACAGATACAAACCTGTCTCTACTGCAACGCTGTTGTCAGATCTTAATTCCGTGAACGCAGACTGGCTCAACCGGAAATTGAATGAGAAATCCATTACGCTTTTAAAAAATGAAAAAGGAATTATTCCTTTAAAAGGACTTGATACACGTACTATTGCGCTGATATCCTTAGGAGGAAACGCCGACTTGTCTTTGCAGCAGACGCTCAACCTTTACACGAAAGTGGATGCTTACAGTGTCTCTGACAACAGCCGTTTGGCTGCAGTTGTCAAGAAAATGGCAGATTATAACACGATCGTTATATCCGTGAATTCAAAACGGAGTTTTAGTCAGGAGGAGTTGGATAAATTGTGTGAGGGGCGTGATGTGATCCTTAATTTCTTCACAACTCCTTACGAAATGGATAGTTATGAAGGGTTGATCAAGAAGGCGGCTGCTGTTTTTTGTTCGTATGAAAATACGGACATGGCGCAGGTATATGCTGCTCAGGGAATTTTCGGAGGAATAGCCATTGATGCCGGATTGCCCGTTTCTGTACAGGGTTTGTTTAAAAAGGGAACAGGTTTTGCAACGGCAAAAACCAGATTGGCGTATTCCATCCCGGAAGAAGTTGGTTTCAACTCTGAGAAACTGGCAGCTATTGATAAAATTGTGCAGGAAGGACTTGACGCGAAGGCTTTTCCCGGTTGTCAGGTGTTTGTGGTGAAAGATGGCGTGGTCGTTTATAACAAAGCTTTCGGCCGATTTGATTATCAGGGTGGAAAGTCGGTGAATACTTCCGATTTGTACGATCTTGCATCTATGTCCAAAGCGTCGTCTACTTTGCCGGCTATCATGAAAATTTATGATCAGGATAAAATCAGTACAACGGATTATTTGTCAAAGTTTATTCCCGAATTGAGAAATACCAACAAAGACAAACTGACCATTCGTGATGCTTTGTATCATGAGACCGGTCTTCGGGCATTTCTCCCTTTTTATATGAATGCCATCGATAAATCGAGTTACAGTGGTTCTTTGTTCTCTTCGGTCAGGGATTCAAAACATACGGTAAAATACGATGCCGGCACTTGGGCAAATCCTGATTTTTCCTTCCGCCCCGATTTGATTTCTTCCACACCGAAAGATAGTTTTTCTCTACAGATTGCCAAAGATATATACGGCTCATACAAATTGCGTCATTTGGCTTTACAGGAAATTGCGGAGGATCCTATTCGAGGAAAAAATTCGTATGAATACAGTGACCTGAATTTTATTCTGCTTCGGGAAGTTGTAGAATCGGCCACCAATACAAATTTGAGTGATTTTGTTCAGAAAAACTTTTTCAAAAAATTAGGTGCAACGACAACGACCTATCTGCCTCTTCAAAAATTTGATATCTCACAGATTGTGCCGACTGAGAATGACCAATTTCTGAGAAAACAGCTTTTGCAAGGATATGTGGACGATGAGGCGGCTGCCTTCTTTGGTGGAATCTCCGGAAATGCAGGGCTTTTCTCTTCTGCAAACGATTTAGCCAAACTCTATCAAATGTGGCTTAACCGGGGAATGTATGGAGGTGAACGGTATTTGTCGGAGAAAACCTGTGACTATTTCACTATGTCGAAAAGCGCTCGCTCACGTCGGGGATTGGGCTTTGATAAACCCGATCCGCTCTCTTTGAAGAACAGTCCGACCAGTTATGGTACGCCTTCGGGTACATACGGCCATACCGGATTTACCGGAACTTGTTTTTGGGTTGATCCGGATAACAAACTCATCTATATTTTTCTTTCCAACCGGGTGAATGAATCCCGTGTAAACAGGAAATTAATCTCTATGGGAATTCGTACACGCATCCAGGAGGCTATTTACCGATCGCTTATCAGATACCGATGAAATACATTGGCAAATATGGCATTTTCCCAGTTGTCCTGTTGCTATTGTTGGCTGGTTGTCGCCCGTCAGCTTCCGAACCGGACAAGCCCGTTCGCACAGTACAATTGAAAACGAAAAGTCCGGTACTTCAACAAACGAAAAGCCGGCTGGAGTGTTTTTTGGAACAGGCCGGATTGGTAGATGTTATTTCGCTTGATTCAAGTATTCATCACGATTTACGCTATGCCACCTCTTCTAATTTTACAAAGGTTGTCCTTTACGATACTTTGCGCACAGTTTATCTACAGAAGGTTGCTGCGATGAAGCTGGTGAAGGCTCAGCGATTGTTGCAACAATCTCACCCGGAATTAAGTTTGATTATCTGGGATGCTGCACGCCCGATGAGTATTCAACGTAAAATGTATCGTGTCGTAGCCGGTACGCCTCAGCGTGATTATGTCGCGAATCCTTCCCGCACCGGGCTCCACAATTACGGATGTGCAGTAGATCTTAGTATCTGTTATGCGGCGGATAGCTCGTTGTTGGACATGGGAACTCCTTTTGATTATTTTGGAAAAGCGGCCGGCATTCGGAACGAAGCTGCTTTGGTCGAAGAAGGATTGCTCAATAAGGAACAAATGCACAATCGGCAATTACTTCGCCGGGTGATGTCAGATGCTGGTTTTCTTACGGTAAAAGGTGAATGGTGGCATTTTAACGCGGTTTCGTTGGCGGTTGCCAAATCCCGTTATAAAGTATTGGAGTGACAAAAAGAGGCTCGATCGTGCAATTCCCGCCCTTTCTCAAAGCTGAACTTTAAAAAAATCTACTGCCTTTTTGTAATAACATCAAACTTTTTGTCATTAAATCGGTCCCAAAGATTTTTATCGATGACCGATTTTAATTTATAGACATATTCTATTCTGTCGAGTATAACCTGGTCTTTTCTTTCTACTCTTCGCCCACAACAAAAACAGAAGGTTATCACAATTAAAAATGCAATCTTTTTCATTCTATCCTATTATTTGCAATGTTGTTGTTATGGCATCCAACGGATCAGCGGATGCTCACGAGCGGACTTGCCGACGGTTTCACTATCCGCCGAAAGGGACTAATACCGACGGAAAAGCCTAAATTCCCGGCTTGAATCCGCTTGTGAGCAGACCGTGGGTTCGTAGCTGTTGTTATTCTTTTTTTAATTTTTCTATCTGTTCTTTTGCAGAATCTATACTCCCTTTGCTGTCCGCATATTGGATTACTTTTTCATAATATTCAATAGCCTTCTTCTTGTTCCCACTTAATTTGTAACCGTGAGCTATGTTTCCAAGCACCACTATGTCTTTGGGATTAATTTTCTCCGCCTTAAGCAACGCCTCAATACCTTTTTCGTACTCGCCTGTCAAAAGATATGTAATCGAGAGATTCGATAAACTTTCAATATGTTCGGGATAAATTTTTAGTATCTCGTTTGCAATCTCTCTCATGTAAGGCAACAGGCTATCGTCTTCAGTATTGTATAAGTTCAATTGATAATCTTGAATGGATGATAAGAATAAATCTTTCCCGTCTGAACGTTTTTCGTTATTTGTCCATGTCCATTGATTATTATTTGTTTTGGAGTATTGTACCGTCTTTATAATTTCACTTGTAAATTGCATCCAATCTTTCACTTGGCCAAGTGCATATATCTTTCCAAATCGCATATCAAGTCGATTGGGGTACAACTTTATCCCTTCGTTTATTTTATCAATTCCTTTTTGAAATGTTTCTTGCGAAAAAGTAATCTGACTTCCTATATAACCTGCTGTTTGATTTAAGCTGTCGGTCATTACAAGACTATTTCCCTTTGGCTCTGTTGTCGTTAAAGAAAGAATTTCTTGCCTGGATTTTAGGAAATAATAATTGAAATAACTTGTAAACAATTCAGGGTCTTTCGGTTTTTCTTTTTCCCATTTAATAAGGATTTCTTTCTGCTTCACAGTGTCTTTTTCCTGTAGATATTTTTTAAAATCTGATTGAAAGTTTTGAGCAAAACAAAAATTTGTCAAACTCAATAAAGCTAAAATACTAAATAAATGTTTCATGTTATTTGGTTTTAATTTTGTGTATATGCGTATATAGTCATGGTGGCTAAAGTGCTGTTTCCGATTGGCTTTGGGGCGGAATGCAGGCGACTTCCTTTTCAGCCCCTAAAAATGGTGATGCGGGGTACGAACCTTGCTTTCTGCACTTCATCCCGCCTGAACTCAGGTTGCAAGTTGGTGGTTTGACTTGTTTGTTTTGTGAGAAGTCTGTTATGATGCTAATGCTGATTAGCAATTTTCCATTTGTTATAGCCCTTATCCAATGAATCTATTGATTCGGCATTGACTAGGCTAAGTGTCCTGTGTTTAATGGAGAAGTTTTTTAATTTCCATTCTGAATCTATTACTTCTTGTCGAGGCAAGCCTTTTAATTTCTGTTGGATTCTTTTTAGTATAGCCAAACTTTCTTCTTCTTTGAAGGTTCGGTTAAATTTATACTCATGCTTATTTGCTCCAAAAAATGAAAATCTTTTGTCAAGCTCTTTTAAGCCTTTTAGTTTCTCTTGGGTTTTGTCAAATATTTCCATCCTGCTCTTGATTAATTATTTACGATTTTTCGTCATTTTCGGTCTTTGCTCACCTGTACTTTGGACTGACCGCTAGCGGACTGGCGGCTGTGCGTCTTGTTTTATCTCTAAAATTTTATTCATTCTCCTAATTTAAAAAAATCTCCATTTGAATGAATAGAATCCTCTTTCATTTTTTCCATTTCCTCCAAATGTTCCTCTTGGACTATACTAAAAAGATTTTCTTTCAACTCCTTTTTCGTATTGTATTCTTTCATTTTTTTATAAATTCTCATAACATATTTGTCGTCTTTCCACTCTAAAAGGGTTGAATTAAAAACATAATATGTAGATGATTGCTTTAAAATGCAAGCCAATATAAAATTATCTTTATTTCTTTGAATATAATACGTCGTTAAGTACTTTGCTTTTTTATCCACACCTAAACTATCTGCGTGCAATAATAACTCAGCCCACGTTTGAGGTAAAGATTGTTGTGCGCCGTATAAGATTGTTAAAATAAACATGGCAGGGCTATCTTCAAATTTAGAAAAGTCTTTATCAGGAAATAAACGCTCGATATGTATAGTTAATGGTGATTTGTTTATGTCTCCTCTGTTGATTAATAATTCTGATAAATACTTCCCAATATTTTTGATTGTGTTTGTTTTGTTTTTTTGAGCCAACAATGCTCCATTACCAACCGATAAGGCAATCAAAAAAAACACCAATATTTTCATCATCTTTGGTACTCTACATCTCATTTTTAGATAATCGCACATATATTCTATTTTTCTTTATGTCATTTTCGGACGGTTTCACTATCCGCAGAAAGGGGGCTAATGCAGACGGAAAAAGCCTAAATTACGGACTTGAATCCGCTTGTGATCAGGTGCTGTGTATTTGTTGCTCATGGTCTTTATAATTTAGCCTTATTCAGTCACCCAACAAAGATAGTATGCTCGGTAATAGAACTGGTATTCAATTTATTAAACAGTCTTGTCGCTTGATGCAAAGATAGTGTTAAATTTGTATACATAAAGAATATATTTTTGTAGAGAAGTAAAACTGATCCATCGGGAATTCAAAGTAAGGTAGACTATGATCTAGAGTCGGTGGAACAGATGTCGGAGTTCCCTACATTTGTTCTGTCGTTTTAGTGTCCTGTTTTTTTGTATCCTGTTCTCCTGAACCAGTCAATATAGGCAAGTAGTTATCTATGATATTCGAGAAAAATTATAATTTTGTAAAAGTTAATTGGTTTTTGAAAATCAATGTTATAAGTTTGCATTATGGGTAGAATAAAAATAAAAAACTTTGGCCCTATTAAAGATGGGCTTCAAGATAATAACGGTTGGCTTGATATTAAAAAAGTTACTCTTTTTATCGGGAATCAAGGTTCTGGTAAAAGCACTATTGCTAAGTTAATATCTTTATTTATGTGGATAGAAAAAGCATTGGTCAGAGGGGAGTATGACAAAAGATGGTTTGAGCGGAGAAATAGATTGAAAAATCAATTGATGTGCAGGCTAAAATAATAGTTGTATAATTGTCACTATTAACCGGCTAAAATACCCGACAGTCGGATTTGTTTGGTTACACGGTCTGTATGGTCTCCTATTTTTTTCGAAAACTTACGCCCTCTCACTTCTAAATCCAGTCAGAGCAGTATTCTGATACTTTCATTTAATTCTCTTTTTAGGATAAGTCCTCGACCAATTTGTCTCCTTTGGCACGGCGAATCACGATAACTTTCCGTTTCGAACCAACCGGTTTTACTTTCTCTTAAGCGAAATTCCAGTTATATATGATTGCATCCTTATCCCGATTATCCTTCAGGGATTAATTCAGTCATAAATTAAAAAACAATCATTTAAAGAGAAAATAAATTTTTGTTTTCGTAGAAAAAGCACTATTTTTGTGCAAAATTTCGTAAAAGGCTCTTTTTTTTCGGCCTGCACATCAATAATATAAATTACATTAAAAAAATTCATGGCAACTACTGCAGATATCCGCAACGGCATGTGCATCGATATGGATGGACAATATTATTTCGTGATAGAATTCCTTCATGTAAAACCTGGTAAAGGTGCTGCTTTTGTTCGTACAAAATTGAGAAATGTTACCTCAGGACGCGTGATTGACAGAACATTCAATGCCGGGGTGAAATTGGATGAAGTACGTATTGAGCGCCGTCCGTATCAGTTCTTGTATAAAGATGATATGGGATATAATTTCATGAACACAGAGACTTTCGAACAAATTTCGATTCAAGGCGATTTGATTGAAGGAGTTGCTTTTCTGAAAGAAGGCGATCATGTGGAAGTACAAGTGCATGCTGAATCCGAAACAGTGTTAACTGCGGAGCTTCCTCAGAACGTTGTCTTGGAAATTACTTACACTGAGCCGGGTATCAAAGGAGATACTGCCACCAATACACTGAAACCTGCAACAGTAGAGACCGGTGCTGAAGTTCGCGTACCGTTGTTTATAAATGCAGGAGAAAAAATTAAAATAGATACTCGTACAGGTAGTTATATCGAACGTGTAAGAAACTAATGATTCTTTTGAAATATTAGTTTGTTAAAATAATATTTGCTTCGCGAAAAAAGAGAAATTCCTTCACCGGACATTTCTCTTTTTTCGTATTTTAGGGGATGGAAAAACTTGCTGTGAAAAAATGGGCGGAAGAAGATCGTCCCCGTGAAAAACTAATGTTACGAGGAGCGTCGGCATTGACTGACGCTGAATTACTGGCTATTCTGATTGGTTCGGGAAGCAGGGAGGAAACTGTGGTGGAACTGGCGCAACGCATTCTTCACCGCGCAGATAATAATCTAAATAAACTGGGGCAATTCTCTATCAAAGAGCTGGTCTCTTCTTTCAAAGGGATAGGTGAAGCCAAAGCCATTACAATTGCCGCCGCGATGGAGCTAGGGAAACGCCGGCAACAATCGGAGGTGCTGGAGGTTCCACAGATATCCTCCAGTAGAGATGCCTTTCATGCTTTTTATCCTATTCTGTCCGATCTGAAACACGAAGAGGTGTGGGGGCTCTTTTTGAACCGTTCTAATAAAATCATTAAGAAATTTCAGCTTAGTAAAGGCGGAATTCATGCCTCCGTGGTAGATGTGCGTGTGCTGATGAAAGAAGCGGTTGAAAGTCTTGCCTGCGGATTGATTCTGGGGCATAATCATCCTTCCGGTAAGTTGCAGGCGAGCGATGAAGATCGGGCTGTGACTCAAAAAGTAGCCCGTGCCGGAGAAGTGCTTGATATCAAGCTGCTCGACCATATTATTGTTGCCGGAAATAGATACTTGAGTTTTAGTGACGAAGGTTTGATGCCGTAATTCGTTTTGCTGAAGATGGCTCTGACGGTATGATTCGGGAGCCGCTTTTATAAGTGTTTCCTTTGGAACCTTTCGAGGATCTTGTTTTTGCCCGTATGCCTTTTTGAAAGGCTTTATCTCCCGAAAATATTCTGCTGGAGGATAGGAATTTAAGAAATAATTCTTATCTTTGCCCCGCTTTTTGAAACCCGTGTGATGGGAAATTAGGAAGCAATATCCCTAAATTTTGAGTAACACATTAATTAAAAAAAATGAAAGTATTTAGTCTAAGCGGTTCATTGAGAGATGATCTTGGCAAAAAAGCAACAAAAGCATTGCGTAAAGAAGGAGCTGTTCCTGCTGTTATCTATGGTAACGAAGACAAAACGGCAACTCACTTCTCTGTAAAATTTGGTGATGTTCGTAAATTGATCTATTCTCCGGAAATTTTCGTAGTAGATCTTACTATTGACGGCAAAGCTTGCAAAGCAATCTTGAAAGACCTTCAATTCCATCCGGTAACAGACGAACTTCTTCACATCGATTTCCTTCAGGTATTCGAAGACAAAGCTATCGTTATTGAAGTACCTGTTGTACTTGACGGTTTGGCTGAAGGGGTGAAAGCCGGTGGTAAATTATCATTGGATACTCGTAAACTGAAAGTGAAAGCACTTTACAGCAATGTTCCTGAAAAATTGCATGTCGATGTTACTTCTTTAGCTCTTGGAAAATCTGTTCAGGTTGGCCAATTGAGCTTTGATAACATTGAATTGCTGAACGCAAAGAATGCTGTTGTATGTCGTGTTCAATTGACTCGTGCTGCACGTGGAGCTGCTGCTAAAGGTAAATAATCTTAGCCGGACAGCTAATCTGGGTTACATTTAAAAAAAACCTGACAAATGAAATACTTGATTGTAGGCCTTGGAAACATCGGTGCTGAATACCGATATACAAGACACAACATAGGATTCCGGGTATTGGACGCTTTAGCTAAGGCGTCCAATCTTGTTTTTGAAGACAAACGTTATGGCGAAGTAGCCGAAATGAAGGTGAAAGGGCGCACACTCGTATTACTGAAACCTTCTACCTATATGAATCTGAGTGGAAATGCGGTCCGTTACTGGATGCAGAAAGAAAATATTCCGGTAGAAAACCTGCTGGTTGTTGTAGATGATTTGGCTTTGCCTTTTGGAACTCTCCGTCTGAAAGGAAAAGGAAGTGATGCCGGGCATAACGGCCTGAAACATATTCAGCAAATTCTCGCTACACAGAATTACTCTCGTCTGCGTTTTGGTATTGGGAATGACTTTCCTAAAGGAGGGCAGATCGATTTCGTGCTGGGTACTTTTTCTGAAGAAGACGAAGCTGCTCTACCTGCGAAACTGGAAATGTGTGGTAAGATTATTGCCGATTTCTGTCTGGCAGGCATTCAGCACACAATGAATCAGTACAATAATAAATAAATTTCAAAGAAAGAAGACAACTATGGAAGACGTGAGAATCGACAAATGGTTGTGGGCGGTGCGTGTGTTTAAAACGCGTTCCGTTGCTTCCGAAGCATGCTCCAAAGGGCGGGTAATGATAAAAGGTATCTCTGTGAAATCATCGAAAATGATTCGCGTGGGCGATGTTATTCAAATTCGCAAACCGCCGATCACATACTCCTTTGAGGTGCTGGCATTGACGGACAAGAGGATGGGAGCAAAGCTCGTTTCCAGTTTTTTGAAAGATGTCACTACTGCCGATCAGTACGAAATTCTTGAACTAAACAAACTTAGTGGCTTTGTAGACAGAGCCAGAGGATTGGGAAGGCCGACCAAAAAAGATCGCCGTGAATTGGAGCAGTTCTCGTCTGATGTGACAGGCGATAGCTTCGATTTTGACTTTGATTTCAATGGCGAAGATTGAAGGAGGCATTAAGTCACAAATAGCTTAGGGGCGTAGTCCAGTCTCTTACTCGCCGTTTGTAGATCTGTGATTTTGATTTATAAATAAGAAAGAGACTTGCTTGTTTTTTTATCGACAATGATTTCTTTTAGCCGCATAGCCTTGCGTGCTTTCGAATGGCAAATGCCTATACACAAATATATATCCAAATCGTTTTAGGATACGAAGGTGTTTTAATCTCGTCTCAGAGAACTTTCAGAACGAATTGCAGAAATATATTTGTGGCATAATGTAAGGAAATAGGTCTCAACCTTTAGCCATCTATTGTAAGCCGAATCATGTCTGTATACTAATAATGCTACATCCGGTGATATCCGTTTCAAAAATTACGGAACGTATGAAATTCTGTTCTTCCAACCGGATTGAACAACGTAAATAGCTTTCTGGAAAATTCAAACGGCTGCCTGACTGTGGCGCATTTACCTATTCAAAAACACAAATAAAGGATGTGATAAATTATATATTGAACCAACCGAAGCATCATAAAAAGCAAGCATTCAGAGAAGAATGTTTGGCATGCTTGAAGAGATTTGATATTGATACCACATTCCTTTTGAATAATGCGAAAATGAATAAACAATATCAGGGCCAGCGCCTCCCTGATTTTATTACCATTAAATTTTACAAAGAAAGACTCGAAAAGGCGAAAGAAAGATATCTATATTGTTGATGTTTTTATAGCTACCATTTTATTCTCCTTTATCCTTTTTATTAAGTATCTGAACTCCTCAAAATCATCATTTTTACAGATTGAATACTGTTGTTAATTCTTATTATCTCGTATAAAAAAGAACGATGTTCGTTTATGTAGATTAAGAAAGAAGATGTATTCAATAAAATAATTCAGGTTGCCTGCGATGAGTTTATGGTAAATGGGTTCAAGCATACCTCCATGAGACCATTGCCAATGCTCATAAAGTAGTGGCGCTTGCAGTCGGAGTTGTTGTTGGGATGGGAGCGCTGCATCTTTTGAAAAACAAGAAGGGTATATTTTCCCGAATGCTGTAAATTCAGACGGCATCTCCGGTTTGAAAACGAAAATATCGCTGGTTGCTGCAGGATTCGGGAGAATAGTCGAGCGGAAAAGACACAATTCTCTAAGCTATAAAAATCGCTTTTTTCTCTTTATCGTACATTGGTAATAATGAGGTCGTGTCGAATGTCAGGCAGTACTCTACTGAGTCGGCCAGGTTGTTGCTCATCAGGCGATGGATATGTTCTGTGCGGGCAATGTACTCCCGGATGTTGCCTTTGGCATTTTTCCACATGTCACAGGCTACATTCGCTGCATCCGAAGCGAGGGCAAACCCTCTATCTTGCAAGTAATCGCAGAGTGTCCCGGCAAACAAAGTGTCTTCCATATTGAAGCGGTTGTTCCAGCCGGAACACAGCACCATTACGTCTTTTCCCTGTTCGCGGCAATAATCGGCGATGGCTGTAATGTTCGAAAATGCACCAATAATTAACCGATAACAGCCGGCAGCTGTTTCGATAGCCTGCGTACCGTTGGTGGTGGTGAAAACGACCTCTTTATCTTTTACTTTGTCGGCGGTGTAGTCGAACGGCGAATTTCCGAAATCTGCAAAATCGCAACGCTTTACATTGCGCTCCGCACCAACAAGATAGCCTTTTGCTTTATAGGCTTGCGCCTCTTCAATACTTGCGACCGGAATAATGCTTTTCACGCCGTTGCGAAAAGCTGCGCACATGGTGGTTGTGGCACGAAAAATATCCACTACAATTACAATGGTATTCCGGTTGTCTACATTATAAAACGGGTATAATGCCGGAGAGAAACAGACATCTGCTTTCATTCAATAGATAATATTTTTGTGCAAAAGTATAGAAAACCTGCCAAATAGAAAAATCCCGTTTATTATGAATTTAGTGAATTTCCTCTTTGTCTGAATAATTTTATTATTAATTTTGTCTGAACGAAAATGAATATGAAATTTTAAATTAACACGTTATGGAAGAACTAGTAACTCCTCAGCCGGCGGCTCCTGTCGCTCCTGATTTGGTACTGAATGAGCTGGCTAAAATAAAGTTGAAATCAATTGTAAAATGGAGTAAAATACTGTCTGTGTCAGGTTATGTGACTCTGGGTGTTATCTTACTGTTTTTCTTGTTTATAGGGCAATTTATGAAGAAGGCTGCTTATTTATCCGGTCAGGAAGAGATTGCCACCTTTAATTCTTTGTTTTATACTTTGTATGGAATTGTGCTGATTGTTATCTATTTCTTTCCATTGTTTTATCTGCATAGATTCAGCAAGAAAGCAAATATAGCTCTTCAGTCGGAAGATTCGGATATGTTGACAGCTGCACTTGGCGAACAGGATTCTTTCTTTAAAATCTGTGGATGCTATATGATTATTGCATTGGTGCTCACTGCAATTTCGATTCTCGGATTTACCCTGGTTCTTCTCTTTGTTAGCTGATATTAACTACAAAATGCTATATACAGGCAAAGCCGGATGTCTTTTCAAGGTGTTCGGCTTTGCTTGTACATGGAGAATTTTTTTTATTTATTTCTTCTCTTGATATTTATGTCGTAATTGAAAGGATGTCTTTGAGTCTGTATCCGGATGGTTTAGTATCTGTTTCTGAAAGTTTCCGTTTGCCAGACAATGTACGCTTCGTTGAGAGTATGTGATTTGTGGGCGTAAAATGAATGTCGAATTTTACTCATATTCCGGTTCGAAATATTTATGGATGCAACAGGGGGATCATTTAAAAAAATAGATATTTACCTGGTTACAAGTGGTGATGTGGCTGCGGGGAATGTTTTTCGTACAATGCCTAAAGAAAATATCCGGATATTCATTCAACGTTTTTCTTAATAATTATCAGTAGTATACAAAATAAATGCTTTTGAACTATTTTGTATACGGGATGCTTAAAGTATTTTAAATTGTAATAGTTTGATAATCATTTATTATGTGCCTTGAAGCCTGTTGCATGTCATGTCTATTGTTTCCGGAAAAATGTACCTTATGAAAAGTAGGCGAACAACAGACGGTGTTGTGTCGAAAAGAGAAAATCTATGAAATCGGGTTTCCCTTAATTTAAGTTTTGTGATTGTTGTAAGTTTGTTGGTTCTTTATTAATATAGAGAAGTATAGCAATGAAATTTCATGATTGGTTTGTTATTATTTTCTCAAAGATATTCTCTTCTTTTCTATTCTATAAAAAGTTTTATTATTTTTGATCGCAATCTCAAATAGAAATATGAATACTATCGAACAAGAAATACGTTCTCTTCGGGAAGAACTCAATCGTTACAACTATCAATATTATGTTTTGTCTGAGCCGACAATCAGTGATTTTGACTTTGATCAGAAGCTGAAAGATTTGTCTCGCTTAGAAGCAGAACATCCCGAATATTTCGATTCGAACTCACCCACTTTGCGCGTGGGGAGTGATCTGACCAAATCGTTTAAACAAGTGAAACATACCTATCCGATGCTTTCACTATCCAATACATACTCCGAAGGCGAGGTGACGGAATTCTATCGCCGGGTAGAGAAGTCGCTTGGAACTCGCGATATTGAGATTGTCTGCGAATTGAAATTCGACGGAACTTCCATCTCGCTCAGGTATGAGAATGGTAAGCTCAAGCAAGCAGTTACGCGTGGAGACGGAGTGAAGGGAGATGATGTTACCGCTAATGTGCGCACTATCCGGAGCATTCCGTTGGTGTTGCAGGGAACGGGATATCCTCCTCTTTTTGAAATACGGGGTGAGATTTTGATGCCTTGGAGTGTGTTCGAAAAACTGAACGAAGAACGGGCGATGCAAGAGGAACAGCTTTTTGCAAATCCCCGCAACGCCGCTTCCGGAACACTCAAACTCCAGGATCCGAAAATTGTGGCTGCGCGCAGGCTGGATTCTTATCTCTATTATATGATGGGTGACAACCTGCCTTGCCGCGAACATTATAGTAATTTGCAAAAAGCAAAGGAGTGGGGTTTCAAAATATCAGACGCAACAAAAATCTGTCATTCGCTCGAAGAAGTGTTCGGCTTCCTGAAGTATTGGGATGTAGAACGGAAAAATCTACCTATTGCCACCGATGGTGTCGTCTTGAAAGTGAATTCTCTCGAACAGCAAGAGGAATTGGGATATACATCCAAATTTCCGCGCTGGGCAATTGCCTATAAATTCCAGGCGGAAAAAGAATGGACAGAATTGCTTTCTGTGTCCTATCAGGTTGGACGAACGGGAGCCATTACGCCGGTAGCTAATCTTCAGCCGGTGCAGCTTTCCGGCTCTGTGGTCAAACGCGCTTCTCTCTATAATGCAGATGCCATCGAAGCACTTGATTTGCACATCCATGACAAGGTGAGTGTGGAGAAAGGAGGGGAGATTATCCCTAAAATTACGGAAGTAGATGTGAAATTCCGTTTGCCGGATGCCGCGAAGGTGGTGTTTATTACCGAATGTCCGGAATGCGGAACGCCACTGGTGCGTGATGAGGGAGAGGCAGTCTACTATTGTCCGAATACCACAAGTTGTCCCTCTCAGGTGAAAGGCCGGATTGAGCATTTCCTGACGCGTAAGGCGATGAATATTGCAGCCGGGCCAGAGACTGTGGAACATCTTTTTAATGCAGGTATGATTCGCAATATAGCCGATTTGTATGAATTGAAATGGCAGGATGTGATGCGCCTGGAAAGATGGGGCGAGAAAAGCTCTAAGAACCTTATCGAAAGCATCGGTCAATCGAAAGAAGTACCCTTCGAAAGGGTAATCTTTGCCTTGGGAATACGTTATGTCGGGGAGACTGTGGCTCAGAAACTGGCTCAGGCATTTCCTTCTATTCAGCTTCTGGAGTCAGCCTCGGTGTTCCGTTTGACACAAGTAGATGAGATTGGAGAGCGTATTGCACAAAGTGTTGTTGATTTTTTTGCCAACGAAGAAAATCGTAGTCTGATAGAGCGCCTCAAAGCTGTGGGTCTTCAATTTGAGCTTCAAAAAAACGATAATGCCGTGCCGGAAAGTGATATTTTGCAAGGCAAGAGCTTTGTTATCAGTGGGGTGTTCTCTCTGCATACGCGGGATGAATACAAAGTGATGATAGAGCAGAACGGAGGTAAAAATGTAAGTTCGGTTTCTGCGAAAACAAACTATATACTTGCCGGTGAAAATATGGGGCCGGCCAAACTTGAAAAAGCGGCCAAGCTCGGAATTGCAATAATCAACGAAAATCAGTTTCTGGACATGTTGAAAGCTTAAATTATGAGAAATGTATTCAATAAATTATCCATATTGAATTTCTTAAAAAAAAGAAGTTTGCTGGAACAAGCCGATTCGGAACGTTTGGCGGAGTTTCTTACTTTCGGGCAGTTGAAACGGGTCGGTATTTTTGCAAATGTGGGCGATATTGACCAATTGAATGCGATTGTTGCCGATTTGCAGGCCCACAATATTCAAGTTGCTATCTTTTTGATTTTATCAAAAGAAGATTTGGAAAAAGCTCCTGACCTTAAAGAAAAGCTTCAGGCCGGGTATCATTTGTTGTCACCCAAACATTTCTCTTTTCTGGGGGAAGTGTCTACTGCTCTGAGTAAACAGTTTTCAAGAGAAAATTTCGATGCTCTTCTCGATTTGGATTCTTTCGATTACCGATTCTATCATTTAATGGAGATTCACCCTTGCAAATTCAGGATAGGAATTCAACATTTGGAGTTTCCGTTATACGATTTTTGCATTTTGAAAGAAGAACAGCAAGCTCTGTGGGATATTTATCAGCAAATAAAAAAATATCTGACCAATATTCGTCCGAGCATAAATAATTCTTAACTTTGCTTCGCTTTCAAAAGAAGCCCTCATAAATACTATTTTATACTACAACATTTTTTTATGCCAAGAATCAATCTGAAAGGAATGGGAGTTGCTTTGATTACTCCTTTTAAAGAAGATGAAAGTGTCGATTATAATGCCCTTTCTGCTCTTGTCGATTATCAGCTTCAGAATGGGACGGATTACTTGGTCGTATTAGGTACGACGGCAGAAACACCCACTCTGACCGAAGAAGAGAAGCATAATATCATCGATTTAATTGTATCCAAAGTGAACGGACAGATTCCGCTTATTTTGGGCGCAGGAGGAAATAATACCCGCAAATTGGTCGAAGATCTTAAGAAAGATAATTTTGACGGTATCGACGGAATCCTATCTGTGGTACCATATTATAACAAGCCTTCACAAGAAGGAATCTATCAGCATTATAAAGCGATTGCAGAGGCTTCTAAGCTTCCGATTGTACTCTATAATGTGCCGGGAAGAACCGGAGTGAACATGACAGCCGAAACAACGCTGCGTGTTGCCAATGAATTTAAGAATGTGGTAGCCGTGAAAGAAGCGTCGGGGAATATTACACAAATGGATGATATTATCAAACGCAAACCGAAGGATTTTGATGTCATTTCGGGGGATGATGGTATTACTTTTCCTCTCATTACTCTGGGAGCTGTCGGAGTTATTTCTGTTATTGGGAATGCATTTCCAAAAGAATTTAGCCGCATGACACGCCTGGCTTTAGAAGGCGACTACGAAAAGGCACTGAGCATTCATCACAGTTTTAATGAATTATTCAATCTGTTGTTTGTTGACGGCAATCCTGCGGGAGTGAAGAGTATGTTGCACATGATGGGCTATATCGAAAACCGCTTGCGTTTGCCTTTGGTGCCTACGCGTATTACTACTTTTGAGAAGATTCGCGAAATATTGCTTCAGCTCAATATAAAATGTTGATGGCATAAGTTTCTGTCAAGGAAAAAGTTATCTAAGCGAAGATAAAAAAGTTTGAAAAAAGTTTGTGTTTTACTTGCATTGAATGTCCAAAGCTATTACCTTTGCACTCGCAATTAAGAAATAAGGCCGCGTAGCTCAACTGAATAGAGTAGCTGACTACGGATCAGCCGGTTACAGGTTTGAATCCTGTCGCGGTCACTGGATGAAACGCTAGAAGATTAATAAATAATCTTTTAGCGTTTTTCTTTTATAGGTACTTAGATAAATACTCAGGAATAGCTTAAAAAATACCATCTTTATTTAGAAACTCATCAATGCTGAAATCTTTCGTTTTCACATCTGCAAATCTCTCGTAATATTTCAATCTTTAGGTATTCACTATAAATAGGTCAATCGCACGGTCTATTGATTCTTCGGTCATGGTATCTTTTTTTATATCTTCTGCTTTGCGTGCTCCGGATGCGACGTGGTGTAGTTCGGAGGTGTAATCTTATAGGCTTATCCATTCGTTGTGCGCTTGTTGTAGAGCATAAAATATTTTAGTCTTATCGGTATGAGAGAAAAGCTCTATGTCATCCAATGTAAGGGTAGTGAATTTCCAGTCTATTGTATGCTAAAATATCATATTAAAGAAATCCCACTTTTGGAATAGTTCAATAACTTCCATATTTAAAGCACGATATATCTAGTTTGCCTATACAAAAGGTTATTGAGAAGAAAAGGAAGTTTGAACCGTTTGTTAGCGCTTCATATTCGGCACTCGATATTGTCGGTGTCGGAGGGGGATTTTTCTATAATAATCTAGGAAGTGAGTATCAGTATCAACGGAGTTTTGAAAATAAGTACGGGCATTTAATTGGAGTGAAAGTGAATTTTAGAATAGTAAAAATATGTTTGAAAGCATATTTAACAACAACGGTAATTTATAAATACGACAATATTCAACCAATTCATCGTTTGCGCCTAAAAGAAAACTCGCTTTCTCGAAAAGCGGGATAGAATACAATAACAATTTAATAATATTAAATTGTGTAAAAAAAAGCTACTGAGATATTGGATGTATTTATCGTTGGAATTATTAAATTTGACTTGTTATAAATTTTAAATCATTATGATTATGAAAAAAATTATGTCTTTATTATTCGTTATTGTAGCATGGCTTGCTATACCGAATTCATCATTCGCTCAGAGTGTGAACTATACTGTAAATTTGCCAATTCCTGCTTTTGAATATGCGGGCAGTAATAACGGCGGACTTTTATTGAATTGGGTATTACCAATATCTATTGGAGATGATTATCCTGGGCAAACTGCCAAGGAAGCGCTTCTTTGGAGTATTCAGGATTCTCCGATTTATCTAAGGAATTTTTCTGTGTCGTCATGGGATGATAATTATTTATATGGCTATGCGTATTTGGAATTTGGAGCAGAGTATCCTTTCTCTATCACAATAACGGGACTACATCCATTTTCTCAAGGTCAAAGTAGCCCAACGACAATTGTACTCTCAAATAGATAGACTGTCAGTTGTTGATAAATCGTAATCCCGACCATTCGGCCGGGATTTTTTTATATATCCACAAAAGAGAATGACAACTGATAGTTGTTGTCAATCAAGGAAAATTTACTATTAATGAGCATTTACACTCCCTTCTTCTCCCGTTTCAGCTTTGGAGTTACTACCAATTATTCAAAATTAATTGGGGTGGATACTCTATGAAAAACTAACTCTATCCCCAATATTCCATCATCGCCTCTATCGCCTGTTTGACCGATCGATCAAATATTTACCTCCAGCGCCATATAAAAGGTGCTGGATTTTTTTGCGATATAAATCTATAGTGTAATTTTAAATAGAATTCGTCGATAAGTGAAAACATCAGTCCATTGACCTGCTTACGACTTCTTTTTGAAGTTGTTCAGGTCTTTGCCTGTATCTATCAAAAGCTCTTGACCTTTCAGAATGACCGCTCATGCTTGCAACAACGTGGATAGGCTCTCCGGCCTGACAAAGAATATCTACAAATGTACGTCTGGCCAAATGAGAACTTGCTATTTCGTGTAAAATCAAAGTTTCTTCCTTGCCTGTTTCGTTATTGCACTGTATTATTTTTCTACTTAGACCCGCTATGCGAAATATAGATTTCAAACATTCATTGTAATCAGCAGAATTCAGATGCAGATATGCTGTTTGTAATATATGGAGAACAATCAAGGAATCCGTTTTTTCCAAAATCTCATAAATCTCAAGAATTTTATAGAGGGGGCTATGTCTGGTTTTCCTTGTCATCTGGCCTGATGAAAAATTTGATAAGATATCGAATAATGAAAAATGTGAATCCAAACAACCGGAGCTGTTCCTATTTAAATAAAATGATATTTTGTTTTATAGAATTGTGTTTTGTATTATAAAACTTTATTTATATGTTTGTATTCAGTAATTGATACAAACATATGCGAATTATCACAAAGAAACGGATTGATGAATTTTCAAGAAAGTATCCCGATGCCAAAACGGCTTTAGAAGATTGGCACAGTAAAACAAAAAATGTAGAATGGGATAATTTTGCAGATGTGAGACGTACCTTTAATAGCGTTGATTCTGTAGGTAATGGCCGATTTGTATTTAATATAAAGGGTAATTCTTACCGCTTGATAGCATTATTAAATTTACGCTTAAATTGGTTTACATTCGATTTATTGGCACTCATAAAGAGTATGATGGAATTGATGATTGTTCAAAAGAGTAAATATTTATTGATATGAAGAAGATTAATACTGAAATAGAATATAAGGCAATCATGTCAAGAATAGACGAACTTGTTGAGATGGTAGGAGAGGATACGCTCAAAACAGATGGAAACTACATAGAATTGGATATTCTCACCGATTTGGTTGTCGCTTACGAGGAAGAGCATTTCCCTGTATGTATGCCTTCATTGCCGGATGTAATAAAGCTCCGCATGTATGAAATGAATTTAACTCAAAAATCAGTAGCGGAGATGTTAGGGATTAGCCCGTCAAGAGTGAGTGAAATTATTTCAGGTAAGAGTGAGCCGACATTAAGTGTTGCCCGGAACATCAGCAAGAAATTGGGTATTACAGCATCCATTGTACTCGGAGTTTAAACCACCCAGATATTTGTAATGACAAAACCCAGCGTCAACAGAAGGGCTTGTCGATTAGAGTTTCTTTGTCTGAAGTGAATAAGTGAGTTATTCGTACTTTCTTAAAGATAAAAATCCGCCTTGTTCTCCCAACAAGACGGATTCAAGTCAATAAACAATTTCTCATTTATATTGTACACCTACCTGTGGTCCTCCACAGGTAGCGACAATAAGCAGCTATGTAGTAGGCTGCTGTTGAGAATGAGAAGGAATTAAAAAGAACACATAATGATAGGAAGTATTGTTTCATAAGTAGTTCAATAAAATTAGTTTCATCTATATTTCTTTCCATATTATTTATGTTCAGTGTATTATGTATGTATCCGCTTGCCGCTAATTATGAACATTTACTTACACTTTAATTCTTACTGTTGGCTGGTAGGAAACTCTCCTGATTTTTAAATGATAGAATTGGGGGATTGAATAAAAATCATGCATCGTTTCATATTTCATTCATTAAACTGCCGATAAATCCCCCAAAGAGCAAGCCGGCAAAACAATTTACCCAGCACTCAGCCGATAGCGGATATACTCCCCAATAGCAGCCCCAAAAATACCAGTAGAGATATCCGATGATGAATCCGGATACCATTCCGATAAGAGCTTTTTTGTTGACAGAGAGAAATTCGGTTAATGGATTCACTTTTTTCTTCCTATCGAAATCGGAGGAAAAAGAGGCTTGCTCTAACTCATTAGTAGGTATTATTTTGTTCATATAGCAATCTGTTATGGATTATGTTTAAATTGGAAGCGGGTACAAGCCCCATTATTCGTTGCTGCTCCTGGCCGTCTTTAAATGCGAGAATCATAGGTACGAGAGAGAGCGTGTATTTGTCAATCAGATTGTCGTTGGTGTTAACATCGATTTGATAGTAACGAATATTGTCAGAAACATGATTGTTGCGTAACTTGATCAGTCTTTCTTGCATATAGTCTGATAATTTAGAATCTGATTTATAAAAAAGCACAATACAGTCTCCGGAGTGCGTGCTGTCTGACAATTGTTCCGGAGTCAATTCTGTCAACGATTCTGTGAGTCGCGACAACTCTTTGCTCAATTGCCGTTTAGCAGCAAATTCGCAAAAGAAGAACAGAAGGACGAAGGCCAGTACAAAATGCAATGGTTGTAAACGGAAAACTTTCATCTGTTTTTTATTTTAAGGATATTCATGAATGCCGGTATATTGTTTTTTTGAATTTGTTTATAATTAAACAGATACCAGTGATGTCATTTTTTTTTGATTTGAATTGAAAACCTGTTACCTTATGCAGATGCATGAAATAATAAATTGGGGTAAGCTTGTAATGTTCCAAATAATTGAATAAGTAGTTCTATAGAATTACTTTCATGTGTCTAATCTGTTATGTCGCTTATTTCCAAAATGCGACAATGTATATACTTACAACTCATTATGAGTGCTTGTTTATTAGCGACTAATGGGTACTTTAACCGATTCCGAATGCGACATAACCAACGCACGGAGTAAGCAAACTATATGGAATCAGAGCGAATAAAGCAGTTTTTTTAGCCAATATAAATCTATGGAATAAACCTTCCAATCCATTCATATCCATTTGTCTGTTTGTTTTTTGAACCTATAGAGAAATATCAAAGAGTATAATGGGTGCAATCATCAACGTTTAGATATAAACAACTGCTTATTGTCTTTAGAATTTATAGCTTAATAGCAAACGGCCTTCAGAGGTTCTGGAAGAAACATTCTCGTTGTATTTATATTTAGTATTTCGAGCGTAATTGCTGAATATTCCCGTCAAATAAAGATGATTTGTCATTTTTAAATCCGTCCTTAATGTAAGTACCTGAAGCGTAGCCTGCGATCGGTCTCCCTGATAATCAAATTCGTGTACATTTATATTATCCCAGTCGATCTGATCCGGATAACCTTTCCATGTAAACATGCGATATATCTCATAAGCAGAAGATATGCTTATTTTATTCTTATAAGCAAAGCTTCCTCCTATTTTGGCACTGAATCCACTTGCCAGGTTGTAGTTGCGCTTATCCACCACATAATGATCGCTAAGAGTACCTCCTAACATCACCAGGGTGCTGTGCATAAAGGCTTTGAGTTTTACATTCTTCCATCGTTTATTTTCGTACATAAACCCTGAACCCACAGAAGCCGGAGTGCAGAATTTATATGGTATTCTATTGGAGACGTTGGATATCGTGTCTGAGTCATAATAATCGAAGTGCTGATAAAATCCGAAGTTAAGGAAATCCTTCTTATTATCTACCACTTCAGTGACATAAAGACGCCCCAATATATTTAATTGGCTGAGCAGAGGTTGTGAACCTTGCACATTCAGGTTGCTGCGGAACGAAAAATAATCGTATGGATTTTTATTTTCGGTAGCAAAAGGATCTCCGTATTCGATATTAATATCCACTGCCGCACCGACTCCTTTATCCAATATCTGACCTTTGAGTTCCAATGCCCGCAGGCCGGAGCCAATTTCTACAGATACATCCGGTATTCCGAATTGCTTACCTGTAGTGGCTCGTTTACGCCATGCATCTCCATTCAGTATACGGGTGAGTCCTCGTGTCGGTGCGATGATAAAACCGGCCAATTCGCGTCCAAAGCGATTCATCCCATCCAGCCTGTCGTCAAGAACCAAATCGGATGTCCGGTAGAACACCTCGCCTAAAGCAAGCCCTCCGATAGGAGTTGCGATAATATCGTTGAAGGAAGGATATTCATTTTCCATAAACAGCTCCCACATAGCACTTCCTCCCAGAGCAAAGGCACCTGATTCCCAAAAATTATATCCACGCGAACGGGCAGAATTGAAATAAAGATTGCCATGGTAAGGATGCAGAAACATGTTATTACCCATATCATCATTGTCCCATACCCACTTGTGCTTGATGTTTTTTTTGATGGTATGAATATTGATGTATGCATAATCTTGCTTGGCTACATACCTGTTGAATGCCCATAATCCCATATTGAAAGAAAATATCTGTGTTGCAGCTCCCAGCCCTTTCTTTATTGAATAGAAGGCGATATCTGTAGAGTCGGCAGGACGGGGCGGAACTACTGTTTTGTGTATGGCAAACTGAGCATATCCCGGTATTCCAGTTGCAATGAATATAACGAAGGTGATGATAAGTTTTTTATACATATAGTTGAATGTATGCTTGGTATTGAACTCTATTTGAGTATCCAAAGATAAGATAATTAGAGATTCAATATCAAGAGAATAAAACAAATTTTAACCATAGAGAGAGGAGACATATCTCCTGTGTGTTGCAACATATTATTTGTGGTTATGTCTTAATTGTCAAAAAAAACTTTTGCATAAAAAATTGTTACAACACATTATTTGTGGCTATGTCCCGGTTGTGTATACCTGACCTTTCATTAAAATCAGGCTTTCGGTTTTTATTTATACATATCCTCATTTGAAAAATTACAACCGTTAAATGACTTACCGATTTTCAAGTCAATCAAAATGTCAAAGAGCTTCATTATGATGAATTTATACGACTATAAAAACGAATGTATTAAACACAGGCCTTAAGTTGTCTGATATAAATCTCATTTTCATTATTTAGAAAATTATCGACCGGTAACTTGCATGTATTCAACGCATTTTTTCTGGTAATCTGCAAAAGAATCCACATATAAATCTTTGCTCTTCTGGAACAAAGTCTGTGCATCTAATAGGTCGCTCATCTTTACAATCCCCGATTTGTACTGGTTGTTGTAGATTCGGAGATTTTCAGTTGACTGTTCGATAGATTCATTGGCAATCAGAATCTGCTTGTATGCGTTGTCAAGCTCATTGCGGACATTTTGCATCTGAATTAAGAGCTGCTCTTGTCCGTCCAATTGGGAATTTCTAGCTATTTCCTCTTCCATCTGTTGCTTTTTGAGCGCATGTGAACCACCCCACCAGCCGGAAATAGGAACGCTGACTGATACAAATCCGAGGGTGTTGCCTTGCCATTTGTCTAGAAAATTATTTTGGGAATAACTTACCCCAACGGCTACGGACGGTAGATAGTCTCCTCTTTTTATTTTTGTTTGTAGCTTGGCTGCTTCTACTCCTTTGTCGAGTAAATTGGTTTCCGGACGAGCCTTCAATGCTTCTTTATGATTGACATAAAGCGTTTGGGGCAGCGCGGGGTGTTGCATGTCCGGAGCAACGACGTTAAAAGAAGAGGTTGGTTCACCGGCGATTCCCATGAGTCTGGAAAGATTCATTTTGCAGACTTCGATATTATTTTCAATCGTGAGGCGGGAACTTGCAAGTTCATTTATTTTTAATTTTACCTGCAAAACATCATTCATGGTTACCAATCCGGCTTTCAAGGATACTTCTGCATCTTTTTTAAGTGAATACAATTGTTCTTCCAACGCATTGATGGTTTTCACTTTCTCTTCAAGAGAAACAATGGTCCAATAAAGATTCTCTGTTTCGAGGAGAACCTGATTTTCTGTTTGGCGCAATCGCTGACGGTTGACTTCTTTGTTTAAAGAAGCCAGTTTGTTGCCATTGATGATTCTACCACCTGCGTAAAGAGGTTGAGTCAACAGAAGAGAGCCCATTCCTCCTTTTTTTAAGAAACTGTACGGCATGGATGGAATATCCAATGTGGCTCCTGAAAGAGGAAAGCTCAGAGGTGGAGTATCGCCCGAAAGCAACCCTTTATTAGACATGAATCCCAAACCGGAGGCACTCAGGGATGGAAAATATTTAGTGTATGCTTCCTTCCGGGTTTCTTCCGATGCCTGAATTTGTAATTCGGCATTTACCAATTGGCGGTTGTTTTTCAATGCAAGTTCTTTGCAATTTTCCAGTGAGTATTTACTCTGTGCCGAAAGGCCTAACGGAAGGCTCAGTATATATAGAATGGCGATTTGTTTTAGTTTCATTGCGATTAGTCTTGATTGATTTGTTTGTCTTGTTTGCGGTAGGTTATCCAATAAACCAACGGGAGGACAGTCAGGATGAATACCATTGTAATCATGGCGCCGAAAGCGATGACGGTACCCATGGGACACCAGAGTGGACTTTTGCTGATAATCATCGGGATAACACCGAACGAAGCTGCGGCTGTCGTTAAAAAGATGGGACGCATTCTCCTTCGTCCGGCCTCTTTGGCGGCTTCGTACACATCTTTGCCTTCGTGTCTCAGCTCCTTGATATAGTCGAACATGATGATTCCATTTCGGACAATAATACCAATAAGGCTGACAATACCCAATACAGCTGTAATACTGAAATTGAGATGCATGATTCTAAGACCAAGTGCTGCACCGAAGAAGCAGAGCATCGTTGACGCAATGATGATGGAGGATAGGCGTATACTCTTAAAGTGGAAAATGAGAATGAAAAAAATGATTACGACGGAAATCATCAACCCTCCCATGATGGGAGGCATGTTTTCAGCATCACTTTCTGCAACTCCTCCGTAAGTGACGCGAATGCCGTTTCGACCTAAATCTTCCTGGTGTTTCTCTACTATCTTTTCTATTTTCTTTTGTACCAGATTCGCTAATTCTCCTCGTTTCAGATCCATCATAATTGTAATACATCTTACACCGTTTCTTCTTACAATTTGTCCTTCATCCCAGCCCGGAGTCACTTTTGCTATTTGACGTAACGGAACTGCCGGCGACATAATTCCCGAGACATATTCATTTTCAATATCATCCAGGTTCGGGTCTTTATTTTCCCATTGTGATTTCAATACCAAAGGCACCGAATAATCATTTTCCCAAATATTCCCGATATTGAATCCGCCGAAACGTGAAGAGAGTGCTAATCCGACAGACAAGTCATTTACTCCCAGCCGGCTTGCTTCCACTTGGTCGACCTCAATAGAGACATCAGGAAGAGGCTCTTCGATGTTTTTCCATATTCGCAACGGCTCTTTTAGCGTTCTTAATTCGCTCATAAGCTTGTCTGCTTCTCTTTTCAGATTCTGAAGACTGTCACCCGAGAGCCTTATTTCGATTTCTGATACTGCATCCTGATAATCGAGCTGCTTGAATTTGACGTAGGCGTTTGGATAATGATGGGCATAAGAGTTGGTATATTCGTCTAACAAATCTTCCGTATCTTGGCTCGAGGACGTATTGACTATAAATTGAGCAAAATTCTTTCCTCCCATTTTGGGTGCATAGGTTGTCTGGAATCGAGGCGAACCTGTTCCCATAAAGCTTGTGACCGAAACGACTCTTTTGTCTTTCTTGAGCGTTTTTTCTAAATCTCCGGCAACACTCTTTGTCTCATCCAACGAAGTTCCGCTGGGAAGATAAATTTCAACGGCAAACTGGTTTCGCTCGGCAATAGGCATCAGGCGTTGAGGTAAATTGGCAAACATGTAGAGACCTGTTACAACAGAAACCAGTGTTAATGCAATAGTTGTCTTCGGATATTTGAATACAATATCCAGGAGCTTGTTGTAATTTTCCTGAAGAATGTCCAGAAATGATTTCCGTTTCGGGTTCCTGCCTTTTTCCGGGCCGGCAATTCCTTTCCTTATAAAGTGGTATTGCAAAAACGGAATAATCATGACTGCTACTGCAAGCGATACACTCAGGGTGATAAGTATGGTCCAGGGGAATGCTTGTAGAAAATCAAGGAATTGCCCTTTCATTGTCACAAGGAACGGGAAAAAAGTGATACTTATGGCCAATGTCGCTGACAAGATGGCTTTGAAATATTCCTTTGTACTGTCAACAGAGGCTTTCAGGCGGGGAACTCCCTGATCTAATTTTTCCAGATAACTATCTACAATGACGATAGAATTGTCTACAATCATACCAAGTACCACAATGAGTCCTGCCAGGGTGACGGTATTGAGTTCTATTCCGCAAGCGAACATTAAAGCCAGAGAAATAAAAATCGTAATAGGAATGGAAGAGGCAGCTACGCCGGCAACTCGTAAGGGTAACAAAAGTACAATCACGATCAATACAGCAACAACTGCTATCAGAAGTTCCTTGAGAAATGTATAAATTGAACTTCCCACCACTTGAGGTTGGTCGGCAATACGATAAATGCTGACATCTACCGGGAGTGTCTTTTCAAATTCTTTTAACACGGCATCTACCTCCCGACCATATTTTACAATATTGAATCCGGATCGCATTTCAGTAGAGAGTACCAGGCATTTTTTTCCGTTATTGGTGATATAGCTGTCTGGTTTGGGATATTCCCGCACAACGGAAGCAATATCTTTCAATCGGATATTGTTGCCTCTCGAATCGGAAAAAATAATCAGATCCTCAATTTCTTTTTCCGTATTGTGTGTCGGCTTTATGTGGATGGGAACACTCAGGGCATCGTTGTCCACTTTTCCCGCAGGAATAGCCATTCCCTGCGAAGACAAGGTTTTGTAAAGGCTTAGCAGATTAATGCCATAGGTTGCCATCTTTTCCTTCTGGATATAGATACTTATTTGTTCTTTCTGCAAACCATAATGCCGTAGGTTTGACACAGATTCGATTCGCCGGAGATGATCTTCTAGATTCTCGAGGTAAGTCTGCAGCTGATGGTAGGTTTTTGTATCTGATTCCAGGGTAATAAGCAATGCGGAAGTATCTCCGAAATCATCGTTGGCAATCAACCCTAACACCCCTTTGGGTAGTTCGGATTTGAACGTGTTCAACCCATGTTTGATCTTCGACCAGACTTCGTCTTTGTTGTTTACGTCATCGTTGAGTTGAACATAGACATACACTACACCATCTCGTGATTCAGAGTAGGTCTTTGCTTTTTTTACCTCTTTGTATGTAAACAGAAATCGTTCCAGCGGTTTCGTCAACTGCTCTTCGACCTGAGACGAATTTGCTCCCGGATATACTCCGATAACAAGCCCTTGTCTAATGGTAAATGTCGGAAATTCCTGTTTCGGCATTACGATAAGAGAATATACTCCAAAGATTATCGATGCAAAAGCAATGAGCAGAACGATTTGTTTATATTGAATACACCATTCAATGATATTTCTCTTTTTCTTCATGATGTATTTTTGTTATATTTTTTTTGTTAAAACTCCCTGACTTAGATTCTGGTATCCTTCTACCACCACCGTATCTCCTTGTTTCAGTCCCGATTTGATAAGGATGCCGTTGCCTACTAATTTACCTGTAGTTACTTCCCGGAGGACAGCTTTCCCTGCTTGATTTACCAACCAGACAAAGCTTTTACCATAAGAAGTGACCTGTACAGCTTTCATGGGAAGAATAATTCCACTTTGCTTTTCATTGTTTGGCAGATAAGTTTTGCAGACCATTCCCGGCATAATTTGCTTGTTGAGGTTTATAACTTTCAGTTTTACGTCATACGTATGGGAGGCGGGATCGGCTACAACGCCTTTTTCTGAAATAATTCCTGTAAAGGAAGCATCGTCTAAAGCCGGTATTTTAATCCGGCAATTCGTTTGGAGTTTTATGGACGCAATGTCATTTTCCGGTACGGGCACTTTGATTTTAACCGATGTGATGTTCATCAGGCTTACTATCGGACTACCCGGCATTACATTGGCTCCCGACTCTACATGACGTTTACCAATTACTCCCGCATGAGGTGCATACAGATTGCAATCAAGCAAATTCTTTTTGGCAATTCTTTCTTCAGCATGTGCCCGTTCGAGGCTTGTTTGTGCGTCAATGAATTTTATTTCAGGCAGACTGTTGTTTTGATGTAGGATAGATAGACGATCATAATTGTCTTTTGCCTGAAGCAATCCTGCCTTGGTCGCATTGTATAAGTTTTGATATGTAGAAGGGTTGATTCGAGCAATCAGCTGTCCTTGCCGGACACTTTGTCCTTCCTGGACATAAATTTGTTCCAGGTTTCCATTGATTTGAAAACTTAAATCTACAGAATTTTCACTTTCGACTGTCCCTACATATTCGCGATAGGCATCACCTGAGGTAGAGTCTGCAATAATTGTCTTCACATTAACAGTGGCAGGCCCATTTACATCTGTATTCGATTTTTTGCATGAAGCAAATAGAATTCCTATTGTCAGAGCCATGGCTGAAGCGGATTTAAAACATCGTTTTACATTTTCCATATACCTATTTTGTCTTTACATTTGTATTTCGGCACAAAGTTCTCTTCTTTTAAATGAACTATAGAATCCTATTTGTTTCTTAAAATGTCACAAAATACGCATTATTGCGATTTTTTGCTGATATATAATGGATTGTATGTTATTTTTGTGTCAAAGTAAACGTTAAAAGAGTCACTTATGATTAAACCAGAATTCAAGTTCAGCACTATTTCGACAGAAGATATACCGGGTAATTCTTCTGGTATGATGTCGTCTGATTTGGTTGTCTCGGGACAGAAACAGAATGAGATTCCAAATAGATTTTTGTTTTTTCATCCCTATATTATAAATGGCTTTGCCTTTCTTTTATGCGTAGAAGGAGAAGGTGAGGTGTCTATCAATTTGAAGGAATATACGTTGACGAGAAATGTTCTTGTATGCGTACTTCCCGGTTTTATTTTTGAAGTAAAAAAAATCTCGGAAGATTTTCACTTAGAATATATCTTTTTTTCTCTGGATTTTTTCACTGAATTAAGAATGTTTTTAAGGGTAGAACTTCCTATTGCTATTGAAGAGAATCCATCCATTCAGCTTGATGAGGAGAAGAAAACACTTTTGATGGAATATCATTCTTTAATATCAAGCAGAAATTCAAAACCGGATCAACCCTATCAAGCCAAAATTATTCGAAATCTGATTCGGGCATTACTCTACGAAATCACCACATTGCATTCTTCTCGCAATCAAGAAAGTCGTGCAGGACATAGCCGAAATGAGGAAATAACGTTTCTTTTCGGGCAATGTCTTTATAAAAACTATTTGAAAGAGCGATCGGTGGAATTTTACGCCAGTAAATTGTATATAACTCCTAAGCATTTAGCCAAAGTAATAAAGGCTACATTAGGGAAAAACCCCTTGCAGTTGATTAATGAAATGGTCATACTCCACTCCAAAGCATTATTAAAATCGACCAATATGACTATTGCGCAGATTTCGCAGGAACTCGAATTCTCAAGTTCTTCTTTCTTTGGACGCTTTTTTAAAAAACATACAGGTATGACGCCAGCTGCGTACAGAGCAACCCCATAAAACATCGCTCTGTGGCAGATCTTATGTGAAATTTTAGTTGTTGGCTTCCCCCAATAAATGTTTGATTTCCGTAAAACAAAACTCTTTTTCCGGATCTGCTTTAAATCTGTGAGCCGGAGATTTGCTCTTTGGTTTATTTTGTCTATTTTTGTGCATTACCATCTAAATTAGGTATGTTACTTAATATACTCATCACTTTTCTTCTTGTTTTTATGAACGGCTTCTTTGTGGCAGCCGAATTTGCAATTGTTAAAGTTCGAAACTCCCAAATTCAGATGAAGATTCTGGAAGGGAAGAATGTTGCTGTTCTGGCACAGCATATTGTGCAGCACCTAGATGCTTATCTGGCTGCTACACAATTGGGGATTACCCTGGCTAGTCTTGGGCTTGGATGGATTGGCGAGCCGGTTGTATCCAAGTTGCTACTCGGGCTGATGGATCTCTTTGGGATATCTATAGATCCTAAATTGGCACATGAATTAGCTTTGCCTTTTGCCTTCGTAATTATCACGATTCTCCATATTGTTTTTGGAGAGCTGGCTCCCAAATCACTGGCTATTCAACGTTCCGAATCGACAACCTATTTTATAGCCTATCCGCTACGTATTTTTTATTTCATTTTCCGCCCTTTTATCTGGCTACTGAATGGTATTGCAAATCTGGTGTTGAAACTTTTTGGATTGCATCAGATCTCTGAAACCGAAGCTTATACACGTGATGAATTGAAACTGCTTGTAAATCAGGCGCACGAGAGTGAAAGTAATGATGCTTCGGAAGATGTCGGCTATAATATAATTCGGAATGCATTCAATTTCTCAGATCGTACAGTACGCCAGGTAATGGTGCCGCGAACTCAATTGGTTTCCATTGATGTGGAGGATTATGATTCCGAAAAACTGGAGCGTGTGATTGAAGAAGGATATTCGCGTATTCCATGTTATCAGCACAGCATTGATGATATTATCGGTGTGGTTCATCTGAAGGATATTCTGAAAGAAATGCGTAAAAACGGGACGGTCGATATTCGTGCTATTACGCGGCCGGTTTCTTTTGTCCCGGAGACTAAACGTATCAGTCAATTGATGCGGGAATTTCAGTTGAAACATCAGCAGATTGCCATTGTTCTGAATGAATTTGGCGGTACGGACGGTATTATTACCATGGAAGATATTTTGGAAGAGCTGGTCGGAGAGATTCAGGATGAGTCGGACGATGAAATCCCGTTTGTAGAAAAGGTCTCTGATGAGATTTATTCCGTGATAGCGATGGCTTCTATTAATAATATTAATGAGCAACTGCCTCACCCGATAGATAAGGATGGACAATATGATACTTTGGCCGGATATCTGATTGATAAATTTGGCAGAATACCTTTGACCCGAGACAAAATAGAATCCGACGGATATGAATTTACCATTCTGAAGAAGGCCAGAAGCTCGATAGCGCTGGTACAGATGAGAGATTTGATTACCCCGAGTGAACAGGAATAAAGTATATTGTGTCGATTCCTGTCATTTTTTGAGTTGTTTACTACTGAATAATCAGCTATCTTTGCACAAATTTTTTTGTACATGCAATTTGAACTTCAGCACACTGATAAAATATCCAATGCCAGAGCCGGTTTGATAACTACTGATCACGGACAGATTGAAACTCCTATTTTTATGCCTGTCGGGACTCAGGGAGCTGTTAAAGCGGTTCATTTCACTGAATTAGAAAATGATATCAAGGCTCAGATTATTCTGGGAAATACCTATCATCTTTATTTACGTCCCGGACTTGAAATTTTGCGTCAGGCGGGAGGTCTTCACCGGTTTAACGGATGGAACAAGCCGATATTGACTGATAGCGGCGGATTTCAGGTTTTTTCTCTTGCAGAAAACCGGAAATTGACAGAAGAAGGCGCTATTTTTCGCTCGCATATCGATGGGTCAAAACATATTTTTACTCCTGAATCTGTCATGGATATTGAGCGGACTATCGGTGCGGATATCATCATGGCTTTTGATGAGTGTACGCCCGGTGACGCAGACTATGCGTATGCCCGGAAATCTCTGGACTTGACGGAGCGTTGGTTGGGACGGTGTGTCAGCCGTTTTAATGAGACTGAATGTGAATATGGATACAAGCAAGCCTTGTTTCCCATTGTGCAGGGCTGCGTTTATCCCGATTTGAGAAAACGTGCAGCTGAAAATGTCGCTTCCATTGGTGCCGAAGGGAATGCTATTGGAGGTTTAGCTGTGGGAGAACCGACGGAGAAAATGTATGAAATGATCGAAGTGGTCAATGAAATTCTACCGAAGGACAAACCACGTTATTTGATGGGAGTGGGGACACCTGCTAATATTTTGGAAGCCATTGAGCGGGGAGTGGATATGTTTGACTGTATTATGCCTACCCGTAACGGCCGAAATGGACAGATCTTCACCAAGAACGGAATTATGAATATGCGCAATAAAAAATGGGCAAATGATTTTTCTCCGATTGAAGAAGATGGAGCTTCTGTGGTGGATACGCTTTACTCCAAAGCCTATTTACGTCATTTGTTCATGACCAGTGAAATTCTGGGACTTCAGATTGCCTCTATTCACAATCTGGCATTTTATCTCTGGCTGGTAAAAGAAGCTCGTAAGCATATTGTGGCAGGAGATTTTTCATCGTGGAAAAACTCTATCATTGATACCGTGTCAAGACGAATTTAAATATTTTCAGAACATTTATCGGTTTGCATCATGTTAACGATATTAGATAAATACATCATCAAGAAGTTTTTGGGAACGTTTCTCTTTTCCATTCTTCTGATTATTTCGATTGCTGTCGTGTTTGATATCAACGAACAGCTGGACAAATTTATCCGCAACGATGCTCCGCTGAAGGCTATCATCTTTCAATATTATATAAATTTTGTCCCTTATTATACCAATCTGTTCAGTGCGCTGTTCGTATTTATTTCTGTTATCTTTTTTACATCCAAGCTGGCTGATAATTCTGAAGTCATTGCCATGCTGGCCAGTGGAGTCAGTTTTAAAAGATTATTGCGTCCTTATTTGTTTTCCGCAACTATTATTGCAATTGCGACCTTCATCCTGGGAGGCTTTATTATTCCGCCTGCGAATGTGCAGCGAATAAAATTTCAGAATAAATATATCCGTAACAAAAAAGTTGATTTTGCCAATCGGGTGCAGATGATGGTCGAACCCGGTGTGATTGTTTATATCGATCGATACAGTGACAATGATAAACAAGGATATTCTTTTTCGTTGGATAAGTTTAAAAATAATGAACTTGTATCACGACTGACGGCTGAGCGTATTGTGTACAATTCCGGTTACAAGTGGACATTGTATAATTACAATATTCGAACGATGGTGGGTAAACGTGAAAAAAACAAGTTCGGCGCCCAGATAGATACTACCATCACGATTATTCCCCAGGATTTTGTTATTTCTTCGAATGATGCCGAACAGATGACAACTCCTCATCTGAAAGAATATATTACTCGGCAGAAGGAGCGGGGAGTAGGTAACATAAAAGATTTTGAAATAGAATATTATAAACGGTTTGCATCTGCATTTTCCGCTTTTATCCTGACGGTAATCGGAGCTTCCTTGTCTTCGCGTAAAGTCAAAGGTGGAATGGGAGTGAATATCGGTTTGGGACTTTTGCTGAGCGTGTCCTATATTTTGTTTATGACCATCAGTTCCACATTCTCATCATCGGGCTTTGTGAGTCCCATGATTGCTGTGTGGATTCCCAACATTATTTTCACATTCATAGCCTGGTTTATTTACAAGCGTGCTCCTAATTAATTATCGGATAGTCAGGTTTGCCGGTTTTGTTTTTTACTCAAAAGTGACATTCCAGTTGCTTGGTGTTGTATGTAGTTTTGCCGTGAACGATTCAATCGTGTTTCCCGAGCCGGAAATAACATCATAATAAATGCTTCCTGCAGAAAATAGATAGGAGGATGAATTATATCGTAAACTTACCGGTGACTTTATCGTAAAATTCACATCCACATTGTAATGGTCTTCCAGTTTCTTGTCCGGAACAAAACTACCGTTACCGCTTTCAATTGTATAATTATTGAGTAAAGGCTGCAATGAGTCGGGTGATGAAACACTCACGACATAGTTTCCACTGCTGTGGAACGTGAAATAATCATCGTAATCGGCTAGTTGTTTCAATCTGTTGCTGAATCCAAGCTGTATACTATCGACTGTAATCTTCCATGTCTTAGTGGAATTGCATATAACCTGAAACTCCCCTTGTTCTATTCCGGTGCCATTGGATTTGATTAGACCAACAGACCAGGCTGCTCCGGTGAGTCCAAGTGGAATATTATTCCCTGAAATATTCCAGACTCCAACACTGTCTTTCACGGTCCAGATTCCGTTGTTTTCATTTATTTCCGAGTTCGAAAAATAGCTTCGCGACAGTGAATCCCGGTAAGCACTGTTAGCATTCGCATACTCGCTGACCTTTGCCACCATGTCGAGCGTATACAGTTGCTCATACATAGCGAGATCGGAATAGTTGTACACCAATTGGTGTGAAGCATACGGATTTTCGTCGTTGATTTCTCCGATGATGCAAGATTGCATGCCTACTGCAATCAGGATTAAAAATAAACTCCACCGATAGTATATACATGTTTTCATAAAAATGATATTCAATGTAATTAATAGCTTTGCTGTGCTTATCAACGCACCTTTCCAAATCGATATCCTACTCCCATATTGAGGTATCCCAGTCTTCCTTTCAAATTGGCCTCGCCAAAACCGTAAACTCTGCGTCCGGCTTGAATACCAATAAGAGTAAGCTGTGGTTTCCATTCAAATTCTCTGGAAGAATAATGAGTTTCCAAAAAATTATATTTTACCCATTTATACCCAAAGCTAACGCCAATACCCGAATACAAACGAAATATATTCTTATTATGCCAGAAGTAAGTAAATCTTGGGGTAATGTCTGCATTTCGTTCTACAGCATCACCATATTTACTATTGCTTTTATTTTCATTAATGTCTCGCGAATAGTTGATATACGAAACAAAGCTACCTATTGTAATGTGCTTGCTGAAATTGTAGCTGTAGTTCAGGTTAATAGCTCCGGTCGTGGTCATATCTCCCAAGGTATAATGTGACAGATAGAACAGATCTCCAAAAGTTCCCTGCGTGAATAAATCAGATTGGAATTGTTTATTTTCTGGTACTAATCCGAACCCGAAAGACAAACTGTGCCGTGAGAACCTTATGTCCCGGCTTTTTTTGTTGGGATTATCAGTTTGAGCCGTAGACGGCAAAAAATGGAGTGAGGAAAGCAGGACGATAAGCATAATATTTCGAACAAGAGGTGATGTCTTTTGCCACATAAAATTTTTTATGAATTTTGTTCAAAAATAGATATTGTCTGAATTTATCTTCAATGCACACTGTGTGATTGAAATAATATGGATAATAAACAATCGGTATTCAACAAATGTTGTTTACTCTCACATCTCTTTTGCAGATACGCATGGCTCTATCTGCTGCAAGGATAAGAGCGTGATCGTGTTGCATACAAAGTTACCATTATATCGCTTATATTTCAATATGGATCGGAATAGAATTTTAGAAAATATATTTTCATGAGTTTTGGTATGGATGCTAAATGGCATGAGTCCAATTAAATAAAAATAAAGAGCTTTTCATTTTCTAAATAATGGACTCATAACTCGTATTTTTTATGTAAGTTTGCAAGGCTACAAACATAAATAAAAATGGAACATCCTGAAAATGAAAAAGATTACGCTGGGTTACATGTAAACAAAGGAGTAAGTAATCTGCCGACTGTCAATCCGTATATGAAAGATTTTAATCGGTTCAAACGTAAATCTTATACGGTCGAAGAGTATGTTGATGGAATTTTGAAAGGAAATCGCACGATTCTTAGTCAGGCAGTCACTTTGATTGAAAGTGCGAAGCCGGAACATCAGGTAATGGCTCAGCAGGTGATTGAGAAATGTGTGCCTTATTCGGGAAAATCAATCCGTGTAGGTATCACCGGAGTGCCGGGAGCCGGAAAGAGTACATCTATTGATGCCTTTGGACTACATTTATTGAAGCAAGGACATAAGTTAGCTGTCTTAGCGATTGACCCTTCGAGTGAAATTTCAAAGGGCAGTATCTTGGGAGACAAAACACGAATGGAGAGGCTGAGTGTCGAAGAGAATGCCTTTATCCGTCCTTCCCCTTCGGCAGGCTCATTGGGAGGAGTGGCTCGCAAAACCCGTGAAACCATTATCTTGTGTGAAGCTGCCGGATTTGATTATATATTTGTGGAAACAGTCGGTGTCGGACAGTCTGAAACAGCTGTGCATTCTATGGTTGATTTCTTTCTCTTGATTCAGCTTGCCGGAACAGGGGATGAACTGCAGGGGATTAAGCGTGGCATTATGGAAATGGCCGATGGTATCATCATTAACAAGGCTGACGGAAGTAATATTGAAAAGGCCAGGTTGGCTCAATCACATTTTAAAAATGCATTACATCTGTTTCCTCTTCCGGAATCGGGATGGAGTCCTAAAGTTCTGACCTATTCAGGGTATTATGAAATCGGAATAAAGGAGGTCTGGGATATGGTGGCCGAATATATTGCTTTTGTGAAAAAGAATGGATACTTTCAGCACAGGCGTAACGAACAGTCCAAGTTTTGGATGTACGAAACGATTAATGAACGTCTGAAGGCAAATTTCTATAGCAACGAAGAGGTTGTCAGATCGCTGCATGACAACGAAGTAGCTGTATTGTCTAATCGTGTCAGCTCTTTTGCTGCTGCCAAGAATGTGCTGGATAGTTATTTTAAAAGATAATGTTTTTTTGAACAATTATAAAGTTAGGAATCTTTGAATGAATAATAAGGATAAATTGAGAAAATTAGCTGAGATTGAAAAAGATAAATCTTTTAAATACTCGCAGGTTCCGTTTTCTTACAAATGGAAAAGCTGGCTTTATTTAGGACCGGTGCTTTTGCTCTTTATGAGCTTGTTCTGTATTATCTATCTGCTGAATACAGGCATGCTTGTCAGTTGGTATGTTGCTCCTTATATAGTAATTTTTATCATTGCTACTATTTGGTTTAAGGCTGTAAGAAAATATATTCTGAAAAAAATGGTAGAAGACCCTGAGCGATTATTACTTGCATACTCCAAACCTGTTCTTGTTGATGAGTATAAGGTTTATGCTTTGTTGTCTACAGGAGCAAACCGCCATAATATGCAATTTATAGAGCATCAGTCGAAGACGGTAAATAGTATTTTTGCCGATTTGATTCCTGCCCTTAAGCCAGGTAAAGCATTGCCTTTACCTCTCGAAACAGGAGATGGTGCAGACGAACTTTATCTTTTTTGCTTGAGAAAGTTCACTGTGAAAAAGAAAATTCCGCAATGGAATCAAGAAGATGTTTTTCCGGTTGTACTTATAAATAAAAAACAGGTAAAGATTTTGCCTCTCTAAAGATACATTTCTCGAAATTTATACAGTCATGAGATTTCGTCTTTTGTTACAGCTTCGTTCGGAGATCTCAGGAAATGCGATCCCGAAAAGTTACGGTTATGATATTTCCGAATGGATTTATGGTGTCTTCAACCGAAATGAACAGACGATGTCTCATTGGATGACTGTGAATAAGATAGGCAGAGGGCCGCTTGATTTTCAACACTTCTGTTATGCTTTACAATTAGAGAAGGTTAGAGTCGAAACGTTTAAACTCTTTCTAGAAAGTCCGTATGCCGAACTTTATCTTTCGTTCTGGCCGGAGACAGGCACTGAAGAGCTTGTACGGACTTTGTTTGATGATCAGCATATCGTTGTCGGCAATCCGGTTACCCGGGCTGTGTTTGCAATCACGCAAATAGACCTTCTGGAGACTCCAATTCTGGAACATGTTATTTTTAAAACTTTATCTCCGATACGCCTCTTGCTTCACCGTTCCGATGAAACAGCTATTTCGATGAGCCCTGATACCGGAAATTATGGTGAATTGTTATTTCAAAACCTTATCAAAAAATACCAACTGCTTTATGGCATCCCTTTTTCGGGAGTCACATCTTTTCAGTTTCAATTAGCGTCTCCTCCAGTTATGCAGACTATTATTCTGAAACCGGAGACTAAAAATGAACAAAAATTGCGGGCTTTCCATGTCTCTTTCCGTATGGATGCAGATCCGGTTTTATTAAAGATTGGGTATGAAACCGGTTTTGGTATTGATAATTCTTTTGGCTTTGGATTGGTAAAAGCCGAAAGTCAGATGTAATAAATTTGAGCTGCTGCGGGTAATTCGCTTGTTTCTGATTTTGAAATTCTTCCCAACAGTACGTTGGTTGCCATTATTCCCATCTTGTATCCATCGTTTGTTTCGAAGGTGTAGTCGGGATTAAGGAAATGAGGCAGAAAACCTTCACTGATAGCTGCAACAGTACATTCATTTTCGTTGATCTTTTTCGATTTAAGGGTGTAACTCAATCCGGTCAACAACTCGTCACTCATAACAAAATATCCATCAAACATTTCATAATCCAGCATTATTCCGAGTTTTTCCGATACGGCATCCGGTGAGTTACAGAAAATAGTTTTGCATCGGATGTCCGGGTATTGCTTTATCTGTTGCATAAATATTTTATTCCGTTGTGTCGTCATCTCTAGGTTTTCACTACCCAATATAGCCACT